>NZ_DAMAPU010000016.1:69011-86031 GCF_032071645.1 Superficieibacter sp.
AGGGAGAGGGAGAAAAGCGGCACCGGGCTTAACGCTGAACTTCGTTGTACGCGGCAAAAAACCGACACCAGACGTCACCACGACCCCGGACGGTTCCCTCTCCCTGTGGGAGAGGGGCGGCTCTGTACCCGCACCAGCCGTTAGCCTTCAGGGAGAGGGAGAAAAGCGGCACCGGGCTTAACGCTGAGCTTCGTTGTACGCGGCAAAAAACCGACACCAGACGTCGCCACAGCCCCGGACGGTCCCCTCTCCCTGCGGGAGAGGGTTAGGGAGAGGGGCGGCTCTGTACCCGCACCAGCCGTTTGCCCTTTGGGAGAGGGAGAAAAACGGCACCGGGCTTAACGCTGAACTTCGTTGTACGCGGCAAAAAACCGACACCAGACGTCACCACGACCCCGGACGGTTCCCTCTCCTTGCGGGAGAGGGTTAGGGAGAGGGAGAAGTTTTCCCCCAGCCGGGCATCCCGGCTTCAGAGAGTCCGGGTTATTTTTTTGCCGCCGCCATCATCGCCTTAAGACTGGCGAGATGGCTTTGCCCTTTCTGCATCCGCTCCTCTGCGGTCACCACCTTGCGCTCCTGCTCCCAGAGCAAATCATCCTGCGGTAGCTCCAGTAAAAAACGGCTCGGCTCCGGGCGTACCAGTTCGCCGTACTGACGGCGCTCTTTGCACAGCGTGAAGATCAGCTCCTTCTGCGCTCTGGTAATGCCTACATAGGCCAGACGGCGCTCTTCATCCACGTTATCTTCGTCAATGCTGCTCTGATGCGGCAACAACCCTTCTTCCATGCCGACCAGAAACACATACGGGAACTCCAGACCTTTTGAGGCGTGCAGGGTCATAAGCTGCACCTGATCGAGATCTTCTTCGCTCTCGCCGCGCTCCATCATGTCGCGCAGGGTAAAGCGCGTCACTACCTGGGTGAGGGTCATCGGATCGTCAATTTCACTGCCTTCCAGCATTTCCGTCATCCAGCTAAAAAGCTGATTAACGTTTTTCATGCGCATTTCCGCCGCTTTCGGGCTGGGCGACGTTTCATACAGCCAGGATTCGTAATCAATCCCGTGGATCAGATCGCGCACGGCGGCGACCGGCTCGCGCTCGGCCAGCCGCTGCACTTCCCCCAGCCAATGAGTGAAGCGAGTGAGTGATTCATAGCCGCGCCCGCTTAAGGTCTGCGTCAGCCCCATATCAAAACTGGCGGTGAACAGACTTTTATTGCGCCCGTTCGCCCACTCGCCCAGCTTTTTCAGCGTGGCCGAGCCGATTTCGCGCTTCGGCGTATTCACGATCCGCAGGAATGCGCTATCGTCGTCGGGGTTAGTCAGCACCCGCAGATAGGCCAGCAGATCCTTAATTTCCGGGCGCGAGAAAAACGAGGTGCCGCCAGAGATTTTGTACGGAATGCGGTTTTGCATCAGGAATTTTTCAAACACCCGCGACTGGTGGTTGCCGCGATATAAAATCGCGTAGTCTTTATATTCGGTTTTATTGACGAAGTGATGGGCGATGAGCTCGCCAGTCACGCGCTCGGCTTCATGCTCTTCATTATTCGCGCTAAGGACTTTCAGCTCCGTCCCATAACCCAGTTCGGAAAACAGACGCTTTTCAAAAACGTGCGGGTTATTGGCGATCAGAATGTTGGCCGCCTTCAGAATGCGCCCGGAGGAACGGTAGTTCTGCTCCAGCTTAACCACCTGAAGCGCCGGGAAATCCTGGCTTAGCAGCACCAGGTTCTGCGGACGGGCGCCGCGCCAGGAATAGATCGACTGGTCGTCGTCGCCCACCACCGTAAAACGCGCGCGGTTGCCCACCAGTAGCTTCACCAGTTCATACTGGCTGGTGTTGGTATCCTGGTATTCATCCACCAGCAGGTAGCGGATTTTGTTCTGCCAGCGCTCGCGGACCTCTTCATTGCGCTGAAGCAGCAGCGTCGGCAGCAGGATCAGGTCGTCGAAATCCAGCACGTTGCAGGCTTTCATGTGCGCATCGTACAGCCCGTAGCAGTGGGCGAAGAGGCGATCCCGCTCGCCGATGGCCTGCGCAGCGGCCTGGGCGGGCGTCAGCAGATCGTTTTTCCAGTTGGAGATCGTCGAGATCAGCTGCTGTAGCACTACCTTATCGTCTTCAATCAGCCCTTCGCTGAGTTCCTTAAGCAGCGCGACCTGATCGGTATCGTCAAACAACGAGAAATTGGATTTCATCCCAAGCGCAGCGTACTCGCGCTTGATGACCTCCAGCCCCAGCGTATGGAAAGTGGAGATCATCAGCCCGCGCGCCTCTTTGCGTCCCAGCGTCTGCGCCACACGCTCTTTCATCTCGCGCGCCGCTTTATTGGTAAACGTCACCGCCGCGATATGCCGCGCCTGATAGCCGCAGCCACGGATCAGATGGGCGATTTTATTGGTGATGACGCGGGTTTTGCCGGAGCCAGCACCCGCCAGCACCAGGCAAGGTCCGGTGACAAATTCGACGGCTTGTTGTTGTCCGGGGTTTAAACGCATAGGTATCACTCAATGAAAGTCGGGAGGGAGGAAAAAGTGCGTGGTAGTATAGCGAGCGTTATCTACACCACTCAAGGCACGATCATGGCAAAAACAGCGGCAGCAATGCATATCCTTGTTAAAGAAGAGAAACTGGCTTTAGATCTTCTGGATCAGATTAAAAACGGCGGCGACTTCGAGAAGCTGGCGAAAAAACACTCTACCTGTCCGTCAGGCAAGAAAGGCGGTCACTTAGGCGAGTTCCGTCAGGGCCAGATGGTTCCGGCGTTTGATAAAGTGGTTTTCTCCTGCCCGGTGCTGGAGCCAACCGGCCCGCTGCACACACAGTTCGGCTACCACATCATTAAAGTGCTGTACCGCAACTAATAATAAACCCGGTGTATATCAGCACCGGGTTTATTTGTCAGATAACAGCTACGTATTATGCTGGTCGGGTAAGCATGAGCACTACCCGGCACATGTTTAGCCCGCGACGGCGATGCGCTTCATATCCGTCATATAGCCACGCAACTTTTTACCGACTTTTTCAATCGCATGACCGCGAACGGCTTCGTTAACGTCGCGCAGCTGCGCATTATCAACCGTCGCGCCTTCTGCCGCTTTGCCCAGATCGCCCGGTTGCAGGGTGGTCATAAACTCTTTCAGTAGCGGCACGCAGGCGTAGGAGAACAGGTAGTTACCGTATTCGGCAGTGTCAGAGATAACCACGTTCATTTCATACAAACGCTTACGGGCGATGGTGTTAGCAATCAGCGGCAGCTCGTGCAGCGATTCGTAGTAGGCGGACTCTTCGATGATGCCGGAATCCACCATCGTTTCAAACGCCAGTTCAACGCCCGCTTTCACCATCGCGATCATCAGTACGCCTTTGTCGAAGTACTCCTGCTCGCTGATTTTTCCTTCATACTGCGGCGCGGTTTCAAACGCGGTTTTGCCGGTTTCTTCACGCCAGGTCAGCAGTTTTTTATCGTCGTTGGCCCAGTCAGCCATCATGCCGGAGGAGAACTCGCCGGAGATGATGTCGTCCATATGTTTCTGGAACAGCGGAGCCATGATCTCTTTCAGTTGTTCAGACAGCGCGTAAGCACGCACTTTCGCCGGGTTAGAGAGACGGTCCAGCATCAGCGTGATGCCGCCCTGTTTCAGCGCTTCGGTGATGGTTTCCCAGCCGAACTGGATCAGTTTTTCCGCATACGCCGGATCGGTGCCCTCTTCCACCAGCTTGTCGAAGCACAGCAACGAGCCAGCCTGTAACATACCGCACAGGATGGTTTGTTCACCCATCAGGTCAGATTTCACTTCCGCCACGAAGGAGGATTCCAGCACGCCAGCACGATGGCCGCCGGTCGCTGCCGCCCATGCCTTGGCAATCGCCATGCCTTCGCCTTTCGGATCGTTTTCCGGGTGCACGGCGATAAGCGTCGGCACACCAAAACCACGTTTATACTCTTCACGCACTTCGGTGCCGGGGCATTTCGGCGCAACCATCACGACGGTGATGTCTTTACGGATCTGCTCGCCGACTTCAACGATGTTAAAACCATGCGAGTAGCCCAGCGCCGCGCCGTCTTTCATCAGCGGCTGTACGGTGCGCACCACGTCAGAGTGCTGTTTATCCGGCGTCAGGTTAACCACCAGATCGGCCTGCGGGATCAGTTCTTCATAGGTGCCGACTTTAAAACCGTTTTCGGTCGCTTTACGCCATGACGCGCGTTTTTCGGCAATCGCTTCTTTACGCAGCGCGTAGGCAATATCCAGCCCGGAATCGCGCATGTTCAGACCCTGGTTCAGGCCCTGCGCGCCGCAGCCGACGATGACCACTTTCTTACCCTGAAGGTAGCTTGCGCCATCAGCAAATTCGTCGCGGCCCATAAAGCGACATTTGCCCAGTTGCGCCAGCTGCTGGCGCAGATTCAGTGTATTAAAGTAGTTAGCCATGGTGAACCCCGTGATGTTGTGTTGCTTATTGTTCTGGTCGCTTTTGCGAGTATGGACTTACTATATGACAGGATAATTATTGCGAAAATTGATATATTCACAACGTCACGTTGCAATTTATGCAACATAGCGAACGGGAGCCTGACCTGTGGATTTACGCGATCTAAAAACCTTTCTACATCTGGCGGATAGCCGTCATTTTGGCCGCAGTGCGCGGGCGATGCACGTCAGCCCCTCTACGCTTTCCCGCCAAATCCAGCGGCTGGAAGACGATCTCGGTCAGCCGTTATTTATACGCGACAATCGCACCGTCACGCTGACCGACGCGGGCGAGGAGCTACGCGTCTTTGCTCAGCAAACGCTGTTGCAGTATCAGCAACTGCGCCACATGATGGACCAGAAAGGGCCGTCACTTTCTGGCGAGCTGCGCCTGTTTTGCTCGGTCACGGCGGCCTACAGCCATCTGCCGCCGATCCTCGACCGCTTTCGTGCGGAGCATCCTTCTGTAGAAATTAAACTCACCACTGGCGACGCTGCCGATGCGATGGAGAAAGTGGTGGCAGGCGAAGCGGATCTGGCCATTGCCGGAAAACCGGAAACGTTGCCCGGCGCGGTCGCCTTCGCTATTCTGGAAAATCTGGCGGTGGTGCTGATTGCCCCGGCGCTGCCCTGCCCGGTGCGTAGCCAGGTGTCTGCCGATACGCCCGACTGGTCAACGGTGCCGTTTATCATGGCCGATCAGGGTCCGGTGCGCCGCCGCATTGAACTGTGGTTCCGCCGCCACAAAATCAGTAATCCGTCCATTTATGCGACCGTCGGCGGGCATGAAGCCATGGTTTCGATGGTGGCGCTCGGCTGCGGCGTGGCGCTGATCCCGGAAGTAGTGCTGGAAAACAGTCCCGAACCGGTACGTAACCGGGTGATGATTCTGGAGCGCAGTGATGAAAAAACGCCGTTCGAGCTGGGCGTTTGCGTACAGAAAAAGCGGCTGCACGAGCCGTTGGTTGAAGCGTTCTGGAAAATTGTTCAGGGTTAAGGAGAGATCAATGCGTGTGAAGATTTTGCTGTTATCCCTGGTGATGGCGGTCAGCGTCACCGCCCAGGCGAAGCCAAAAGGCGTTACCGTTCAGGATGTGAAACATCTGGCGCTGAAGCAGTGCCTGCAAGCTAATTATAAGGACCGGACGCCAGCAGAAGGGTTTTCCGCCTCGTCTCACGATGCCTCGTTTATGGTCGAAAGCTATGCCTTAGGCAACGCGGGTGTATGGGAGGACTTTCTTAAGTTTGTCGATAAAGAGACGAAGGATTTCGACAAGCTGACGATGTCGTTGCATCCTGAAAGCGCAAAAAACGCCAATAACGTGCTGGCGCAGTGTATGACCTTTTATGAGTCGGAGGCGCTGGATAAGTACGTGCAGGATACGGTGATGAAATAACCGGTGTTTTCCCACAGCAAACGGCCTCCTGTACGGAGGCCGGTTTTTTTATTGACGGATACCGCACCGTTTTTGAGCAGCTCGGTAGTCGAATACCAGTGGAGGTTCGTCGTACCAGAGCGTGCTCTTTATCAACAAAAATGAGTCTGGGCATTACTTTCCGGTTCGTTGAAAGAATACGTCCGTAAAATCCAGCGGGCGGCGTCAGCAGCGCATCAGAAGTGGCTTTGTGCAGGTCTACAGGCTCTGGCAAACGTCGGTAAATAGAGAGAGGATACGGGCATGAGTCATTGTGTCAGATCATAATACTACTCAAAAAGACAACAGCGATTAACGATTACAAATCCGCCGGATCAATCTGCTTCATGGTTTCCACTTTCATCAGCCACTGGTACAGCGGCTCCAGCTGGCGGAAGCCGTCTGCCAGTAAATTTACCAGACCGGCATCAAACAGCTTTTCTACGCCGGTATCCGTCACCATTACGGCGAAGGTTTTGCGGTGATACCAGGTGGAGATAGCGGGATCGAGATCTTTCACCAGCAGGCGTTTATAGCTTTCGCCCACCAGCTCAAACGGTGCCCGGCAGCATTCCGCCACTTCCAGAAACTGCGTCGGGCGCTGCTTTAAGGTGTGGCGAAACAGATCCATCGTCGCTTTGCTGGCACTGTAGTAACCCAGGCCGTAGCGCAGGGTATCGGGGCTGATTTCAAAAAAGTATACCGGCGCGTCGGTCCAGTTTTTTGCCGACCGTTTGAAGGTCAGCCACATGCGGCTGCGATAGCGGGTTTTGTCGTGGGAGAAGCGCGTGTCGCGGTGAATGCGCGACAGGGTTTTGCCAATTGCGGGGCGGGTTTCCAGCAGCGGGTCGAGTTCAAGCATGACGGGAGCCAGCGCTTCCACCAGCGCGCGAAACGGGGCTAGCAGGCTGCGATCGTAAATAAAACGATGCTCGTCGAACCACGTTTTATCGTTTTCAATCCGCACCTGCTGGAGGAAATCGAGTCCTTCCTGGGCAAATCCGTGAAAGCGAGCTGACATCTGTTTATTCTGTTCTCTTGTCATTGTCTGTGCCCTTACAAAATACTTCCTCTTTTATGCTTCTTCAGGCAAGCGCCTTTAATAAGTACTTCAGTCCGGGTACAACGTCGTAATCACTATCCATCCCCCGCCAGATACAGACGGGGGATCAGATTACCAGGCCAGAAAGAATTTGAACGCCGGATTATGCGTTTCATCATGACATTCGTAGCCCAGCTCTTTCAGTCGCGTTTCGAAATCGGGTTCGTGATTGCCCAGTTCGAACGCGGCAAGTACGCGGCCGTAATCAGTGCCGTGGCTGCGATAGTGGAACAGCGAAATATTCCAGTGCGTGCCAAGAGTGTGCAGGAATTTCAGCAGCGCGCCCGGCGATTCCGGGAATTCAAAGCTAAACAGCCGCTCCTGAAGTGGTTTTGACGGGCGTCCACCGACCATATAGCGCACGTGCAGCTTCGCCATTTCGTCGTCGGAGAGATCGACCACGCTGTAACCGCCGTCATTGAGCAGTTGCAGGATCTCCCGGCGCTCGTCCAGCCCACGGCTCAAGCGCACGCCGACAAAAATGCAGGCGTTGCTGGCATCAGCAAAGCGGTAGTTGAATTCCGTGACTGAACGCCCGCCGAGCAGCTGGCAGAATTTCAGGAAGCTGCCCTTCTCTTCCGGGATGGTCACCGCCAGCAATGCTTCGCGCTGTTCGCCCAGCTCGCAGCGTTCAGAAACGTAGCGCAGGCCGTGAAAGTTGACGTTTGCGCCGGAGAGAACGTGCGCCAGGCGCTCGCCGCGAATATTGTGCCGGGTGATGTATTTTTTCATCCCCGCCAGCGCCAGCGCGCCGGAAGGTTCCGCCACCGCGCGCACGTCTTCGAACAGATCTTTCATTGCCGCACAAATCGCGTCGCTGTCGACGGTGATGATATCGTCGAGATATTCCTGACACAGGCGGAAAGTTTCATCACCGATGCGTTTCACCGCCACCCCTTCAGCGAACAGCCCGACGCGCGGCAGATCCACCGGATGTCCGGCTTCCAGCGCAGCTTTCAGGCAGGCGGAATCTTCGGCTTCGACGGCGATGACTTTGATTTGCGGCATCAGTTGTTTGATCAGCACCGCCACGCCCGCCGCCAGTCCGCCGCCGCCCACCGGCACAAATACGCGGTCAAGATGGGCGTCCTGTTGCAGCAGTTCCAGCGCGACGGTGCCCTGTCCGGCGATGACCATCGGGTGATCGAACGGCGGCACCCAGGTAAAGCCCTGCTGTTGTGAAAGCTCAATGGCTTTCGCTTTTGCCTCGTCGAAGTTCGCCCCGTGGAGCAACACTTCGCCGCCAAAGCTGCGCACCGCATCCACTTTGATATCAGCAGTGGCGACCGGCATGACAATCAGCGCTTTCAGCCCTAAACGCGCGGAGGAAAACGCCACGCCCTGCGCGTGATTGCCCGCCGAGGCGGTGATCACGCCGCACGCTTTTTGCGCGTCGGTCAGCCCGGCCATCATCGCGTAGGCTCCGCGCAGCTTGAAGCTGTGCACCGGCTGGCGATCCTCGCGCTTGACCAGAATCACGTTGTCGAGGCGCGAAGAGAGTTTTTCCATTTTTTGTAGCGGCGTGACCTGCACCGCTTCGTACACCGGCGCACGCAGCACCGCGCGGAGATACTCCGCCCCTTCGGGAGCGGCGGAGAGAGGCTGTGAATCCGCCATCGTTAACCCCCCAGTTTCGATTTATCGCGCACTGCGCCTTTATCGGCGCTGGTCGCCAGGCTCGCATAAGCGCGCAGGGCGAAGGAGACCTGACGCTGGCGATCTTTCGGCGTCCAGGCTTTATCGCCACGCGCTTCCTGCGTTTCGCGACGCGCGGCAATTTCCGCATCGCTCAGCTGCAACTGAATGCCGCGATTAGGGATGTCGATGGCAATCATATCGCCGTCTTCAATCAGCGCGATGTTACCGCCGCTGGCCGCTTCCGGGGAAACGTGGCCGATGGAAAGGCCGGAGGTACCGCCGGAGAAGCGTCCGTCGGTGATTAACGCACAGGCTTTGCCGAGGCCCATAGACTTCAGGAAGGTGGTCGGGTAAAGCATTTCCTGCATTCCCGGCCCGCCTTTCGGCCCTTCATAGCGGATCACCACGACGTCACCGGCAACCACTTTACCGCCGAGGATCGCTTCTACGGCGTCGTCCTGGCTTTCGTAAACTTTTGCCGGGCCGGTGAATTTCAGGATGCTATCGTCCACGCCCGCCGTTTTCACGATGCAGCCGTTTTCCGCAAAGTTGCCGTACAGCACCGCCAGACCACCGTCCTGACTGTAGGCGTGCTCCAGCGAGCGGATGCAGCCTTCGGCGCGGTCGTCGTCGAGTGAATCCCAGCGGCACTCCTGCGAAAAGGCTTTCGTGGTACGGATGCCTGCCGGTCCGGCGCGGTACATTTTTTTCACCGCTTCGTCCTGGGTCACAACCACGTCATACCGTTCGATGGTTTGCGGCAGCGTCAGGCCCAGAATATTTTTCACCTCGCGGTTCAGCAGCCCCGCGCGATCCAGTTCGCCCAGAATACCGATCACGCCGCCCGCGCGATGCACATCTTCCATATGGTATTTCTGTGTGCTTGGCGCGACTTTACACAGCTGCGGCACCTTGCGGGAGAGCTTATCGATATCGCTCATGGTGAAGTCGATTTCAGCTTCCTGCGCTGATGCCAGCAGATGCAGCACGGTGTTGGTCGAGCCGCCCATCGCGATGTCCAGCGTCATCGCGTTTTCAAATGCGGCTTTACTGGCGATGTTACGCGGCAGAGCGCTTTCGTCATCCTGCTCGTAATAACGCCTGGTCAGTTCCACGATGCGCTTACCGGCATTGAGGAACAGCTGTTTACGGTCAGCGTGGGTGGCCAGCAACGAGCCGTTGCCCGGCTGCGACAGGCCCAGCGCTTCGGTCAGGCAGTTCATCGAGTTGGCGGTGAACATGCCGGAACAGGAACCGCAGGTCGGACAGGCGGAACGTTCAACCTGATCGCTTTGGTCGTCGGAGACTTTCGGGTCCGCGCCCTGGATCATGGCATCAACCAGATCGAGTTTGATGATCTGGTCGGAGAGTTTGGTTTTTCCGGCTTCCATCGGGCCGCCGGAAACGAAGATCACCGGAATGTTCAGGCGCAGAGAGGCCATTAACATCCCTGGGGTGATTTTGTCGCAGTTGGAGATGCAGACCATCGCGTCCGCACAGTGCGCATTGACCATATATTCCACGGAATCCGCGATCAGTTCGCGCGATGGCAGTGAATAAAGCATACCTCCGTGGCCCATCGCGATGCCGTCATCTACCGCAATGGTGTTGAACTCTTTCGCCACGCCGCCTGATGCCTCGATTTGTTCAGCAACCAGCTTGCCGAGATCGCGCAGGTGAACGTGTCCCGGCACGAACTGGGTGAAGGAGTTGACGACCGCGATAATCGGCTTACCGAAATCGGCGTCGGTCATTCCGGTGGCGCGCCACAGCGCACGGGCTCCGGCCATATTACGGCCGTGGGTGGTGGTGGCTGAACGATACTTAGGCATGCTTTGTTTACTCCCGTCTGACGAATCAATGGGACGGTGCGTGCCGTCCCAAATTTATGTTTATTGATTAACCTGATCCAACCAACCCCATTTATCTTCGGTTTCACCGGTAAAGAGGCCAAAGAAGGCTTGCTGAATACGTTTGGTGAGCGGGCCGCAACGACCTTCGCCTACCTGAATGCCGTCAACGCTGCGCACCGGGGTGATTTCTGCGGCAGTACCGGACATAAAGACTTCATCAGCCAGGTACAGCGATTCGCGTGACAGTACCTGCTCGCGCACTTCGATACCCAGATCTTTCGCCAGCTTGATAATCGCATCGCGGGTGATGCCCGGCAGTGCGGAAGAGGTAAACGGCGGCGTGAACAGAATGCCGTCTTTCACTTCGAACAGGTTTTCGCCCGCGCCTTCGGAAATATAGCCGTTAACGTCCAGCGCGATGCCTTCCTGATAACCATGACGGCGTGCTTCACTTCCCACCAGCAGCGAGGAGAGATAGTTACCGCCCGCTTTGGCTGCGGTTGGAATAGTGTTCGGCGCAGCGCGGTTCCAGGAAGAAACCATCGCATCAATGCCCTGCTCCAGCGCTTCCGCGCCCAGGTAGGCACCCCACGGGAAAGCGGCGATGATCACGTCAGTTTTGTAACCGTCCGGCGGGTTTACGCCCATGCCTACGTCACCCACAAAGACCAGCGGACGGATGTACGCGCTGGTCAGATTGTTTTTGCGGATCACCGTGCGGCAGGCTTCCATCAGCTCGTCAACGCTCTGCGTGACCGGGAAACGATAGATTTTGGCTGAATCACGCAGGCGCTGCATATGTTCGCGATGGCGAAATACTACTGGCCCTTTGTGCGAGTCGTAGCAGCGGATGCCTTCAAATACGGACGTGCCGTAGTGTAACGCATGGGACATGACGTGCACCTTCGCTTCACCCCACGGAACCATCTCGCCATTGAACCAAATGTAATCAGCTTTTTTCGTCGTCATTTTCTTTCCTTTTGCGCTCAGGCGCGGATCTGTTGTGATGATGTTGTTCGTTGCTGGATATCGACTCGCGCGACGTCTACCAGTTTGCTCAACTGGCTAAACAGTAATTCGACGGGCCGGGGGCTGGCAACGGTCAATTCAATATTTATATTCTGTGTATCAGTCGCGGTTTCCATATTCATGGCGCAAATCTGAAAGCCACGGTGGCGCACCACGCGTAAAACACGCTCTAACGTTTCCGGGTTGAAGCGAGCCGACACATTGACCTGATGTTGCATCATGATAATTTCTCCAGCATTTGTGAGTTACTGGCACCGGGTGGCACCAGCGGCCAGACGTTCTCAAGCTCGTCGATTGAGACATGAAGCAGGTATGGCCCCTCGCTGTTCAGCATGGCGTCGAGTGCCGCTTCAACCTGGTCTTTACGGGTGATGTGCTGGCCGGGGATGCCGAAGGCGCTGGCCAGCATGAGGAAATCGGGGTTATCGGTCAGGGTGGTTTCGCTGTAACGTTCCTGAAAAAACAGTTGCTGCCATTGTCGAACCATCCCTAAACGCTGATTGTCCAGCAGCACGATTTTCAGCGGCAACTGCTTGCGTTTTACGGTGCCCAGCTCCTGTACATTCATCATGAAGGAGCCGTCACCGGAGATACAGATAACCGTATCTTCGGGTCGCGCCACCTGCGCGCCTACCGCGGCGGGCAGGCCAAAACCCATCGTTCCCAAGCCGCTGGAGGTGATGAAATTTTCCGGGCGGGTGTACGTCATGTGTTGTGCCGACCACATCTGATGCTGACCGACATCGGTCGTTACCACGCAATCCTGCGGTTTACGATCGGAGAGTTGTTTTAACAGCAGCGGCGCGTAAATAGCGTTACCGGGATGATCGTAGCGCCAGGCGTGCTCACGGCGCAGATCGGCCGCGTAGTGGCACCAGTCAGCAATAGCTAATGGCTGTTGCAACGCAGGCAGCAGGGCATTGAGATCGCCCTGCAAACCAACGTGTACCTGGCGCAGTTTGTTCATTTCTGCCGGGTCGATATCCATATGGATGACTTTGGCGTGCGGGGCGAAGGTGTTCAGCTTGCCGGTTACGCGGTCATCAAAACGCGCACCGACGGCGATCAGCAGGTCGCACTGCTGCACCGCAAAGTTTGCGGCTTTGGTGCCATGCATACCGAGCATACCGAGATAAAACGGATACTCCGCCTCAACCGCGCCCAGCCCTTTCAGGGTGCAGACCACGGGTATTTGCGTCACGGCGGTAAACTCGCGCAGCGCCGGAACCGCCTGGGCCATTCCCACGCCGCCGCCCACGTACAGCACTGGCTTTTGCGCCTGCGCCAACATCTGGCGGGCCTGTTCTACTTCTGCACGAGGAAAGGTGACATCGCCTTCAACGGTGGAAAAATGCGGCTCCAGCTCGCCAACGGCCAGCTGGATATCTTTCGGGATATCGACCAGAACCGGACCAGGGCGTCCTGAGTTTGCCACCTGGAATGCTTCCGCCATCACGCGGGGCAGTTCTTCCAGAGACTGCACCAGAAAGCTGTGTTTGGTGCAGGCCAGCGACAAACCGAGGACGTCCACTTCCTGAAAAGCATCCGTACCGATAAACGGGGCAGAAACCTGACCGGTGATCGCGACGACCGGAACAGAATCTAACAGCGCGTCGGCGAGGCCGGTGATCAGATTGGTCGCACCCGGCCCGGATGTGGCGATACAGACGCCGGTTTTACCGGTTGAACGAGCATAGCCGATCGCCGCGATTGCCGCCCCCTGCTCGTGACGGCACAACAGATGTTCAAGGCCGCCGTCATACAGTGCATCGTAAACCGGCATAATTGCGCCACCGGGATAACCAAATACGGTCTGAACTCCCTGTGCCCGCAACGCATGTACCACCCATTGTGCGCCATTCATAGTTACTTCCCCGCCGTAGATCGTGAGAAACAGAATTTTATGCTACTGGTCATTGTCTGCTCCTCATTTCTGTTTTTAAGGTCAAAAAAAACCCCCGGACCTTTCGGTGCGGGGGTCTTAGTTCGTTAAGGCTTGATTTTTAAGCCTTTCCTCGTCCAAGTGCAGCCCCGCACGGTGGGATAATAATCACCACCACGCTAATCACGACCAGGCTAATCACTCGTAGAAGGGCTGTCATTTTCTGTACTTTCTGGCTTCTTGTTCGAAGGAATACCTAAAGAGTTATCACAGAGTGTGGAGCAAACACAACATTTTTTTATGGCATGATTTTCGATCAGCTTAACGCTTTAGCAAAATATCTTTGTTTTTTATAAGAAAAAATTGAAATGAAAAAAATTCAGTTTCTTAAGGTTACTATGCTGGATTTTAGCGGCGAGCAATTTTGCCAGTTGGATTCAGAAAAAAATGTAACGTTGCATGCAGATAAAAAAACTGCGGAATCCAGTGCGTAAATCTGCAATTCGCCGGTTAACAGCTTCCGGTAACGGGATTAGCCTCAGTCGCAGGAGGGGCTATGTCACTATCAATTGTCTATACCCGTGCCGCGCTTGGCGTTATGGCACCGCTTATTACCGTCGAGGTCCATATTAGTAACGGTCTGCCAGGGCTGACGATGGTCGGGCTGCCGGAAACCACCGTCAAGGAGGCGCGCGATCGGGTGCGCAGCGCAATCCTCAACAGCGGTTATACCTTTCCGGCTAAGAAGATCACTATCAACCTGGCACCGGCAGATCTTCCGAAAGAGGGCGGGCGATACGATTTACCAATTGCTATTGCGCTTCTGACGGCCTCTGAGCAGCTTAAACCTTCCCGGCTGGACCAGTACGAACTGGTAGGCGAACTGGCGCTTACAGGAGCGTTACGCGGAGTTCCTGGCGCGATATCGGCGGCAATGGAAGCGCTGAAAGCAGGTCGGCAAATTATCGTCGCGCAGGAAAATGCGGCAGAAGTGGCGCTGATTGGCGGTCAGGACTGCTTTGTTGCCACTCATCTTCTGGAAGTCTGCGCATTTCTTGAGGGAAAACAGGCGCTTCCTCTTCCTCCGCCAGAGCATTGCTCATTGCCTCTTATAACAGAGGATATGAGTGATGTGATTGGTCAGGAGCAGGGCAAGCGGGCGTTAGCGATCACTGCTGCCGGAGGGCATAATTTATTGTTTATCGGGCCGCCTGGCACTGGCAAGACGATGCTTGCCAGTCGACTGAACGGTATTTTACCGCCGCTTAGCAACCAGGAGGCGCTGGAGAGTGCCGCAATCCTCAGCCTGGTCAATGGCAGTAGCATCCATAAACAGTGGCGGCGCAGGCCGTTTCGCTCGCCGCATCACAGTGCGTCGCTCACGGCGATGGTGGGAGGCGGTGCCATTCCTGCGCCGGGTGAGATCTCGCTGGCGCATAACGGCATTCTTTTCCTTGATGAACTGCCGGAGTTTGAGCGTCGCGTGCTTGATGCTCTGCGCGAGCCAATAGAATCAGGAAAAATTCATATTTCGCGTACCAGAGCCAAAATTACTTATCCTGCGCGCTTCCAGTTAATAGCAGCGATGAATCCCAGCCCTACCGGTCATTATCAGGGCAACCATAACCGCTGCTCGCCTGACCAGACGCTGCGCTATTTGGGACGCTTATCCGGCCCGTTTCTCGATCGCTTTGATCTGTCACTGGAGATCCCTCTTCCACCGCCCGGACTACTGAGCCAGCCGGTTAAACAAGGCGAGAGTAGTGAAACCGTCAGACAACATGTCATGGAGGCTCAGGAACGCCAGTTTGCAAGGCAAAACAAGCTCAATGCACGTCTTGAGGGAAGTGAGATCCGAGACTATTGCCAGCTCAGCGCGGAGGATGCGCTGTGGCTGGAGCAGACATTGACGCATCTTGGGCTGTCAATTCGCGCCTGGCAGCGCCTGCTTAAGGTTGCTCGTACTATCGCAGATATTGAGCGCTGTGAGCAGCTTGAGCGTCGTCATTTACAGGAAGCGCTGGGCTACCGGGCCATCGACCGGCTGCTTATTCATCTGCAAAAGATGATGGCGTAAAAAAGGGGCTTTCGCCCCTGATTTTTAATCGTCTGACTCGGTGTAGTCTTCTGCACCTTCCATCTGCGGCTTACCGCCTGACAGGGTGTGAAAACGCTTGGGACGCTTGATACGCGTCATGTACTTGGACCACACACGTTCAGCTTCAGTGACCGGCTCGCGCTGACCACGGCAAACCGCGACGAATTGAATTTCTTCTTCAGTTACGGGTTCACGCTTACCCAAATCCAGCTCGTTAAAAGCATAACCATGACGCTCAAGCAGTTGTGCTTCTTTGATAGTGAAATCACCATGACGAGAGAATCCACGCGGGTAATATTTGTTGTCGAAATATCGATTAGTCGTCGTAAAGCTTTCCGCCATCCTACACGCTCCTAATTCTTCTGGCCGGGCTATTTATGGCGCGGAGTATTAGTTACGCTTGACAGAGTGTAAAACAAAACATTTAAATCATAACGACAAATAATTTTGCGGAGAAAGATGTGGATACGGAATTGTTAAAAACTTTTCTTGAAGTGAGCAGAACTCGCCACTTTGGTCGTGCCGCTGAGGCGCTGTACCTGACGCAGTCTGCGGTCAGTTTTCGTATTCGTCAGCTTGAGAATCAGCTTGGAGTGAATCTTTTTACCCGCCATCGTAACAATATCCGCCTGACGGCTGCGGGTGAGAAACTGCTGCCCTATGCCGAAACGCTTATGAATACCTGGCAGGCGGCCCGTAAGGAAGTCGCCAATACCTCCCGCCACAATGAGTTTTCTATAGGGGCCAGCGCCTCGTTATGGGAGTGCCTGTTGATGGACTGGCTAAGCCGTCTTTATCAGGCTCATGACGGTTTACAATTTGAGGCTCGAATTGCCCAGCGGCAGTCGCTGGTCAAGCAACTTCACGAACGGCAACTGGATCTGCTGATCACCACCGAAGCGCCAAAGATGGATGAATTTAGCAGCCAGTTGCTTGGCCATTTCACGCTGGCACTGTTTTGCGCTTCGGCGTCACGCCTGAAGACCGATCTTAATTATCTGCGTCTGGAGTGGGGGGCGGATTTCCAGCAGCATGAGCAGGGACTGATTGCCAGCGATGATATTCCCGTCCTTACCACCAGTTCAGCGGAGTTGGCCCGGCGGCAACTCGGTGCACTAAATGGCTGCACGTGGCTGCCTGTAAGCTGGGCGCAGGAGAAAGGTGGCCTGCATGCGGTTACTGACAGTACTACGCTGACGCGTCCGCTGTATGCCATCTGGCTGCAAAACAGTGATAAGCAGGCGCAAATACGCGGGATCCTTGAAACCGGGGCGATCAACTAACTGACTTTTTCCGCAAGGACGCGGGAAGGGGTTCAGATGGGAAAAGGGAATTTACTGAATTTCAGGCAAAAAAAATCCTTTGCCGAAGCAAAGGATAATTTTCTGGCAGGGGCGGAGAGACTCGAACTCCCAACACCCGGTTTTGGAGACCGGTGCTCTACCAATTGAACTACGCCCCTAATTAGGGTGGCGGAACGGACGGGACTCGAACCCGCGACCCCCTGCGTGACAGGCAGGTATT
>NZ_DAMAPU010000017.1:0-80482 GCF_032071645.1 Superficieibacter sp.
CGTATATTACGCTTTCCTCTTTCAGAGTCAACCCCGTTTTTCAGGATTTTTCTCTGTGTTGTTACGACCATCTTGTGAAGTGTTTCACATTGTCGTCTCAACGGAGGCGCATTATAGGGATCCCAGTTTTTAGCACAAGCCTTTTTTCGATCTTTTTTTCCGACTGTTGCTTTTTCAGCCTTTTCGCTGTGATCCTGCTCGATCTGCGCAAATTTTGCCGTACAAAAGGCTTGCTCCCGCGCAATAAAGCACCCAAAGTCATTATCACAATGCGTTTTGTCAGAGGTGATCATGTCTGTTGTTTTACGTCCTTATAGAGATCTGTTTCCAAAAGTGGGCCAGCGCGTGATGATCGATTCCACCAGCGTGGTAATTGGTGACGTGCGAATTGCCGATGATGTCGGTATCTGGCCGCTGGTCGCGATTCGTGGTGACGTTAATTATGTCGAGATTGGTGCGCGAAGTAATATTCAGGATGGCAGCGTTTTACATGTGACGCACAAATCCTCTTATAACCCGGACGGTAATCCTCTCATCATTGGAGAGGACGTTACAGTAGGCCATAAAGTGATGCTGCACGGTTGCACTATCGGTCATCGTGTTCTGGTGGGAATGGGCTCTATATTGCTCGACGGCGCGGTAATTGAAGATGACGTGATGATTGGCGCAGGTAGTCTGGTACCGCAGAATAAACGTCTGGAGAGTGGCTACCTGTATCTTGGCAGCCCGGTAAAACAGATCCGTCCTTTGAAAGAAGCGGAAATAGAAGGGCTACGCTATTCCGCCAATAATTACGTAAAGTGGAAAGACGAATATCTGAATCAGGATAACCAGACCCAGCCGTGATCGTCTTCCTGCTGCGCCAGGATCAGCGCTTCGGCTTCTTCTTCAAGATCCCAGCGCTGGTCACGGAAAGCGACCAGCCATTGCTCTGGCGTATTGTTACCAAAACGATGCGCCAGGACCTCTCTTCTGATGGCGCACGTTAGCTGCATACCGTTAACCAGCGCCGGAAAGCACAGCGCCTGCGCTTCCTCATGCCAGCTTTCACGGTCAGGAAATTGGATCGCCTGATTCACGCCGCCAGCTCCCGGCGAAGTTTCTCAATGACCGGGATTACTTCCGGCAAAACGCCATGCCAGAGCAGGACCGCATGCGCTGCCTGCCCCACCAGCATACCTAGCCCGTCTGCACACTGCTGCGCGCCCTGCTGCTTGCACCAGGTCAGAAAAGGCGTAGTTCCCTTCTGATAAAACATATCGTAGTAGTAGGTTGAAGAATGAACTACAGAGTCGGGAATAGCAGGAATATCGCCGGTTATTCCGCTGGACGTGGCATTGATGATGAGATCGAATTCATGCCCAACCAGTTCGTCCATCGCAATTGCGTTGACGCTGCCTGTATGAGCGAAAAGCTTCGCCAGTTCTTCAGCACGAGCAACGGTTCGATTGACAATCGTCACCGCGCAGTCGAGAGAAAGTAAAGGCAGTAATACCCCGCGTGAAGCACCGCCTGCGCCAATCAGCAGGACGCGCGCGCCCGGCCTGATGAATTTTAGCCGTTCCAGATCGCTTAACAGCCCAATACCGTCGGTATTGTCGCCCAGCAACCGGCCATCCTGCAGACGCATAAGCGTATTGACCGCTCCGGCCAGAGCCGCTCGTTCCGTCAGTTCATCTGCGCGCGCGAACGCCTGCTCTTTGAAAGGCACCGTTACATTGGCCCCCTTCCCGCCAGCGGCAAAAAACTGCTCCAGCGTCATCACAAATCCATCAAGCGGAGCCAGAATGCGCCCGTACGGATGATCTATTTTCAGTTGCTCAGCAAACTGCTGATGAATAAAAGGAGATTTGCTGTGCGCAACCGGATGACCAAACACCGCATAGGTTTCCATAGTATTACCCCTGTCGAAACTGTTTGCCCGTCAGAGCATCAAGGATTTCGGATGGATTCAGGCGACCGCCGGTTTCCCCTTCGACAATCGGGAAATCAGCACCAAACTGTGCCCGGACTTCTTCTGTAGTACGGCATGGCGGTAGCCCGGTGAGATTAGCACTGGTGGATACCAGCGGTTTCCCGTAGGCCTGACATAGCTCCACAACCAGTGGATGATCGCTCACGCGCACCGCCAGCGAATCAAAGCGCCCCGTCAACCAGCGCGGGATGGTAGCTTTTGCCGGAAAGACAAACGTCACCGGCCCCGGCCAGCGCGCAAAAATAGCGTCACGCCGGTCAGCGCTAAGAAGACTTTCGTCAATGTAAGGCTGAAGTTGCTCAAAGCTAGCGGCGATCAGGATTAAGCCTTTTTCTACCGGACGCTGCTTTAACGTTAACAGGCGATTTACCGCGAGTTCACTGTCAGGATCGCAGCCAACGCCAAAGACGGCTTCGGTTGGATACGCGATGACGTGTTGATTATTCAGTTCGGCCACCGCATCCGCAATGGTCTTAGAAGGCAGGTTATTCTTCACTATTTTGTTTCGCCGCGACGGGCTTTCCACATTGTTTACTCGCACAAAAGAGCTTCACACCCTGCGCGGTTTTCTTTTCTATTAATAGCGGGTAATGACATTCAGGACATTCGCCCGCGACAGGTTTGAAATTAATAACGAACTGACACTCTGGATAGCGATCGCAGGAGTGAAAGGTTTTACCAAAACGAGATCGGCGTTGAACGAGGTGCCCCGTCTGACATTGCGGGCAGGTAATTGCCGTATCGTCTGGCTTGTCGATTAGTTCGGTGTGTTCGCATTCGGGATAGCGGCTACAGCCGATAAACATGCCGAAGCGCCCCTGACGCAGTACCAGTACAGCGCCGCAGGCTGGGCATGTTTGTCCCTCCAGAACCTTGACGATATGTCCATCTGCCTGACTTTTCAGGGGACGGACGTAGTCGCATTCTGGATAATGGGAACAACCGAGAAACGGACCGTGTTTCCCGGACCGAATGACAAGTTCAGCCCCGCACTGTGGGCAGGGCTCGTTTTTACGCACTGTGAAAAGTGCTGATTTGGCCATAACTATTCTTGATGCTGCAAAAAAGATTAATGCAGCATACCTTCATTCACTTCAAAGAGTAATTCTTCCATCTGCTGGTAAGCATTTTCACAGCCGGGAATATTGAACAGAACCATCAGAATTACCCACTTCAGATCGTCCAGTTCAAATTCGGCCGTGTCCAGCGCCAGCACACGCTCAATCACCATTTCTCGCGTATCGAGGTTGAGCACCTGAATCTGCTCCAGGAATAACAGGAATCCCCGGCAACTGGCATCCAGTCTTTCGCATTCTTCTGCGGTATAAATACGCACAGAGAGTGGATCGGAAGCAAGCTGCATCGGTTCGACAAGACCTTCCTGATAATCCGCCAGCTTTTCAAGCCACACCAGTGCGTTGTAGATATCCTCACGGTCAAAACCAGCGTCGGTAAGATCCCGCGTTAGTTTATCCTGGTCCACACGCATCTCTGCTTCGTTATGGATGTAAGTCTCAAACAAATACATTAGTACGTCGAACATGGCTTGCCCTCCTTAATCGGACATAGCCGCCGGGTACAGCTGCGATCCACCCTGCTAACTCCAGTTCAAGTAGCTGAGCCACTGTCACTGGCACAGGTTGGCCGGCACGTTCAGCGACGACGTCAACAGGTGTTACCTCATCTCCTACGTTAGCCAGGAGCTCAGGAAATGGCAATGCCACGACTTCCTGTTCTGGTGAATAAATTGTAATTTCTGCGTCATCTGGCAATGAATGCTGCCCAAATTGCAAATTTTCAAGGATATCCTCAAGCGAGGTCACAAGTGTTGCGCCCTGCTTAATCAGCCAGTGTGGCCCTTCGCTGCCGGGATTACCTAACGGTCCGGGCAGTGCGAAAACATCACGGCCCTGTTCTAATGCACACCGTGCGGTAACAAGAGAACCACTGCGAATAGCCGCTTCAACCACCAGCACGCCGAAACTTAACCCGCTGATAATACGGTTACGCTGGGGAAAATTTTCCGGCCTCGGCGGCGCAGAAAGTGGGAATTCCGAAATGACGGCGCCGCCACCGTGAACGATAGCCGCCGCAAGTGAAGTGTGGCTACGCGGATGGACGCTGAATAAGCCATTGCCCAGCACCGCCACGCTTTTACCCTTCACGTTAAGCGCTGCACGGTGCGCTACACCATCAATCCCTCGCGCAAGACCACTGGTAATGGTCAGCCCGCTGGCCGAAAGCCCTTTGCTGAAAGTTTCTCCCCAATGCTGCCCATACCAGGAGTGGTGGCGACTACCGACGATTGCCAGCTGTGGGTTATTCAGGCTTGCCGGATCGCCATTAACAAAAAGCGCGCCCGGATAGTCGGTTACTGCGCGCAGCTGTGCCGGATAGCGGGCGTCACTGGCAAGAATCAGATGATGCGAGGGCTGTTCGAGCCATTCCAGACTCCGCTCCAGCTCTTCTGGCTTGAGTGCCATAAACGCGTTTTTTTGCCGCGACGTTAGTCCAGCCGCCAGCAGAAGCTCGTCCCCAATATAAGGCTGCTTAATCAGGTATTCTGCAAGCCGTACCATTCTGTCGCCATAAAACTGGCGAATGTTTATCAGGCGTAACCAAATCTCAACAGGCGTCATCCTTTTCCCCTTGCCACAAGCACTTCCGACAATCCTTGCGATTGGTCACTGATGCTGTCAATCAGCAGGGGATTTGTCTAGAATAGAGGTAATAATCTTTCTTAATCCTGAACACAACTCTGGAAATCTATGGCGGTTTTGCACGTGTTACATATTCCGGACGAGCGTCTTCGCAAAGTCGCTGAACCGGTAAAAGAAGTGAATGCAGATATTCAGCGCATCGTTGATGATATGTTCGAAACGATGTATGCCGAAGAGGGTATTGGTCTGGCCGCGACTCAGGTCGATATTCATCAACGTATTATCGTGATTGATGTTTCAGAAGATCGTAATGGTCGTCTGGTGCTCATCAACCCGGAGCTACTGGAAAAGAGTGGCGAAACGGGTATTGAAGAAGGCTGTCTGTCTATTCCAGAACAGCGTGCACTGGTGCCTCGCGCCGAGAAAGTTAAGATTCGTGCGCTGGATCGTGACGGCAAAAGCTTTGAGTTAGAAGCAGACGGCCTGCTGGCTATCTGTATACAGCACGAAATGGACCATCTGGTCGGCAAGCTGTTTATTGATTACCTGTCGCCACTGAAGCAGCAGCGCATCCGCCAGAAAGTAGAAAAACTGGATCGCATGAACGCACGGGCGTAAGGATAAAGGATATCGTGTCAGATTCACTTCGCATTATTTTCGCGGGTACGCCCGACTTTGCAGCGCGTCATCTCGACGCGCTGCTGTCATCTGAACATCAGGTGGTTGGCGTATTTACCCAGCCCGATCGTCCTGCAGGACGCGGTAAAAAACTGATGCCCAGCCCGGTGAAAGTGCTGGCAGAAGAAAAAGGATTGCCGGTTTACCAGCCTTCTTCTCTACGCCCACAGGAAAACCAGCAGTTGGTCGCTGATTTACAGGCGGATGTAATGGTTGTTGTCGCCTATGGCCTGATCCTGCCAAAAGTCGTGCTGGAAATGCCCCGTCTGGGATGCATCAATGTTCACGGCTCTCTGCTTCCACGCTGGCGCGGTGCGGCTCCTATTCAGCGTTCACTCTGGGCTGGCGATAACGAAACGGGTGTGACGATCATGCAAATGGATGTCGGCCTGGATACGGGTGATATGCTTTATAAACTCGCCTGTCCGATAACAGCAGAAGACACCAGCGCCACGCTGTATGACAAATTAGCCCAGCTCGGCCCTCATGGTCTGATTGAGACGCTGCAACAGTTGGCAAACGGTAATGCAAAGCCAGAAGTGCAGGATGAAACGCTTGTCACTTATGCGGAAAAACTCAGTAAAGAAGAGGCGCGTATTGACTGGTCACTGTCTGCTGCTCAGCTTGAGCGTTGCATCCGCGCTTTTAATCCATGGCCGATGAGTTATCTGCTGATCGAAGACCAGCCGGTTAAGGTCTGGAAGGCTTCAGTGATTGACCGGCAAAGTAGCGCGACGCCTGGCACGATTATTGACGCCGGCAAACAGGGTATTCAGGTTGCGACCCGAGATGGCGTGCTGAATCTGGAGTCGCTACAGCCCGCTGGTAAAAAAGCAATGAGCGCGCAGGATCTATTAAATTCGCGTCGGGAATGGTTTATCCCAGGCAATAGTCTGGCCTGACGATTACTTATTAATAAGCCCGGTGTGACCGGGCATTTTTATTTTTGCGGTTATGAAAAAACAACTCAATTTACGCAGCATGGCGGCACAGGCCGTTGAACAAGTAGTCGAACAGGGCCAGTCTCTTACTCAGGTTCTGCCAGCCTTGCAGCAAAAAGTATCAGACAAAGATAAAGCGCTGCTTCAGGAACTGTGCTTTGGCGTATTGCGCACCCTGCCTCAAATGGACTGGTTGATCAATAAGTTAATGTCGCGCCCGATGACCGGTAAGCAACGTACAGTCCATTATTTAATCATGATTGGTTTTTATCAATTGCTGCATACCCGTATTCCGCCTCATGCCGCGCTGGCTGAGACGGTTGAGGGGGCAGTGGTCATTAAACGCCCGCAGTTAAAGGGATTAATTAACGGTGTGCTGCGCCAGTTTCAGCGTCAGCAGGAAGAATTGCTGAACGAGTTTGCCAGCAGCGAAAACCGTTTTTTACATCCGGCGTGGTTGCTTAAGCGCCTGCAGAAAGCCTATCCGACGCAGTGGGAAGCAATTGTCGAGGCGAATAATCAGCGTCCCCCCATGTGGCTGCGCGTAAACCGCAATCATCACTCCCGCGACAGTTGGCTGGCGCAGTTGGAAGACGCCGGAATGCAAGGCTTTACCCATTCTGATTATCCAGATGCCGTGCGTCTTGCCGCTCCGGTGCCGGTACATGCCCTGCCGGGTTTTGAAGAGGGCCAGGTCACGGTCCAGGATGCTGCAGCGCAGCGCTGCATGACGTTTCTCGACCCCCAAAACGGTGAGTCTGTTTTAGATCTTTGTGCCGCACCGGGTGGAAAAACAACGCATATTCTTGAGGTGGCCCCTGAAGCTCGCGTACTGGCGGTTGATGTCGATGAACAGCGCCTTTCCCGGGTTTACGATAACCTGAAACGCCTCGGCATGAAGGCTGAAGTTAAACAGGGCGATGGACGCTTCCCTGCACAATGGTGCGGCGAGCAGCAATTCGATCGTATCCTGCTGGATGCCCCCTGCTCCGCCACGGGCGTGATTCGCCGCCACCCCGATATCAAATGGCTACGTCGCGATCGAGATATCCCGGAACTGGCCCAGTTACAGGCCGAAATTCTGGATGCTGTCTGGCCGCATTTGAAAAAAGGCGGCACGCTGGTTTATGCCACGTGTTCAGTTTTGCCAGAAGAAAATAGCCTGCAAATCGCAGCTTTCCTCAAACGCACGCCGGATGCACAACTCAGCATAACCGGCACACCTGAACAACCGGGTCTGCAAAATCTGCCGGGCGCGGAAGAAGGTG
Organism: Superficieibacter sp.; assembly: GCF_032071645.1. Classification (NCBI taxonomy): domain Bacteria; kingdom Pseudomonadati; phylum Pseudomonadota; class Gammaproteobacteria; order Enterobacterales; family Enterobacteriaceae; genus Superficieibacter; species Superficieibacter sp. The sequence continues at coordinate 7,523 of NZ_DAMAPU010000017.1, forward strand.
ATGGCTTCTTTTACGCTAAGCTAATCAAACAGTGAAGATAACGGGTCGCGACTGATGAAAATTATTATTCTGGGTGCGGGACAAGTTGGCGGTACGCTGGCAGAGAACCTGGTCGGGGAAAATAACGATATTACCGTTGTCGATACTAATGGCGAGCGCCTGCGGATATTGCAGGATAAGTTCGATCTTCGCGTCGTGCAGGGGCATGGCTCTCATCCCCGCGTGCTGCGCGAGGCCGGCGCAGACGACGCCGATATGCTGGTCGCCGTCACCAGTTCCGATGAAACCAATATGGTGGCCTGCCAGGTCGCCTATTCCCTGTTCAACACGCCAAACCGTATCGCCCGTATCCGTGCTCCAGATTATGTCCGCGATGCCGAAAAACTTTTTCATTCAGATGCCATCCCTATCGATCACCTGATCGCCCCAGAGCAACTGGTGATCGACAGCATCTACCGCCTGATCGAGTACCCCGGAGCGTTACAGGTAGTCAACTTCGCCGAAGGAATGGTCAGCCTGGCCGTGGTAAAAGCCTACTATGGCGGCCCGCTGGTCGGTAACGCGCTTTCGACCATGCGCGAACATATGCCACATATTGATACCCGCGTGGCGGCTATTTTCCGTCACGACCGCCCGATTCGCCCTCAGGGCTCGACTATTGTCGAAGCCGGTGATGAGGTGTTTTTCATCGCAGCTTCTCAGCACATCCGCGCGGTAATGAGTGAATTACAGCGACTGGAAAAACCCTATAAGCGCATCATGCTGGTCGGCGGCGGCAATATCGGTGCGGGTCTGGCCCATCGTCTGGAAAAAGATTACAGCGTTAAACTGATCGAACGCGATCAGCAACGTGCCGCAGAGCTGGCTGAAAAGCTGCAAAACACGATCGTTTTTTTTGGTGACGCTTCAGATCAGGAGCTTCTGGCGGAAGAGCATATCGATCAGGTTGATCTGTTTATCGCCGTCACTAACGACGACGAGGCAAATATTATGTCCGCCATGCTGGCTAAACGGATGGGCGCGAAAAAAGTTATGGTGCTGATCCAACGGCGCGCCTATGTCGATCTGGTTCAGGGAAGTGTCATCGACATTGCAATTTCCCCGCAGCAGGCCACAATTTCAGCGCTGCTTAGCCACGTTCGTAAAGCAGATATTGTCGGTGTTTCTTCACTACGTCGTGGCGTTGCCGAAGCAATCGAAGCCGTGGCACATGGTGATGAAAGCACTTCGCGCGTGGTGGGCCGGGTTATCGACGATATTAAACTGCCGCCGGGAACCATTATTGGTGCGGTGGTCCGTGGTACCGATGTAATGATCGCTAATGACAACCTGCGTATTGAGCAGGGAGATCATGTCATCATGTTCTTAACCGACAAAAAATTTATCACCGACGTTGAGCGTCTCTTCCAGCCCAGTCCTTTCTTCTTATAACTGGCAGGCACCCTGGTGGTGCCTGACTCATTTTTCGTATAACCCTTTATTTCCTATGGCATATTTCGTCGGTCAAATTGTTAATGCAAATGGAAATTGTGAAGACATTTGTTAAACTTAGTGTTATCTGAAGGCATTAAGGAGAAAAAAATGAGCTTTTTTAAAGAGTTCCGTGAATTTGCAATGCGCGGAAATGTGGTCGATCTGGCAGTTGGTGTGATTATCGGGGCCGCATTCGGTAAAATCGTATCGTCGCTGGTCGCAGATATTATTATGCCCCCGCTAGGGCTTCTGATTGGTGGAGTGGATTTCAAACAGTTTGCGCTAACGTTAAGGCCCGCTATTGGCGATACGCCAGCAGTAGTAATGCACTACGGGATATTTATTCAGAATATTTTTGATTTTGTTATTGTGGCGTTTGCCATTTTTCTGGCCATCAAGGTGATTAACAAACTTCATCGCCGCAAGAAAGAAGAGCCCAAAGCTCCTCCAGCGCCGTCGAAAGAAGAAGTATTACTTACCGAAATTCGTGACCTGCTAAAAGAACAAAATAGTCGTCCTTAACAGGCCGTAAAAGCCAGAAGGCCAGTGGTAAAAAAGCACTTTGCTTGTTTGCCACTGGCCTCCCAGTTACCTTTTTTACCGTGCTTCGCTTTACGCAGGAAACTTCCTTTTCCCTTTTTATTCTTTTCTACACGCTGCCTGAATAAAGGATCGTGCAGTAAGGCTTCAAGCGCATTATCGTTAATTTGCCCTTTGGTGTGCTGATAGCGACTCATAAATTCTCCAGATTGTAGTAAAACGGCGTGAGTGTAATATCACCCGTCTGATAAATCAACAGCCCCGCATGGTTCCACTAGCTCCCTGCTCGAGCGCCTCAAGAATAGAACAATAAACGCTGCTGTGGGCGGTACCGCAGCAGGCATCATTCAGCCTTTGCAGCGAACGGCGCATTGTTTCCAGTTCCTCAATACGGGCTTCAACTTCGGTTAGTCGATTCTGCACAATGCTTTTCGACTCCTGACAAGTATGATGCTCAGGATCGATGCGAATAGACAAAAGCTCGCGGATCGATTCAAGAGTAAAACCCAGATGACGTCCATAACGAATGAATTTCAGTCGCTGAAGATCCTGTTCGCTATAAAGACGAAATCCTCCTTCCGTGCGCACTTCATGCTCCATCATCTGCTGCTTTTCATAGTAGCGAATAGTGTCGGGTGTGACTTCAGCCAGCTTTGCCAGTTCTCCAATACGATACACGATCACTCCTCAGTTATTTTATTCAGCAGCCTTTGAGCATAGTTACCATGCAGGAAATCAGTATTAACTCCGGCCTGACGTAGCTTCACTTCAAGTAATACCAGGCGGCGACTCAATTCCTGATGTTCAGGACTATCACGTTGAACGGTTTTCAAAAGATCTGCCAGTGCGATGGCCTCTTTACGCTGCTCCAGCTCCGGTGGCAAACAGCCCGCATTTTTAAGCAGACGATAACCGGCACGCAGATCGGCAGGAACGTGGGAATCATCATCCAGCAGTAAAGGCTTACCCTGTCCGCGCAGGTTATCAAATTCACCTTTGCGCTGGGCATCATTGATATGGCGTTCTGCCCACTGGTCTAATAACCACATAGACATTCTCCAGGGGATGAACAAAAACAGTACAGCTATTTTAGAAGAGTGGAGGTTTGGTAGATATAAAAAAACCCGCCGAAGCGGGTTTTTTTACGTTACTACAGATTACTCTGCAGCAGCTTCTGCTTTCGATTCAGAACGATCAACCAGCTCGATGTAAGCCATCGGCGCGTTGTCGCCTGCACGGAAACCACACTTCAGAATGCGAGTGTAACCACCGGCACGGCTCGCGAAACGCGGGCCCAGTTCGTTAAACAGTTTTGCCACGATCTCGTTATCACGAGTACGGGCGAATGCCAGACGACGATTAGCAACGCTATCAGTCTTGGCAAGAGTAATCAGCGGCTCAACTACGCGACGCAGCTCTTTCGCTTTCGGCAGGGTCGTCTTGATGATTTCATGACGAACCAGTGAACCTGCCATATTGCGGAACATAGCCTGGCGATGGCTGCTGTTGCGGTTCAGTTGACGACCACTCTTACGATGGCGCATGACCTTATCCTTCTCAGTAAAACCTTAACCTGCGATCCGGTTACTCGTCAGCGATGCTTGCCGGTGGCCAGTTTTCCAGGCGCATACCCAGAGACAGTCCACGGGAAGCCAGCACGTCTTTAATCTCAGTAAGAGATTTTTTACCCAGGTTAGGCGTCTTAAGAAGCTCAACCTCGGTACGCTGTACCAGATCACCGATATAGTGGATTGCTTCTGCCTTGAGGCAGTTAGCAGAGCGGACAGTCAATTCCAGATCGTCAACAGGGCGCAGCAGGATCGGATCGAATTCTGGTTTCTCTTCTTTCACTTCTGGCTGACGTACATCACGTAAGTCAACAAAAGCTTCCAGTTGTTCAGCCAGGATGGTTGCCGCACGACGAATCGCCTCTTCAGGATCGATTGTGCCGTTGGTTTCCATTTCGATGACCAGCTTGTCCAGGTCGGTACGCTGTTCTACACGCGCTGCTTCAACATTGTAGGCAATACGCTCTACAGGGCTGTAACATGCGTCGACCAGCAGACGGCCGATTGGGCGCTCATCTTCTTCCGAATGAATTCGGGTAGAAGCCGGCACATAACCACGACCGCGCTGAACTTTGATACGCATGCTAATAGACGCGTTCTCATCGGTCAGGTGGCAGATCACGTGCTGCGGCTTGACGATTTCGACATCACCGTCGTGGGTGATATCGGCTGCAGTCACAGGGCCAATGCCAGATTTATTCAAGGTAAGAATAACTTCATCTTTACCCTGAACTCTCACCGCCAGCCCTTTCAGGTTGAGCAGGATTTCCAGGATATCTTCCTGAACGCCTTCTTTGGTGCTGTACTCATGTAGTACACCATCAATCTCAACCTCGGTCACCGCGCAACCCGGCATCGATGAGAGCAGAATACGGCGCAGTGCGTTACCCAGAGTATGGCCAAAGCCACGCTCTAAAGGCTCAAGGGTCACCTTGGCGTGCGTCGAACTCACTTGCTCGATATCTACCAGGCGCGGTTTTAGAAACTCTGTCACAGAACCCTGCATTGTGTCCTCTCTTTGGTACTAAGCTTTACTTGGAGTAAAGCTCGACGATCAGGTGTTCGTTAATGTCCGCAGACAGATCAGAACGCTCAGGCTTACGCTTAAACGTACCTTCCATCTTGCCAGCATCAACTTCCAGCCAGGTTGGCTTTTCACGCTGCTCAGCCAGCTCCAGAGCGGCTTTCACGCGAGATTGCTTTTTCGCTTTCTCACGAATGCTAACAACGTCATTCGCTTTAACCTGATAAGAAGCGATGTTAACAACACGACCGTTTACCATGATAGCTTTATGGCTAACCAGCTGACGTGATTCAGCACGAGTCGCGCCGAAGCCCATACGGTATACTACGTTGTCCAGACGACCTTCCAGCAGAGCCAACAGGTTTTCACCGGTGTTGCCTTTCAGACGTGCTGCTTCTTTGTAATAGTTACGGAACTGACGCTCCAGCACACCGTAGATACGGCGAACTTTTTGCTTTTCACGCAACTGCACACCATAGTCAGACAGACGCGGTTTACGCGCACCGTGCTGGCCAGGAGCTTGTTCAATTTTACACTTGGTATCGATCGCGCGAACGCCAGACTTAAGGAATAAGTCGGTGCCCTCACGACGGCTCAGCTTGAGCTTAGGACCCAAATATCTTGCCATTTTCTTTCTCCAACAAACCTGGAAAACGCAGCGTTATACGCGACGTTTCTTCGGCGGACGACAACCGTTATGAGGGATCGGAGTCACATCAGTAATATTAGTGATGCGGAAACCAGCGGCGTTCAGAGCACGAACGGTAGATTCGCGACCCGGACCCGGACCTTTGACCATAACTTCCAGATTCTTGATGCCGTATTCTTTAACGGCTTCTGCACAACGCTCTGCTGCAACCTGAGCTGCGAACGGAGTAGATTTGCGAGAACCACGGAAACCGGAACCACCGGCTGTTGCCCAACCAAGCGCGTTACCCTGACGATCGGTAATGGTCACGATGGTGTTGTTAAAAGAAGCATGGATATGAGCCACGCCGTCAGAGACTTGTTTTCTTACACGCTTACGTGCACGAACTGGTGCCTTTGCCATTATTCAATCACCCCGATTATTTCTTGATCGGTTTGCGCGGACCCTTACGGGTACGTGCGTTGGTCTTGGTACGCTGACCGCGAACCGGGAGACCACGACGATGACGCAAACCGCGATAGCAACCAAGGTCCATAAGGCGCTTGATGCTCATGCTAACTTCACGGCGCAGATCACCTTCAACGACAAATTTGGCAACTTCGTCACGCAGCGTGTCGATTTGTTCTTCAGACAGCTCACTGATCTTAACATCTTCAGCGATACCCGCAGCAGCCAGAATGGCTTTTGAACGAGTTTTGCCGACACCGTAGATCGAAGTTAATGCGATTACGGCGTGTTTCTGATCAGGAATGTTAATGCCTGCTATACGGGCCACTATGCACTCCTACTATTTAATATGTACGCACCATGCTGAAAAGCCCGTTTTCAGGATACTCAAATGGAAACGTACAGACATACAAAAGATTGGCTGGCTAATCTAGCCAGCTCAACCCAACTTTGCAAGAAAAATATGCGAAAAAATCAGCCTTGGCGCTGTTTATGCTTCGGCTCGGCACTGCAAATCACACGGATGACACCATCACGCTTAACGATTTTGCAGTTACGGCATAATTTCTTGACGGAAGCACGAACTTTCATTTTTACTCTCCGTAACTTCTCGAGCGACCTGTTAGCGGCCATAGCCTTTCAGGTTCGCCTTCTTCAATGCAGACTCATACTGACTGGACATCATCAGAGTTTGCACTTGAGCCATAAAGTCCATAATCACGACAACAACGATCAGCAGCGAGGTTCCACCGAAGTAGAACGGTACTTTCATTGCATCACGCATGAACTCCGGGATCAGGCAGATAAAAGTAATATAAAGCGCACCGACTAAAGTCAGGCGGGTCATTACTTTATCGATATACTTCGCCGTTTGCTCTCCCGGACGAATTCCTGGTACAAATGCACCGGACTTCTTCAGGTTATCTGCTGTTTCACGCGGGTTGAAAACCAACGCCGTGTAGAAGAAACAGAAGAAGATGATTGCAGACGCATAGAGTAACACATAAAGCGGTTGCCCAGGCTGCAAATACAGCGAAATTGTTGTCAGCCAGTTCCAACCAGTACCGCCCCCGAACCATGACGCGATGGTCGCCGGGAACAGAATAATACTGGAAGCGAAGATTGCCGGGATTACACCCGCCATATTCACTTTCAGCGGCAAATGTGTGCTCTGTGCAGCATACACACGACGACCCTGTTGACGTTTCGCGTAGTTTACCACAATGCGGCGTTGACCACGTTCAACAAATACAACAAAGAACGTCACTGCAAATACTAATACTGCAACCAACAGCAACAGGAGGAAGTGCAGGTCGCCTTGACGCGCTTGCTCAATAGTGTGGGCAATGGCTGGCGGGAGTCCCGCAACGATACCGGCGAAGATAATGATTGAGATACCGTTACCAATACCTCGTTCAGTAATCTGTTCGCCGAGCCACATCAGGAACATCGTTCCTGTGACCAGACTTACAACAGCGGTGAAATAGAATGCAAAGCCTGGATTCATTACCAGGCCCTGCATACCAGGCATATTCGGCAGACCGGTAGCAATACCGATCGACTGGAATATCGCCAGCACCAGAGTGCCGTAACGGGTGTACTGGCTGATCTTACGACGACCAGACTCCCCTTCTTTCTTCAGTTCTGCCAGCGGCGGATAAACCACCGTCAGCAACTGGACAATAATCGATGCCGAAATATACGGCATGATACCCAGTGCAAAGATTGAAGCACGGCTGAGAGCACCACCAGAGAACATGTTGAACATTTCAATGATGGTGCCTCGCTGTTGCTCAAGCAGTTTGGCAAGTACAGCGGCATCAATACCAGGGATCGGAATGAAAGAGCCAATACGGAACACAATAAGCGCACCGATTACAAACAACAGTCTGCGTTTCAGCTCGCCTAAGCCACCTTTGGCACTTTGAAAATCTAATCCCGGTTGTTTAGCCATCTGCTACTTATTCCTCGATTTTACCGCCAGCAGCTTCGATAGCAGCACGAGCGCCTTTAGTCACGCGCAGGCCACGAACAGTTACCGGAGTAGAAACTTCACCAGCCAGGATCACTTTCGCGAACTCGATCTGGATACCGATAATGTTAGCTGCTTTCAGCGTGTTAAGGTCTACTACACCGCCTTCAACTTTCGCCAGGTCAGACAGACGAACTTCGGCTGTGATCGCTGATTTGCGAGAGGTGAAGCCGAATTTCGGCAGACGACGGTACAGAGGCATCTGGCCGCCCTCGAAACCACGACGTACGCCACCGCCAGAACGAGATTTCTGACCTTTGTGACCACGACCGCCGGTTTTACCGAGGCCAGAACCGATACCACGACCCAGGCGTTTACCCGCCTTTTTAGAGCCTTCGGCCGGAGACAGAGTATTTAAACGCATCTCTTACTCCTCAACTTTAACCATGAAGTAAACCGCGTTGACCATACCACGAACAGCGGGAGTATCCTCGCGTTCTACGGTGTGACCAATACGACGCAGACCCAGGCCAAGCAGCGTTGCCTTATGTTTCGGCAGACGACCGATTGCACTGCGGGTTTGAGTAATTTTAATAGTCTTTGCCATGGTTTATTACCCCAGAATTTCTTCAACGGATTTACCACGCTTGGCAGCGACCATTTCCGGAGATTTCATATTTTCCAGGCCATCGATAGTTGCACGAACCACGTTAATCGGGTTGGTGGAACCATACGCTTTAGCCAGAACGTTACGAACTCCAGCGACTTCCAGGACGGCGCGCATTGCACCACCGGCGATAATACCGGTACCTTCGGAAGCCGGCTGCATGAAGACACGAGAACCCGTGTGAGTACCCTTAACCGGGTGCTGCAGGGTGCCGTGGTTCAGCGCGACGTTAATCATATTGCGACGGGCTTTTTCCATCGCTTTCTGGATCGCTGCCGGAACTTCGCGTGCTTTACCGTAACCAAAACCAACGCGACCGTTACCATCACCAACTACAGTCAGAGCTGTGAAGGAGAAAATACGACCACCTTTAACGGTTTTAGATACGCGGTTAACCGCGATCAGCTTTTCCTGCAGTTCGCCAGCTTGTTTTTCGATGTGAGCCATCTTACACCTCTACCTTAGAACTGAAGGCCAGCTTCACGGGCAGCATCTGCCAGTGCCTGGACACGACCATGATATTGGAACCCGGAACGGTCAAAGGACACATCTTTGATGCCTTTTTCCAGAGCGCGTTCTGCGACAGCTTTACCTACAGCTGCTGCGGCGTCTTTGTTACCGGTGTACTTCAGTTGTTCAACGATAGCTTTTTCTACAGTAGAAGCAGCTACCAGAACTTCAGAACCGTTCGGTGCGATTACCTGTGCGTAAATATGACGCGGGGTACGATGTACCACCAGGCGAGTCGCACCCAGCTCCTGGAGCTTGCGGCGTGCGCGGGTCGCACGACGGATACGAGCAGATTTCTTATCCATAGTGTTACCTTACTTCTTCTTAGCCTCTTTGGTACGCACGACTTCGTCGGCGTAACGAACACCCTTGCCTTTATAAGGCTCAGGACGACGGTAGGCGCGCAGATCGGCTGCAACCTGTCCAATCACCTGCTTATCAGCGCCTTTCAGCACGATTTCAGTTTGAGTTGGGCATTCAGCAGTGATCCCAGCCGGCAGCTGATGGTCTACAGGATGAGAGAAACCCAGTGACAGGTTTACTACATTGCCTTTGACCGCTGCACGATAACCTACACCAACCAGCTGCAGCTTCTTAGTGAAGCCTTCGGTAACACCGATAACCATTGAGTTCAGCAGGGCACGCGCGGTACCAGCCTGAGCCCATCCGTCAACGTAACCATCACGCGGACCGAAGGTCAGTGCATTATCTGCATGTTTAACTTCAACAGCATCGTTGAGAGTACGAGTCAGCTCGCCGTTTTTACCTTTGATCGTAATAACCTGACCGTTGAGTTTTACGTCAACGCCGGCAGGAACAACGACCGGTGCTTTAGCAACACGAGACATTTTTTCCTCCGATTAGGCTACGTAGCAGATAATTTCGCCGCCAAGACCAGCCTGGCGCGCTGCACGATCAGTCATAACACCTTTAGAGGTAGAAACAACTGCGATACCCAGTCCGGCCATAACTTTCGGCAGCTCATCTTTTTTCTTATAGATGCGCAGACCTGGGCGGCTGACACGCTGAATGCTTTCTACAACAGCTTTACCCTGGAAATACTTAAGAGTCAGTTCCAGTTCCGGCTTGGTGTCGCCTTCAACTTTAAAATCTTCAATAAAACCTTCTTCCTTCAGCACATTGGCAATTGCCACTTTTAGCCTGGAGGAAGGCATGGTGACCGCAGCTTTGCTCGCGGCCTGACCGTTACGGATACGGGTCAGCATATCCGCGATCGGATCTTGCATGCTCATCTGTCTTTACTCCCGTGATTCAATTGGTGACAATTACCAGCTAGCCTTTTTCAGACCCGGGATTTCACCGCGCATGGCGGCTTCACGGACCTTAATACGGCTCAACCCGAACTTCCGCAGGAAAGCGTGCGGACGACCAGTTTGACGGCAGCGGTTACGCTGACGAGACGGGCTGGAATCACGCGGCAGAGTCTGCAGCTTGAGAACAGCGTCCCAACGATCTTCGTCGGAAGCGTTCACATCAGAGATGATTGCTTTGAGTTCAGCGCGTTTAGCGAAGAATTTTTCAGCTAAAGCCACGCGCTTTACTTCGCGTGCTTTCATTGATTGCTTTGCCATGAACGTAACCCTGGTTTACTTGCGGAACGGGAAGTCAAAGGCAGCCAGCAGAGCACGGCCTTCTTCGTCAGATTGCGCAGTAGTGGTGATGGTGATATCCATACCACGTACGCGGTCGACTTTGTCATAGTCGATTTCTGGGAAGATGATCTGCTCACGGACACCCATGCTGTAATTGCCACGACCGTCGAATGACTTAGCGGACAAGCCACGGAAGTCACGGATACGCGGTACAGCAATAGTGATCAGGCGCTCAAAGAACTCCCACATGCGTTCGCCACGCAGAGTTACTTTACAGCCGATCGGATAGCCCTGACGGATTTTGAAGCCTGCAACTGATTTGCGTGCTTTGGTGATCAACGGCTTTTGACCGGAGATTGCTGCCAGGTCAGCTGCTGCGTTATCCAGCAGTTTCTTGTCAGCGATCGCTTCACCAACACCCATGTTCAGGGTGATCTTCTCGACCCGAGGGACTTGCATGACAGAATTGTAGTTAAACTCAGTCATGAGTTTGTTAACTACTTCGTCTTTGTAGTAATCATGCAGTTTCGCCATCGTACTACTCCAAATTACTTGATAGTTTCGCTATTAGACTTGAAGAAACGGACTTTTTTGCCGTCTTCGAATCTAAAGCCTACACGGTCAGCCTTGCCGGTTGCCGCATTGAAGAGTGCAACGTTAGAAACCTGAATAGCAGCTTCTTTTTCAACGATGCCGCCTGGTTGGTTCAGAGCCGGAACCGGCTTCTGGTGTTTCTTAACCAGGTTGATACCTTCAACGATGACCTTGCCGGAAGACAGGACATTCTTAACTTTACCGCGCTTACCTTTATCTTTACCGGTTAACACGATAACTTCGTCATCACGACGGATTTTAGCTGCCATGATTCGCTCCTTAGAGTACTTCTGGTGCCAGAGAGATAATTTTCATGAACTTTTCAGTACGAAGTTCACGAGTTACCGGCCCAAAGATACGCGTGCCGATAGGCTGCTCGCTGTTATTGTTTAAAATAACGCATGCATTACCATCGAAGCGAATGACAGAACCGTCAGGGCGACGAACACCCTTCCTGGTGCGCACCACTACCGCCTTCAGCACATCACCTTTTTTGACCTTACCACGCGGAATTGCTTCCTTGATGGTGATCTTGATGATATCGCCGACGCCTGCGTAGCGACGGTGCGAGCCACCCAGAACCTTGATACACATTACGCGACGTGCACCGGAGTTGTCGGCGACGTTCAGCATAGTCTGTTCTTGGATCATTTCAGTGCTCCGCTAATGTCAACTACTACCTGAGACCCAAAAAATCAGGGTCGTTAAAAAGCCCCATATCGAGGGCGCGGCATTATAACACCGCTTTTCGAATATGGGTAGAAAAAATAAACGGCTCATTGCTGAGCCGTTTATTCGTATCGAGCACAGTACTGTATTACAGAACTGCTTTCTCTACAACGCGAACCAGCGTCCAGGATTTAGTCTTGGACAGCGGACGGCATTCGCGGATTTCAACCACGTCACCGATACCGCATTCGTTGTTCTCGTCATGTACGTGCAGTTTGGTCGTACGCTTGATGAATTTACCGTAGATCGGGTGTTTCACGAAACGTTCGATAGCAACAACGATGGATTTCTGCATCTTGTCACTAACAACACGACCTTGCAGAGTACGGATTTTATCGGACATTACGCACCCGCCTTCTCAGTCAGTAAAGTCTTAACGCGTGCGACATCACGACGCACTTGCTTCAACAGGTGAGACTGTTGCAGCTGGCCACTTGCTGCCTGCATACGCAGGTTAAACTGCTCACGCAGCAGGTTCAGCAGCTCGGTGTTCAGCTCTTCAACGCTCTTCTCACGCAGCTCTTTTGCTTTCATTACATCACCGTCTTAGTTACAAAGGTGGTTTTAATCGGCAGTTTCGCTGCTGCCAGCTTGAATGCTTCACGGGCCAGCTCTTCCGGTACTCCGTCCATTTCATACAGGACTTTACCCGGCTGAATCAAGGCAACCCAATACTCCACGTTACCTTTACCTTTACCCATACGCACTGCCAGCGGCTTTTCAGTGATCGGTTTGTCCGGGAATACACGGATCCAGATCTTACCTTGACGCTTAACTGCACGGGTCATAGCACGACGTGCTGCTTCGATCTGACGGGCAGTCAGACGACCACGGCCAACAGCTTTGAGACCGTAAGTGCCGAAGCTAACATCCGCGCCCGCAGCCAGACCACGGTTGCGGCCTTTATGCATCTTACGGAATTTTGTACGCTTTGGTTGTAACATCAGCGACGCTCCTTATTTACGGCCTTTACGCTGCTGCTTTTTAGGTTGCGCAGCCGGTTTTTCCGGTTGTTCAACAGCAGCCATACCACCCAGGATCTCGCCTTTGAAGATCCACACTTTAACGCCGATTACACCATAAGTGGTGTGCGCTTCAGAGGTGTTGTAGTCAATGTCAGCACGCAGAGTGTGCAGCGGTACGCGACCTTCACGGTACCATTCGGTACGTGCGATTTCCGCGCCGCCCAGACGGCCGCTAACTTCAACTTTGATACCTTTAGCGCCCAGACGCATTGCGTTCTGTACAGCACGCTTCATAGCACGACGGAACATAACGCGACGTTCCAGCTGTGAAGTGATGCTGTCAGCAACCAGTTTTGCGTCCAGTTCAGGTTTACGTACTTCGGCGATGTTGATCTGTGCAGGAACGCCAGCGAGATCCGCTACGACCTTACGCAGTTTTTCTACGTCTTCGCCTTTCTTACCGATAACGATACCCGGACGAGCGGTGTGAATGGTCACACGGATGCTCTTAGCCGGACGCTCGATAACGATACGAGATACAGACGCTTTCGCCAGTTCCTTCGTCAGGTACTGACGGACTTTAAAATCGCTGTCCAGGTTGTCAGCGAATTCTTTGGTGTTCGCAAACCAGGTAGAGTTCCATGGTTTTACAATACCCAGGCGAATACCATTAGGATGTACTTTCTGACCCATTGCTAGTCTCCAGAGTCTCAGCGATCGGACACAACCACAGTAATGTGGCTGGTGCGCTTCAGGATGCGATCTGCACGACCTTTTGCACGCGGCATAATGCGCTTCATGCTCGGGCCTTCGTCTACGAAAATTTTCGCAACTTTCAGATCGTCAATGTCAGCGCCATCGTTGTGTTCAGCGTTAGCAATGGCAGATTCCAGGACTTTCTTGACCAGTACAGCCGCTTTCTTATTGGTGTAGGTCAAAATGTCCAGAGCCTGCGACACTTTCTTACCGCGAATCAGGTCAGCAACAAGGCGAACCTTCTGAGCAGAAGAACGAGCGTGGCGATGTTGAGCTAAAGTTTCCATCTCTTCCTCCTACTTATTTCTTCTTGGCTTTTTTATCAGCCGCGTGACCGCGATAAGTACGGGTCGGTGCAAATTCACCCAGTTTGTGACCGACCATTTCGTCGGAAACAAATACCGGAACGTGCTGACGACCATTATGGACAGCGATGGTCAAACCGATCATGTTTGGAAAGATCGTTGAACGACGGGACCAGGTGCGCAGGGGCTTCTTGTCTCCGCTTTCCACCGCTTTCTCTACCTTCTTCAGCAAGTGCAGGTCAATAAAAGGACCTTTCTTGAGAGAACGTGGCATGGCTTATCCTCTAATATTATTTGCTACGGCGACGTACGATAAATTTATCAGTACGCTTGTTGCTGCGGGTCTTCTTACCTTTGGTCTGTACGCCCCACGGAGTTACCGGGTGCTTACCAAAGTTACGACCTTCACCACCACCATGTGGGTGGTCCACCGGGTTCATCGCCGTACCGCGAACGGTAGGACGAACACCACGCCAGCGTGCAGCACCTGCTTTACCCAGAACGCGCAGCATATGCTCAGCATTGCCAACTTCGCCCAGAGTTGCGCGGCAGTCAGCTTCGACTTTGCGCATTTCGCCAGAACGCAGACGCAGGGTGACATAGGCACCATCACGAGCAACGATCTGAACATAGGTACCAGCAGAACGTGCCAGCTGACCGCCTTTACCTGGTTTCATTTCTACGTTATGAACGGTAGAACCAACCGGGATATTGCGCATCGGCAGGGTGTTACCCGCTTTGATTGCAGCATCAACGCCAGACTGAATCTGGTCGCCCGCTTTCAGGCCTTTAGGGGCCAGGATGTAACGGCGTTCGCCGTCTTTGTACAGAACCAGCGCGATGTTCGCGGAACGGTTCGGATCGTACTCAAGACGTTCAACAACAGCCGGGATACCATCTTTGTTGCGTTTGAAGTCAACCAGACGATAAGCCTGCTTATGACCACCACCGATGTGACGAGTGGTGATACGGCCATTGTTGTTACGACCACCGGATTTGCTGTTTTTTTCAACCAGCGGAGCAAAAGGTTTGCCCTTGTGCAGCTCTGGGTTGACCACTTTAACGACGTGGCGACGACCCGGAGATGTCGGTTTACATTTAACAACTGCCATTGTATTACTCCTCCGACTTACTCAGCGCCGCCAACGAAGTCCAGGTTCTGGCCTTCTTTAAGGGTGACGTAAGCTTTTTTCCAGTCGCTACGACGACCGATACGCTGTCCGTGACGTTTAACTTTCCCTTTAACTACCAGGGTGTTAACGACTTCGACTTCGACTTCAAACAGTTTCTGCACAGCAGCTTTGATTTCTGCTTTGGTCGCGTCTTTAGCAACTTTGAGAACGATGGTGTTAGTTTTTTCCATCGCAGTAGACGCTTTTTCAGAAACGTGCGGTGCGCGCAGCACCTTCAGCAGACGTTCTTCACGAATCATGCCAGCATCTCCTCAACTTGCTTAACAGCATCAGCAGTCATTACGACTTTGTCGAAGGCGATCAGGCTAACCGGGTCGATACCAGTTGCATCGCGTACGTCAACCTTGTGCAGGTTGCGCGCAGCCAGGAACAGGTTTTCGTCCAGCTCACCGGTGATGATCAGCACATCTTCCAGAGCCATGTCTTTCAGTTTCTGTGCCAGCAGCTTAGTTTTAGGCGCTTCTACAGAGAACTGCTCGACAACGATCAGACGATCCTGACGTACCAGTTCGGACAGAATGCTTTTCAGCGCGCCGCGGTACATCTTTTTGTTAACTTTTTGACTGTGGTCCTGCGGACGCGCAGCGAAGGTCACGCCACCTGAACGCCAGATCGGGCTCTTGATAGAACCTGAACGCGCACGGCCGGTGCCTTTCTGACGCCACGGCTTTTTGCCGGAACCAGTTACTTCAGCACGGGTCTTCTGAGCACGAGTGCCCTGACGAGCACCAGCTGCGTAAGCAACTACAACCTGGTGTACCAGCGCTTCGTTGAAGTCACGACCGAAGGTAGTTTCGGAAACAGTCAGCGCGCTCTGCGCGTCTTTCAATACTAATTCCATTGCTATCTCCTCACGCCTTCACAGCTGGTTTAACGATCAGGTCGCAGCCGGTTGCACCCGGGACAGCACCTTTAACCAGCAGCAGGTTGCGCTCAGCGTCAACGCGAACTACGTCAAGGCTCTGAACGGTTACGCGTTCGTTACCCATCTGACCTGCCATTTTCTTGCCTTTGAACACTTTGCCCGGAGTCTGGTTCTGACCGATAGAACCCGGAACGCGGTGAGACAAGGAGTTACCGTGGGTAGCGTCCTGGGTACGGAAGTTCCAGCGCTTAACGGTACCAGCGAAACCTTTACCTTTAGAGGTGCCAGTTACGTCAACTTTTTTAACTTCAGCAAACAGCTCAACGCTAATGTCCTGACCTACAGTGAACTCTTCGCCTTCAGCCAGGCGGAATTCCCACAGACCACGGCCAGCTTCAACGCCAGCTTTAGCGAAGTGACCCGCTTCAGGTTTGGTTACACGGTTAGCTTTTTTAGCACCGGTGGTAACCTGAATTGCGCGGTAGCCATCGTTAGCCAGGTCTTTAACCTGAGTAACGCGGTTTGCTTCAACTTCGATTACGGTTACTGGGATAGAAACGCCGTCTTCAGTGAAGACGCGGGTCATGCCCACTTTTTTACCGACTAAACCAATCATTGTTTCAACCTCTCAATCGCTCGATGACCTGATTAACCCAGGCTGATCTGCACGTCAACACCGGCAGCCAGATCCAGACGCATCAGAGCATCAACGGTTTTTTCAGTTGGCTCAACGATGTCAACCAGACGCTTGTGAGTGCGGATTTCGTACTGATCACGCGCATCTTTGTTAACGTGCGGAGAGATCAGAACGGTAAAGCGCTCTTTGCGGGTCGGCAGCGGGATCGGACCACGGACCTGCGCACCAGTGCGCTTGGCAGTCTCGACGATTTCCGCGGTTGATTGATCGATCAGACGATGATCAAACGCTTTAAGACGGATACGGATTCTTTGGTTCTGCATGAGACCAGAAGCTCCAGTTATTTTATAGACGAAAATAATTACTCCTCACACCCATTACGATTGATGGGGGAGTGTAATCGTTCTTACGTAGCTCCCCAATTGGGAGCATTGTTGACAACAAACTGCGTTGCCGGGGTTCATATCGAACCAGCCGTCAATTACGACAAGCCCGCGCATTATACACAGATAAGGCGATGGCGCAAGTAAATCGTCGCGAAAGTGAGCATCCGTTCACCTAAGGCTGAAGTTCTTTTATGGCCTGCTCAACTCGTTCACGTAAATCAGTACGATTGTCTGGCTCAGACGGCTCTATATCCACCTCGTCTGGTTGTGTATCGTCTGGCAACGCTGTCTCTGATTCGATTGCTTCAACTGCCTCGGGCAACGGCTGTTTTTTGTAAAAATAACGTTGTGTTGAGGGTTTGTAAGGCCGCTCCACCACGGGCGGACTTTCTGCAAACCATACAGAATAAAGCAGATGGCCATAGTGCCCTGCCAGTAGCAGCGCTGTACCGCAAAGTATGCCCAGCGCGAAGCGCACGCAGACCGTTTTCTTACCCGGCCGGTACCGCGCAACTTTTACAGCATTTCCCGATCCCTGCTGCTGCAACGCCGCATAAAAGAAATTGAACATAGCGAAGATATCCTTATGACCGCGTGTCATTATCATTAAAAAGCCGTGCGCCCTCACCTGCCGCCTGCCATAAGCGGATCAGGGTCGACGAGCCGACAAGCCCATCTTTCGCGAGCTGATTCTGTTTCTGAAAAAGCATCACTTTCTCGGTCAGCACCGGGGACCACTCCCCGGTTGGTGAAGAAGTCAGGTTCAGGACGCGATTCAATGTGGTTTCCAGCCACAGAATATCTTCTTCGTCGCTGTCACGCGTGATGCTCGTCTCCCCCAACGGTGAAGGCTTCCACAGTAAAAGATAATCTCCGCGCCATGCCGCCTCGAACCATTCGCGTTTTAATGTCCAGGTCTGTTGGGCAATAAGCACATCCAGTGAATCAGCGCTGACGTGAACCACGACTGCCGGGATCGTCTTCTGACCTGTGTGTAAGGAAGCAATCCATGGAACGCCTTGCGCCGCCAGCGCTTGTAACGAAGATTTACCTGTCCTGCAGAGCAATTCCGCTCGCTGCGCCCGATCGCACCAGGCTTCATCTGGCGGCACGTCATACCCCCAGGTCGCAAAAAGAAGGCTGAGCGCGTCCCGATCGGAGGCAACGACGCGCGTGATATCCGTTGTCGCACTCGATTTTTCTGTCGGTGGCGCCGGCTGTAATAATGGCGGAAGTGGTGGCAAGGAGAGCGATAAAAAGGAGGGAAGACTCCAACCAATCGCAACCGCCGCGAGTGCGGCGCAAAATAAGCTGCCCAGACAATACCGATGCCCGCGTTTGTCGCCCAGTGAACGATAAATCACCCTCTGCTGCTCGCGATTCAGGGTGGGTGTTTGTTCAGCCTGCAATAATAACGCTGTCGCTGCGGCGGCATAATTCAACTGGCCGACATCCCCACGGCTCAGGCGCAGTAGCCGCTGCACAAATGGCTTTGTAAAAACCGTCTCCGAAGAGCTGATGTTGCTTTGCCGAATAAGATAGTCTCTGGCCTCCTGCCATGTGGGCTCTGCCAGAGTGATGAATTCAGTGGGTAAATGCCGTAATTTCTTGCGTAGCTTACGGTCTCGGCTCCCCAGCAGAATCAACCGGACGCCATTAAGGTGTTGCTGTAATAGCTCGATATCTTTTACGATCTCGCATCCACACCAATGGGCATTCTCAACGATCAACGTCAGCGGCTGCTCTGGAGCAGGATTGAGATCTTTAACGAATGCCAGACAGAACTGATTGCGAGGATAACTGTTATAGCGACAATTATTCTGTTGAGCATTGTCAGCCAGAATGATCCATTGCGCGCGATAGCGGTTTTTGTCTGACCATCCCAGCGTCACTACCCGCCCCGGAGCCCGCTGATGAAGCCTCTGCGCCAGACACGTTTTACCGCTACCATGGCCGCCACTCATGCAAATAATTGACCTGTGTGTATTATACGAGGCTAAATAATCTACAACGGCCTGCAAGCTGGCAGAAACCATCATCGCCGGATCATGTATTTCCATAAAATAACCCATTCGTTCCCTGATACAATGAATGCCCCTTTCATATATGCTACATGAATGCCTAAAAAGTTCTTGCCTGCCCGATGAAAGTGGCTAATATTATTCGCCGCTTTCACAAGATGCAATTCATCTAAATAATTCACCACAAGAATATCGTGCTGACACAAAAATTAGCTAAAAAAATCATAAGCCGCTTTGGATTAAGCTCACTGTATTGTGCAATGATATTTATGTGCATAATTATATTTACGGCAAATATAATAAAGGCAGTTTCGATAAAAAATAAGAATGATACGATCATATTGCAACCGGGCACTGTCGCCCAGCAAAGTATCACGCTGCAAAACATCTGGCGTAATGTAAAGCTCAGCGCCGTAAATGAAAGCCATACCGACGATACAACTGCCAATACGCTAAATGTTATTATCAATGGTATTATTGTGACTTCGCGAGCGGAAGATACCTATGTTCTGGTCAGCGAGGGAAAGAATCAAAAGAGGTATCAGGTTAATGACGCGCTGGGGTCCAACCCGGCGATCATCATCAGGAAGATTAACCGTACCAGCGTCATTTTCGAAAATCATGGCAGGATGGAAAAGGTGATGCTGACGCCAGGTAAGGCGTCCGGCAATGAAAATCCTTTTTCTTCTGATACCAGTGCGGTCCTCGCGGATGCACTCATTGCCACGCCCATTCGCGAAGGTGAAAAGATCCACGGTTTACGCCTCCAGCCTAAAACGGGCTACGCAGGCTTTCGGAATACGCTGCTTCAGCCCGGCGATGTGGCTATCAGGCTGAATAACATTTCGTTGACCGGTCCGGACGAGATAGCCGAAGCGCTAAGCTCATTACTCACCCTGCAAAGCGTTCAGTTTACGGTGCGTCGCAATGGCGTTCCGCGACTGATTAATGTTTCGGTGAAAGATATTATGGGAAAAAATGAAAAGAATAATGAAAGGATTCAATAAAAAAGCAGGTTTGCTGCTACTGGCGCTGCTGTTGCCGTCCGCCGCGCAGGCAGAAAACTCGCAGTATGCCGCTAATTTTAACAATGCCGACATCCGGGAATTTGTTGAAATTATGAGTCAGCAGCTTGGCAAAACTATCCTTATTGATCCCAGCGTGCAGGGGACAATATCAGTAAGAAGCTACGATTCCTTTAACAAGGATGAATATTATCAGTTCTTTTTAAGTATTCTCGACCTTTACGGCTATTCCGTCATCACCCAGGATAACGGGATGCTTAAAGTGGTGCGCTCAGCGAGCGTAAAAACCGCTCCCGGAATCATTGCCGATCACATTCGCCCAGGCAGCGGCGATGAAGTGGTGACGCGCATCATTGCCCTTGAAAATGTCCCCGCTCGCGACCTTGCCCCGCTGTTAAGGCAAATGCTGGATGGCGGTAACGTGGGCAACGTGGTGCATTACGATCCCTCAAACGTGGTGATCCTGACGGGCAGGGCGACCACCGTTAATAAACTGATTGAGGTGATTAAACGCGTCGACGTCATTGGCACGGAAAACCAGCAGATTGTGCAATTGGAATATGCCTCGGCTGAAGACCTGAGCGAAATATTAAATCAGCTAATCAATGAAAGCCGGGGCAAAAGCCAGATGCCCGCCCTGTTGTCTGCCAAAATTGTTGCCGATAAACGCACGAATGCGCTTATCATCAGCGGCCCGGAGAAGGCGCGCCAGCGGATTGTCACGCTTCTGAAAACGCTGGATATCAAAGATCGCGAAGGCGGCAATACCCGCGTGTACTACCTGAAGTACGCCAAAGCCGTAAACCTCGTTGAGGTGCTTAACGGCGTCTCGGAAAAATTAAAAGATGACAAGGATAAGGCCAGCAACCGCTCGTCGACTTCAAGTGCTAACGATATTTCCATTACCGCAGATGAACAAACTAACTCGCTGGTCATCACCGGCGATCAGACGGTGCAGGAGAAAATGGAGTCCGTTATTGCCCGTCTGGATATACGCCGCGCGCAGGTGCTGGTCGAGGCGATTATCGTTGAAGTGCAGGATGGTAACGGACTAAATCTTGGCGTGCAGTGGGCAAATAAAAACGTCGGCGCACAGCAGTTCACTGGCACGGGGCTACCGATATTTAACGCCGCACAGGGCGTTGATAATTACAAAAAAAATGGTGGGATGACCGGCGATAACCCGGCGTGGGATGCGTTCAGCAACTATAACGGTATGGCGGCAGGCTTTTTCAACGGCGACTGGTCGGTGCTACTCACTGCGCTGGCTAATAACAACAAAAACGATATTCTTGCCACCCCCAGCATTGTCACTCTTGATAACAAACTGGCGTCCTTTAACGTCGGTCAGGATGTCCCCGTTCTTTCCGGATCGCAAACCACCTCTGGCGATAACGTTTTCAATACCGTTGAGCGCAAAACTGTCGGTACCAAGCTGAAGGTCACGCCACAAATTAACGAAGGCGACTCAGTACTGCTGGAAATCGAGCAGGAAGTCTCAAGCGTAGATTCTTCGTCTAACTCCACTCTTGGCCCAACCTTTAATACGCGAACCATCCAGAATGCGGTGCTGGTGAAAACCGGTGAAACGGTCGTGCTCGGCGGCCTGCTGGATGACTCCTCCAAAGAGCAGGTATCAAAAGTCCCTTTGCTCGGAGATATTCCGCTGCTCGGCCAGCTTTTCCGTTACACCTCCACTGAAAAAGCGAAGCGCAATCTGATGGTGTTTATCCGTCCAACCATCATTCGTGATGATGATGTGTATCGCTCATTATCAAAAGAAAAATATACCCGCTACCGCGATGATCAAAAGCAGCGTATCGATCAGCAAGCCAAAGGGCTGGTGAAAGGTGAAAATCTGCCGGTCCTGGATGAAAAATCATTCCAGGATGAAATGCCGTCAACCTCGGGCAGCCGTCCATCGCGTACCCCGACGCCGTTTCGTTAAGGCCACTCACAGAAATGAGCAGACATTATCCCCATCCGGCCAGCTGGTCGCAGGCGCAGAAATTAGGTTATCTGGCGACCGATAACGAACTGGTTTACCTCGCAGGCACGCCGCTGTCGCGCCTGCTTGATGCCCAGCGGTTTCTCGGCGGGCGCGATATCATGACGATGGTCGATGGCGCCACCTTTGAAGCCCGGCTGGAACAGGTTTTTCATCAGAATACCGGCGAATCCCAGCAGATTGCGCAGGATATCGATCAGTCCGTCGATCTGTTTTCGCTTTCAGAAGAAATGCCAGAAAACGAAGATTTGCTGAATGAGGAGTCTGCCGCGCCTGTTATCCGCCTGATCAATGCCATTCTTAGCGAGGCGATCAAAGAAGGCGCATCTGACATCCACATCGAAACCTATGAGAAAACGATGTCCATTCGCTTTCGCGTGGATGGCATTCTGCGTACCATTTTGCAGCCAAATAAGAAACTGGCTGCCCTCCTTATTTCACGTATTAAAGTCATGGCGCGGCTGGATATCGCCGAAAAACGGATCCCGCAGGATGGGCGTATTGCGCTGCGCATCGGGCGACGGAATATCGATGTGCGCGTTTCAACGCTGCCCTCTCTGTACGGCGAGCGGGCGGTGCTGCGTTTGCTGGACAAAAATAATCTGCAACTTTCGCTCGATGCGCTGGGTATGTCGGCGGCGGACAACCTGGCCCTGAAGCAGCTTATTCAATCCCCTCACGGGATCATTCTGGTGACGGGGCCAACCGGCTCAGGAAAAAGCACCACCCTGTACGCCATTCTTTCCGCGCTTAACAGTCCTGACCGCAACATTCTGACCGTTGAAGATCCAGTGGAGTACGAGCTGGAAGGGATCGGGCAATCGCAGGTCAACACGCGCGTCGATATGTCCTTTGCGCGCGGGCTTCGCGCTATCCTGCGTCAGGATCCCGATGTGGTGATGGTCGGTGAAATTCGCGATACCGAAACTGCGCAAATTGCCGTGCAGGCATCGCTGACCGGGCATCTGGTGCTCTCCACTCTGCATACCAATAGCGCGACCGGAGCCGTTACCCGCCTGCGGGACATGGGCGTGGAACCTTTTCTGCTCTCTTCTTCATTGGTGGGCGTGCTGGCACAGCGCCTCGTTCGCCGTCTGTGCCCCGCCTGCCGCCGACAAGCGCCCGCAACGCCACAGCAGGCCACGCTGCTTCGAAACCACCAGCTAAAAGCCAGCCGCCTGTGGCTACCGGTGGGCTGTCCGGCCTGCCGCAGTTCTGGCTATCAGGGGCGTCTGGCGATCCATGAATTAATGATTATCACCCCTGCGTTGCGTACTGCGATTCATGAAAATGCTAACGAACAAACCATTGAGCAAATTGTCCGCCAGCAGCACCGCTCGCTTATCGAAAACGGCCTGCAAAAAGCGATTGATGGCGAAACCTCGCTGGAAGAGGTGTTACGCGTGGCCTCTGAAATCAGCCACGCTGCGCCGGAGGATGAGGAATGAAATTCCGCTATCAGGCGATGAACGCAACGGGGCAAAAAAAGCAAGGCACGCTGGAGGCGACCGATGAGCGCCAGGCGCGCCAGCAGTTACGGGAAAGTGGCCTGTTTCTGCTGAATATGAAATCCCTGCGTCCGCCCCTCCTGCAAAAGCGGCAGATTAACATCAGCGGTGGCGAACTGACGCTCTTCACCCGCCAGCTGGCAACACTGTGCTCGGCGGCTTTGCCGCTGGAGGAAAGCCTGGCGGTTATTGCCCGTCAAAGCGCCAGTAAAAAGCTGCATGTAATCCTGGAGCAGATCCGCAGCGCCATTCTGGAAGGCCATACGCTATCCGATGCGCTGGGCCGTTTTCCGGCCATATTCGACACGCTCTATCGCACGCTTATCAAAGCGGGTGAAAAAAGCGGTATGCTGGCTCCGGTAATGGAAAAGCTGGCTGATTATAACGAAAGCCGCCAGCAAACCCGCGCAAAGCTGGTGCAGTCGCTTATTTATCCGGTGATGCTGACGTCGGTCGCGATTATCGTGGTTATTATCCTGCTGACCACCGTCGTACCGCGCGTCGCGGAACAGTTCATTCACATGAAGCAGCAACTTCCGCTGACCACCCGCACGCTGCTGGCAATCAGCGACGCTCTTCAGCGCTTCGGCCCGGCGATCCTTGTTTCTCTGATCCTGGCCAGTTGTGGTTTTCTTTGCTGGTTAAAACGAGGCGACCACCGCCATCGTTTTCATGGCGCGCTCCTGCACTACTCCTTCCCCGGCAGGTTGATTTGCGCCCTCAACTGCGCCCGCTACCTGCGGACGCTAAGTATTTTGCAGGCCAGCGGTGTCCCATTACTTGAGGGGATGAATCTGGCCACTGAGAGCATTAGTAATCTGGCGGCGCGGCAACGGCTGGCAGCCGCTGCCGAAAACGTTCGCCAGGGCAACAGCATTCACACGTCGCTGGAAAAAACCGCCCTGTTTCCGCCGATGATGCTTTATATGATCGCCTCCGGCGAGAAGAGCGGGCAGCTCGGCACATTAATGACGCGCGCGGCTGATAACCAGGAGACGTTACTCCAGAACCGCATCGCGATGGCGCTGGCGATCTTTGAACCGGCACTCATCATCATTATGGCGGTGATTGTTCTCTTTATCGTGGTATCCGTACTCCAGCCCATCCTTCAACTTAATTCAATGATTAGCTAGGGAATAATTATGAACACTCAGGAAAATCATCAGCAGCGCGGCTTCACGCTCCTCGAAATTATGGTGGTTATTGTCATTCTTGGCGTACTGGCGAGTCTGGTTGTGCCAAGCCTGATGGGCAATAAAGAGAAAGCCGACCGGCAAAAAGCAACCAGCGATATTGTCGCGCTGGAAAATGCGCTGGATATGTACAAGCTGGACAATAACCATTATCCCACCACGAATCAGGGACTCAACGCGTTGATCGAGGCACCGACGATCCCTCCCGCTGCGACCAACTACAACACCAGCGGCTACATCAAACGCCTGCCGGTAGATCCGTGGGGAAATGATTATCTGCTGGTCAGCCCCGGTGAGCACGGCGCAGTTGACCTGATTTCCGCCGGGCCGGACAGCGAAGTGGGGACTGAAGATGACATTACCAACTGGACCCTCAATCAGAAGAAAAAGTAACCGTCCATGGGAAAGGCGCAGCGGGGTTTCACGCTCCTGGAGTTAATGCTGGTACTGGTCATCATCGCCGTCAGCAGCAGTCTCGTCATGCTCTCTTACGGGCAGGCCGACAGTGCGAAGAAGACGGCCTTGCAGATCGCGGACCAGCTCAACAGCATGATTGAGTTTTGCGTTGATAAAGCGGCTTTTGAAGGAAAGCCGCTGGGCGTTCTGCTGTCTGCTGATGGCTGGCAAATCGTGCAGCCCGTGCAGAGTAAAAATGAGCGCTGGCGCTGGATCCCGTTGCCCGGCGATCGTCGCCTGACGCTGGCCGGGGAATGGGGTTCAGCAATAAAAATAAGCGTTCAGCCTTTTGAGCTTACAGAGAGTGAAACACCACAAATCCTCGTGTTGCCGGATGGGCAGATCACGCCTTTTACTCTCGCCCTCAACGCGCAGGAAACGCGGCAACCTCTTGTGACGCTCACCAGCCCCGGCACGCTTCCCTTACACCTTCAGCCGATGAGTGAAGACCGCCCATGACACGCGAAAAAGGAATGTCATTACTGGAAGTGCTTCTGGCGATGAGTATTTTTGCTGCGGTTGCACTGGTACTGATCGGCAGTATGCAGGGGCAAGCCAATGCCATTGCCCGTATGCGTAATGAAACCTTTAGCCTGTGGGCTGCCGACGCCTTACTTCAGTCGACATCAGGGGAAGAAAAAGCCGGGATGGGCGAAACGACTTTTGCCGATCAACCCTGGTCGTGGCGCAGAGAAACAAAAACCGCTGAACCGCTGAATGCGGCTCGTCAGACTGTAACGGTGACGCTGCCCGACGGGCAATCTTCATCGCTGACCCGTTATCGGCTGGTTACCCATGAAAAGTAAGCAGAACGGTTTCACACTGCTTGAAGTGATGCTCGCGCTGGCGATTTTCGCCATGCTCAGCATACTGGCGTTTATGGTGATGTCGCAGGCAAATACCACGCACCAGCGTGCGCAGGAGGAAACCCGACGCTTTAACCAGCTCCAGCGAGCCATGACGCTGTTCGGCAACGATCTCCTGCAACTGGTCGCCCGACGTAATCGCAGTACGGATCGTATTCTGTTGACGGGTAACGAGGCGATATTTTCAACGCAAACCCGCGATCCGCGTCACCCGCTCAGCGATACGCTACTGCTGCAAACTGTGCACTGGTATCTGCGCGATCATACTCTCTATCGCGCACTGCGCCGCTCGGTGGATAGTGATGTCGATCTTCCCGCCCAGCCGGTGCTGGATCATGTTGATCAGTTCAGCCTGGAGGCTAACGACAGCGCCAGTGGCGAGCTTCCCGCCCGCGTCACGCTGCATATTCAGCATCAGACTTACGGCGCACTGGATCGCCCGTTTGCCCTGCCCGGCCTGATTACGATTGAAGAAACGAGAAGTAGCGCAACGGATGCTACCGACAGGAAATCGCAAAGATGAACGCCCGACAGAGCGGTGCCGCTCTTTTAATCGTTCTGATGCTTCTGGCGATCATGGCGGCGCTGGCGGCAGAAATGACGCTGAGTTTTCAGACCCAACTCCAGCGCACGCAAATGTCGAACCATCAGCTTCAGCGCAAATATGACATCGATCTTGCGGAGCACATCGCGCTGGCTAATCTGACGCAGGACAAAGTCGATAACGAAAAGCAGACCACGACGGGCCAGTACTGGGCGCAGCCCCAGACGCGTCAGTTGCCAGAGTCGGGAAATACGCTGACCTGGAAAATGCACGACGCGCAAAACTGTTTCAACCTCAATACGCTGGCTAATGTGCCGGTCGAATCGCTGGACACCCCGCCCTATCCTGTCCAGGTCTTTACTGCCCTGATGTTGAATGCAGGGTTTGATCGTTCGAAAAGCGATGAGCTGGCGCAGTCCATCGCGGATTACATTGATAACGACGATTCGCCCCGGCTGCACGGCGCGGAAGATGAATATTATCTTTCGCGTACGCCCGCCCGGCTCAGCGCCGGACAGCGGCTATTTCTGAACGGCGAATTACACGGCATTAAAGGCATGACCGATAGTCTCTACCAGAAAATCGCGCCTTACATTTGCGTCCAGCCCACGACGCGTCTGACGATCAATATCAATGCCCTCACTGAAAAAGACGCGCCGCTGCTGATGGCGCTCTTTCTCAACGACATAACGGAATCCGACGCACGGGTATTACTGCGCAAACAGCCGGAACAGGGCTGGCAAACGACCGATGCGTTTTTGTACTGGGCACAGCAGGATCACTCCAGCGTCAAGCCGTTGGTGACGCAGGTGAAAATGGTGTTGTCCACCACCAGTCAGCTTTTCTGGCTTGATGTTCGCAGCAGCAGCGAAGAGCAGTCTCAGGGATGGCGCAGCTATATCTATTACGACCCGAAGCAGCGCGCTGCACAAATTTACCAGCGTAGCCTGCTCCTGGTTTATCCAGAATAAGGATTGTTATGTCAGAAACCGTGATGGTCATTCGCCTGGCCTCCAGTCTGCGTAAGACGTCAGAATGGATGACGCCCGGCAAAGAACAGCGTAGCGAGGTTCACACTCTCGCAGCCGATGAACCACTGGCGCAGCTCGCGGACCAGCCGGGCGCAAAAAATGTTCACCTGCTTTTGCCGCCTGAAGGGCTGATATTTCGCGAACTCACTCTGCCAAAAGCGAAATATAAACTCACCCCGCAAACGATTCACTGGCTGACCGAAGAGACGTTGCCTGACAGCGCCATCGTTTACCACTGGATCCTCATTCAGCAATGCGATATGACGGCGCATGTCGTGGGCATTGCGGTCGAAACGCTCCGCGAGCATCTGGACAGGCTTCACGCGGCCGGATTGAACGTCACCCAGGTGCTGCCTGATGGCTGCTATCTGCCCTGGGAGCCACAAAGCTGGACGTTGATTAATCAGGAAAATAGCTGGCTGACCCGCTCGGAAGAACATGCCTTTAATGAACTGGATGAGAACTGGCTAAGGCACCTGCTCCCGCAGTTTCAGCCTGAGACGCTCTGTAGTTACGGCGATTTACCCGCCGGGATCGCTTTGCCGCCCTCAGTCACCCGGCATGGACAGACGTCGCCGCTGACGCTTTATGTCCCTGATGCACAAACGCAGCGATACAACCTGTTGCAGGGCGCGTTCCTGCCTCAACCTGCGCTGACGCGCGGCGGCAAATGGTTACCCAGGCTGGCAGCGGTCAGCGTCGCGTTCGCTATCGCTTCGTTTATCGTTAGCCGGGGATACGCCTTCTGGCAGTTGCAGCAAACCGAAGCGCTGCTGACCCAACAAATGCAGGACACCTGGCACAGCTACTTCCCGGCGATTCAGCGCACTGACAATTACCATTTCTATTTCGCCCTGCAACTGAAGCAGCAGTATCCTGCCGCAGTCCCGCTCCTTCACCAGCTGGAAACCGTCTTACAGGCGCAGCCCGACATTCGTCTTACGGCCATGCGTTACAGCCAGCAGAAAAAGTCCCTCGACCTGACCGTGGCAGCCAGCAGCGAGGCGGAAGTAGATCGATTTTGTCAGACGCTGGCACCGTGGCTGCCGCTGGAAAAAAGCCGTAATGATGCGGTCTGGACATTAAGGAGCAAAGCGCATGATTAAGTCATGGTGGGAAGATAAGCCGCCACGGGAGAAATGCTTTCTGATTGTTCTGGGCGCGCTTTGTACAGGCGTTTTTATCGGCTATGGCATCGTTAAACCGGTTGATAATCTGATTAACAGTCAGCAGATGCAGCTGCAAAAAATGCAGCGCGATCTGGTCTGGATGCAGGAGCAGGCTAACGCGCATGGGCTGTTACGTCAGCATCCCCTCACGCAACCGCTGGAAAAAACGGTGCTGGATGAAGCGAAACAGGCCCGCCTGTCCATTCTGCTGGACAGCAGCAACAATGAGAGCCTGGTAATCAAACCCACTACCCTGCCGCTCGAAAATCTTTCGCAGTGGCTGAACGCCCTGCAATATACCCACGGCATCGTTATTGACGAGCTTCAGTTTGCTATTGATCCAAAAACTGAAACCCATATCAACGTCGAGCGGCTGGTATTACGGAGTCCGTCCCTTGTTAAATGAAACTATTATCTGGTCATTACTGTTTGCGCTGGCGGGTCTGCTTTCCGGTAGCGTGATGGGCATGGCGGTTTACCGTCTACCGCTGATGATCCAGAACGCCTCTGACACCCGGATGACATTTAATCTCTGGTGGCCAGGCTCACGCTGTTGCGACTGTCATCATCCTCTCGCCGTGCTGGATAACATTCCGCTGTTCAGCTGGCTGGCATTAAGAGGCCGCTGCCGGTACTGCAATAGCAAAATCTCGTGGCATTATCCGTTGCTGGAACTGGTTTGTATGCTCAGCGCGTTCGGCTGTGCGCTGGCCTGGGAACACTTCCGAATTGCGGGCAGCGTTTTTATCTACTTTTGGTTCGCGCTGGCCATGAGCGCTATCGATTTTCGCACGCTGTTATTGCCTGATAAGCTGACGCTGCCCTTGCTATGGCTGGGTTTATTACTTAACGCACTGTATGGCACTACGGCTCTGACCGATGCCGTCTACGGCGCAGCGGCGGGTTATGGCGTTTTGTGGTTGATATACTGGCTGGTCTGGCTACTGACGCGTAAAGAAGGACTGGGATACGGCGATTTTAAACTTCTGGCGGCGGCTGGTGCATGGTGTGGCTGGCAGGCACTGCCAACTATTCTGCTGGTCGCTTCGCTCTGCGGGGTTATTTTTGCGCTGGCGCAGAAAGTTCTCCGCCCCGATCGCGGACCAATGATCGCCTTCGGGCCATGGCTGGCCTTTAGCGGCTGGTTTTATTATTGCTGGCTGGTCTGGTAATTATCAGGGAGAGCCATGTGCCCTCCCTCTTCAATACCTTACTTCTCGTCAAGCACCTGCGCCTGAAGATAGTTCTGAAGACCCATTTTATAAAGCAGATCCAGCTCGGTTTCCAGCCAGTCGATGTGGTGCTCTTCTTCCCCAAGGATTTCAATCATCAAATCCCGGCTAACGTAATCATGCACGCTATCTGCCCAGGCGATCGCCTCGCGCAAATCCTTAGCGCCTTCCAGTTCAAGCGCCAGGTCGGAGCGTAGCATTTCTTCGACATCTTCACCGATATTCAGCTTACCGAGATCCTGCAGATTTGGGATGCCTTCCAGGAACAGGATGCGCTCGATATAGCGGTCGGCGTGTTTCATTTCATCAATAGATTCATGGTATTCCACGTCGTTCAGACGTTTCAGACCCCAGTTTTTAAACATCCTGGCATGGAGAAAATACTGATTGATTGCGACAAGCTCATTTCCCAACAGTTTATTGAGATAATTTATGACTTTAATATCACCTTTCATTTTTTTGACTCCTCCGCTTCCACTCATTGAAGAGTAGATGGCGTTACAGGTAAGTCAAAAAAACACGTCTGGTTTATGCGGTTTCTTTAAACTCCGGCATCTGCATAAGCTCATCTTCCATAATCTCACGGGCGGCGCGGGCACACTTACCGCATTGATTACCCACAGGAATAAACTTCTTTAGCTGCTGAAATGAATGAGGGGAAAACTGACGGACTGCCTGCCGCAGCTTTTTATCACTGATACCATTACAAAGACAAACAAACATATCGACTCCCGTTAACTTTCCATAAAAATAAATGAAAATGCTTCTTATTTCAACAAGGAGAGCGCTGGAAATTTCATCAAATTATAAACACAATTGAAAATAACGGGTTATAGACAAACCCGTTAGGGGAAACGGCCACCCGTGGCGGTGGCCGCTGATATTACTGCTTAGTAAACGGCGCGAAAATCTCGCTGAAGGCGTATTTCGGAGCCTGTTGCTCGGTCAGACCGTGGAATTCCGGTGACACATAGTTGCCGCCGGGGACATCACGGGCGATAGACCAGATCCCGATCATACCCAGTTTACGCTTCTGCGCATCTTCCATAACCAGACGAGCATCGGACAGATAGAAGGTTTCACCCTGGACATCATTGAGTCCGATCATAGGCGTTGTTCCCATCATCGCATCAATCTCGGCATCGCTTTTCTCGGTGAAGAGTCCCTTCAACTGCGTGTGCAGACTTTCAATGGCGGAGGTCGCACACTTGCCGTGGATGTTCTGGCCTTCCGTACCGGCAGACTGGCAGATCGCATTACCGTAGTCCATGGTCATGACGTTTACGCCAGCCAGCTCTACACCTTTCGCCTGCGCATCGCGCAGAACGTTCATGCCGTCAGGCGTCAGACCGGTTGGCAGGATCGGCAGGGTATACCAAACGCCGATGTCTTTACCTTCAGACTTCCATTTATCCTGTACTTTTTTCACCGCCAGATTACGGCGTTCAATAGAGGCCTGATCCGCAACCCATGTACCTTCAATATCGAAGTCCAGCACCTGAAGATTCAGGTTGTCCACGATATCGTAGTAATGCTGCATCAGGTCATCCACGTTTTTACAGGATGCGGCCAGCGGAGCGTTGTTCGCACCACCGATGGACAGCATGACATCGCCGCCAGCTTCACGCAGGGCTTTGATCTTGCTGTACTGAGCGTAATCCTGCATACCGTAGGATGTTCCCCAGGTCGGCAGACAGGTATCCGCATCTTTACTGACCACGAATGCCAGCGTGAAATGGTTAACATTTTCATTTTTTGCCAGCGCGGCAAAATCAGGAATGGTGTTCAGGGTAAAATCGACGTACGGCGCATAAACATGTTTTGGCCACGAATTTTTCGGCGTGCCGACACGTTCTTTTGTGCCTTTCCAGTCAACAAAAATGCGCCACGGGTTTGTGTCCGTCGGAGAGACTTTCTGCACTTTCGTCTGGGCTACGTAGTTCTCGCCGTTAAAACGAATCAACGTACCGTTTTCGTAAAGAGTGCCCGCATCATACTGCGGAGCATTGCTCAGCTCCTCGCTGGAGTACTCTACCAGTTTACCCAGTGGTTTCCACGGACGGCTATTGTCGCCCGTCGGGTTCTGGTTGGCCACATCGGACGGATCGTCATGCTGCGTCCAGAACAGTGCTTCATACACCATACCATCAACGACAACACGATCGCCCTTCACGTATACCGTTGATGCTGACCAGGGTTGAACCGCTTCATATTTCTGCCACGGGTTGTCGCCACCAGGGGCAAATCCCCATGCATCCTGAGCTTTTTGCGTCACATAGGTTGCATTGTTATATTCAACTTTATCGTTGGCGTTATAAGCGCTTTCATTAGACCAGGCTGGATAGGTGGTAGTATCGTTACCCGCGATTTCACAGGTCTGTGGATTGCCGTACTGACTGATTTCAGCTGGCGTTGCCACACGCTCAAAGGTCCATGGATTATTCGCGTTGGTTGGGCTGGCGGTCAGAGGACAATCTTTGCTGCCCACCCACCATGCATTTTTGTATACGTTGCCGTCAAAAATAACGTGATAAATGGTACTGCCTTCCTGGCCGCTCCAGGCTTCCAGAGCGTAAGTTGAGTCGTCATCCTGAGACGGAGTCGGATCGTCTGAAGGAACCGGGTCTGGCACCGGAGGAGCCGGGGGTACAGGCACATCATCTTCGCCGTCAGTATCGCAGGATGTCGGATTGCCGTATTTCGCTTCTTCGGCGGCCGTAGCGTCACGCAGATAGCGCCACGGGTTAGAAGCATCATCCGCTTTAGCGTTACCCGGGCAATTGGAAGCCGCTACCCACCAGGCGTTTTGGTAGATTGCGCCATCATAAATAACATGCCATGTAGTACCGCCTTCCTGATGCTGCCACGCTTCGATGGCATACTCTTCAGCCTTATCAGTATTATCAGTTGCTGGCACCGGCGTGACCGGTGTGGTATCAGGCACCACTGGCTCTACCGGTTTTTGATCGCTATTACAGCTCTGAGGATTGCCAACCTGAGATATTTCCTGTGCGGTCGCGTCACGCTGGTAGCGCCATGGGTTAGAGGCATCATTGGGTTTCGCATTTGCCGGACAATTTGTAGAAGAAACCCACCAGGCATTTTCATAAACTTTCCCGTCAAAAATAACCTGATATTTATCGCCGCCTTGCTGATTATTCCATGCTTCCAGTGCAAAGGCTGGCACCGAGGCACAGACCAGCCCCATACCTAGCATTGTTTTAGTGAATATATTAATCTTCATTTATTATCCTTAATAATCTCATTAATACTAATTAACCGCACAACCAGGAAAATAACTAACAATAAAGTCAGCAATTAAATTGATAGTTGCGCGGTGGTGGAGGTTATTACTAAAAGAGATAAACATCAACAAGACAATAAACAAGTAAGCCCGAAAAGCTAATTGGATAATATATTCACTAAATTGATATAAATTAATAAAATATCACTACCGGAATTCATTGATAATATAAATATCAAAAGGACGTGTTCGTTTTAAAAAATGGAGTCAGACATGGGGAAATAATAAAGTGGATGATCTACCAGGGAAATGAAACGGCGCTAAATTGCAGACAGCAAAAAGGGTGCCGAAGCACCCTTTTTTATTCAAAGCTTATTAACGAGTAATTAGCTCAGAACTTTAGCAACAACGCCCGCGCCAACGGTACGGCCGCCTTCACGGATTGCGAAACGCAGACCGTCGTCCATCGCGATCGGGTGGATCAGGGTAACAACCATTTTGATGTTGTCGCCCGGCATTACCATTTCAACGCCTTCCGGCAGTTCGATGGTGCCAGTCACGTCAGTTGTACGGAAGTAGAACTGCGGACGGTAGCCTTTGAAGAACGGAGTGTGACGGCCGCCTTCGTCCTTGGACAGGATGTACACTTCAGATTCGAACTTGGTGTGCGGCTTGATGGAACCCGGCTTAGCCAGTACCTGACCACGTTCGATTTCTTCACGTTTGATACCACGCAGCAGAACACCTACGTTCTCACCGGCACGGCCTTCGTCCAGCAGTTTGCGGAACATTTCAACGCCGGTACAGGTGGATTTCGCGGTATCTTTGATACCAACGATTTCAACTTCTTCACCAACTTTGATGATACCGCGCTCTACACGACCGGTAACAACGGTACCACGGCCGGAGATGGAGAATACGTCTTCGATCGGCAGCAGGAACGGCTTGTCAATCGCACGTTCTGGTTCAGGGATGTAGGAATCCAGGAAGCCAGCCAGTTCGATGATTTTTTCTTCCCACTCAGCTTCGCCTTCCAGCGCTTTCAGAGCAGAACCACGGATGATCGGGGTGTCATCGCCCGGGAAGTCGTACTGGGACAGAAGTTCACGAACTTCCATTTCTACCAGTTCCAGCAGCTCTTCGTCATCAACCATGTCGCATTTGTTCAGGAACACGATGATGTACGGAACGCCTACCTGACGACCCAGCAGGATGTGCTCACGGGTCTGCGGCATCGGGCCGTCAGTCGCAGCAACAACCAGGATCGCGCCGTCCATCTGCGCAGCACCGGTGATCATGTTTTTAACATAGTCGGCGTGGCCCGGGCAGTCTACGTGCGCGTAGTGGCGGGTCGGGGTGTCATATTCAACGTGAGAAGTGTTGATGGTGATACCACGAGCTTTTTCTTCCGGCGCGTTATCGATCTGATCGAATGCGCGAGCAGCACCACCGTAGGTTTTAGCCAGTACGGTAGTGATTGCAGCGGTCAGGGTAGTTTTACCGTGGTCAACGTGGCCGATAGTACCAACGTTGACGTGCGGTTTTGTACGTTCAAATTTTTCTTTAGACACGGCTATATTCCTTACTATAGCGCCCCCTCGCAAGGGGGCACGGGACTTAGGTTTTTAACCCCGAGGCTTATTTACCACGGGCTTCGATTACGGCCTGAGCAACGTTGTTCGGCGCATCATCATACTTCAGGAATTCCATCGTGTATGATGCGCGACCTTTGGTCAGAGAACGCAGCTGGGTTGCATATCCGAACATTTCAGACAGCGGAACTTCAGCGTGGATCTTAACGCCAGTCACTTCAGATTCCTGACCGCGCAGCATACCGCGACGACGGCTCAGGTCACCGATAACGTCACCGGTGTTCTCTTCCGGCGTCTCTACTTCAACCTTCATGATCGGCTCAAGCAGAACTGGTTTTGCTTTCTTAAAGCCATCTTTAAAGGCGATAGAAGCAGCCAGTTTAAACGCCAGCTCGGAGGAGTCAACGTCATGGTAAGAACCGAAGTGCAGACGCACACCGAGATCGACTACCGGGTAACCCGCCAGCGGACCAGATTTCAGCTGTTCCTGGATGCCTTTATCAACGGCCGGGATGTATTCGCCAGGAATTACACCACCCTTGATGTCGTTGACGAACTCGTAACCTTTCGGGTTAGAGCCCGGTTCCAGCGGGTACATGTCGATAACGACGTGACCGTACTGACCGCGACCACCAGACTGCTTGGCGTGTTTACCTTCGATATCGGTAACTTTCGCGCGAATTGCTTCACGGTAAGCAACCTGAGGTTTACCGACGTTCGCTTCAACGTTGAATTCGCGTTTCATACGGTCAACGATGATGTCGAGGTGCAGTTCACCCATACCGGCGATGATAGTCTGGTTAGACTCTTCGTCAGTCCATACGCGGAATGACGGGTCTTCTTTAGCCAGACGACCCAGAGCCAGACCCATTTTTTCCTGGTCAGCTTTGGTTTTCGGTTCTACAGCGATGGAGATAACCGGTTCCGGGAATTCCATACGTTCCAGAATGATCGGCGAATCCGGGTTACACAGAGTGTCACCCGTCGTTACGTCTTTCAGACCGATAGCTGCTGCGATGTCGCCCGCGCGAACTTCTTTAATCTCTTCACGTTTGTTGGCGTGCATCTGTACGATACGACCAAAACGTTCACGAGCCGCTTTCACGGAGTTCAGCACGGTGTCACCGGAGTTAACCACACCGGAGTACACGCGGAAGAAGGTCAGGTTACCCACGAACGGGTCGGTAGCGATTTTAAATGCCAGAGCTGCAAACGGCTCTTCATCGCTAGCGTGACGCTCAGCCGGAGTATCTTTACCGTCGTCCAGGATACCGTTGATCGCCGGTACATCAGTCGGGGATGGCAGGTAATCAATTACCGCATCCAGCATCGCCTGAACACCTTTGTTCTTAAACGCAGAACCACAGG
Organism: Superficieibacter sp.; assembly: GCF_032071645.1. Taxonomy (NCBI): domain Bacteria; kingdom Pseudomonadati; phylum Pseudomonadota; class Gammaproteobacteria; order Enterobacterales; family Enterobacteriaceae; genus Superficieibacter; species Superficieibacter sp. The sequence goes on from NZ_DAMAPU010000017.1 coordinate 43,673, forward strand.
TTACCAGGATGATTTCGTTGTTCAGAACGCGCTGACGCAGAGCTTTTTTGATCTCTTCTTCAGTCAGTTCTTCACCACCCAGGTATTTCTCCATCAGCTCTTCAGAAGCTTCTGCTGCGGATTCGATCAGGTTCTGGTGCCATTCTTCAGCCAGATCCTGCATATCAGCCGGGATTTCTTCGTATTCGAAGGTCACGCCCTGATCTGCGTCGTTCCAGTTGATGGCTTTCATTTTCACCAGGTCAACAACACCGGTGAAACCTTCTTCAGCACCAATCGCCAGCTGCAGCGGAACCGGGTTCGCGCCCAGACGGGATTTGATCTGACCAACAACTTTCAGGAAGTTCGCACCCATACGGTCCATTTTGTTAACGAACGCGATACGTGGAACTTTATATTTGTTTGCCTGACGCCATACGGTTTCAGACTGCGGCTGAACACCACCAACTGCGCAGTAAACCATTACCGCACCGTCAAGTACACGCATGGAACGTTCTACTTCGATGGTGAAGTCAACGTGCCCCGGGGTGTCGATGATGTTTACGCGATGCGGTTCATACTGCTTAGCCATACCAGACCAGAATGCAGTAGTCGCTGCGGACGTGATGGTGATACCACGTTCCTGCTCCTGCTCCATCCAGTCCATGGTTGCCGCGCCGTCATGAACTTCACCGATTTTGTGGTTTACACCGGTGTAGAACAGAATACGTTCGGTAGTCGTGGTTTTACCGGCGTCGATGTGCGCACTGATACCGATATTACGATAGCGTGCGATGGGTGTTGTACGAGCCATTTGATTCCTCGTTTATTGCATTAGGCGTTCAGATAAGTTTGCCAGTGCGGGTCGCTTAACTGAAGCGCCCGCCTGGTTACTATGACTCCGAAGGGATTACCAACGGTAGTGTGCGAACGCCTTGTTGGCTTCTGCCATACGGTGAACGTCTTCACGTTTCTTAACTGCTGTACCTTTGTTGTCAGCAGCATCAGAAAGTTCGTTCGCCAGGCGCAGAGCCATGGATTTATCACCGCGTTTACGAGCAGCTTCAACGATCCAACGCATTGCCAGAGCATTACGACGGACCGGACGGACTTCAACTGGAACCTGATAAGTTGAACCACCTACGCGGCGGGACTTAACTTCGACAGTCGGGCGCACGTTCTCGAGCGCAACTTCGAAGGCTTCCAGTTCGTTTTTACCAGAACGCTGAGCCAGGGTCTCCAGCGCGCTGTATACGATTGATTCTGCAGTAGATTTTTTACCATCTACCATCAGGATATTGACAAATTTAGCCAGCAGTTCTGATCCGAACTTCGGATCCGGCAGAATTTTACGCTGACCAATGACGCGACGACGTGGCATGGAAATACTCCGTTGTTAATTCAGGATTGTCCAAAACTCTAAGAGTTTAGTTTTGACATTAAGATAAAACGTTTGGCCTTACTTAACGGAGAACCATTAAGCCTTAGGACGTTTCACGCCATACTTGGAGCGTGATTGCTTACGGTCTTTAACGCCGGAGCAGTCAAGCGCACCACGAACGGTGTGGTAACGAACACCCGGAAGGTCTTTTACACGACCGCCACGGATCAGGATCACGGAGTGTTCCTGCAGGTTGTGACCTTCACCACCGATGTAGGAAGTCACTTCAAAACCGTTAGTCAAACGAACACGGCATACTTTACGCAGTGCGGAGTTTGGTTTTTTAGGAGTGGTAGTATATACACGAGTACATACGCCACGTTTTTGCGGGCATGCTTCCAGCGCAGGCACGTTGCTTTTTGCAACTTTGCGAGCGCGTGGTTTGCGTACCAGCTGGTTAACTGTTGCCATTAAATAGCTCCTGGTTTTAGCTTTTGCTTCGTAAACACGTAATAAAACGCCCTCATACAATATGAGGACGCGGAATTTTAGGGCTGTGCAGAAAAGGTGTCAAGAAATATACAGCGATCTTGTCATTACCAGGCCATCTGGCCCCGATTTTTTGTTGTTAGCCTGACGAAACCAGTATAGTCAACCCTGACGATGCTGTTCGAAATTTGAGCAGAAAATCCGCGTGCATCAACATCCTCTGCCAGCACGTAGACCGATATGGGGGCATTCAGCAGGATTTCAAGAAAGCGGCTGCCTTCAACGGCGGCCTGAACGCCATCAGAAATTAACAGCAGATCGTCCCCTTCGCGCAGCATACGCACTAAAGCGGTCATATCACACTGCCAGGGTGAGTGGTGCAGGGTATGCAACATACAAGCCTCAGAAGGTCAAAATGACGTCGTAGCCGTCGAGCTGTTCGCGCAGCGCATCTGGCTCCAGCCGTTCAACATCGAGAATTAACGGCGTGCTGGCGCTGAAACCGCGCTCGCGCAGCGATGCCGCGCACAGCCAGCAGTTTTCGATATCGTACAGCGGCAGCACTTTAAAGGTTGCGATGTAGTCGCGGGCCAGAATGGCAGCCGGTTGCTGCCCGGTCACCAGCTGTAGCACGCCGTCGCCAAGAAAAAACACGCCCGTCTCGTCGGTAAGCGCCGAGGTTGCCAGCAGCGCATCCAGTCCTTCCCGTCCGGCGGCAGAGCCGTGCGGCGCAGAGGTAAACACAAAAGCGACACGTTTCATCAGAACTGTACCACCCGGTCACAGGTGAGCGCCGCTTCCGCCAGCGCCCCGAGGCCGCTAAGTGAAAACCCGGCCTGCAAATTTGCACCCGGCAACGCCAGACGTTCCGCTTCGGTTACGTCGGTGATGCCGCGACGCAGCGCCGCCGCCACGCAAATATGCAGCGCCACGCCGTGCTCTGCGTGCAAACGCTGCCAGCCACGCACCAGATCAAACTCGTCGCTGGCCGGAGACGTCAGCTGGTTGGCGTTGTAGACGCCTTCACGATAGAAGAAAACGCTCGCCAGCTCGTGCCCTTCCGCCAGCAGCGCGCGGGCAAACTGCCACGCGCTGGAAGCCTGCTGCGTGCCATAAGCCGGACCGGTAACCAGCAGGGTAAAGCGCATTACTTATCCTGTCCGAGGAAATCGCCGCTCTTGAACTGGCGAATATAGAGATACACGGTGTGTTTGGAGATATTAAGCCGGTCCGCCACCTGGTTTATGGCATCTTTGATATCAAAGATCCCCTTCTCGTACAGGTTCAGCACGATCTGCCGGTTCTTAGCATTGTTGGAAACGTTGCGATCCGCATTCACTTCTTCAATGGTGAATTCAAGGGTCTGCGCCACCAGATCGTCCACCGAGGACGCAAAGTTGACGGACGAGCCGACATCCGGGGTTTCAGGAGGAATAAACGTATTCATGATCTGCGAGAACGGCACATCAAGATTCATGTTGATGCACAGCAAACCAATCACCCGCTGATCGCGGTTACGAATGGCAATCGTCAGCGATTTCATCAGCACGCCGCTTTTAGCGCGGGTGAAATAGCATTTAGAGACGCTGCTGTCTGCGCCGGTCATATCATGCAGCATCCGCAGCGCGAGATCGGTAATCGGAGAACCAATTTGCCGCCCGGTATGTTCACCGTTGGCGATACGGATCGCCGAACATTTTAAATCCTGCAAAGAGTGCAGCACGATTTCACAATGGGAGCCAATGAGCATCGCTAACCCGTCCACTACCGCTTCGTAGGATTTCAGGATATCGAAGTCGGTCTGATCGAAGGGACGTTGATCCAGTAAATCTAGCTCACTGGTTTCGTTGGTTAAAAGCGACCTGGACATGAAAGAAAGCACTCCTTTTCAGGAACCTGTCGTTATCTTTTCAGGGCAGGCTCAATTTACACGGGTAACTAATTTAGTACAGCGAGGGGGTCGCTGACCACTCATCATTATACCCGGCCTGCAATAAAAAAACCGCCGCATGAAGCGGCGGCGGTTCTCAGTTTTTATTTTTTATCCGCTTCGGCGGCTTTATCGTCCGCTGCGGCGGCTGGCTGGTCGGCGGCGGCCGGGGCGGCCGGTTTGATATCCAGCAGCTCTACGTCAAAGACCAGCGTAGAGTTAGCCGGGATACCCGGAACGCCGTTTTTACCGTAAGCCAGTTCCGGTGGAATGACCAGGGTGATTTTGCCGCCTTTCTTGATGTTTTTCAGGCCTTCAGTCCAGCCAGGGATCACACCATCCAGACGGAAGGAGAGCGGTTCGCCACGGGTGTAGGAGTTATCAAACTCTTTACCGTCGGTCAGAGTCCCTTTGTAGTTAACCACAACGGTATCGGAATCTTTCGGCGCTTCGCCAGAACCGGCTTTTTCGACTTTATACAGCAGACCTGTCGCCGATTTTTTCACGCCTTTTTCTTTGGCGAATTTGTCGCGGTAGGTTTTACCTTTCGCTTCGTTGTCAGCCGCGTCTTTTTCCATCTTCGCCTGGGCGGACGCTTTCACGCGGGTTTCGAAAGCCTGTAAAGTCTGCTCGATTTCCTGATCGGACAGTTTGCTCTTATCTGCAAACGCATCCTGTACACCGGCGATCAGCTGATCTTTATCCAGCTTGATGCCCAGTTTTTCCTGTTCTTTCAGGGAGTTTTCCATGTAACGGCCCAGCGATGCACCCAGTGCGTAAGCTGACTTCTGGTCGTCGTTTTTAAATGCGGCATTACTTGCAGGCGCGGCGGCGGTAGTTTCTTTCGCCGGGGCAGCTTTGTCTTCTGCAAAGGTCAGCGGCGCGTGCAGCGCAACGGCCATCGTGGTCGCCAGCAGCGTTACTTTAAACAGTGATTTCATCCATATCTCCAGGGCCGGGGCATCTCACCCCAGGTTAACTTTTAAATAAGAAGCGTACTATAAAGCCTTGCAGAACAAATCTACAGACGGACTCTCCCTAATTACGAATCTTTTCAGACTATTTTTGTTTAAATTAGTTTCTTCATTCGCGCAGAGATACTGCGCAATCGGCAAAAGTTGAGTAGAATCCGCCCGCCAGCTACCACTAAGCCGCAGAGAAGAGGTACATCATGCAGGACAAAACACTGGACGCGCGACTGGCGGAACTGGAAAGCCGCCTGGCATTTCAGGAAATTACGATTGAGGATCTTAACCAGACCGTCACCGCTCACGAAATGGAGATGGCGAAACTGCGGGAGCACGTGCGCTTAATGGCGGAAAAACTCAAGGCCAGCCAGCCGTCGAACATCGCGTCGCAGTCGGAAGAGACGCCGCCGCCTCATTACTGACGGGCATAAAAAAAGCGGGTACTCCCCGCTTTTTTGCATTTTATCAGCAGATTAGTGGCAACCGCAGCCGCCGTGACCGCCGCAACCACCTTTACCGTGTTCATGATCGTGGTCATGACCATGACCGCCGCAGCAGCCATCGTGACCGTGTTCATGATCGTGATGATGATCGTGCGCACCGTGGACATGACCGTGCTCCAGCTCTTCAGCCGTCGCTTCGCGGATCGCGACCACTTCCACGCTGAACTTCAGGTTCTGGCCTGCCAGCATGTGGTTACCGTCAACCACAACGTGATCGTCTTCAACGGCAGTAATTTCAACCGGTACCGGACCCTGATCAGTTTCAGCCAGGAAACGCATACCGACCTGCAGTTCGTCAACGCCCATAAAGACGTCTTTAGGAACGCGCTGTACCAGGTTTTCGTCATACTGACCGTAAGCGTCGTTCGCGCCAACGGAAACGTCGAATTTATCGCCTGGTTCATGGCCGTCCAGCGCATTTTCCAGACCGGAAATCAGGGAGCCGTGACCATGCAGATAGTCGAGCGGCGCGCTTACCGGAGACTCATCAACCAATACACCGTCTTCTGTACGTACCTGATAGGCCAGGCTGACCACCAGGTCTTTTGCTACTTTCATGATATCTCCTGAGCAAGGGAAGAATAGTGGCGCAGATTGTAGCGGAATTCTGCACCCGTGTACCCCTTAGCTTAAAAAAAGCTGCGCCATCTCGCTAGTCGGGATGAAAAATGCCGATGACTTGCTCTTCTTTGCGAACGTGATCGCGCGCCTGTTTATCCGCCTCGCGCATCTGGTGTCCACACTTAACGCATTCAACAATATCAACATTATTTTCCCGCCACATCGCCAGCGAATCCTGAGCCTGGCAGGAGGGACATTTTGCCCCGGCAATAAAACGTTTACGTATTGGCATAGTTTACTCCTGATCCAGTTCATCCCAGCCGTCAAGCTGGCGACGCTCCTGCTGCATTTCGCGCTGGAAAATCTCCTCCAGCTCGCGCCGGGCCTCCTGCACGCGGGAAATCTGTACCGTGTCGGTATGTACCGGCATTAACTCGCGCAGCATCCGCATATCCAGACGGCGGAAATGGAGCTGCGCACGCTGCGCCTGATGCGGATGCATCCCCAGCGAAATCAGCGCCTTGCGGCCCAGTTCCAGCGCACTGGAAAACGTCTCGCGCGAAAATTGCGTGACGCCCGCCTGGAGGAGCTCATGCGCTTCTACACGCCCTCGCGCGCGCGCCATAATATTCAGATGCGGAAAATGTTGCTGGCAGATCTCCACCAGCTTCATGGTATCTTCCGGCTCGTTACAGGTGATAACGATAGATTCCGCCGCTTCCGCCCCCGCCGCACGCAGTAGCTCGACCTGCGTGGCATCGCCGTAATAGACCTTATAACCGTATTTGCGCATCAGTGTGACGGCGCTGATATCGCGCTCCAGCACCGTGATCCGCATTTTGTTGGCCATCAGCAGGCGGCCAATGACCTGACCGAAACGCCCGAATCCCACTACGATCACCTGCGGTTTATCGTCATCGACCCACGGTTTTTCATCTTCATCATCCGGGCCGTTGAACTGCCTGGAGAGGCGTTTGTCGATAATTTTCATCAGCAGCGGCGTGGTCATCATCGACAGCGTGACCGTGACCAGCAGCAGCGCCATCTGATCGCCCTGAAACAGTTTTTGTGAGGAGGCGCTGGAAAAAAGCACAAAAGCGAACTCTCCGCCCTGACTCAGCACGCCCGCAAACTGCGTCCGCTCCGAACTGCGCAGGCCGTAGATCCGCGCCAGCAGATACAGCACCAGCGATTTGATCGCCACCAGCACCGCCACGCTCGCGATCACCCACAACAGATGGGTATAGAGAACGCCGAGGTTGAGCGACATGCCCACCGAAATAAAAAACAGCCCCAGCAGCAGCCCTTTGAAGGGGTCGATGGCCGATTCCAGCTCGTGCCGGTATTCACTTTCCGCCAGCAGCACCCCGGCGATAAACGTCCCCAGCGCCATCGACAGCCCCAGCGCATCCATAAACAGCGCCGATCCCAGCACCAGCAGCAGCGCGGCAGCGGTGAACACCTCACGCACCCCGGAAGACGCGATAAAGCGAAACACCGGACGCAGCAGATACCGTCCGCCAATCAGCATCCCGGCAAACGCCAGCACCTTCATACCGATTTTGATCCAGTCAAAATGATCGTCCGCCGACCCGGCCAGCAACGGCACCAGCGCCAGCGCGGGGATCACCGCCAGATCCTGAAACAGCAGCACCGAAAAACCGAGCTGCCCGGATTCATTGCGGTTCATCCCCTTCTCACGCATCAGTTGCAGCGCCATCGCGGTAGAGGACATCGCCAGCCCGATCCCGCCGATCACCGCCGCGTGCCATGAAAAATCCGTCAGCATCAGCAGTCCGCCGAGGATCGCCGCGCTGAAAACCACCTGCGCAGCCCCGACGCCAAAAATCGACCGTCGCAGCGCCCAGAGCTTACCGGGGTTCAGCTCCAGCCCGATGATAAACATCAGGAACACCACGCCTAATTCGGAAAAGTGCAGGATTTCATCGACATCGCTGATAAACCCCAGCCCCCACGGACCAATAGCGATCCCCGCCAGCAAATACCCCAGCACCGCGCCGATGCCCAGACGCGCCGCCAGCGGCACGGCCACCACCGCCGCAAACAAAAACAGCACCCCCGCCAGTAACAGACTGGAACCTTCCATTACTGACCTCCCGGCGTGATGGGCGACGCCAGCCAGTCACCGTAAGCTTTCGCCCGGCTGGCCAGCTCCTGCGGCGTCTGGCGTCTGGCCCAGTAAACAATCATTGGATTAAGCCAGTGCATACGGCACATGGCGGCCGTCAGTTCGAAAGGGCGTAAAATATCACTCATCGGATAGCGATTCAGCGCGTCATAGCGGTAAGCGCTTTCCGGCTCACCGGTAGTGATCACGCTACGCCAGTACTTTCCCGCCAGTTGATTTCCCCCCGGACCGCTGGAAAACCCACGACTGAGCACCCGGTCCAGCCACTCTTTAAGCAGTGCCGGGCAGCTATAGGTATAAAGAGGATGCTGAAACACGATCACGTCATGCTCCAGCAGCAGCGCCTGCTCGCGCGGAATATCGATAAAAAAATCAGGATAATGCGCATAAAGATCGTGCACGGTTACATTTTGCAGTTGCGTGGCCGGTTTAAGCAAAACCCGGTTGGCTACCGAGTCCTGTGATTCCGGATGGGCATACAGCAGCAATACTTTCGCTGTCTGCGACATCATTCCCCTCCCGGGCGTCGTTTTAATCATCATTTTGGGCTACCATTGCGCCCCGGTGCGGCATATTGCCTTTCACCTTACATTATCATAATGACAAATTAACATAGTCTGAACATACGGCACCTTATGATTGTTTTCTCCTCGTTACAAATTCGTCGCGGCGTGCGTGTCCTGCTGGATAACGCCACTGCCACCATTAATCCGGGCCAGAAAGTGGGCCTGGTCGGTAAAAACGGCTGCGGAAAATCGACCCTGCTGGCGCTGCTGAAAAATGAACTCAGCGCCGACGGCGGCAGCTTTACGTTCCCGGCCACCTGGCAACTGGCGTGGGTGAATCAGGAAACGCCCGCGCTGGCGCAACCGGCTCTTGATTATGTTATCGACGGCGATCGCGAATATCGCCAGCTCGAAACGCAATTAAATGCGGCGAACGAACGTAACGACGGACACGCCATCGCCACCGTCCACGGCAAACTGGACGCCATCAATGCCTGGACGATTCGCGCGCGCGCCTCCAGCCTGCTGCACGGCCTCGGCTTCTCGAACGAACAGCTCACGCGCCCGGTCAGCGACTTCTCCGGCGGCTGGCGAATGCGTCTGAACCTCGCCCAGGCGCTGATTTGCCGCTCCGACCTCCTGCTGCTCGATGAACCGACTAACCACCTCGATCTCGACGCGGTCATCTGGCTGGAAAAATGGCTGAAAAGCTATCAGGGAACGCTGATTTTGATCTCCCACGACCGCGACTTTCTCGACCCGGTGGTGGACAAAATCATTCATATCGAACAGCAGTCGATGTTCGAATACACCGGCAACTACAGCTCCTTCGAACGTCAGCGCGCCACCCGCCTTGCGCAGCAGCAGGCGACCTATGAAAGCCAACAGCAGCGCGTGGCGCATCTGCAAAGCTTTATCGACCGCTTCAAGGCGAAGGCCAGCAAAGCGAAACAGGCGCAGAGCCGGGTGAAAATGCTGGAGCGCATGGAATTAATCGCCCCGGCGCACGTCGATAACCCGTTCCATTTCAGCTTCCGCGCGCCGGAAAGTCTGCCCAACCCGCTGCTGAAAATGGAAAAAGTCAGCGCTGGCTACGGCGAGCGCACGATTCTCGACTCGATTAAACTGAATCTTGTTCCCGGTTCGCGCATCGGTCTGCTGGGTCGCAACGGCGCGGGCAAATCGACACTCATCAAGCTGCTGGCAGGAGAACTTCAGCCTGCGCAGGGTGAAATCGGTCTGGCGAAGGGAATCAAGCTGGGCTACTTCGCCCAGCATCAACTGGAATTTTTACGCGCGGATGAATCGCCACTTCAGCATCTGGCGCGCCTTGCGCCGCAGGAACTGGAGCAAAAGCTGCGCGACTATCTCGGCGGCTTCGGTTTTCAGGGCGATAAAGTCACCGAGCACACCGCCCGCTTCTCCGGCGGTGAAAAAGCGCGTCTGGTGCTGGCGCTGATCGTCTGGCAGCGCCCGAACCTGCTGCTGCTTGATGAACCGACTAACCATCTGGATCTCGACATGCGCCAGGCGCTGACTGAGGCGCTGATCGAGTTTGAGGGCGCGCTGGTGGTGGTTTCGCACGATCGTCATCTGCTGCGCTCCACCACTGACGATCTCTGTCTGGTTCACGATGGCAAAGTCGAGCCTTTCGATGGCGATCTGGAAGACTACCAGCAGTGGCTGAGTAACGTACAGAAGCAGGAAAACCAGCCAGACGACGCGGCGAAGGACAACGTCAACAGCGCGCAGGCGCGTAAAGACCAGAAACGGCGGGAAGCTGAACTACGCACCCTCACCCAGCCGCTGCGCAAAGAGATCGCCCGTCTGGAAAAAGAGATGGAAAAACTTAACGCGCAGCTGGCGCAGGCCGAAGAGAAACTCGGCGATAGCGGTCTGTACGATCAAAGCCGCAAGGCCGAACTGACCGACTGCCTGCAGCAGCAGGCCAAAGCCAAAGCAGGTCTGGAAGAGTGTGAAATGGCGTGGCTGGATGCGCATGAACAGCTTGAAAACCTGACCCAGGTCGAATAACGAGGCGGTAAAGCGTGGAACCGGACATCACCAGCGATATTACCTTTCGCAAACTCACCATCTTCATGGCGTTCATGGAGAAGGGAAATATTGCCCGCACCGCTGAAGCGTTAGATCTCAGCGGCGTCAGCGTGCATCGCGCGCTGCACACCCTGGAAGAGAACGTCCGCTGTCCGCTGTTTATCCACAAAGGCCGCAATCTGATGCCGCTTCCCTCGGCATGGACGCTGCTCGAATACTGTCAGGAAGTTACCCAACTGATGGCGCGCGGTCTGGAAGAGACGCGTAAAACCGCCGGTGTGGGTCAGGGGCGTCTGCGGGTCGGCACGCTTTACTCACTGACGCTGGAAACCGTGCCGCGCCTCATTATGGGCATGAAACTGCGCCGCCCGGAACTGGAAATGGACCTGACGATGGGCTCCAATGAAACGCTGCTGCGGATGCTGGAAGACGGCGTGCTGGATGCGATTCTGATTTCGATTTCCGAAAGCGAGATTGACCATAACAGCTTTGAAGTGCTGCCGCTGTTCCACGACGATATTTATCTTGCCGCACCCGCCAGCGCCTCGCTGAATACCCGCGAGCTTGCCGATCTGCGCGATTATCGCGACCGCAAATTCGTCTCGCTGGCCGAAGGCTTCGCCACCTATGCGGGCTTTCAGGAGGCGTTTCATGTTGCCGGATTCGAGCCGGAAATCGTGACCCGCGTTAACGATATCTTTTCAATGTTAAGTCTGGTGCAGGCGGGCGTTGGCTTTACGCTGATGCCAGGACGAATGAAAAAGATGTATGAAGGCTCGGTACAACTGCTAAAACTGTCGCAGCCGTACCAGATGCGCCAGCTTATTGCCATCGTCTTTGCGCGCAACCGCGAGATGGACCCGAACCTGCTGGCGCTGGCGGCGGAAGGCCGGATGTACGCCCGCAGCCTGCCGGAAGCGCGTTAAGCTTAACGGGATTCGCCTCTGAGCCGCTGTGCCAGATGCACCACGACATCCATTCCGTTGCGCTCCAGCGATACCGCCTCGCCTTCCCACTGCGCCTGACGCGTCAGGCAGGTTAAAATTCCTCCCGGCGGCATTTCAATCGCCAGCCGCGCCTCGCGCTCGTTGGCGGCAATCATCGCTTCCTGCCAGCGCACGGTACGCGCCATATTCAGCGCCAGATCCTCGGCGATTTTCTCCGGTTGCCAGTACACACGTCCGGTACTGCCGCTCAGATACGCACAGTGCGGGCGCGTCAGCGTCACCTCGCGAAACGCCTGAACCAGCTTCTGCGCCGGGCTATCGAGTAACGCGCAGTGGGACGGCACGCTGACCGCCAGCCGCCGGGCTTTATTCGCGCCCTTTTCCAGCGCCCGCGTCGCCACCCGCGCCATATCCTCATCCTTTCCGGCAATGACGATCTGCGTCTCGGCGTTGAGGTTAGCGATATAAGTACCGCTACCTTCCACCAGCGCTTCCACCTGTGCCAGCGTCAGGCCGATGATCGCCGTCAGGCCGTAGCCGTGCGGGTAGGCCTGCTCCATTAAATCGCCGCGCAGGGCGACAAGGCGCAGCGCATCGCTAAATTCCAGCGCGCCCGCGACCACGGCGGCGGGATACGCGCCGATGGACAGGCCGCTGACGATATCCGGCCTCACGCCGCGCCGTTGCAGTTCTCTGCCCCACGCGACGCCCGCAATCAGCAGCGAAAGCTGGACCGCGCGGGTATGCTTCAGCGCATCCGGGAGATCCAGCGTCTGCGCTTCCGCCCCCAGCACGTCGCGGGCCTGGGCCAATTCATCACCGGGAAGCTGTTGCAACATACCGGGGCGCTGCGTCCCCTGTCCCGGAAAGGTAAACAGAATTTTCATGATCCCTCCCTGTGCCACGGGTCGCGGACCAGACGCGGCCCCCGGCAGGTTTTCAGCAATACGTTGCCGTCGCGTAACCACTCGGCAAGCGCGAAACCGCCTTCCGGCGTCTCCACCTGGGTATCCGCCCGGCAAAGGGCTGCGGTGAGTTGCTGCTGCCAGCCCGTAAGCTGCATGGGCAGCAGCGGCTGCGGGGCGCGGATCAGCAGATCCAGATCGCTTGCGGCATGGATCACCGGCACACCCGTCGCTAACGCAAAGGCGGTGCTGCCGGTGATCCCCCACGGCCACGGCCAGTGTTGCTGCGCCAGCATCAGCGCCAGCTGCACCGGCGGCTGCGAGATAAACGGCGAGCGCAGCAGCGTGTGCGGATCGACTAACGCCTCCGGCGTGACTACCCGTGCGACGTTCGCCGGATCAACCCACCCCGCCGCGCGCTGGTCGCGGCGCATCCCGCGTACCCCGACCGGAATTCGCCCCTTCTCATCCACATCGCGCCGCACCACCACCGGCAGGCCGGTATGCCAGACCGTCTCCACCCAGGGTTCCGTTACCCCTTCCAGCGCTTCGCGCGCGGTGAGCCAGAGAAGATCGTGTGGGCGCAATGAAGATGTCATTTTTTACAGTCCTGAAGTCAGCGAGATAAACAGCGGCAGCGACAGGATACACAATACGGAACTAAGCAGCAGCACCGCTTCCGCATCCGGCGACTGCACGCCAAAGCGGTTGCCGAAGACCACGCCAAAGAAGCCCGCCGCCAGCGCAATCATCAGAATGGCGGTAATGGCAACCGAGCCGTGCAGACCAAACGCCAGCACCAGACCCCAGGCAATCACTGGCTGGATCAGCAGCTTAGTGATGGTCGCGCTAATCACCATGGTGTTGATTTGCAGTTTACGCGCCGAGAGGATCACCCCGGTCAGGAACAGCGCCGCAGCGGTAGCCGCAAGACCCAGCGGTTTGATGGCCGCCAGCACCAGCTCCGGCATTTTGATGCCGACAGCAGAAAGGATCACCCCCAGCAACGGCCCCATCACAATCGGTTTTTTCAGCGAGCGCCACATCAGCACCGGCAGCATCGCCAGCGTCGAACCGCTGTTAGTCCCTGCCGCACGCGCTTTTTCACGCTCAAGGATCAGCAGGCAGAACGGCGTCATCAGTACCGAGCCGCAGGCAATCGAAACGGCGACGGACAGCGACGTGGTGGAGCTTTCGCCCAGCACGCTGCCCAGAATCGGCAGCCCCAGCGCGGCGTAGTTCGGCAGCGCCACGGTCAGAGTCAGGACGGCAGCATCCTGCGGCGACTTTTTAAAGACGCTGGTGGCGAGGAAATAAATCGCGGCGTAGGTGATCCACATCGCCAGCGTCAGCACCACAATCAGCGGCGACTGCGCGACGATCCCCGCCCACGGCGTCTGTACCGTGGCGCTAAACAGCGCGGCGGGCAGCGCAAAGTCCATCACGAAAATATTGAGCAAGGAAACATTCTTGTTATCCACCATTTTGGCCTTCCCGGCCCAGAACCCCAGCAGCATGATGATAAAAATCGGTGCAAGAGCATGAACAATCACGTAAGTCATAAATCACCTGTAGTTAAAAGAAGTAGCACTGGCGCGATGATTATTATTTTTCAGTTGCCTGCTCGCGGGACGCAGCGAGCGTCCGTACGGCAGGCAATCCGGCAGGTCTCTTTTTACTTACCAGCTCGCTTTCATGCGTTCGCGCACGATCTGCGAGCTGCGGCGGTTGTCAGCGCCCAGCCGGTTGGTTAACCGGGTGCTCTGACGCGCGTCATGGATGGCCTGTTGCAGCGTGGCGATCACCTGCGTCAGATCGTTTTCGTCAGGGGCATCCGGGTTGCTGATATCCAGCAGGCTTTCCAGCATCCCCAGAGTGGCGTAGTTGCTGATGTCATAGGCCATCGGTGGGATGGTGGCAGCCAGTTTCTCCAGCGCCTCCACGGAGCGCAGCGTGATGCGAGCGGCGGACTCTTTACCCATCGCGTGGATCAGCACGCCTTTATCATTGAACGCAATCAGACGGTTGGCCTGATAACCGTGCGCCAGAAACGCGCCGGACATGGCTTTACCGACGATAAGGCCGATCACCGGATGGCCCGCCAGACGCGCGTTGGCATAAGCCCCTGCCGCACCGGCTAACGCCTGATGAATACCAAACCCCTCTTCACGACGACCATAGGCCTGACTCGGCACGTCAATCACCGCCACAATCGGACGTTTGACCGCGTTATTGGCATCGTTCGCCACGGTTTCACTGACCACTTTGGCCAGCGTCCAGCCTTCGAGCAGGCCCACTTCCCCGCGTGCCGCACGCGGATAGTGGTTATTCGCATCCGGTACGACGGCAATAAAGCGCACGGCTTCACCGTTCAGTTGTCCATCGGCGACCTGAACGGACGGGCAAAGCCCGCTAAGACGCTGTGCGTTGGGTGCCAGTTTTTCCAGCCACAGAGCACCACGGCTTACTGTATTGCTCATTATTTTTCCCCCCGCGCAAAAAGCGCCTTAATCTGTTCTGCATCCGCCTGTTTGCGAGTGTCGAAATGGGTGAGACGGTCGAGATACCAGTCATAGTTATCGGTGCGATGTTTTGCCGGAACGCCTTTGGCGATAGCGTCGTTCATCGCCGCTTTCACCGCGTTCACCCCATCGCCGACCAGCGCATCCACCAGACCGCTCTGATAGCGCACTTCCCCACCGGTCATGCTCCAGATAAACGGTCGGTCGCGGGAGTCGTACTCATCAATGCCCGCTTCCTGCTCAATCACCTGCGGACCGTTAAGACCCAGACGCGCCTCGCGGGTAACGATCAGATAGCTGCACAGCGCGGCGGCAATCGACATCCCGCCGAAGCAGCCGACGGTTCCGGCAACAATGCCCACTACCGGGGTGTAGCGGCGCAGATCGACAATCGCCGCATGGATATCGGCAATCGCCGCCAGCCCCAGATTGGCTTCCTGTAAGCGCACGCCGCCGGTTTCAAGGCACAGCACCGCCTGAGTCGGAATGCCGTTGCGGTTATCTTCTGCCGCCAGCTCCAGCGCCGCCGCCATTTTCGCGCCGGAGACTTCGCCCATGCTGCCGCCCTGGAAGGCGCCTTCAATCGCCACGACGACGGCGGGCTGACCGTTGATGGTGCCTTTTGCCACCACCATGCCGTCATCCGCCTGCGGCACGATGCCCTGTGCGCCCAGCCACGGAGAAACAATGCCTTCAAACGGGTCAAGCAGTTCGCGATAGCTGCCGTCATCCAGCAGGGCATGTGCTCGCGCCCGCGCTTTTAATTCGATAAAACTACGGTCATCACGCATGGCTCACCTCCTCGAAAACCTGTTCAATACGGATGCGTGCCACACCGGGCGTTGCGCCAAAATCATGGATCGTCAGCGTGCCTGACGGCAGTTCGCTGACCATTTCCAGGCGGCTGAACAGCGCTTCCCAGCGGGCGCGGCTGTTATCAACGGAGGTGGTAATATCAACGGTAAGTGTCTGCTGCTGGTCGGCGGTGAATAACACCTCCATATCCCCGGAGCCGACAACGCCTGCCAGTGCTTTGCCGCTTAGCGTGCGGCGGGCAGGCAGAGAGATCGTAATGTGTTCCATAACATCCTCTTAATTCGGTAAGTACGGCGCTGAGCGCGCGTCGATACGGTCAAGAAACAGCGTGGCGGCCAGCAGGTCGGCCGCGCCACCCGGCGAAGCGTTAAGGGCGAGCATCTGACGATCCAGCGCCGCCAGCGCACGTTGTCCGGCGAGGCTGGCAGTTCCTCCGGCGTGGAGGACGGCGCGCGCGCCGTGCTGCATGGTTTCCAGCCCTTCCATTCCGGCGCGGGAAAGCACGCAGGTGTCGCTTAGCGACGTCATAATGGCCATCAGCGCATCCAGTCTGGCGTGGGCTTCACTGCCGCCGCGCTGACGGCTGGCGCGCAGTTGCGGCAGCGCCAGGCGCATAACGTGCGGGAACGCCTGCTGCGCCTCTTCGCGCGCGCCCGGCACCCGATAACGGTGGCTGGCACGCAGCCCTTTGCTGAACACTTTTGGCGCGGCGTCGTCCGGCAGTCCAGCCAGCGAGGCGGCGGTGGCGGTAATATCTCGCGCCGTGCCGCTTGCGCCGAGCATGGCTACCGCGCTGACCAGCAGCCCCAGCGCCCAAATCGCGCCGCGATGGGTATTCACGCCGTTGGTGGCGGCCATCATTTGCTGTTCGCCTTCGCGTCCCAGCCGCCCGATGGTCTGACGGAGCGCAATGTCCGCCGGGCGCTGCCAGCTTTGCTGTGCCAGAGCATGAAACGTCGGGGTCAACGCGCGGGCAGAACGTTCCATCAGTGCCAGCGTCAGGTCGTGATGCGCGCCGCTTCCCCGGCTGTCCACCAGACCAGGTTTCGGGCTTAAACGTGCTTCATCAATCAGGGATTGTGTGGCGGTTCGCGCCAGCCATTCGGCACCGCCTTCAACCTGCATCTGTGGCAGAAGTTTCATTACCAGCTCCGAAATTTCGCCGGCGGGTTGTACAGGCCATCGGACCATTCCACCAGGTCGGCTACGCTGCCCGCAGCCAGCAGGGAACGGGTAGCGTCGGTACGGCGAATGCCGATATCTTCCGGGTAAACCACTTTGCCGCTGCGGCGCAGTTCGGCGACGCGTTTCGCGTCAACGCCCAGACCGATATCGGTGATCCCGGCGACCGCCGCGACCATCGCCCGGCGCTCTTCCAGCGATTCAGCGCGGTAGAGATAGGCGATGCCTTCTTCGGTCAGGACGTGGGTCACGTCGTCGCCGTAGATCATGACCGGTGCCAGCGGCATCCCGGAGGATTTCGCCACCTCAACGGCATCGAGCGTTTCAACGAAGGTAGGTTTGACGCCTGCCTGGAAGGTTTCCACCATCTGCACCACCAGCTTTTTACCGCGCTGCATCGGGTCAGGTTCGGTGATCATATTCAGCCAGGCCGGGGTGGCATGACGGCGTCCGTGCGGATCGTGGCCCATATTCGGCGCGCCGCCGAAGCCGGAGAGACGACCACGGGTTACGGTAGAAGAGTTTGCGTAACCATCCACCTGCAACGTCGAGCCGATAAACATATCGACCGCATACTGCCCCGCCAGTTGGCAAAACGCGCGGTTGGAGCGCATCGAACCATCGGCACCGGTAAAGAACACGTCAGGGCGGGCGCGGATGTACTCTTCCATCCCCAGTTCGCCGCCGAAGCAGTGAACGCTCTCCACCCAGCCGCTCTCAATGGCCGGGATCAGCGTCGGGTGCGGGTTCAGGGTCCAGTGCTTACAGATTTTGCCCTTCAGCCCAAGCTGTTCGCCGTAAGTCGGCAGCAGCAGTTCGATAGCGGCGGTGTTAAAGCCGATACCGTGGTTCAGCGACTGCACCTGATGTTCTGCATAGATGCCTTTGATCGCCATCATCGCCATCAGGATGTGTTCCTGTTTGATCAGGCGTGGATCGCGGGTGAACAGCGGTTCAATAAAGAAAGGTTTATCGGCTACCACCACGTAATCGATCCACGAGCCGGGAATATCCACGCGCGGTAACTCGCTCTCGTCGTCCACCAGTTCATTGACCTGCGCAATGACGATCCCATCGTGGAAGGCGGCGGCTTCCACCAGCGCCGGGGTGTCTTCGGTACTGGCCCCGGTATAAAGATTACCTTTGCGGTCCGCTTTAAAACCGGCAATCAGCGCCACGTTCGGCGCCAGATCCACATACAGACGGGAGTAAAGCTCGATGTAGGTATGGATCGCGCCGATCTCCAGCAGGCCATCCTCCAGCAGCTGCGAAATGCGCAGGCTCTGGGTGCCGGAGAAGGAGAAATCCAGTTTGCGGGCGATGCCTTTTTCAAAGATGTCGAGATGCTCACTGCGCCCGACGCTTGGCATGATCATATGCAGATCGTGCACCGTTTGCGGGTTAACTTCCGCGAGCATACGGGATAAGAAATCCGCCTGCTTCTGGTTGTTGCCCTCTAAGACCACGCGGTCGCCCGGCGCAATCAGTTTTTCCAGCATGGCTGCAAGATCCGCCGTCGGCAGCACCTTGCCCTGCACCGGTACGGAAGCCATACGCCGCTGCTTTTCAGTGCGGCGCGTATTCCAGACCCGTGCTGGCGTTTGCCCAGATAACATTATTAACCTCCTGATTCAGCCAATCATTTTGATTTGCTTAACACTAAGGAGAGTCTGAACTTCGGTGAGAAATGCATCAATTACGCGGCGGGTGAGATCGTTAGCCTGAGAGTAATAATCAGATTCGATATTTGTGATGAGGATCAATTTGCAGTGCGGAGAAATGCGATTCAGCAAGCGGGCGTCCCTGCACCGCTTTCATTGCATCAGAAAAATTAACGCTGGGCCGCCAGACGCTGACGGATTTGTTCGAAATGCTCGTGATTGACGATTTTCCCGTCCAGAAAACGGGTTTTCAGTTCGCCGGTTCGCTCCTGCTCCCAGGTCTGCTCATCGTGCAACTGAAACTCGCCCTGCGCGTCGCGCTCTACCCGCAGCAGGCCGCGCGCTGAACGTTTCAGACCGTTATCGGTTTTCGGCTCTTTAAAGATGGTGCGCCCCTCGCCGTTAACCTGGCCCCATGTGGCTTTCATCGCAAAACCAAAGGTGTCGCGGGTGTTGTACTGATAGGTAAAAGAGCCAATACCGAAGACCACGTTAGAACTGGCAAACCCTTTTGCTTCCAGGCGACGCAGAATAGTATTGGCGCGCTCAAGGGTAATCGAATCGCCATAAATCAGCCCCACGTGCGGGTCGAGCACTTTATAGCCCTTGTCATTGATCGTACCGCCGAAGATTTCCCATAACACTTCCACCGAGCCTTTTTCTTCCGGGCTGCGATCCGCGCGGGTGTCGTCATCCGCGCCGGTGCCGCAGAGGATCTCTGTCGGGTCGCCGCTGTCCGGGCGAAATACTACCCGCCCTTCACGACTGAGGATGATATCTTTCAGCTCGCGGGTATATTCCGTCAGAACGCGCCAGTAATCCCAGGTATCGGAGACGATAGACACAAATCCCTGCGGATACAGCTCGGCAATCAGGCGGCGGAAAGTGTCGATTTCGCCTTCATAGCTGCCCATACACATCACGCTGTGCTCAGTCGCCGGGATGCTTGCGCCGATGAAATATTCTTCGCCATCGGTATAGTAATCACGGGCATAGAGCAGCGAAGGAATGCTGTCGGTGCCCTTAAAGCTGAGCAGATGACCGCAGCCCGCCTGCATGGTGTCCTGTAACCCGGACATTCCGCGAAACGAAAAGTCGTGGCACTGGAAATCGAGATGCGACAGATCGCTACAGGTTTTGTCCGCCCATTGCTCACAGATTTTGCGGTACTGATGCGCGATAGTGGCGTTGGTAGAGGCTTTCCATAATTCGGCGGAAAGCACCGTTTCCAGATAGTTCACCAGCCAGAAAACATCATCACGGGTGTTGGTGATGGTCAGCACTGGCACTTTCATCGGCACTTTGCTGCCTTCATCCAGCGACTTAATGTGCAGCGGCAGGTAGCCCGTGCGGTGCAGGGTGCGAATATGATCTACCGCCACCGCGTCACGGCCCAGATAGCTGTCCATCACCTGCTTATATTCATTGACCACTTCGTCTTCCGGGCGGGCAAAGAACGCGTCGTTAAACAGATCGACCAGAAACCACTGCATAAACCCCTGAAGCCCGAAGAAAACCAGCTTGCCGTCCGCGAGTGGCGACTGGAAAAAGCGGTCGCTGCGTGGGGTAAAATTCGAATAGACCTTCGTTGTGCCCTGCGGATACTGCACGCGGTGGGAAACTTTGTAACCGTCGATAGCCAGAACAGGATTCATTTTCATGGTGTTGTCTCCGTTAAGCGCGGTAAATGGCGTCAATGTCAATCAGCTCAACCTGCGGATGTTGCAGCGACGGTGAGGTAAAAGAGGTGGTGGTATAGATGGCGTCAATGCCGTTTGACAGCAGGTTCTCAACGCCTTTCGAAAAAATGCCGTGGGTGACGTACAGGCTGACGCTGCGTGCCCCGGCCTCGCGCAGAACCTGCGCAGAGCCGATAAACGTCCCGCCTGCATCGCACAGGTCGTCGGCAATCAGCACGTCGCGGCCTTTAACGTCGCCCGCCACCAGCGCGAATCCCGTCAGATTGCCGCTGGCGACATCGCGTTTTTTGCTCAGAATGGCGTACTCTGAAACGCCTACGGCTTTAGCCACCGCATCGATTTTCTTCAGCGCTCCGGCGTCCGGGGCCACCAGCATCAGTTCTCTGGCGGCAAATCTGCGGCGCAGAGTGGCGCTTTGCAGCAGGCAGCGCTCCTGGGTGATCCCGACCAAATTATCGATCGCTGCCCCGGCGGCATCGCTGTGCGGGTCGAGCACTTTCACTTTATTAAAGCCGAGAACGTTAAGCTGGCGGGCGAAAACTTTCAGCGCGAAGCTGTCTCCGTCAACCATGTAGCGATCCTGACGCGCCCACGGCAGCCACGGCAGTTCCAGATGGCTGACCAGCACATCGGTGGTGTGACGCACGGCATCGACTAACTGAGCCAGCAGCATGAAATCATTCATGTCATGCATGGCGGCGGCGCGGATGCGCATCAGCTGTGCCGTTTGTGGCAGCGCGCCGGTCACTTTCAGCCAGACCGCGCCATCGGGAAATACGCCGTGCGTGAATGCGATTTGCTGATTATCGATGAATAACTGCAATCGATGTTCCATCATTTCACCCTCTCAGTTAGTTAATGTCCCTGCGACAATTTAATAATGTCCCTAAGACACATATTATGCAAGTTATTTTTTAAACAAAAAGCACCCTATCATTAACACGTTGATAATGTGTAAAAAAAAAGCACGTATTCTGCACCGCTATGGGCTGCTAAACTGAAAGCCCCTTTTCCACGACGATCTGAGACGGCAGATGATCACCGAAGCTGAGTACCTGAAGAATTACGACGCCACCCGTTTTCCCTCGCCGCTGGTGACGGTGGACAGCGTGCTGTTTACCCTGCACGAGGGAAAACTCTGCGTCCTGATGGTAGAGCGCGCCAGTCAGCCGCAGCAGGGATGCTGGGGATTGCCGGGCGGGTTTATCGATATCGCCCGTGACCAGCACACGCGCGACACCGCCCTGCGTAAGCTCACCGAAAAAACCGGGGTTTCCCCGTCGTGGCTGGAACAGCTTGATACCTTTTCCGGCCCGGATCGCGATCCGCGCGGCTGGAGCCTGACCATCGCCTGGTTTGCGCTCATCGCCTGGGTGGATTGCGCGCCGCATATTGCGAGCGTCAGCGATGCCCGCTGGCTGCCGGTAGACGAGCTGGACGGTTACGCCCTGGCATTTGACCATCAAAAGATTATTGAGACGGGCCTGCACCGCCTGCGGCAAAAGACGATGTACTCCCTGCTGCCGGTTTATTGCCTGCCTGATACCTTCACCCAGGCGCAGCTTCATGAGGCAACGGAAATTATCCTCGGCCAGCCGATCCAGCGTAAAAGCCTGATCCGCCGCATTGAAGCCTCCGGGATGCTGGAAGAGACCGGCGAAAGTGTGGCGACCGGGGCACGCAAAGCGCGGCTCTGGCGACGCAAACCGGACGTCGATATTCATCTGTTTTCGCGTAATCTGCTTGCCGACTAGCGGCGATTACCGTCAAATGCATAAACCGTAGTGATGAAAAGCGGTATATTACCGCGCCACTTTCTTAACATAATCCGTGCTATGGCCCACATTTCATCTGACGAACATTTCGCCACACAGGGCGATACACGCGTTTTCCACCCGATGCCGGGCGCGCGAAATCCGCATCTGCAAACCATGCTGCCACGCCTGCTGCGCCGCAGGCTTCAGTTCACCCCGGTCTGGCAGCGTCTGGATCTGCCGGACGGTGATTTTGTCGATCTGGCGTGGAGTGAAGATCCGTCGCAGGCGCAGCACAAACCCCGGCTGGTGGTCTTTCACGGGCTGGAAGGCAGCCTGCATAGTCCTTACGTCCACGGCCTGATCCAGTCTGCCAGCGAGCAGGGCTGGCTGGGCGTGGTGATGCATTTTCGCGGCTGTAGCGGCGAGCCAAACCGCCTGAACCGCATCTATCACTCCGGCGAAACGGAAGACGGTAGCTGGTTTTTACACTGGCTGAAACGCGAATTCGGCCCCGCGCCGACCGCCGCCGTGGGCTATTCACTCGGCGGTAACATGCTGGCGTGCCTGCTGGCGAAAGCAGGCGCGGACGCGCCGCTCGACGCCGCCGTGATTGTCTCCGCGCCGTTTGTGCTGGAAGCGTGCAGCTACCATATGGAAAAAGGCTTTTCCCGCGTTTATCAGCGCTATTTGCTTAACCTGCTGAAAGGCAACGCGTCGCGAAAACTCAAAGCCTATCCCGGCACCCTGCCGATTGAGCTGGCGCAGTTGAAGCGCGTGCGCCGCCTGCGCGATTTTGATGACTTGATCACCGCACGCATCCACGGTTTTGCTGACGCGATTGATTACTATCGTCAGTGCAGCGCCATGCCGTTACTTAATCAGATCGCTAAACCGACGCTGATCATCCATGCTAAAGACGATCCTTTTATGGATCACCACGTTATTCCCGATCCCGCCACCTTACCGCCGCAGGTTGAGTACCAGCTTACCGAGCACGGCGGTCACGTTGGCTTTGTCGGCGGTACGCTGCGCCGCCCGGAAATGTGGCTGGAAAAACGCATTCCCGACTGGCTGAAAACCTATCTCGGAGCCTGAAGATGATTATTCCCTGGCAGGATCTTGACCCTGTAACCCTCGATAGCCTGATCGAAAGCTTTGTCTTGCGTGAAGGCACCGATTATGGTGAACATGAGCGCTCACTGGCGCAAAAAGTCGCCGACGTAAAGCACCAGTTACAAACCGGCGAAGCCGTGCTGGTCTGGTCAGAGTTGCATGAGACGGTCAATATCATGCCTCGCAAGCAGTTTCGCGGCTAAATAACTGATAATCAGGGAGTAGCTATGTCTGCCAAACATCCGGTGATTGCGGTCACAGGCTCCAGCGGGGCAGGAACCACCACCACCAGCCTCGCCTTTCGCAAGATCTTTGCCCAGCTCAGCCTGCACGCGGCGGAAGTCGAAGGGGACAGTTTCCATCGCTACACCCGCCCGGAAATGGATATGGCGATCCGTAAAGCGCGCGATCTTGGTCGGCACATTAGTTATTTCGGCCCGGAGGCGAACGATTTCGGCCTGCTGGAACAAACCTTTATTGAATACGGACGGTCGGGCACCGGGCAGGCGCGAAAATACCTGCATACCTATGATGAAGCAGTGCCGTGGAATCAGGTGCCCGGCACCTTCACGCCGTGGCAGCCGCTGCCGGAACCGACCGACGTGCTGTTTTATGAAGGACTGCATGGCGGCGTGGTGACGCCGCAGCATGACGTCGCCCGCCATGTTGATTTGCTGGTGGGCGTGGTGCCTATTGTTAACCTCGAGTGGATCCAGAAACTGATCCGCGATACCAGCGAGCGTGGGCATTCGCGCGAGGCGGTGATGGACTCGGTGGTGCGTTCAATGGAGGACTACATTAACTTCATCACCCCGCAGTTCTCCCGCACCCATATCAACTTCCAGCGGGTGCCGACCGTTGACACCTCCAACCCGTTTGCCGCCAAAGGCATCCCGTCGCTGGATGAAAGCTTTGTGGTGATCCACTTCCGCAACCTCGAAGGCATCGATTTCCCCTGGCTGCTGGCGATGCTGCAAGGCTCATTTATATCTCACATCAATACTTT
Source organism: Superficieibacter sp. (assembly GCF_032071645.1). Taxonomy (NCBI): domain Bacteria; kingdom Pseudomonadati; phylum Pseudomonadota; class Gammaproteobacteria; order Enterobacterales; family Enterobacteriaceae; genus Superficieibacter; species Superficieibacter sp. The sequence continues at coordinate 67,803 of NZ_DAMAPU010000017.1, forward strand.
AGTGGTGCCGGGCGGGAAAATGGGGCTGGCGATGGAGCTGATCATGCTGCCGCTGGTTCAGCGGCTGGTGGAAGGCAAAAAAATCGAATAGCCGGGCGCGAGGCCCGGCGACGGATCAGGCAACGTTCACTTCGTATGAATGGGTAATATTCACGGCTTTTTCCAGCATCAGCGCTACCGAACAGTATTTCTCTGCCGAGAGGTCTACCGCGCGGGACACGGCGCTGTCTTTCAAATCGTGACCGGTGACGATAAAGTGCAAATTGATATGGGTGAACAGGCGCGGGGCCTCTTCACGGCGCTCTGAGGTCAGTTTCACCTCACAGTGGGTAACCTCCTGACGCCCCTTTTGCAGGATCGACACCACGTCAATCGCACTGCATCCGCCTGCCGCCATCAGCACCATTTCCATCGGGCTGGGCGCTTTATCACCGGAGTTACCGTCCATTAAAATCTGGTGGCCGGAAGCCGACTCGCCCAGGAACGTTAACCCTTCAACCCACTTCACTCGCGCTTGCATATTCATCAACTCCCGTATGGCAATTTTCTTCCCAGATTACGCGCACATAACAATTCTCGCAACGGAAGGCGACCTGCGTCATGCTGAAGCGAGACACCAGGAGACAGGCGGCAAAAGCTATGCTAAAACAGACGGGATGCTACAGTGATATATTGACTTAGTGCATGTATGCACGGGTCATCAGATACACGGCTGCGGAACATACCGACAGTCAGCTTCCCCGCCAGAGGGAAGGACACGATTGCAACCCCGGAGGCAACGTCATTTAGCCGCCGGAGATAGTTTATAACAGAGGATAACCGCGCATGGTGCTTGGCAAACCGCAAACAGACCCGACTCTAGAATGGTTCTTGTCTCATTGCCATATTCATAAGTACCCATCAAAGAGCACGCTGATTCACCAGGGTGAAAAAGCGGAAACGTTGTATTACATCGTTAAAGGCTCCGTGGCAGTGCTGATCAAAGATGAAGAAGGGAAAGAGATGATCCTTTCTTATCTCAACCAGGGCGATTTCATCGGTGAACTGGGCCTGTTTGAAGAAGGTCAGGAGCGTAGCGCCTGGGTGCGGGCCAAAACCGCCTGTGAAGTCGCAGAAATTTCCTACAAGAAATTCCGTCAGCTGATCCAGGTTAACCCGGACATTCTGATGCGTCTTTCAGCGCAAATGGCGCGTCGCTTACAGGTCACGTCTGAGAAAGTGGGCAATCTCGCCTTCCTTGACGTAACCGGCCGCATCGCGCAGACGCTGCTTAACCTCGCCAAACAGCCGGACGCGATGACTCACCCGGACGGTATGCAGATCAAAATCACCCGTCAGGAAATCGGCCAGATCGTTGGCTGCTCGCGTGAAACCGTCGGCCGCATTCTGAAAATGCTGGAAGATCAGAGCCTGATCTCCGCACACGGTAAAACCATCGTCGTTTACGGCACCCGCTAAGTTCGTTCACCGGCGCATTCCACTGCGAATGCGCCGGTTTCGTTATTCTCTATGTGGCGCAGGCTGATCTATCACCCGGAAGTGAATTACGCACTACGACAAACCCTGGTGCTCTGTTTGCCCGTGGCTGTCGGTCTGATAATCGATCGGCTTCAGTATGGCCTGCTCTTCTCGCTGGTGCCCGCCTGCTGCAACATCGCCGGTCTGGATACCCCGCACAAACGCTTTTTCAAACGTCTGATTGTCGGCGGCTCGCTGTTCGCAGGCAGTAGCCTGGCGGTACAGCTTTTGCTGGCGCAGGGCGCGCCGCTGCCGCTGGTGCTTACCGCGCTGGCGCTGATCCTCGGCGTTACCGCGGAAATCAGTCCGCTGCATGCACGTCTGCTCCCGGCCTCATTAATTGCAGCCATTTTCACGCTTAGCCTCGCGGGGTCCGTTCCGGTCTGGCAGCCGATGCTGCTCTACGCGACGGGTACGCTCTGGTACGGTTTATTTAACTGGTTCTGGTTCTGGCTGTGGCGCGAACAGCCGCTGCGCGAGTCGCTCAGCCTGCTTTACCGCCAGCTTGCCGACTATTGCGAAGCCAAATACAGCCTGCTGACCCAGCATGTCGATCCGCAAAAAGCCCTTCCGCCGCTGCTTGCCCGCCAGCAAAAAACGGTCGATCTCATTACCCAGTGCTATCAACAGCTGTACATGCTGTCGGAGAAAAAACACCATAACTACAGGCGGCTGCGCTGGATGTTCCAGATGGCACTGGATTTGCAGGAACATATTTCGGTCAGCCTACACCAGCCGGAAGAGGTACAAAAGCTGGTAGAACAAAGCCATGCGGAAGCGGTGATCCGCTGGAATGCGCAAACCGTTGCCGCCCGTCTGCGGGTGATGGCGGACGATATTCTGTACCATCATTATTCTGGCCGCTTCAATATGGACAAGCAGATCGGCGCGCTGGAGAAAATCGCCCGTCAGAACCCGGATAACCCGGTGGGTCAGTTCTGCGCCTGGCACTTTAGCCGTATCGCCCGCGTGCTGCGCACCCTGCGTCCGCTTTATCCGCGTGATTTAATGGCCGACCGCCAGCGCCGTCTGCCGCTGTGGGCGGCGCTGAAAAGCTATTTATCGCTGAAGTCCCCCGCCCTGCGCACCTCGGCGCGTCTTAGCGTCATGCTCAGTATCGCCAGCCTGGCGGGAAGCGTTCTCCACCTGCCGAAGCCCTACTGGATCTTAATGACCATCATGTTCGTCACCCAAAACGGCTACGGTGCCACGCGGGTGCGCATTCTGCATCGAACGCTTGGCACGCTGGTGGGGCTGGTCATCGCCGGGGCGACGCTGCATTTTAACGTCCCGGACGGTTTTACGCTCTGCGCCATGTTGGCGATCACCCTTATCAGCTATCTGATCCTGCGCAAAAATTACGGCTGGGCGATGATCGGTTTTACAGTCACGGCGGTGTACACCCTCCAGTTGATCAATCTTAACGGCGAACAGTTTATTCTGCCGAGGATGATCGACACTGCGCTGGGCTGCCTGATTGCATTCGGCGGCATGGTCTGGCTGTGGCCGCAGTGGCAAAGCGGCCTGCTGCGCAAGAACGCAGACAGTGCGCTGGAGGCGGACCAGGAGGCACTGCGGCTGATTTTAAGCGACGATCCGCAGGCTCCGACCCTGGCGTACCAGCGGATGCGGGTCAACCAGGCGCATAACGCGCTGTTTAACTCGCTGAACCAGGCCATGCAGGAGCCGGGATTTAATAGCCGGTATCTGGAAGATATGAAACTGTGGGTCACGCACAGCCAGTTTATTGTCGAGCATATCAACGCCATGACCACGCTGGCACGCGAGCACAATATGCTGACGCCGGATCTGGCGCAGCGTTATCTGCAATCCTGTGAAATTGCGCTGCAACGCTGCCAGCAGCGGCTGAAATCTGACGGGCCGGGCAGCGCGGGGGATGTCAATATTCTCGAAGCGCCGGACGCCGCCCCGCAAGGGCCGTTAAGCACCATGGAGCGGCATCTGGAGCGCATTCTGGGGCATCTGAACACCATGCATACCATTTCGTCGGTAGCCTGGCGTCAACGCCCGCATCATGGGATTTGGCTCAAGAGAACTAAGCGTTAACCCGTTTCGCCACCGCCTGCGCGAAGCGTTCCAGCCCTTCGTGAATATCCGCCTCTTCTACCACCAGCGACGGGGCAAAGCGCATTACGTCCGGTCCGGCGTTCAGCACCATCACGCCTTCCTGCGCGGCGGCATACAGGAAATCCCGCGCACAGCCTTTGTACTGCGGCTTCAGCTCTGCGCCAATCAGCAGGCCCATTCCACGAATATCGCTGAAAATAGCGTATTTCTGGTCGATTTTTTGCAGATGCTCAACAAAAATCTGCCGTTTGGCGTTTACGCCGTCGAGCACGTGCGGCGTATTGATGATATCGAACGCCGCGCCCGCGACCGCGCAGGCCAGCGGGTTGCCGCCGTAGGTCGAACCGTGCGATCCGGCATGAAAGGCGCTGGCAATATCCTGGGTGGTTAGCATCGCGCTGATCGGAAAACCGCCGCCGAGCGCTTTGGCGCTGGTGAGAATATCCGGCGTCACGCCGTAGTGCATATAAGCAAAGAGATCGCCGGTGCGCCCCATTCCGCATTGCACTTCGTCAAAGACCAGCAGCGCCTGATGCTGATCGCACAGTTCGCGCAGCCCCTGCAAGAATTCCGGCGTCGCCGCCGTCACGCCGCCCTCACCCTGAATCGGCTCGACCACTACCGCGCAGGTATGATCGTCCATTACCGCTTTTACCGCGTGCAGGTCATTAAACGGGACGTGAATAATGTCAGCCGGTTTTGGACCAAAGCCGTCGGAGTATTTGGGTTGCCCGCCGACCGAGACGGTAAACAGCGAACGTCCGTGAAATGCGTTATGGAAGGCGATGATTTTGGTTTTGTAGGGACTGTGACGGGTGGAGGCATAGTAACGCGCCAGCTTAAAAGCGGTTTCGTTGGCTTCGGTGCCGGAGTTCATGAACACCACGCGCTCGGCAAAAGTGGCCTCGACAATCTTACGGCCCAGGCGTAGCGCTGGCTCGTTGGTGAACACGTTGCTGGTGTGCCACAGCGTTTCACCCTGCGTTTTCAGCGCCTCAACCAGCGCCGGATGACAGTGACCCAGTGCCGTCACCGCAATCCCACCGGCAAAGTCAACGTACTCCTTCCCCTGCTGATCCCACACCCGGCTGCCCAGCCCCTTGACCGGGATAAATTCTGCGGGTGCATAAATTGGCAGAATCACTTCATCAAACGTTGCGCGGGTAATTGCCGGTTGTTCAGTTGCCATGTGACGCCCATCCTCTTCATGCATAACTTAATATATAGTCATAAAATATGCATAAAAAATCATTCAATGGCAACTATAAATCAGCGATGCAGGAAATTCGCCAGCAGTTGATGGCCCTGTTCGCTGAGAATACTTTCCGGGTGAAACTGTACCCCTTCCAGATCCCATTCGCGGTGGCGAATGCCCATAATCTCCTGGGTGTCGCTCCAGGCCGTCACCCCAAAAATGTCCGGCAGCGTCGGCGGGTCGATGACTAACGAATGGTAGCGGGTGACGGTCAGCGGATTGTTCAGCCCGTGAAAAACGCCGCTGTCGTTATGCGTCACCGGCGAGGTTTTACCGTGCATGACTTTTTCCGCACGCACAATAGTCGCGCCAAACGCCTGGGCGATAGCCTGATGACCCAGACACACGCCCAGAATCGGCAGCCTGCCTGCATAATGCCGGATCGCCGCCAGCGAAATCCCCGCCTCGTCCGGCGTGCAGGGACCGGGAGAAATCACCAGCTTTTGTGGGTTGAGCGCGGCAATCTGCGTCAGGGTGAGTTGATCGTTGCGATGCACCTGCACCTGCGCGCCCAGTTCGCTGAAATACTGGAACAGGTTCCAGGTAAAGGAATCATAGTTGTCGATGATAAGCAGCATAGTGTGATCGGCATGAAGACAGGGAAGGACATGGTAGCAAATTACAGGGAAAGTATCAGGCGGCCCGGTGGATGCCGGGAATAAGGAGTTTGGAATGCAAGAGAAAACCATTTATTATAGCACCAGGTGCTATAATTCAGGCAACAGGATGTCGGCCTTATGCGAGTCTTTAAAACAAAATGGTTTAACCGCGCGGCTAAAGCTCATACGATCGCAGACAGCGAATTATGTCAGGCTATCGCCGCAGCATTAGAGGGTAAAGTAGACGATTTGGGAGGTGGGGTTTACAAAAAACGCCTTAACCAGAATCGCGATCGCGCCATCATCCTTGCCAGAGGGGGAGCATATTGGTTTTATACTTATCTGTATGCTAAACAAGATACCGCGAATATAGACAATCACGAATTGACCGCATTTCGTGAGCTGGCAAAACATTATGCAGCTCTTACAGATTTAAAAATCAAAGCGCTATTAAAGAGTAACGAACTCGTGGAGATCTGCCATGACTGTAAAAAATAAGTTCAAAAGCCCCGCCTTTGAAGCCATTCACAGCGCTGCTTGCGGATTATTCAGCGTTGATGCGATCCCCCAGGAAACCATGCGTCACTTTGATGCCGCCTGTCTTACTGACGTCAAAGACTTACAACCCACTGAAATTAAAGCGTTGCGCGAGAAATTCAACCTTAGCCAGTCTGTTTTTGCCCACTATCTTAATACCAGCGCTTCCACCATCCAAAAATGGGAAAGCGGGATCAAGCGTCCTAATGGACTGTCGCTCAAGTTACTTTCCGTGGTTCAGAAACATGGATTGAGTGTTTTGCTTTAAGCCTTTGTACGGGCCGTAAATAAGTCGGCCCGTGCAAATACCTGTTACTCCGCCTCTCCCGCCACGCTTACCACGTTGGCGAAAATCGCTTCCAGCGGAGCCAGATCGCCCATTGCGCCGCTCTGGTTAGCCTGTCGCCAGGCTTCGACGTCAACGCCACGCCAGTCCAGCACGTAGCCTGCGTGGATCGCCAGCTGTTCAAAGAAGATCCGCTGGGCCAGACCGTTGCCGAGGCGGAACGGGTGCAGGACGTTAATTTCGCAGTAATAGTGCGCAAGCCGGGCGATGAATTCGTCTTTCTCCAGCCCCGCAAGGTAATCCTCTTCTTCGAGGGACTGCATGAGCGCGTTCCCCTCGGTTTCGATGTACTGGAAATTGCAAAAACGGGTGTCGTCTTTGTAGATGTCGATTTCCCGCAGTTGCCCCGCCCAGTCAAAAACGTCCTGGTAGAGTTGGCGATGAATAGCGCACAAATGCGGAAGCCCGCGCACCTGCGGACCGAGTTCAATCGTCGCCGCCCGCAGCGCGGTCAGTTCATAGGCCGCCTGCTCAAGACGCTTGTCCTGGCGGATACCGAGCCGGTTGCGCAGCACATTAATGCCCGGATAGAGATAAGGGTCGCGCCCGTCGCCGTATTTATCGCTCATAGTGCCTCCTGAGTTCATCAAGACGCGTCAGTGCTTCTTCCGTCGTCAGCGATTGCAGAGGAATATCCACCCCTTCCAGACGACGGCTGGCCTGAAAGTTTTCATTGCGCAGGTGTTCCCAGAGACGGGTTTTTTGCTTGTCTGTGAGCTTTTTCATGCTCGCCTCCCTGTTGGTGCCCTTATGTGCTTCAAGTATAAGCAGCATTTTCGGGTTACGCAGAAAAGCAGAGGTGGCGCGGATCTGAGGGTCCGCGCCGGGACGTTTTACGGCAGAACTTTTGCGGAGAGGATCACAATCGGTTTGGACGGCACATTCTGATAAGGGCCAACGTCATGCGACGGCACCTGGGAGATTTTATCGGCGATGTCCATGCCTTTTACCACTTTACCAAATACCGCATAGCCGAAGTCGCGCTGACCGTGGTCGAGGAAGGCGTTATCCGCAACGTTGATGAAAAACTGGCTGGTCGCGCTGTCTTTGTCGGCGGTGCGCGCCATCGCGACGGTACCACGGGTATTACGCAGCCCGTTGTCGGCTTCGTTTTTGATAGGCGGGTTCGGCTGCTTCTGCTGCATCTGCTCATTAAAACCGCCGCCCTGCACCATGAAGCCTGGGATCACGCGATGAAAGGTCGTGTTGTTGTAAAAACCGCTGTTCACGTAATCAAGAAAGTTTTTTACCGAAACCGGCGCTTTCTGGCTATCCAGCTCCAGTTCAATATTCCCCGCCGAGGTGGTTAACAGAACATGCGGGTCGCCTTTGGCCGCTAATGCAGCCGGAGAAAGCGCAGAGAGTGTGAAAACGGTAACAACCGCAGCCAGAGTGGATTTGAGCATGTAAATTTCCTTAAAAAGGGGGCAAGGACAGCGAATGGCTTGATTCTAAAGAGCCTTTATCCCCCAGGCCAGCCTTTTACTTAATTTTACGCTGCTGAAACAGTTGTAACCGTCGGCAATGCGTTATCACGCGGCATAAAACGTGAGTAACATCACGTTAACGAATGTAATATTGCAGCGTTTGCGTAATAAACATTTAAATGCATCACTTGATTGCATAAAATCTATCCGCCCGGCGCAAAGTCAATGCGCTTTACATATTTATTCACAGGCCAGTCATGACTAACAGCAACCGAATTAAGCTCACATGGATAAGCTTTTTCTCCTACGCCCTCACCGGTGCGTTGGTGATCGTCACCGGGATGGTGATGGGGAACATCGCAGAGTATTTTAATCTGCCCGTTTCCAGCATGAGTAATACCTTTACCTTCCTGAACGCCGGGATCCTTATCTCCATCTTTCTTAACGCCTGGCTGATGGAAATCGTGCCGCTGAAAACGCAGCTGCGCTTTGGTTTCGTGCTGATGGTGCTGGCGGTAGCCGGATTAATGGTCAGCCACAGTCTGACGCTGTTCTCCGCCGCAATGTTTGTACTGGGACTGGTCAGCGGGATCACCATGTCCATCGGGACGTTCCTTATCACCCAAATGTATGAAGGCCGTCAGCGTGGATCGCGCCTGCTGTTTACCGACTCCTTCTTCAGCATGGCGGGGATGATTTTCCCGATGCTGGCGGCGTACCTGCTGGCACGCAGCATTGAGTGGTACTGGGTTTACGCCTGCATCGGTCTGGTGTATCTGGCTATTTTCATTCTGACCTTCGGCTGTGAATTCCCGGCGCTGGGCAAACACGCGCAGAAAACGAGCGAACCGGTGGCAAAAGAAAAATGGGGCGTCGGCGTGCTGTTCCTGTCAATCGCCGCGCTGTGCTACATCCTCGGCCAACTGGGCTTTATCTCCTGGGTGCCGGAATACGCTAAAGGTCTCGGCATGAGCCTTAACGACGCCGGTAAACTGGTGAGCGATTTCTGGATGTCTTATATGTTCGGCATGTGGGCGTTCAGCTTCATTCTGCGCTTCTTTGACCTGCAACGTATTCTCACCGTGCTGGCAGGCGTGGCAACGGTGCTGATGTACCTGTTCATCAAAGCCCAGCCGGAGCATATGGCGTGGTTTATCCTGACGCTCGGCTTCTTCTCCAGCGCGATCTATACCTCTATTATCACGCTGGGATCGCTGCAAACCCGCATCCCGTCGCCGAAACTGGTCAACTTTGTCCTGACCTGCGGCACTATCGGCACCATGCTGACCTTCGTCGTCACCGGGCCGATTGTCGCAAGCAGCGGCCCGCAAGCAGCGCTGCTGACGGCGAACGGTCTTTACGCGGTGGTCTTCGTCATGTGTCTGGTGCTGGGTTTTGTGACTCGTCACCGCCAGCATAGTCTTGCCAAAGCGCACTAAGTTCTGCTACCCCTTTTCGTTCTGAAAAGGGGTTTTCTCCCTCCCTCTGAATGTGTATTTCCTGTTAAATCCGGGAGTATGGGCATTTGCTTAAAACGCTCACTATTTGGCTGCAAATTAATCAATCCTGAAACCCCTGCCTTTTCCGTTACTTAGAAAAATACTGACAAATCAGCAATCTACCCATTAAGTAGTAGTGAAAGACGTATTTGATTTACATCAATAAGTGCCGTTGCTGAATCGTTAAGGTAGAGGTATTAGAATAGAAATCGAGGCAAAAATGAGCAAAGTCAGACTCGCTATCATCGGTAACGGCATGGTGGGCCATCGCTTTATTGAAGATCTGCTGGATAAAGCCCCGGCAAACCAGTTCGATATTACCGTGTTCTGTGAAGAACCCCGCATCGCCTACGATCGCGTCCACCTGTCTTCTTACTTTTCACATCATACCGCTGAAGAACTGTCGCTGGTGCGCGAAGGGTTTTATGAGAAGCACGGTATTAACGTGCTGATCGGCGAACGCGCTATTACCATTAATCGCCAGGAGAAGGTGATCCACTCCAGCGCCGGGCGTACCGTATTTTATGACAAGCTGATTATGGCGACCGGCTCCAGGCCGTGGATCCCGCCGATTAAAGGCTCGGAAACTCAGGATTGCTTTGTCTACCGCACGATTGAAGATCTGAACGCGATTGAATCCTGCGCGCGCCGCAGTAAACGCGGAGCGGTGGTCGGCGGCGGTCTGCTGGGTCTGGAAGCGGCGGGCGCGCTGAAAAACCTCGGCGTAGAAACGCACGTGATTGAATTCGCCCCGATGCTGATGGCTGAACAGTTGGATCAGATGGGCGGCGAGCAGCTGCGTCGCAAAATCGAAAGCATGGGCGTGCGCGTCCACACCAGCAAAAACACCAAAGAGATCGTTCAGGAAGGCGTTGAAGGGCGTAAAACCATGCGCTTTGCCGACGGCAGCGAGCTGGAAATCGACTTTATCGTTTTCTCAACCGGTATTCGCCCGTGCGACAAACTGGCGACCCAGTGCGGCCTGGCCGTGGCGCAGCGTGGCGGGATTATCATTAACGACACCTGCCAGACGTCTGACCCGGATATCTATGCCATCGGCGAATGCGCCAGCTGGACCAACCGCGTGTACGGCCTGGTCGCGCCGGGCTATAAAATGGCGCAGGTGGCGGTTGATCATATCCTGGGCACGCCGAACGTCTTCCAGGGTGCCGACTTAAGCGCCAAACTGAAGCTGCTCGGCGTGGACGTCGGCGGCATTGGCGACGCGCATGGCCGCACGCCTGGCTCGCGCAGCTACGTGTTCCTCGACGAAAGCAAAGAAGTCTACAAGCGTCTTATCGTCAGCCCGGACAATAAAACCCTGCTCGGCGCGGTGCTGGTCGGCGATACCAGCGATTTTGGCAACCTGCTTCAACTGGTGCTGAATGCCATTGAACTGCCGGAAAACCCGGATGCGCTGATCCTTCCCGCGCACGCGGCTGGCGGCAAACCGTCCATCGGCGTGGATAAACTGCCGGACAGCGCGCAGATTTGCTCCTGCTTCGACGTCACTAAAGGCATGTTGATCTCAGCGATTAACGAAGGCTGCCACACCGTTGCCGCACTGAAAGCTGAAACCAAAGCCGGAACTGGCTGCGGCGGCTGCATCCCGCTGGTGACTCAGGTACTGAATGCGGAACTGGCGAAACAGGGTATCGAAGTGAATCACAATCTGTGTGAACACTTCGCGTTCTCCCGTCAGGAGCTGTATCACCTGATCCGCGTGGAAGAGATCAAATCTTTCGACGAACTGCTGAACAAATACGGCAAAGGCTACGGCTGTGAAGTCTGTAAGCCCACCGTCGGCTCGCTGCTGGCATCCTGCTGGAACGACTATATCCTGCAACCGCAGCATACGCCGTTACAGGATACCAACGACAACTTCCTCGCCAATATCCAAAAAGACGGCACTTACTCGGTGATCCCACGCTCTGCCGGTGGCGAGATCACCCCGGAAGGATTGATGGCAGTCGGCCGCATCGCCCGCGAGTTTAACCTGTACACCAAAATCACCGGTTCACAGCGCATCGGCCTGTTCGGCGCACAGAAAGACGATCTGCCGGAAATCTGGCGTCAGTTGATTGACGCGGGCTTCGAAACCGGTCACGCCTACGCCAAAGCGCTGCGTATGGCGAAAACCTGTGTTGGCAGCACCTGGTGCCGCTACGGGGTGGGTGACAGCGTTGGCTTCGGCGTAGAGCTGGAAAACCGCTACAAGGGCATCCGTACTCCGCACAAAATGAAGTTTGGCGTTTCCGGCTGTACCCGCGAATGCGCAGAAGCGCAGGGTAAAGACGTGGGGATCATCGCTACCGAAAAAGGCTGGAACCTGTACGTCTGCGGTAACGGCGGCATGAAACCCCGTCATGCTGACCTGCTGGCGGCGGATCTGGATCGCGAAACGCTGATGCACTATCTCGACCGCTTTATGATGTTCTACATCCGTACCGCAGACAAACTGACCCGCACCGCCTCCTGGCTTGAAGGTCTGGAAGGCGGCATTGATTACCTGCGCAGCGTGATTATCGACGACAAACTCGGCCTTAATGCGCAGCTTGAAAGCGAAATGGCGCGCCTGCGTGAAGCGGTGATCTGCGAGTGGACCGAAACCGTGAATACGCCAGCCGCCCAGGTACGCTTCAAACACTTTATTAACAGCGATAAGCGCGACCCGAACGTTCAGGTTGTCGCAGAGCGCGAACAGCATCGCCCGGCGACGCCGTATGAGCGTATTCCGGTCACTCTGGTGGAGGAAACCGCATGAGCCAGTGGCAAACTATCTGCAAATTAGAGGATATCGTTCCGGCGACCGGCGTATGCGCGCTGGCGGCAGGCGAGCAGGTCGCCATTTTCCGTCCGCGTAACGATGACCAGGTTTTCGCCATCAGTAATATTGACCCGTTTTTTAATGCCAGCGTACTGTCGCGCGGCCTGATTGCTGAGCACCAGCAGGAGCTATGGGTGGCAAGCCCGCTGAAAAAGCAGCGCTTCCGCCTGCGCGACGGGCTGTGTCTGGAAGATGAAAGTCACTCGGTGAAGCATTACGAAGCACGAGTGAGAGAAGGCGAGGTGCAGGTGCGGGTGTAACACTTTCCCCCTCACCCCGGCCCTCTCCCCGGGGGAGAGGGAGAAAACCGGCACCGGACGCCATCCTCGCGCTCGGACCGTTCCCTCTCCCTGTGGGAGAGGGTCAGGGTGAGGGGCGGCACCATACCGGCAACTTCCCCTCACCCAAGGGAGAGGGATAAAACCGGCACCGGACGTCACCCTCGCGCCCGGTCAGTTCCCTCTCCCTGTGGGAGAGGGTCAGGGAGAGGGAGAAAACCGGCACCGGACGCCACTCTCGCGCTCGGACCGTTCCCTCTCCCTGTGGGAGAGGGTCAGGGAGAGGGAGAAAATCGGCACCGGACG
>NZ_DAMAPU010000018.1:0-78624 GCF_032071645.1 Superficieibacter sp.
GATAAACGCTCCCCCTCTCCCCGGCCCTCTCCCTCAGGGGAGAGGGAGAAAACCGTCACCGGACGTCACGACAGCCCCGGACGAGAAGAGGCGGAAATTGTTGTCGGACGTCACCACGAACCCGGACTGTTCCCTCTCCTGGGGGAGAGGGTCAGGGTGAGGGCGTTCACACGGAGGAAGGAGGATAAACGCTCCCCCTCTCCCCGGCCCTCTCCCTCAGAGGAGAGGGAGAAAACCGTCACCGAACGTGACGACAGCCCCGGACGAGAAGAGGCGGAAATTGTTGTCGGACGTCACCACGAGCGCGGACTGTTCCCTCTCCTGGGGGAGAGGGTTAGGGAGAGGGCCAAAACCCGCACAAGTCTAATGACTATTGACGCGTGCCGCCATCTCCAGCGCGATGAGCGAACACAGCCCGGTGTAATGGGCCGGATCGAGCAGCGCGTCAATTTCCGCATCGCTGAAGTTAGCGCGCACGGTGGGATCGTCACGCAGTACCTGTGCGTAGTCCAGCCCCTCATGCGCGGTGCGCATCGCCAGTTGATATACCCGTTCGTGGGCGGGATCTTTGCCGAGTTTTTCCACCAGATGCATCATTATCTTTTCGCTATTGATCAGCCCCTGGGTCAGCATCACGTTGGCACGCATCCGATCGTTGTTAATCAACAGGGTGCGGGTTAATTCTTCCGCGCGCATTACGATTTCCGCCATCAGTTCCATGCTCTCCTGAATATTGGCGTCCATCAGGAAATAAGCGGCGCTGTCCGCCTCAAACGGGCGCGGGCTGGCGTACAGCGAGGAAGTCAGCACCGAGTAGAGCTTCTGCGCGTTGCCAATAATCCCCTTCGCCAGTTTCGGGTTGACCTTCTGCGGCATCGTGCTGCTGCCGACGGTGCCTTTGGTAAAGGCTTCCGACACTTCAGCAAACTCTTCGCCGGAAGTCTGGTAAACCTCTTCGGCGATTTTATGCAGCGAGGTCGCCAGCAGGCAGAGGTTGGCGATCAGTTCGGTGCGGTAAATGCGCGAATGGCGGGACGGTATGCGCATGGACTCCATCCTAAGCCTTGCCGCTACGCGATTTTGTACTTCGCGCCCCTGCTCGCCGGTGGCGTGGAACGCGCCGACCGCCCCGCCCATCATCACCGTGAAGATGCGCTTCTCCGCCTCCTGCATACGTTCCTTCGCGCTCAGCAGTTCGTCAATCCACACCGCCGCTTTATAGCCCCAGGTGATGGGCAGAGCGTGTTTACCGTGAGTGCGGCCCGCCATCAGCGTGGCGTGATGCTCGTGCGCCATCATCGCCAGGTTATGCAGAATATCGTCAAGAAAGCCGTGCAGAATATGGTGAAAGCGCTTTGCCAGCAGTAGCTGTGCGGTTTGCTGAATGTTCTGGGTGGTCACACCGTAATGAACATATTTGCCGCTCTCTGCGTCGCAGGCTTTCACCAGCACCTTGATCAGCGGCACAAAGCCGTGGCCGATTTCCCGCAGCAGGCGCTCGATCTCGGCCATGTCGATGCGATCGAGCCGACAGTTTTCAGCAATGTTCTGCGCGGCGGCGGCGGGGATCATGCCCACCTCCGCCTGCGACAGCGCCAGCGCCGCCTCCACTTCCAGCCAGCTTTGCACCCTGGCCTCCTGGGTGAACAGGGTTTTCATGCCGCGATCGTCAAGAGTCTTACTTTTTGAATCATAAAGCGCACGCATTGTCGCCTCCCTGGAAGTTATTTCACGCCGGATATCAGGTCATCGACGGCATTACGGACAAATTCAACGTGGGGACCAAACACCACATGGATATGGTTGCCGGAGGGAATAAAGGTTCCCAGCGAACCCGCGTCTTTCAGCAGATCCATATCGATCTCCTTCTGATCGCGTAAATCAATACGCAGGCGCGAAACACAGTTTTCCACCCGCTTAATGTTGCCTTTGCCGCCCAACCCCTGCACCACCAGCGCGGCGACTTTATCGTATTCTTTATTGATCAACAGCGTGCTGTCCGAGCTGTCGCTTTCGCGACCCGGCGTTTTAATATTGAATTTCACAATCGCGAAGCGGAACACAAAGTAGAACACCACAAAGTTAACCGCACCCAGCAGCAGCAGGTTTACCCACCGCGTGTGCTCATACATCAGGCCAAAAATACCGAAGTCAAACACCGTACCGCGAATGTAGCCGACGGAGATATCCAGCATTTGTAGAGGAATTGACAGCAGTCCGCTTAATACCGAATAAACCCCATACAGCACCGGCGCAATAAACAGGAAGGAGAACTCCAGCGGTTCGGTGATATTGCCGAACATGGCGGTTAATACCACCGTCAAAATCATCCCTTTGGCAATTTTCTTATTTTTAATGTGCGCGGTGTGATACATCGCCAGCCCAATAGCCGGAACGCGAAATAGCGTCGTCAGCATTTGCGTGGAGGCTAAATAGCTGGTTAGCGTCGGCATATATTGATTCCATGCCGGGTGCGACGGGCCAAGATCAAACAGGATCTTATTCATTGCAGGCAGAATCCCGACGTAGGTTTGCCCGTCGATCAAATACGTGCCGCCCGCTGCGGTAAATCGCACCGTGGAACTCAGGACGTGCTGGAGGCCAAACGGGATCAGCAGGCGGTTAAGCGCCATATAGATGCCCGCACCGATGTTGGGTGCCATCATTATCGTAGAAACCGCCTGCATTCCGGCAGTGAACTGATCCCAGATAAACGGAATTAACAGTCCAATCGGAATGGCAAATGCGGTCGTTAAAATCGCTACCGACTTTTTACCGCTAAAGAAAGCAAACGCCAGCGGGAGCTGAAGCCGGTAGTAGCGATCGGTGACTTTCGCCGCCAGCAGACCCGCGATAATACCGCCCAGCGCCTCGATTTTTAACGTCTGTATGCCTAATACGATCCCCTGGCCTGCCAGCGACAAATCGCCTTTCGCCAGATGCCCGGCTAATTTCAGGTGGACGTTCATGGAAATCAGCAGCGTCAGGTAAGCGATGACCGATGCGAAAACGGCGATGCCCTTCTCTTTTTTCGACATGCCGTAGGCCACACCCATCGCAAACAGTAAAGGAATATTGAGGAAAATAATGTTACTGATTGCCCCCAGCGACGACAGAATGGCTTTAAAGGTTTCATTGCCCAAAAAAGGCACTTTGTCGATCATGTAATTTTGCCCTAATGCCGAGCTAATTCCCATGATCATGCCCACCGGGGCTAATACCGCGATCGGTAGCAGTAAAGAGCGCCCGAATGTCTGAATTTCATTCTTGATGTTCGCGTTCATAACCGAATCCTTTGGTGATATTTCACACTAAAGATACGGCCGGTGTAAAAACGCTCAAGGGCAAATGGTGGCGGGTCGCAGGCGCAGGATCTGCCCGTGAATCCTCCGTAATCCTGTTTATCGGACAGGTCAGGATTACCTTTTCATTAACGCTGAACAGAGGAAAAAGCTTTAAAGCAGGGTATTGGCGGAAAATATGTTTTCGCGGGAAAGAACTTCCGCCCGCTGAATAAAGGCGGAAGTTCTCAGCTACTCTCTAGCGATATTTCTTATGGTACGTACCGCGCGTGGTTTTAATTTCCTCGGCGGCCGCTTTTGCTTCTTTTACTTTGCCTTCATTTACCAGCTTGATGGCTCCGTCGATCTGGCTGACGAGGATGTCAAAACCGTGGCGAAAATCCTTTATTTCCGGGCTGTCAGCGGGTTTATCTTCCAGCTTCGGCGGGGTGGCTTTTTGCGCGTCCAGCGCGGCGGTGCGCATATTGGTCAGCGCAGATTTGATTTCGGCGGCATCATCGCTTTTTTGCACCGTCGTGTAATTTTCGGCCAGCGTGTCCATATCCTCTTCGAGATCGGCAGCAAAAGCCGCAGAGCCAGCCAGCAACGAGGAGATGGCGAATAAAGCCAACAGATTTTTACGCATTGCTCACTTCCTTTTTTATTATGGGAACAACGGTACTACTGCCCGGCGATTTTCATCTCCGGCAGCAGCACGGAACCACACTGGATATTGCTGCGCGTTTCGATATCGTCACCAACAGTCACAATATTGCGCCACATGTCCTTAAGATTTCCGGCAATCGTTATCTCACTCACCGGATACTGGATCTCGCCATTTTCGACCCAGAAGCCCGCCGCACCGCGCGAATAGTCGCCGGTGATGCCGCTGACGCCCTGGCCCATCAGCTCAGTCACTACCAGGCCGGTGCCCATCTCTTTAAGCAGTTGGTCGAAGCCCAGTCCGCGCCCGGCAATGCGCCAGTTGTGAATACCGCCCGCGTGCCCGGTACTTTTCAGGCCCAGTTTGCGGGCAGAGTAGTTGGTCAGCAGCCATTGGGTCAGCACGCCGTCTTTGATGATGTCACGACGTTCAGTGCGCACGCCTTCGCCGTCGAACGGCGAGGACGCCAGCCCTTTCAGCAGGTGCGGATGTTCCTCAATGGTCAGCCATTCCGGGAGGATTTGCGTGCCCAGCGCGTCAAGCAGGAACGTGGATTTGCGGTACACCGCGCCACCGGCAATCGCCCCGACCAGATGGCCAAACAGCCCGGTCGCCACTTCATTAGCGAAAATGACCGGCGCTTTCATGGTGGAGAGCTTACGCGGCGACAGGCGGGACAGCGTGCGGCGCGCGCACTCGGCACCCACCCATTCCGGGCTTTGCAGGTCGCCAAGCGCACGTCCAATGGTATAAGCGTAGTCGCGCTCCATATCGCCGTTCTCTTCAGCGATCACGCAACTGGAGAGCGAGTGGCGGGTTGAGCAGTAGCTCTGCAACATGCCGTGGCTATTACCGAAAACTTTGATGCCGTAGTGGCTGTTAAAGCTACCACCTTCGGTATTGGTGATGCGTTTGTCAGCCTGAAGCGACGCCTGCTCCGCGCGCGCCGCCAGTTCGATGGCTTCATCCGGTGAAACCTCTGCCGGGTGGAACAGGTCCAGATCCGGTGCGTCAAACGCCAGCAGTTCTTTCTCCGCCACGCCCGCATACGGGTCCGGCGAGGTGTAGCGCGCAATATCCAGCGCCGCCTGTACGGTACGGGCGATGGCCTGCGGGCTCAGGTCGGTGGACGAGGCGCTGCCCTTGCGGTTCTGGTGATACACGGTGATCCCCAGCGCGCCATCGCTGTTAAATTCTACGTTCTCCACCTCTCCGTAGCGGGTGCTGACGCCAATGCCGGTGGTCTTGCTGACCGCCACTTCTGCGCCGTCAGATTTACCGGAAGCCAGCGCCAGTGCGGTGGAGACGGCCTCTTCCAGAACTTTACGCTGCTCTGCAACTTGTGCGATTACTTTCATCAACAGTGCCATAATGTAAGGTGAAGTTTATTGAAGTCTAACAGAGAACCCATTCTCAGTGTGCGCTCAGGGTGTTAGTATTAGCCTCTTTTTTGAGGAGCCAAATATGACCAAGCAGCCCGAAGACTGGCTCG
The DNA here is from genome assembly GCF_032071645.1 of Superficieibacter sp. Classification (NCBI taxonomy): domain Bacteria; kingdom Pseudomonadati; phylum Pseudomonadota; class Gammaproteobacteria; order Enterobacterales; family Enterobacteriaceae; genus Superficieibacter; species Superficieibacter sp. The sequence continues at coordinate 5,438 of NZ_DAMAPU010000018.1, forward strand.
ACGATGTTCCCGGTGATGACATCGAAGACGAAGACGATGAAATTATCTGGGTCAGTAAAAGTGAAATTAAGCGTGATGCTGAAGAGTTAAAGCAGCTCGGCGCAGAGATGGTGGCGCTGGGTAAAAACGCGCTGGATAAGATCCCGCTGGATGTGGATCTGCGCGCCGCCATTGAACTGGCGCAGCGCATCAAAATGGAAGGACGTCGCCGCCAGCTTCAGCTTATTGGCAAAATGCTGCGCCAGCGCGATGTTGAGCCGATCCGTCAGGCGCTCGACAAGCTGAAAAACCGCCACAACCAGCAGATTGCGCTGTTCCACAAACTGGAGCATATCCGCGACCGTCTGATTGAAGAAGGTGACGATGCCGTACCGGAAGTGCTGAAGCTGTGGCCGGATGCTGACCGTCAGCAACTGCGTTCGCTGATCCGCAACGCGAAGAAAGAAAAAGACGCCAACAAGCCGCCAAAGTCTGCACGTCAGATTTTTCAGTACCTGCGCGAACTGGCAGAAAACGATCGTTAATCCCCCACGCTAACGTGAGCCTCTCGCGTTAGCGCTCTCTCTTTTCCCCTTCCAGGTTATCGCTTTTTCACTCTTTTATTTAGCTGAATCGTTACAGCTAAAGCCGATCGATATCACTCTTTTCAATGCAATAAGACAGGTTTATTCATAGAAAATTTGCATTAACGCATATTTTAACGCCTGAAAACGCCTCTTTTTCCGCCAGGTGAGACAGGTCACATTTTCATTTTCCTGATACCACTAACTTTTAGCCACCGAAACATAATCGATTCAGCAAAAAGGACCTTATCATGAAAAAAATTGTGACGCTTACCACTCTGGCACTGCTTATCTCCGCCCCTGCTATGGCGAAAACCTGGGTGCTGACGGGTGCTGAAAACGGCACCGAGCTGGGAAACTGGCGGATCGGCAGCGATAAGCTGAATATTAAAGACAGTCATTTCAGCATCGAACAAAAAGTGCTGCACGGCGGTAAGCAGGAAGGCAGTAAAGTGCTGGTGATCAGCAGCAAAGATGGCCTGACGATTGCGCTTAGCCCGACGCGCGGGATGAACCTGCTGCATGTGGAAGGGTTTGGCGTGCGTATGGGCTGGGATTCACCGGTGAAAGAAGTGGTGAACCCGGCGTTTATCAATCTGGAAAGCCGTAACGGTCTGGGCTGGCTGGAAGGTTTCAATGAGATGATGGTGCGCTGCGGCTATGAATGGACCGGTCACCCGGTCACGGCGGACGGGCAGATTTATACCCTGCACGGTAAAGCCGGTAATACTCCGGCCTCGCAGGTGGAAGTCGAAGTGAGCGATACCGCGCCGTATGAAATTCGCGTTCGCGGCCTGGTGAAAGAAAGCACCTTTAAGAAAGCCGATTTGCAAACCCTGACCGAGCTACGTTACGTGCCGGGCAGCAACAGTTTCAGCCTGCATGATGTTCTGACCAACCACGCGGATTACCCGCACGATTACCAGATCATCTATCACAGCAACTTCGGCAAGCCGATCCTGGAAGAAGGCGCGCGCTTCCTCGCTCCGATGGAAAGTATCAGCCCGTTTAACGACTACGCTAAGGACGGCCTGAAAGACTGGCAGACCTACCTGGGACCGACCAAAGGCTTTGATGAGATGGTGTTTAATATTAAGCCGCTGGCGGATGCCAGCCATCACACGGTCGCGGCGGTCGTCAACAAAGCAGGGGACAAAGGCGCATCGATTCAGTTTGATACCCGCCAGTTGCCGGTGCTGACGCTGTGGAAAAACACCGATACCGAGAAACAGGGCTACGTAACCGGGATTGAGCCGGGCACCAGCTACGCCTATCCGGTAACAATTGAACGCGAGCAAAAACGCGTTAAACAGCTTCAGCCAGGCGAAAGCACCCAGTTCGATCTTACTTATACCCTGCTGCATAACAGCAATCAGGTGAGCGAACTCGAAAAAACCATTAAGGATATTCAGGGCAGCACGACGCTGAAAACAGATGAAACACCGATAGCGAAAGAGTAATTACCTTGTAACCTGCCCGGTTATACCGGGCAGAATTATCTGTATCTCGAAAGACTGACTAAATATTCCCTCTTTTCCCCCACCAGATTTAGTGGGCCATAGCTGATCTGTTAAATAAGATGGTTTACTCTTTCTCCCGCCAGAAACATAACTGGCATTCTCTGGGGAAAGGAAAAAATGGCACAAAAAACATTTAGCGATAAGTGGAAAGATCGCTTCGACTTTTATGAGCGCAATGGTCTGCCGGGTTCTCCTGGCTATCGCGATGCCCTTAAGAAAGTCAAATTTCTGCGACGGGCGCGCTATACCTTCAATTTTTACGCATTCTTCTTTGGTTTTATCTATTTCTGCATCCTTGGACTGTGGAAAAAAGGCCTGACGCTTTTTATTGCTATTGCCGTTATTAACATTCTGCTGGGTATCATTGAACTGGCCCTGAATGTGAATCTGGAAGGGGTGGTGAAGGGGGTTAACATTGCCTATGCCGCGTTCTGCGCGACGTCGGTGAACAGCGCCTATTATCTGCACACGATTAAAGGCGTCGATAGCTGGAACCCGATGCAGGGCATGACACGTAAAGACGCACAGGCGCTTGAGAAACTGCCGTCACGTCAATATTGATTGCCTCAGGGAGTGAAATTATCCACTCCCTGGATCATTTCGTTCAGCGTAACGGCCAGGAGAAACAGCGCGAGAGTCATGCAGGAAATCAAAAACGCGAAAAACGCTTTTAGCCGCCGCGTAGAGGAAATCATCCCGGCAATGCTCATCGGCAAACTTATCGTAAACAGCAGAAAGATAAGGCACCAAACGCCCATCATAACGATATCAATAACGTTAACCCATTCCTCGCTGTAATCCATAAAATATGCAACCAGCGTCATGAGCACCAACAGAGCTAGTCCTGCAATACTGGTACCCAGCGCAACGCTGACCATTTTCACATTATTTTCAGCGGGGGTTGTGACTTCTGATGAAATCTTCATGAGAATGTCCTGATATGAATTTATGATCGGATAATATGCAGGACGCAGCCAGCCTTGTAAACCTGCCTGAAAGGGGGGGAGAACGGATAACGCTGATGGTGGTCTGGCGGGACATTGCTCAACATTCATACTGTGGTGGCATAATAAAAATATATGTTTTATAAATTGGGAATTATTCTGTTTATATTATAGATATAAAACATCTTTTATAGTCATGCATTCACAATGGCAATATATTAAAGTCTGTTCCCTTTTACATTGACCCACCTGTTCCCTGACGCTATTCTTTTCTCGCTATTTTCAATGCTTTCGTCATTTTATGGATAAGGGAACAACATATGGAACCACAACCCCTGAGTGAAATATGGAAAGAGCGCTTTGACTTTTATGAGCAAAACGGTTTACCGTCGCAACTGTCTTTTCGCCAGGCTCTCAAAACGCTTAAATTTGGTCAAAGATCGCGGATAAATTTTAACTTTTACGCGTTCTTTTTTGGCTTTGTCTATTTTTGCATTTTAGGACTCTGGAAGAGAGGCCTGCTACTGTTCTTTATTGGTTGCGCGATAAATATCGCGGTCGCCATTGTCGAGATGATGACAAATCAAGACCTGGAATCTGTGTATCGCGGGATGAACATGGGTTACGCGTTCTACTGCGCCATAACCGCTAACGTGGCCTATTACCTGCACAGGGTGAAAGGCGTCGATACCTGCAATCCTGCTGCCGGGATCATAAAGAAAAATACAGATTATTATATCAGTCTGCCATCAAATAAATATTAAGATACAGGGGCACACCGCCCCTGTTTTACTGGCATAAAATCATAAAAACAATATCAATACTCATCATTGTTAGCGCAATTAAAAACGTAGCAAACGCTTTTAATCGGCACGAAGACGACATCATCCCCGCAAAGCTCATCGCCATTCCGGCCATCCATAATACAATATGCACTAACCACAACAGCGTAAATACGATATCAGGCGCATCGGGAGCCGACTCGGCATTTCCGCTTAATTCAACGATCGCCAGGATGAGTATAGTAAATAATAATAAAAGAGCGCTGGCAATAGTTAACCAAAGCGCAACGCTGACCATTTTCACGTTATGCTCGCCAGCCTTCCCTGCCCCAGAAACCATCTTCATTTGAAATAATCCCTTATTTATTCTGCCAGCGGGTTTAAACCGGAATACCGCTCCGATTTAAACCCGTCGTGGCAAATCTTATATTGCGGCTTCCGCCTTTTTCGCCAGCCGGTCGAGCAATTTCTGATGGATGCCACCGAAACCGCCGTTGCTCATCACCAGGATATGATCTCCCGGCTGGGCAGTTTTGACGATCATGTCTGCGAGGGTATCGACATCCGCATGCCAGTACGCGGACTGAACGCAGGCGTCCGCCACTTCCGCCACCTGCCACGGAATGTGCTGCGGCTGGAGCAGGAAGACTTCATCCGCGCGGCCCAGAGAGGGGGCGAGATCGTCTTTGCAGATGCCCATCTTCATGGTGTTGGAGCGCGGCTCCAGCACGGCGATAATGCGCGCAGTGCCGCCCACTTTACCGCGCAGCGCGGCAAGCGTGGCGAGGATCGCGGTCGGGTGATGAGCGAAATCATCATAGACGGTCACGCCGTTAGCGTTACCACGCAGCTCCAGGCGACGGCGGGCATTGATGAAGGCGTCGAGCGCGCTGGCAGCATCGGCAGGCGTGACACCGACGTGACGCGCAGCGGCTATCGCCATCAGGCCATTATGCATATTGTGTTCGCCCACCAGCTCCCACTTCACTTCGCCCACTTTCTCACCGTCAAGCCACACTTCCCAGTGGGATGCATCGGTGGTCAGCTTTTTCGCCTGCCAGTGTCCCTGTTCGCCGACCAGCTCCTGCTCGCTCCAGCAGCCCATCGCCATCACCTGCTTCAGGTTCACATCGTTCTCCGGCAGGATGATTTTGCCCTGCCCCGGCACGATGCGCACCAGGTGGTGGAACTGTTTCTGGATGGCTTTCAGGTCGTCGAAAATATCCGCGTGATCGAACTCCAGGTTATTGAGGATCAAAGTGCGCGGGCAGTAATGCACGAATTTGGAGCGTTTATCGAAGAAAGCGCAGTCATATTCGTCGGCTTCAATCACGAAGAACGGGCTGTCACCGAGGCGTGCGGACACCTCGAAGTTCCCCGGCACGCCGCCAATCACAAAGCCCGGCTTGTAGCCGCAGGCTTCGAGGATCCAGGTTGCCATTCCCGCCGTGGTCGTTTTGCCATGCGTCCCGGCTACCGCGACCACCCAGCGGTCACGCAGAACGAAATCATGCAGCCACTGCGGGCCGGACATGAACGGAATGTTTTTTTCCAGTACCGCTTCAACGCAGGGATTACCGCGCGTCATCGCGTTGCCGATGATCACTAAATCCGGCTGCGGCTCAAGCTGGCTGGGGTCATAACCCTGGATAAGATTAATGCCCTGCTTTTCCAGCAGGGTACTCATAGGCGGATACACATTGGCATCTGAACCCGTTACTTCATGGCCGAGAGACCGGGCCAGCATCGCCAGCCCGCCCATGAAGGTGCCACAAATTCCTAAAATATGAATGCGCATTCGTTATTTCCTTCTTTTATTCCCGCGCATTTTACCCTTATGTGTGGCGGTGCGGAAATGCATTTCAGGATTTTCCTTGCGTAGCTGGCGCGATTCACCAGTGCGCGTTCTTTTGAATCTTTGTTAAGATTGTTGCAGTCACATTAATCCACATACTATGCAGGGAAAGTGTCATGAAAACGTTAGGTGAATTTATTGTTGAGAAGCAGCATGAATTTTCACATGCTACCGGTGAGCTTACTGCTTTGTTATCGGCAATAAAGCTGGGCGCGAAAATCATCCACCGTGATATCAACAAGGCCGGTCTGGTCGATATCCTGGGTGCCAGCGGTGCTGAAAACATCCAGGGCGAGGTTCAGCAAAAACTCGATCTGTTCGCCAATGAAAAGCTGAAGGCGGCACTGCGCGCGCGCGATATCGTGGCCGGTATTGCCTCGGAAGAAGAAGACGAAATCGTGGTTTTCGAAGGCTGCGAGCACGCTAAGTATGTGGTTCTGATGGACCCGCTGGATGGTTCATCTAACATTGATGTGAACGTGTCGGTCGGTACGATCTTCTCTATTTATCGTCGTGTGACGCCGGTGGGTACGCCGGTGACGGAAGAAGATTTCCTGCAACCGGGCAATAAGCAGGTGGCGGCCGGGTATGTGGTTTACGGCTCCTCCACCATGCTGGTTTACACCACCGGCTGCGGCGTCCATGCGTTTACCTACGACCCGTCGCTGGGCGTGTTCTGCTTAAGCCAGGAGCGGATGCGCTTCCCGGAAAAAGGGAATACCTACTCCATTAACGAAGGGAACTACATTAAATTCCCGAACGGCGTTAAAAAATACATCAAGTTCTGCCAGGAAGAGGATAAACAGACGCTGCGTCCTTATACCTCGCGCTACATTGGTTCGCTGGTGGCGGATTTCCACCGTAATCTGCTGAAGGGTGGGATTTACCTTTACCCAAGCACCGCGTCACACCCGGAAGGGAAACTGCGCCTGCTGTACGAATGCAACCCGATGGCGTTCCTCGCTGAACAGGCGGGCGGCAAGGCAAGCGACGGGAAAGCGCGTATTCTGGATATTATGCCGGAGACGCTGCACCAGCGCCGCCCGTTCTTCGTCGGGACGAGTAATATGGTGGAAGATGTGGAACGCTTTATTCGCGAGTACCCGGACGCGTAAGGGTTTGGGGGCGGAGTGCGTACTTTCCCCCCTCTCCCTAACCCTCTCCCTAACCCTCTCCCTCAAGGGAGAGGGGACAGTCCGGGGGTCGTAATGGCGTTCGGTGCCGCTTTTCTCCCTCTCCCTGACCCTCTCCCTCAAGGGAGAGAGGACTGTCTGGCGTCGTCGTTGAGTCCGTCACCGCTTTTCTCCCTCTCCCTGCGGGAAAGGGCCGGGGTGAGGGGATTCCGTGGCTCAAACTCTCCCCCCTCTCCCTAACCCTCTCCCTCAAGGGAGAGGGGACAGTCTGGCGTCGTCGTTGAGTCCGTCACCGCTTTTCTCCCTCTCCCTGCGGGAGAGGGCGGGGTGAGGGGATTCCGTGGCCCAAACTTTCCCCCCTCTCCCTAACCCTCTCCCTCAAGGGAGAGGGGACTGTCCGGGGGTCGTAATAGCGTTCGGTGCGGCTTTTCTCCCTCTCCCTGCGGGAGAGGGCCGGGGTGAGGGGATTCCGTGGCACGTACTCTCCCCTCTCCCTCCGGGGAGAGGGAACCGCCTGAGTTCGTGATTATATCCGCCAGAAAATATTACCCGGCAGGCTTAGTTACCCCGCCGCCTGCAATCTGAATGCGGCTACCGCCTCAATAACTTCATGCGATTGCTCTTCCAGTGAGCGGGTGGCGGCGGACGACTGCTGGACCAGCGCGGCGTTCTGCTGCGCGGTCTCATCCATCTGATTCACCGCGATATTCACCTGCTCGATCCCCCGGCTCTGCTCCTGCGACGCGCTGGCGATTTCGCGCATTAATTTGGTCATGCGTAGCACTTCCGTCGCGATTTCATCCATCGTCTCCCCGGCCTGCATCGCCAGGCTGCTGCCCTCGCCCGCGTGGGTTTGCGAGTCGCTGATAAGCTGGCGGATCTCTTTTGCCGCGTCAGCGCTGCGACTGGCGAGGTTGCGGACTTCACCCGCGACGACGGCAAAGCCGCGTCCCTGTTCGCCTGCGCGCGCCGCTTCTACCGAGGCGTTAAGCGCCAGAATATTGGTCTGAAAAGCAATCCCGTCAATCACGCCAAGAATATCGGCGATGCGGTTGGCGCTGCCGGAGATATCACCCATTTTTTCAATAACGTAGCAGACCATTTCGCTACCGCGATCCGCCGTGTCGGATACGGACTTCGCCAGTTGATGCGCCTGCTCAGCGTTGGCGGCATTTTGTTTTACCGTCGCGGTCAGTTCTTCCATGCTGGCGGCAGTTTGCTCCAGCGACGTCGCCGTGGATTCCGTGCGCTGGGCCAGATCGACATGGCCCGCCGTCAGTTCGCGGCTGCCGGAACCAATCTGCAAGCCCGCATCGCGGATGCGCACGACGGCGTCGGTCAGCGCCAGGCGCAGGCGCTCCATCGCTGTCGTAAGACGCGTAAACTCACCGCTGGCAGAGGCACTGACCTCATGCGTTAAGTCCCCCGCAGTGACCTGCTCCAGCGACGCAACCACCGCATTCAGCGGGCGCAGCAGTAGCCGGTTTAGCCCCAGCCACAGCAGTAAAATCAGCCCGATGGACAGCAGCGTCGCCAGCCCCGTCAGCAGCGAGGCGCCCCAGCCCGCGCCCAGCGTCGTCAGTGCATAAATCGCCACGCCGCCCGTTATCACCATAAGCAGCGTCAGCGTAGCCAGTACAACCCGTAAACCTGTTTGGAGAGAGAGTGTTTTTAGCATCGTTATTTTCCGGTTACAGAGGGGAATACGTTTATCCATAGGGGATATCGGCAGTAAGCGGAAAATATTTAGATATGACTGAAAATCAATATGTTACCTGTTTGTTGGTGTTTTGATACAACGGTTAACAGGAAAGGCAGGCGGCGGCCTGTTTCCACCGCCTGCGGCTGACTCACTGCTAAAACAGGATTTCCACTATTGTCAGTCCTAACGCCATAAAGAGGGCAGCGGTCGAATCGCAGATAATGCGTATCCGGAGCGACCGCCGCAGGCTCAGGTTTTCACCCGCGTCACTGGCGAGCTTTGCCGGTTTTCCCATAGCACCGTGAGTCCGCGTTGCAGGGCGATAAAAATAAACAGCAAAATGCCGATGGCGATTTTGGTCCACCAGCTGCTCAGCGTGCCGTCGAAGTTAATATACGTCTGAATCAACCCCTGAATCGCCACCCCAAACAGCGTGCCCAGTACCGTCCCGACCCCGCCGCTCAGCAACGTGCCGCCGATGACTACCGAGGCGATGGCATCCAGTTCCACGCCGACCCCTGCCAGCGCGTAGCCTGCCTGGGTGTAGACGGAGAAAACAATCCCGGCAAGCGTCGCCAGCCCGGTCGAAAGCATATAAATGCGAATAGTGGTGCTGCGCGTGGAGATGCCCATCAGATTGGCGGAGGTGGCGCTGCCGCCGATGGCATAGACCTGATTACCAAAGCGCGTGCGGTGCGCGAGGAAAACGCCGATCGCTACCACGCCGAGCATCAGCAGCCCCATCGCGCTTAGCCGTCCGCCGCCAGGGATTTTCCACGCCAGGCTGGAAAGGGTATCGTAAATCGGATGGTTAATCGGGATCGACTCTTCAGAAACCAGGTAGCTGACGCCGCGCAGGAAAAACATTCCGGCGAGGGTGATGATAAACGCCGGAATTTTTAGCGCGTCGATCAGCAGCCCCATAAATGCGCCGAACGCGCAGCCCATCGCCAGCACCAGCGGGAAAGCCACCAGCGGCGACATCCCCCAGAAGCCGATCGCTTTGGCGAGGAATACGCCGGTAAACGCGATCACCGAGCCGACCGAGAGATCGATACCGCCAGAGAGGATCACAAAGGTCATCCCCACCGCGATAATCCCCAGAAAGGCGTTATCGGTCAGGATATTGCAGATCACCCGCGTCGAGGCAAATCCGGGAAACTGGGTCAGGCAGTAAAGATAGCCCAGTATGAACACGCCGAGCGTGATCATCAGCGGCAGGTTACGTTTTATCATGACCACCTCTCCTTTTCAGCAAACTGATAAAGCGCGGCGACTGCACGATCAGTACGCACATCACCACCACCGCTTTGACGACCTGATTCAGCTCCGGCGGAAAGCCCGACAGCAGAATGCCGGTGTTCATCCCCTGAATAATCAACGCGCCAATCACCGACAGGAACAGGTTGAAGCGCCCGCCCATCAGCGATCCGCCCCCGATGACCACCGCCAGAATGGCATCCAGCTCCAGCCACAGGCCCGCGTTGTTGGCGTCGGCACCGCGAATATCCGCCGCGACGATCACCCCGGCAATCGCCGCGCACACGCCGCTTAATACGTAGGCCAGCATCACCACCACACGGGTGTTTACCCCGGCGTTTTTCGCCGCGCGGATGTTGATACCCACCGCTTCGATAAACATGCCCAGCGCCGTTTTGCGGGTGAATAGCCAGAAGATCAGTAATGTGACCACCGCGATGATCACCGGCGTCGGGAACAGCAGCAGCGAGCCGCTACCGAGCCACGCCAGGCCCGGCGAGTTGAACGTGACGATTTGCCCGGAGGTGATCAACTGGGCAACACCGCGCCCGGCCACCATCAGGATCAGGGTGGCGACGAACGGCTGGATCTTGAGGATCGCCACCAGTATGCCGTTCCACAATCCCGCCAGCACGCCAGCACCGAGAGAGGCCAGCAGCACGAGGGGCAACGAATGCCCGGCGATGGTCATCGAAGCCGCCGTCGCCCCGGCAATCGCCATGACTGCGCCAACGGAAAGATCGATGCCGCCAGTGGCGATGACCAGGGTCATGCCAATCGCCAGCAGCGCGACCGGCGCAGCGCGGTTAAGGATGTCTATCGGACTGCCGAACAGCCGCCCGTCCTGTAAGACAACCTGGTAAAAGTGCGGGGCGACCAGGCTGTCAACGATCAGCACCAGCACCAGCGCGGTGATCTGCGGCATACCGACCGGCCATGCGAAGCGGCGCTTCGGCTGCCCGGTTTGGGGAAGAGATGGGGACATCACGGTGTTCTCCTTATGCCGCAATCGCATTCATAATCGCCGGAACGGAGAGCTGATCCAGCGGGATCTCCGCCACCTGTTTACGGTCGCGCATGATAATGACCCGGTCGGCGTAGCCTACCAGCTCTTCCAGTTCCGACGAGATCACCAGCAGCGCCAGACCGTCGGCGCACAGGGTTTCGATCAGACGAATGATTTCAGCGTGCGCGCCGACGTCAATGCCGCGCGTTGGCTCATCGAGGATCAGGAACTGCGGTTTAGTCAGCAGCCAGCGGGAGAGCAGCACTTTTTGCTGATTGCCGCCGGAAAGAAATTCAATCGGCTGTTCCGCGCTGGGGGTGCGAATACCCAACTGACGAATAAAGCGTTCGGCGATTTCATTTTGCTCGCGTCGGGAAACAGGGCGCAGCCAGCCGCGCTGGGCCTGTAGCGCCAGAATAATATTTTCGCGTACCGAGGCGGCGGCGATAATACCGTCGGTTTTGCGGTCCTCCGGGCAGAAGCCAATGCCCAGACACGAGGCCTGATGCGGGGAGCGCAGAGTTTGCGGCTTGCCTTTGATCATTGCACTGCCGCTGTCGGCGGGTTTAATGCCGAAGATCACTTCTGCGGTTTCGGTGCGGCCCGATCCCAGCAGCCCCGCCAGACCGACGATTTCGCCGGGGCGTACCTCCAGATTAAACGGGGTAATCACCCCTTTCTTACCAAAATCCTTAAAGGCGGCGATCGGTTTTTCGCTTAGCAGCGTGCGGCCCGCGCGATGTAGCGCGTTGTTGTCCAGCTCGCGCCCCAGCATCATTTTTACCAGCTCGATTTGCGGCAGCTCGCGGGTTTCCCGGCAGCCGACAAATCCACCGTTTCGCAGAACGGTGATGCGGTCGCTGACTTCATAGACCTGATCGAGAAAATGGGTCACGAACACCAGGCTGACGCCCCTGTCGCGCAGCTGGCGCATCAGGGTAAAGAGCATTTCGACTTCCTGGGTATCCAGGCTGGCGGTCGGTTCATCGAGGATCAACACTTTTGCCGAGAGATCGATAGCCCGGCAAATCGCCACGATCTGCTGCATCGCCACCGAAAAACGATTTAGCGGTTCGCGAACGTCGAGAGAGAAACCGTAGGACGCCATCAGTTCCGTGGCGCGCTTCTCCATCTCTTTACGCCGGATAAAGCCGAAGCGTTTAGGCTCGCGGCCAATAAACAGGTTGTCCGCCACCGACATATTGGGCAGCAGGTTGACTTCCTGATAAACGGTGCCGATGCCCAGTTGCTGGGCGTGGGCGGTATTTTTGGGCGAGATGACCTTGCCATCCAGCCAGATAGTGCCACGGTCAGCATGGTAGACGCCGGTCAGCGCTTTAATTAGGGTCGATTTTCCGGCACCGTTTTCGCCCAGCAGCGCCATGATTTCTCCGCGACGCAGGCTGAAGTCAACATTATCCAGCGCTTTAACGCCGGGGAAATATTTGCTTAGTCCCTCGGTGCGGAGGATTTCCTGATGTGTTTGCATAGAGACTCCTCTGCTCTTGCGGCCCTTTTCCGATGGGTATGGGGTGAGCTTGTTGTTAGGCTCTCCCCCCTCTCCCTGGCCCTCTCCCTCAAGGGAGAGGGAACTGTCCGGGGTCGTGATGGCGTCCGGTGTCGGTTATCTCCCTCTCCCTGCGGGAGAGAGCCGGGGTGAGGGCGATTCCGTAGCTCATACTCTTCCCCTCTCCCTAACCCTCTCCCTCAAGGGAGAGGGAACTGTCCGGGGTCGTAATAGCGTCCGGCGCCGGTTTTCTCCCTCTCCCGGCGGGAGAGGGCCGGGGTGAGGGCGATTCCGTAGCTCATACTCTCCCCCTCTCCCTGACCCTCTCCCTCAGGGGAGAGGGAACTGTCCGGGGTCGTAATGGGTCCGGCGCCGGTTTTCTCCCTCTCCCTGCGGGAGAGGGCCGGGGTGAGGGCAATTCCGTAGCTCATACTCTCCCCCTCTCCCTAACCCTCTCCCTCAGGGGAGAGGGAACTGTCCGGGGTCGTGATGCCGTATGGTGTCGGTTGTCCCCCTCTCCCTGCGGGAGAGGGCCGGGGTGAGGGCGATTCCGTAGCTCATACTCTCCCCCTCTCCCTAACCCTCGCCCTCAGGGGAGAGGGTACTGTCCGGGGTCGTGATGGCGTACGGTGTCGGTTGTCCCCCTCTCCCTGCGGGAGAGGGCCGGGGTGAGGGCGATTCCGTAGCTCATACTCTCCCCCTCTCCCTAACCCTCGCCCTCAGGGGAGAGGGTACTGTCCGGGGTCGTGATGGCGTCCGGCGCCGGTTGTCCCCCTCTCCCTGCGGGAGAGGGCCGGGGTGAGGGCGATTCCTCCATCAGTACCCCATATTTTTCTTCTTCTCTAACTCTTCTTTCGCCGTATCCGGCAGGTACAGCGTGGATTTGGTAATGGTCAGTTTCTCAGGCTGCGTACCGTCTTTTTTGAATTTCTCCAGCGCATCAAACGCCGGACCCGCCATATTTGGCGTCAGTTCAACGCTGGCATTGGCTTCACCGTCGATCATCGCTTTGTAGATATCCGGCACGCCGTCAATCGACCCGGTGAGGATATCTTTACCCGGCTTCAGGCCCGCTTCTTTAATAGCCTGAATCGCGCCAATCGCCATATCGTCGTTATGGGCGTAAACCATGCAGATGTTTTTGCCGTTGTTCTCGGCCTTGATAAAGCTCTCCATCACCTCTTTACCTTTACTACGGGTGAAGTCGCCGGACTGGGAGCGGATAATCTTGATGTTCGAGGCTTTAGAAATCGCCTCAGCGAAGCCTTTTTTACGGTCAATCGCGACGCTGGCCCCAACGGTGCCCTGCAACTCGACGACGTTACACGGCTTGCCATCAACGGTTTTCACCAGCCAGTCGCCAATCAGTCGGCCTTCCAGCACGTTGTCTGCGGTGACGGTGGTCATGTAGAGCGACTTGTCTTTGACATCAATCGAGCGGTCAAGAAGGATCACCGGGATCTCTGCGTCTTTCGCCTCTTTTAATACCGGTTCCCAGCCTGTCGCCACCACCGGCGCGATGAAGATCGCGTCAACGCCCTGGGCAATGAATGAACGGACCGCTTTAATCTGGTTTTCCTGCTTTTGCTGACCATCGGCAATCTTCAACGTGATGCCGCGTTTCTGAGCCTCGCTTTTCGCAACGCTGGTTTCTGCCGCGCGCCAGCCGGATTCAGAACCGACCTGGGAAAAACCGACGGTGAGGGGAGCGGCCATTGCCATAGACGACATGGCTGCCGAAACTGCTGTGACTAAAAGTAAGCGCTTCCACATAAGAGCGTCCTCGTAGGGTTATTGTTAGAGAAAAGTCACCTGCGCTTGAACTATAGACAAACGAGGATGTAACAAAATGAGTTACATCACACTTCAGAAAAAAGAACAGCCTGTTAACAAAGGCTTTTGGAATGAGGGCTGGCGCGGCGGTGCGTAGCGGGAGAAACCGACAAGTTTAAAAACGAATAAATTTCAGCCAGTTATTGACGCCGGAAGCGCGCAATGTAAACGGTTACACTTATTTATTCAGTAAGTGGCTGACTTTATGGATTTTCCTGTCATGAAAGGCGCGTCAAAGAGTCATCTTAAAAAATGGCTCCGGCGAAAACAGCTCAAGACATTCCTCGCCAGTTGGCTATAATACCGGGCATTGTTTGCCATACATTTTAAAGGAAACAGACATGAGCTTACTCAACGTCCCTGCTGGTAAAGATCTGCCAGAAGATATCTACGTTGTTATTGAGATCCCGGCGAACGCGGATCCGATCAAATACGAAGTCGATAAAGAGAGCGGCGCGCTGTTCGTTGACCGTTTCATGTCCACTGCGATGTTCTATCCGTGCAACTACGGTTACATCAACCACACTCTGTCTCTGGATGGCGACCCGGTTGACGTACTGGTCCCGACGCCGTATCCGCTGGAGCCAGGCTCTGTGATCCGCTGCCGTCCGGTTGGCGTGCTGAAAATGACCGACGAATCCGGTGAAGATGCCAAGCTGGTTGCCGTTCCGCATACCAAGCTGAGCAAAGAATACGATCACATTAAAGATGTAAACGACCTGCCGGAACTGCTGAAAGCGCAGATCACCCACTTCTTCGAGCACTATAAAGATCTCGAAAAAGGCAAATGGGTTAAGGTTGACGGCTGGGATAACGCCGAAGCGGCGAAAGCTGAAATCGTGGCCTCTTTTGAGCGCGCGAAGAAGTAAGTTTTATCACGCTGTCAGGCCCGGCCATCGCGCCGGGCTTTTTATTGCCCGCTCCACGGCCTTCCCAGTGCGGAACCCTGCACGCCGTGGACGTTAAGGTACTTATCCAGCTCGACCATTCCGGTCCAGCGATTTTCGCACCACAGCGGTGCCAGCAGCGTCGGACGACGGGCGCTGGCGGAAATGCGGTGGAAAATCACCTCCGGCGGCGTGTGACGGATCATCTCTCCTGCCGTGACGGTATACTCTTCCAGCCCGATGCCGTTTAACCGCCCCGCCTGCCACGCCTTCGCCATAATGCTGCCTTTGACGATGTGCAGCGGATGCAGCTTGATGCCGTCCACACCCGTTTCTACCACTCGCTCCAGCGTTTGCAGGCATTCGCTCTGCCCTTCTCCCGGCAGGCCCACAATCAGATGCGCGCAGACGTTCAGGCCGCGTTCGCGCGCCAGCCGGGTGGTGTGTTGATAGCAGGCGAAATTATGGCCGCGATTGATACGATGCAGGGTTTTATCCTGCGCGCTTTGCAGTCCCAGCTCCAGCCAGATTTCGTAGCCCTGATCGTTATATTCGCTAAGCAGATCGAGTACCGCTTCCGGCACGCAGTCCGGGCGGGTGCCAACGCACAGCCCGACAATACTGGCCTGGCTAACCGCCTGCTGATACATCGAGCGCAGCACCTGCACTTCGGCAAACGTGCTGGTGTACGCCTGAAAATAGGCGAGGTAGCGTTTAGCACGGTTAACCAGCGTCGCCTGGTGTGCGAGCTGCTCGGCGATGGAATGATACTGCAGCGCTTCATCGGCAAAAGAGGCGACGTTACAGAAAGTGCATCCGCCGCGCCCGATGGTGCCATCGCGATTCGGGCAGCTAAACCCGCCGTGAAGGGTTAGCTTATGAACTTTTTGTCCGTAACGGCGGGTAAGATCGCCACCAAACATATTGACTAATTTTTGTAACTGCATAATCTGATAGACCGCCCTTATGAATGGGGCCAAGCCTGCCACTTTTAGCTCCCGTCGGCGATGACCTGGATCAATCGCCGGGGACAGCCTACAGCTATTGAATAATTAATCGAAATAACCGCTGTTTCATGCACACTTCAGGTAATGACTTTTACTTATATCCGGCAAAAATATTTCATTTTTGCGAGCGCAGATCAAAAACAGTCACATCGTGCAACTGAAAAGCAATCAGCAGCATTAAATGCTGAAAGATTGGAAAACATAAGAGAACTACGGGGGCAACGTGGTTATCTTATAGTGAGACAGATCACACTCTTCAGTACCCTCTGTTGCCGCTTAAGAGCAGAACTTAACGTTAAATAAATATTATTATCAGTAAGTTAAGCGCTGTTTAGCACATTTTTGCATAAATAAGAATGTCATTTGACCTGTGTAGCGATTCCCGATAAGTTGGAAATCCGCTGGAAGCTTTCTGGGTGGGCCGTCGGCTCATCATATTTATGCAGTAATTGAGATTCCCTCTGAACGTATTTTCCAATGCGAATGGATTAAAGAGGGCGAATGCGAGGCAGGTCACGCCCCGTCGCCATGCTCTTTCTGTGCCCGTGCGCAGCGGTCAGGAGGGTCTCCCGTAGAGCCTGGGGAGGTTCACTAATATGTTGTACGATAAATCCCTTGAGAAGGATAACTGTGGTTTCGGCCTGATCGCCCACATAGAAGGCGAACCTAGCCACAAGGTAGTGCGTACTGCTATACACGCGCTGGCCCGGATGCAGCACCGTGGCGCAATTCTTGCCGACGGTAAAACCGGCGATGGTTGCGGCCTGCTGCTGCAAAAACCTGACCGTTTTTTCCGCATCGTTGCCGAAGAGCGCGGCTGGCGTTTAGCCAAAAATTACGCCGTCGGGATGCTGTTCCTGAATAAAGATCCCGAACGGGCGAAAGCGGCGCGGCATATTGTTGAAGAAGAGCTTCAGCGCGAGACGCTGTCGATTGTGGGCTGGCGCGAAGTGCCAACCAACGAAGGCGTGCTTGGTGAAATCGCCCTCTCCTCCCTGCCGCGTATCGAACAGATTTTTGTCAACGCGCCTGCGGGCTGGCGTCCGCGTGATATGGAACGCCGTCTGTTCATCGCCCGCCGCCGCATTGAAAAACGTCTCCAGGAAGATAAAGAGTTCTACGTCTGTAGCCTTTCTAACCTGGTGAACATCTATAAAGGTCTGTGTATGCCCGCAGATCTGCCGCGCTTTTATCTGGATCTTGCGGACCTGCGTCTGGAATCGGCCATCTGCCTGTTCCACCAGCGTTTCTCCACCAACACCGTGCCGCGCTGGCCGCTGGCGCAGCCGTTCCGCTATCTGGCGCACAACGGCGAAATCAACACCATTACCGGCAACCGCCAGTGGGCGCGCGCACGTACCTATAAATTTAAAACGCCGCTGATCCCGGATCTGCACGACGCCGCACCGTTCGTTAACGAAACCGGCTCTGACTCCAGTTCAATGGATAACATGCTGGAACTGCTGCTGGCAGGCGGGATGGATATCGTGCGCGCCATGCGTCTGCTCGTTCCCCCGGCCTGGCAGAATAACCCGGATATGGACCCGGAACTGCGCGCGTTCTTCGACTTTAACTCGATGCACATGGAGCCGTGGGACGGTCCGGCGGGCATTGTCATGTCTGACGGGCGTTTCGCTGCCTGTAACCTCGACCGTAACGGCCTGCGTCCGGCCCGTTATGTGATCACCAAAGATAAGCTGATCACCTGTGCGTCTGAAGTCGGTATCTGGGATTACCAGCCGGATGAAGTCGTAGAAAAAGGCCGCGTCGGACCGGGCGAGCTGATGGTGATCGATACCCGTGGTGGGCGCATTCTGCACTCTGCCGAAACCGATGAAGAGCTGAAAAGCCGCCATCCGTATAAAGAATGGATGGAGAAAAACGTGCGCCGCCTGGTGCCGTTTGAAGAGCTGGCGGACGACCAGGTCGGGCAACGCGAGATGGACGACGATCTGCTCGCCAGCTATCAGAAACAGTTTAACTACAGTGCCGAAGAGCTGGATTCAGTGATCCGCGTGCTGGGTGAAAACGGCCAGGAAGCGGTCGGTTCAATGGGTGACGATACCCCGTTCGCCGTGCTCTCCAGCCAGCCGCGGATTATTTATGACTACTTCCGCCAGCAGTTCGCCCAGGTGACTAACCCGCCGATCGATCCGCTGCGTGAAGCGCACGTGATGTCGCTCTCCACCAGCATTGGCCGCGAAATGAACGTCTTCTGCGAGGCAGAAGGCCAGGCGCACCGTCTGAGCTTTAAATCGCCGATCCTGCTGTGGTCTGATTTTAATCAGTTGACCACCATGACCGAGCACCACTACCGCGCGGACGTGCTGGATATCACCTTTGACATCACCGAAACCGATCTCGAAACCACGGTGAAAGCGCTGTGCGATAAAGCCGAGCAGATGGTGCGCGACGGCACGGTGCTGCTGGTACTTTCGGATCGCAATATTGCCAAAAACCGCCTGCCGGTTCCGGCTCCGATGGCCGTCGGCGCGATCCAGACCCGTCTGGTCGATAAAAGCCTGCGCTGCGACGCCAACATTATTGTAGAAACCGCCAGCGTGCGCGATCCGCACCACTTTGCGGTGCTGCTGGGCTTCGGCGCGACGGCAATCTACCCATACCTCGCCTATGAAACGCTGGCGAAGCTGGTTGACAGTAAAGCGATTGAGAAAGCCTACCGTACCGTGATGCTGAACTACCGTAACGGCATCAATAAAGGTCTGTATAAGATCATGTCCAAAATGGGCATCTCAACCATCGCGTCCTATCGCTGCTCGAAACTGTTTGAAGCCGTGGGGCTGCATGACGACGTTTCCGGGCTGTGCTTCCAGGGCGCGGTGAGCCGCATCGGTGGCGCGGGCTTTGCAGACTTCCAGCAGGACCTGCTGAATCTGTCGAAGCGTGCGTGGCTGGCGCGTAAACCGCTGGATCAGGGCGGGCTGCTGAAATACGTTCACGGCGGCGAATATCATGCTTATAACCCGGATGTAGTGCGCACCCTGCAACAAGCGGTACAGAGCGGCGAGTACAGCGACTATCAGCAATACGCCGAGCTGGTGAACCAGCGCCCGGCGGCGACGCTGCGCGATCTGCTGGCGATTGCCCCGAACGGCGAGGCGGTCAGCCTTGACGATGTGGAACCGGCTACCGATCTGTTTAAGCGTTTTGATACCGCTGCGATGTCAATCGGCGCGCTTAGCCCGGAAGCGCACGAAGCGCTGGCCGAAGCGATGAACAGCCTCGGCGGTAACTCTAACTCTGGCGAAGGTGGTGAAGATCCGGCGCGCTACGGCACCAATAAAGTGTCGCGCATTAAGCAGGTGGCTTCCGGTCGCTTCGGCGTCACCCCTGCTTACCTCGTTAACGCTGACGTGATTCAGATTAAAGTTGCTCAGGGCGCGAAGCCGGGTGAAGGTGGTCAGCTACCGGGCGATAAAGTCACACCGTATATCGCGAAACTGCGCTACTCGGTGCCAGGCGTGACGCTGATCTCCCCGCCGCCGCATCATGATATTTACTCTATCGAAGACTTAGCGCAGCTGATTTTCGATCTTAAGCAGGTCAATCCGCAGGCGATGATCTCCGTGAAACTGGTTTCCGAGCCGGGCGTTGGCACCATCGCGACCGGCGTGGCGAAAGCCTATGCGGATTTGATTACCATTGCGGGCTACGACGGCGGCACGGGGGCAAGCCCGCTGTCATCGGTGAAATACGCAGGCTGCCCGTGGGAGCTTGGGCTGGTGGAAACCCAGCAGGCGCTGGTGGCGAACGGCCTGCGCCATAAGATCCGTTTGCAGGTCGATGGCGGCCTGAAAACCGGGCAGGACATTATTAAAGCAGCGATCCTCGGCGCGGAGAGCTTCGGCTTCGGCACCGGCCCGATGGTGGCGCTGGGCTGTAAATATCTGCGTATCTGCCACCTGAACAATTGCGCCACCGGCGTGGCAACCCAGGATGAGAAGCTGCGTAAGAACCACTATCACGGCCTGCCGTTCAAAGTGACCAATTACTTTGAATTTATCGCCCGCGAAACCCGCGAGCTGATGGCACAGCTTGGCGTAAAACGCCTGGTGGATCTGATTGGCCGTACCGATCTGCTCAAAGAGCTGGAAGGCTTTACCGCCAAACAGCAGAAGCTGGATTTGAGCAAACTGTTGGAGACGGCGGAACCGCATCCGGGCAAGGCGCTGCACTGCACCGAGCACAATCCGCCGTTTGATAACGGCGTGCTGAATGCGCAGCTGCTGATGAATGCCAAACCCTTTGTCGATGTGCGCCAGAGCAAAACGTTCTGGTTTGACATCCGTAACACCGACCGTTCAGTGGGCGCGTCGCTGTCGGGCTATATTGCTCGCACCCACGGCGATCAGGGGCTGGCGTCAGACCCGATTAAAGCGTACTTCAGCGGCACCGCGGGCCAGAGTTTTGGCGTGTGGAACGCGGGCGGCGTGGAACTGTATCTGACCGGCGATGCCAACGACTACGTGGGTAAAGGCATGGCGGGCGGCTTGCTGGCGGTACGTCCGCCGGTCGGTTCCTCCTTCCGCAGCCATGAAGCGAGCATCATCGGCAACACCTGCCTTTATGGCGCAACCGGCGGTCGTTTGTATGCCGCAGGCCGCGCGGGCGAGCGTTTCGGGGTGCGTAACTCCGGGGCGATTACCGTGGTGGAAGGTATCGGCGACAACGGCTGTGAATATATGACCGGCGGCATCGTCTGTATTCTCGGCAAAACCGGCGTCAACTTCGGCGCAGGGATGACCGGCGGTTTCGCCTACGTGCTGGATGAAGACGGCGAATTCCGTAAACGCGTGAACCCGGAACTGGTGGAAGTGCTGAGCGTTGATGACCTCGCCATCCACGAGGAACACCTGCGCGGCTTGATCACCGAGCATGTACAGCATACCGGATCGCAGCGTGGCGAAGAGATCCTCGCCCACTGGTCAACCTTCTCGACCAAATTCGCGCTGGTCAAACCGAAGTCCAGCGATGTGAAAGCGCTGTTGGGTCACCGTAGTCGTAGCGCAGCAGAGCTGCGCGTGCAGGCGCAGTAAGGGGTAAAAGCATGAGTCAGAACGTATACCAATTTATCGACTTACAGCGCGTGGATCCGCCGAAAAAGGCGCTGAAGATCCGCAAAATCGAGTTTGTAGAAATCTACGAACCGTTTTCTGAAGGCCAGGCGAAAGCGCAGGCGGACCGCTGTCTCTCCTGTGGCAATCCGTACTGCGAGTGGAAATGTCCGGTCCATAACTACATCCCGAACTGGCTGAAGCTGGCGAACGAGGGGCGTATTTTTGAAGCGGCAGAACTGTCGCATCAGACTAACACCCTGCCGGAAGTGTGCGGGCGCGTCTGCCCGCAGGATCGCCTGTGCGAAGGGTCATGCACGCTGAACGACGAGTTCGGCGCGGTGACTATCGGTAATATCGAGCGCTATATCAACGATAAAGCCTTTGAGATGGGCTGGCGTCCTGACCTCACCGGCGTGAAGCAAACCGGGAAAAAAGTCGCCATTATCGGCGCTGGCCCTGCCGGGCTGGCGTGCGCCGACGTGCTGACCCGCAACGGCGTGAAGGCGGTGGTGTTTGACCGTCACCCGGAAATCGGCGGCCTGCTGACTTTCGGCATTCCGGCCTTCAAGCTGGAAAAAGAGGTGATGACCCGCCGCCGGGAGATTTTCACCGGCATGGGTATCGAGTTTCAGCTGAACACCGAAGTAGGTCGCGACGTGCAGCTTGATGCGCTGTTGCAGGACTACGACGCGGTGTTCCTCGGCGTCGGGACCTATCAGTCAATGCGTGGCGGGCTGGAAAATGAAGACGCTGACGGCGTGTTTGACGCCCTGCCGTTCCTCATTGCCAACACGAAGCAGATTATGGGCTTTGGCGACACGCCCGACGCGCCGTATGTCAGCATGGAAGGTAAACGCGTGGTGGTGCTCGGCGGTGGTGATACCGCGATGGACTGCGTGCGCACCTCGATTCGCCAGGGCGCAACGCACGTCACCTGTGCCTACCGCCGCGACGAAGAGAACATGCCCGGCTCCCGCCGCGAAGTGAAAAATGCGCGTGAAGAAGGCGTAGAGTTTCAGTTCAACGTCCAGCCGCTGGGTGTGGAAGTGAATGCCAACGGTAAAGTCTGCGGCGTAAAAATGGCGCGTACCGAAAT
Source organism: Superficieibacter sp. (assembly GCF_032071645.1). Lineage (NCBI taxonomy): Bacteria > Pseudomonadati > Pseudomonadota > Gammaproteobacteria > Enterobacterales > Enterobacteriaceae > Superficieibacter > Superficieibacter sp. The sequence goes on from NZ_DAMAPU010000018.1 coordinate 27,611, forward strand.
GGGCGCACCGGACGCCAAAGGCCGCCGTCGCGCGGAGATCGTTGCAGGCTCTGAACATGTCGTTCCCGCTGATGCCGTGGTCATGGCGTTTGGTTTCCGCCCGCACAGCATGGAATGGCTGGCGCAACACAGCGTTGAGCTGGATTCACAGGGCCGCATTATTGCCCCGGAAGGCAGCGATAACGCTTTCCAGACCAGCAACCCGAAAATCTTCGCCGGTGGTGACATCGTGCGCGGTTCGGATCTGGTGGTGACGGCGATTGCCGAAGGCCGTAAAGCAGCAGACGGCATTTTGAACTTTATGGAAGTCTGATTAAAAACGCCCTATCCGGCTCCCTGCCCTCAGGGAGCCGGAAACTCTGCCTCTGCGGGAAAGCACCGCGCCTGTCCTGATGATGAAAATACCTGTATGATTCCCTCACGCCTGCTGGCGTACAGCTGTTGTATACGTAGCGGCTGAAGACATCACAACGTGACCGGTAAGATCGGCGAAATTCTGCGTGGGAAAGGGACGGTAAACAAAGGCTGGATGAACTTCTCTCCCGTAAAGAGAGAGAAGTCGTGAGGCTATATTATTTCACTACGCGGAGTGCGGGACGCCCACCACGCGGCGGCGGCGGATCGTCATCGGGATTGTTGTCGTCCTGGTGATCGGGCTTGTCACCGTCGATCACCGACATCACCGTCTCGTTTTCTGTATCCGTACCGATGTCATCGTTCAGGCTGGCAACGTCTTCATCGTAAGCGGCTTCAGGCTCAAACATGGTGCCTGCGCCGTTTTCACGGGCATAAACGGCCAGCACGGCCGCCAGCGGGACGGAAACCTGGCGAGGGACACCGCCAAAGCGCGCGTTGAAACGCACTTCGTCGTTGGCCAGCTCCAGATTACCCACCGCACGCGGTGCGATGTTTAACACGATCTGTCCATCGCGCGCGTATTCCATCGGAACATGCACGCCGGGCAACGTCACATCCACAACCAGGTGCGGCGTGAGCTGGTTGTCCAGCAGCCATTCATAGAATGCGCGCAGCAGATACGGACGGCGTGGGGTTAGTTGTGACAAATCCATGCGAATTAGCCCCGGCCAAGACGAATTTCACGCTCGGCTTCAGTTAAAGAAGCGAGGAAGGAATCACGCTCGAAAACGCGAGTCATGTAACCTTTCAGCTCTTTGGCACCTGCGCCGCTGAACTCAATGCCTAACAGCGGCAGACGCCACAGCAGCGGTGCCAGGTAGCAGTCTACCAGGCTGAACTCATCGCTCAGGAAGTAAGGTTTCTGACCAAATACCGGCGCAATGGCCTGCAATTCTTCGCGCAGCTGTTTACGCGCGGCATCAGCCTCGGAAGATGAACCGCTCATGATCACGTTCATCAGCGTGTACCAGTCTTTTTCAATGCGCTGCATGTAAAGACGGCTTTCACCACGTGCAACCGGATAAACCGGCATCAGTGGCGGGTGCGGAAAACGCTCATCAAGATATTCCATGATGATGCGGGATTCCCACAGGGTCAGCTCACGATCTACCAGCGTCGGCACGCTCTGATTCGGGTTGAGGTCAATCAGATCCTGAGGCGGGTTATCCTTCTCCACATGCTCTATTTCAAAGCTAACACCCTTTTCAGCCAGCACAATGCGGACCTGATGGCTATAGATGTCAGTAGGACCAGAAAACAGCGTCATTACCGAACGTTTGTTGGCAGCGACAGCCATGGCAACCTCCAGGTATATTCAGAATTTTTACTGCTGCCAGCCACACCGTGGCCAGCCAGATGTTTACGCCTCATTTCCGTTGAACGACATTCCTGTTCAGTAAGTAAACAAAAAATGAACAATCCCCGGTATTTGGGCAGAAAATTGGATGATAGTTTACCAGATTTTGCGAGGTTTGTGGTGAGGGGATTCTGGAAATGCGGAAAAAGCGGGGGCAAAGCGGCGTTTACTGTGGATAAAATTCATATTTATCCATAAAAAAACCCGCCGGAGCGGGTTTTTTCGCAAATTGTATTCTGCCGGAGCAGAAACCAATTAACGTTTGGAGAACTGCGGACGACGACGTGCTTTACGCAGGCCGACTTTCTTACGTTCAACCTGACGAGCATCACGGGTAACGAAGCCTGCTTTACGCAGTTCGCCACGCAGGGACTCGTCGTACTCCATCAGAGCGCGGGTGATACCGTGACGGATCGCACCAGCCTGACCAGAGATACCACCACCTTTAACGGTGATGTACAGATCCAGTTTCTCAACCATGTCGACCAGTTCCAGCGGCTGACGAACTACCATGCGGGCAGTTTCACGACCGAAGTACTGTTCCAGAGAACGTTGGTTGATAACGATTTTGCCGTTGCCCGGTTTGATGAACACGCGAGCTGCGGAGCTTTTGCGGCGACCAGTGCCGTAGTATTGATTTTCAGCCATTGCCTATAATCCCGATTAGATGTCAAGAACTTGCGGTTGCTGTGCCGCGTGGTTGTGCTCGTTACCTGCGTAAACTTTCAGTTTACGGAACATAGCACGACCCAGTGGGCCTTTTGGCAACATGCCTTTAACCGCGATCTCAATCACACGCTCAGGACGGCGAGCAATCATCTCTTCAAAGGTCGCTTGTTTGATACCACCGATGAAGCCAGTGTGGTGATAGTACACTTTGTCAGTACGCTTGTTGCCGGTTACAGCAACTTTATCAGCGTTCAGAACGATGATGTAATCACCGGTATCAACGTGCGGAGTGTATTCCGCTTTGTGCTTACCGCGCAGACGAAGCGCCAGTTCGGAAGCCAGACGGCCCAGAGTTTTACCGGTCGCGTCAACAACATACCAGTCGCGTTTTACGGTTTCTGGTTTAGCTGTAAAAGTTTTCATTAAAAGCTTACCCAAATAAATTAGTTACACGTTGGTGAACACCCAAACGCTTCAAAACACATGAGGCTCACACGACATTGTCCAGTAAACCTACCCCCTCGGATATGTTTAAACCGGCACACAAAGTTTTGGGAAAAAAACTTCGTTGTAACGTGGGGTCGCAGGATTATAGAGAAGTCAGGGTCAAAGATCGACCCCTTTTTGTGATTTGCCGCGCGAATTCACGGCATATGTTCCAGCCGCAGGTACTCCTCGCTCTGCATCTCCTGCAACCGCGACAGGCAGCGGCGGAACTCGAACTGTAGCCCGGTGCCCTGGTAAATTTCCTCCAGCGGATGTTCGGCGCTGACAACCAGCTTGACATGGCGTTCGTAGAACTCATCCACCAGCGCGATAAAACGCCGTGCTTCATTTTCCTTCAGCGGGGTCATCACCGGCACATCAAACAGCAGCACCGTGTGGAATAGCCTTGAGAGGGCGATGTAGTCATGCTGACTACGCGCGTCCACGCATAACGTCGTAAAGGAAACCGCCAGCGTCTGGTTCTCCACACCCAGCGTCGGGAACGGACGATGGTTGATTTCCAGTTCGGGGGCGTGAATGCGTTTCGCACCCGCCAGCGCCAGCCAGAGTTGGTCCATCTGCGCACGGGTTTCAGCATTAAGCGGCGACAGCCACAGGTGCGCCTGGGTGAGCGTGCGCAGACGATAATCAATGCCCGCATCCACGTTCATAATGTCGCAGTGTTCTTTAATCGCCTCAATGGCAGGCAAAAAGCGCGTGCGCTGTAATCCGTTACGGTACAGATCGTCCGGTGGAATGTTAGAGGTAGCGACCAGGGTAATGCCGCGCGCAAACAGCGCTTTCATTAACCCGCCGAGCAGCATTGCATCGGTAATATCCGACACAAAAAATTCATCAAAGCACAGCACGTCGGTTTCGGCTTTAAAGCGGTCGGCGACAATCTCCAGTGGATCGCTTTCGCCCTGAAGCGCCGTCAGCTCTTCATGCACCCGCAGCATAAAGCGGTGAAAATGCAGACGCTGCTTACGCGCGCCCGGCAGGCTTTGGTAGAAGAGATCCATCAGCCAGGTTTTGCCGCGCCCCACGCCGCCCCACATATAAAGGCCGCGCGCCGGGGAATTGACCACGGTTTCCGGCTTACCGAGCAGTTTGCCGATTTTTGAGAAAATTCCACCGCTCCGGGTTGCGGGCGCAGGCTGAGCGATGAGTTGCTGATAAATGATATCCAGTCGGCTGACCGCCTCACGCTGTACGTCGTCCGGCTGGTGCGTGCCCTCGCGGAGAGCCTGCTGATAACGCGATGTGGGAGAAGTGCTTTGCATGGCTTATTATTATTCCTTGAAATCGGTGTGCCACTGTTCACGGTTGGCGAAAAAAAGGCCGTTCTACACTACGCGATGTGCGGCCGGGATTCCACTTATGAGGAATTAGCGGTTATAGTGGCATAATCGGGCACGGGCAAGGAGCCTCGCCGCTAACACCCTACGGAATCACAAAACAACGGGAGAGGTACATGACCTGGGAATATGCGCTAATTGGTTTAGTTGTCGGCATCATCATCGGTGCCGTTGCCATGCGTTTTGGTAATCGGAAATTACGCCAACAACAGGCTTTGCAGTACGAACTTGAAAAGAATAAAGCAGAGCTGGAAGAGTACCGCGAAGAGCTGGTCAGCCACTTTGCTCACAGCGCCGAGCTGCTGGATAACATGGCGCATGATTATCGCCAGCTTTATCAGCATATGGCGAAGAGTTCCAGCAGCCTGCTGCCGGAAATGTCCGCCGAGAATAATCCGTTCCGCAACCGTCTGGCAGAATCTGAAGCGAATAACGATCAGGCGCCGGTACAGATGCCGCGCGACTATTCAGAAGGCGCATCCGGCCTGCTGCGTAACGGCGTAAAACGCGATTAATCTTCTTTTCTCTGTTTTCGGGCGCACGCGCTGCGCCCGCCTCATCTTCGCTTAATCCAGCTATTATTTAATCATTATCGCATTGTGACCCGATCCAATTTTCAATAACATCACTCTGTTTTGCGAAGATCTTTTTTCACTCCAGGATATGAGAGCCAGCATCGATGAATAAACAAAAACTGCTGTTAAGTGCGTTAGCGTTGAGTGTCGGGTTATCTCTCTCGGCACCGTTTACGGCTGCGGCGGCGCTGCCGTCACAGGTTCCGGGTCAGGCAGCCATTCCAAGCCTCGCGCCCATGCTGGAAAAAGTCCTGCCTGCGGTGGTGAGCGTGCAGGTAGAAGGCACTGCGGTGCAACAGGGCGCGAAAGTGCCTGAAGAGTTGAAGAAGTTCTTCGGCGATATCGCCCCCGATCAACAGGCGCAGCCGTTTGAAGGGCTGGGGTCCGGCGTGATTATCGATGCGGCAAAAGGCTATGTGCTCACCAACAATCATGTGATTAATCAGGCGCAGAAGATTAGCGTGCAGCTTAATGATGGTCGCGAGTTTGACGCCAAACTGATCGGCAGCGACGATCAAAGCGATATCGCCCTGCTGCAACTGCAAAACGCCACCAACCTGACGCAAATCGCCATTGCTGATTCCGATAAAATTCGCGTTGGCGATTTTGCCGTCGCGGTCGGCAATCCGTTCGGGCTTGGGCAAACGGCAACTTCCGGCATCGTTTCTGCGCTGGGGCGCAGCGGCCTGAATCTCGAAGGGCTGGAAAACTTTATTCAGACCGATGCGTCCATTAACCGGGGTAACTCCGGCGGCGCGCTGCTGAACCTCAACGGTGAGCTGATCGGCATTAACACCGCCATTCTCGCGCCGGGCGGCGGCAGCGTGGGTATCGGTTTCGCCATCCCCAGCAATATGGCACGCACGCTCTCGCAGCAGCTGATTCAGTTCGGCGAGATCAAACGTGGTCTGTTGGGGATTAAAGGCATGGAGATGAACTCTGATATCGCCAAAGCCTTTAACCTGAACGTGACCCGCGGCGCGTTCGTCAGCGAAGTGCTGCGCAATTCCGGCTCGGCGAAGGCGGGGATCAAGTCCGGTGATGTGATTGTCAGCCTGAACGGGAAACCGCTCACCAGCTTTGCTGAACTGCGCTCGCGTATCGCCACCACCGAACCGGGCAGCAAAGTGAAACTTGGCCTGCTGCGCGATGGCAAACCGCAGGAAGTGGAAGTGACGCTGGATAAGAGCAGTTCCTCTTCGGCCAGCGCGGATATGATCGCACCCGCACTACAGGGCGCGAAACTGAGCGACGGCCAGTTGAAAGACGGCACCAAAGGCATCGCCGTGGATGAAGTCGAGAAAGACAGCGCTGCCGCCCAGGCCGGGTTGCATAAAGGCGATGTGATCACCGGCATCAACCGCACGCGCATTCATTCTATTGCCGAGATGCGTAAGGCGCTGGAAGCCAAACCGTCCATCATTGCGCTTAATATTGTGCGCGGTAATGAGAGCATCTACCTGCTCGTGCGCTAATTGTCGATGATTCCGGACATCGCCCGCGTGTGATGTCCGGATAAGTCGTGGTATGCTGCGGCGGCCTACTTATCAATGATATCAGCATCATGCTCGCGAAGCTTTTACGTTCAATAGCTATTGGCTTAATTGTCGGCGGCCTTTTACTGGCGGTCATGCCCTCATTACGCCAGTGGAATAACCCGACCACGCCGCGCTATGACAGCACCGATGAATCACCGGTCAGCTACAATCAGGCGGTGCGCCGCGCTGCGCCTGCGGTAGTCAACGTCTATAACCGTGGGCTGAACAGTTCCAGCCATAATCAGCTTGAAATCCGCACGCTCGGCTCCGGGGTGATTATGGATGAACGCGGTTATATCGTGACCAACAAACACGTCATTAATGATGCGGACCAGATTATCGTGGCGCTTCAGGACGGGCGCGTTTTTGAAGCGTTGCTGGTCGGTTCGGACAGTCTGACCGATCTGGCGGTACTCAAAATCACCGCCACCGGCGGCCTGCCGGTCATTCCGATTAACCGCAAGCGCATCCCGCATATTGGCGACGTCGTACTGGCGATTGGCAACCCGTATAACCTCGGTCAGACCATCACTCAGGGGATTATCAGCGCTACCGGGCGTATCGGCCTCAACCCGTCCGGGCGGCAAAACTTCCTGCAAACCGATGCTTCCATTAATCACGGCAACTCCGGCGGCGCGCTGATCAACTCGCTTGGCGAACTGATGGGCATCAACACGCTGTCCTTTGATAAAAGCAACGATGGCGAGACGCCGGAAGGCATTGGTTTCGCTATTCCCTTCCAGCTAGCGACCAAAATTATGGATAAGCTGATCCGCGATGGCCGGGTGATCCGTGGCTATATCGGTATTGGCGGACGTGAAATTGCGCCGCTGCACGCGCAGGGTGGCGGCATCGATCAAATTCAGGGGATTGTGGTCAATGAAGTGTCACCGGGCGGCCCGGCGGCAGACGCGGGCATTCAGGTAAACGACGTGATCGTATCGGTCAATAACAAACCTGCCGTTTCCGCGCTGGAGACGATGGATCAGGTGGCGGAGATTCGTCCGGGGTCGGTCATTCCGGTGGAAGTCATGCGTGAGGATAAAAAGCTGAAGCTGGATGTCACTATTCAGGAGTACCCGGCGGCGGGGAACTAGCACGCGGGTAACACGATAACTGGCCCGGCAGGCAGGGTGCCGCCGGGCCGGTGATGCTTATTTATTCACAAACTCTTCGCCAAGCTGGATATCTTTTTTCAGCGTCTCCAGCATACCTTCCAGCGCCTGCTGCTCAAATGCGCTCAGCGTGCCGTAAGATTTACGTTCTTCAATGCCGTTTTTGCCCAGCAGCAGCGGCTGCGAGAAGAAGCGCGCATGCTGACCGTCGCCTTCAACATAGGCACACTCAACAACGCCCTGCTCGCCCTGCAACGCACGTACCAGCGACAGACCAAAGCGTGCCGCCGCCTGGCCCATAGAGAGCGTGGCAGACCCGCCACCGGCTTTCGCTTCCACCACTTCCGTACCCGCATTCTGAATACGTTTGGTGAGATCGGCGACTTCCTGGCTGGAGAAGCTCACGCCAGGGATCTGCGACAGCAGCGGCAGAATGGTGACGCCAGAGTGACCGCCAATGACCGGCACTTCGACATCCGTCGGCTTTTTGCCTTTCAGTTCCGCAACAAAGGTGTTGGAGCGGATAATATCCAGCGTGGTCACGCCAAACAGTTTGTTCTTGTCATAGACGCCCGCTTTTTTCAGCACTTCAGCCGCAATTGCCACGGTGGTGTTCACCGGGTTAGTAATGATGCCAATGCAGGCTTTCGGGCAGGCTTTGGTAATTTGCAGCACCAGATTTTTCACGATGCCCGCGTTAACGTTGAACAGATCGGAGCGATCCATACCCGGCTTACGCGCTACGCCTGCGGAGATCAGCACGACGTCAGCCCCTTCCAGCGCCGGAGTGGCGTCTTCACCGGAAAAACCTTTGATTTTAACGTCAGTCGGGATATGGCTAAGATCGACGGCTACGCCGGGCGTGACTGGCGCGATGTCGTACAGAGAGAGTTCTGAACCTGAAGGCAGTTGGGTTTTTAGTAGTAGGGCAAGCGCCTGGCCGATACCGCCCGCAGCGCCGAGGACTGCAACTTTCATCCTAAACTCCTTATTATGGTTAATTAAATTGACCGTAAATCCGTTGCAGTGACAGTAGTTAACGACGCCAGCAAATACAAATGCCATGCATCTGGAATGCGTCATCACGCGCAATATTGTGACTGGAAAAAGCACAATATGTATTGCGTATGAGAGAGTGTCACTTCAGGTAACGTATCAACACGCGGTTACATTACACCGGGGAGGCTAATCAAAACAACATCATTTTGATAACAATTAATTTACTTTTAAGCCAATCCCTTTCCCGTGACAGAAACATGTTTCTTCATAATGAAATTTGATAAAATCACGCCCTTTCATAACATTATTTCCGCCATTACCACGGCATAACGTTTGCATAAAAATTCACCAGTATGCATAATAATGTTGTTTCTACCGCCATAATATGGGTGACTTATGCGAAGCTCGACTAAACAAGAAGAATTAGTCAAAGCGTTTAAAGCGCTGCTAAAAGAAGAAAAATTCAGTTCTCAGGGAGAGATCGTTCAGGCGTTGCAGGAAGAGGGCTTCGATAACATCAACCAGTCCAAAGTTTCCCGCATGCTGACCAAGTTTGGCGCGGTGCGTACCCGCAACGCCAAAATGGAAATGGTCTACTGCCTGCCCGCAGAACTGGGCGTGCCAACCACTTCCAGCCCGCTGAAGAACCTGGTGCTGGACATCGACTATAACGACGCCGTGGTGGTGATCCACACCAGCCCTGGTGCCGCGCAGCTGATTGCCCGCCTGCTGGATTCGCTGGGTAAAGCGGAAGGCATCCTCGGTACGATTGCCGGTGACGATACCATTTTCACCACGCCTGCCCGTGATTTTACGGTTAAAGAGCTGTACGAAGCGATCCTCGTCCTCTTTGAGCAGGAGCTTTAAGCGCAAGATCCCTTCAGGCCAACTGAAGGGGTCGGCTTTCCCCCACTGCATTAACGCGATTATCCCCTGCCTTTTCTTTAACACTTAGTGCGATATCACGCTGCATCTCATTCACAAAACGAATGATTCCACGCTAAAAAGCACGAAAAGCTTAATCCATTCATCCTTCTGATTTATCTGTATTTTCCTGACAAGGCGCGCACAAAAACCTCATTTTTTATTTCTTATGGCTATATAAAATAACATCGTTAAAACATATTGACGCGAGTGATAGTTAGCCTGTTATTAATTATTCGCGTGATTAGTGTATACTTGATTTTGTGATGAGGGTCACGAAATAAGACCCTGATGAAAAAATTCTTATGAGGTGAACACGATGAAAATCAAAACCACTGTAGCCGCTCTTGGCCTCCTTTCCGCTGTTTCTTTTGGCGCTTTCGCCGCTGATTCTATCTCCAGCGATCAGGCACTGAATCGCGAAGCGCTGGGCACCGTTTCGGTAAGCGCTGTCGGCACCGCACCAATGGATATGCGTGCCATGCTGAACGAAAAAGCGAATGAAAAAGGCGCATCCGCCTACCGTATCATTGAAGCGCGTACCGGCGACCACTGGCACGCAACCGCAGAACTGTACAAGTAAACCCTCGTCGTCTTGTCTGACGACTCTTGCCCCCGTTCGCCGGGGGCTTTTTTTTGTCTAATGCCGCACGTTAAAGCGCAACTGCCCTTCCAGTTCTTCTTCCGCTTCATCAAATAACAGGATGAGCGCACCGAAGCGCCGACGCCTGGCTTCTGACAGATGCACAAACTCGATCTCCAGCGGCAGGGGTAGCTGCGCGCCCATCACCACGTCCCATAACGAATCCAGATCGCTGACCTGCTGTTCCGGCAGATCAAAGGCGCGAGCGAATTCGCGAAAGAAATCGTGTTGGTTTTTAATCGTCGAAAAGTCAAAAGTAGTGGTTTTCATTGCCCGATCCAGACCTGACGGGCGGCGTTTGCCGCCCGGCTGCTTATAATCCCCCGATGTGCAGGGTTTTCACTTCCAGAAATTCTTCCAGCCCCAGCACGGACCCTTCACGGCCCAGCCCGGACTCTTTTACCCCACCGAACGGCGCAAGTTCGGTCGAGACGGCGCATTCATTGACGCCAATCATGCCGCTTTCCAGCGCCTGAGAGACGCGGAAGACGCGCGGCAGGCTCTGGGTATAAAAGTAAGCGGCCAGGCCGAAAGGCGTATGGTTGGCGCGCTGGACCACTTCATCTTCACTGGTGAAACGGAAACAGGCCGCCACCGGGCCGAAGGTTTCCTCCTGCGCCAGCTTCATCCCATCGTTACAGTCACCGAGCACCGTCGGCTGCCAGAAGTTACCGCCCAGCGCGTGCGCTTTCCCGCCCGCCAGCACTTTCGCACCTTTGGTAACAGCGTCGTCGATGTGCTCACGCACTTTATCCACGGCGGAAGGCTCGATCAGCGGCCCGACCACCACGCCCTCTTCCAGCCCGTTGCCGACCTTCAGGTCATTTACCGCATCGCTGAGTTTGTTTACGAAGCGGTCGTAAATGCTTTCATGCAGGTAGAATCGATTAACGCTGACGCAAACCTGCCCGGCGTTACGGAATTTATTGGCGATCGCGCCCTGCACGGCGGCGTCGATATCCGCATCGTCAAAAACGATATACGGCGCGTTGCCGCCCAGTTCCATGGAGATTTTTTTCATGGTGTCGGCGGAATTACGCACCAGCGTTTTGCCTACCGCTGTCGAGCCGGTAAAGGTGATTTTACGCACCTCAGGGCTGGCCATAATCGCATCGCTGATTTCAGCAGTGTTCCCGGCTACCGCATTAAGCACGCCATCGGGGACGCCCGCTTTTTTCGCCAGTTGAAGCAGCGCAAAAGCGCTCAGCGGCGTATTGTTAGCGGGCTTAATGACCCCGGTACAGCCCGCCGCCAGCGCCGGGCCGAGTTTGCGGGTTAACATCGCCATCGGGAAATTCCACGGTGTGATCGCCGCCACGACGCCGACCGGCTCCCGCGTCGCCAGAATGCGCGATCCGGCTTTGGCGGGCGGGATAATTTCCCCATTGGCCCGCTTGGCCTGCTCCGCAAACCACTGAATAAAGCTGGCGGCGTACTCCACCTCGCCTTCCGCTTCTTTCAGCGGCTTACCCTGCTCCGTCGTCATTAGCTGCCCAAGCCAGGACTTATTTTCGATAATCAGTTGATACCAGCGATAGAGGATTTCCGAGCGCTCTTTAGCGGTTTTGGCCCGCCAGCCGGGGAATGCTCTGCTGGCAGCGGCGATGGCCGCTTCGGTCTCTTTTTTACCGGCTTTCGCCACGCGGGTAATCACGTCCCCCGTCGCCGGATTGACCACCTCAAAGGTAGCGTCGAGCGTTTTCCAGACGCCATCAACCAGATAGCCCGTCTGAAATAGTTCATGATCCTGAAGTGTCTGTGCTGACATGTTCCCTCCCGTTTGGCCTGGATATAACGTTTAAGTATAGCCATAAAAAAACCGACGCTTTCGGCGTCGGCTCTGGCACTTAACGGGTGGTTAACGCGTGCTGATATTTATGCAGCATCCCGACCAGCCGGAAGACCGGTTCAGTGACCTGCGGCGAGGCCTGCCAGTACCGCAGTTTCTCCTGATAGACATCCAGCTCCTCCAGCAGCTCGGTGAAACATGCCCGGCGCTTGTCGTCGTTGCTGGCGGAGATCACCCGGTCAGCGGTACGCCGCAGCTGGCGGTGATACGCGGAGAGATCGTCATTGACCGGCACCGGCGCATCGCGCAGTCGTTGGTGCGCGATGATCAGCGTCAGCGCAAGGCGGAATTTCGCCACGTCACCGGGGAATTTACTCAGCAGCAGGAAAAGTTGCTGATAGAGTGCCGGGAGATGATTTTCTTTGCGCCGCGCACTGTTGGTGGTCATCGCCGAAACCGCCGCGAAAACAAACTGATTCAGCAGCACCCGACCGGTTTGCGCCCGCGAGTTGTCGCGCACCAGCATGATCACCATCAGCGCCAGCGAACAGCCGACCAGTTGCCCCAGCGCGCTATCAAGAAACTGGCTGAAGTGGAAGGTCATCGGGTTGTCGAGCACGATAACATTGATGGTGCTCGCCAGCGCCCCCAGTGACCCCAGCCGCCGCTTCTGTACCTCGATGCCGATAAAAAATGCCAGCACGGCGAGGCTGATACACAGCAGCAGCATACTTTGCTGGGTGGAAGGAATAATCACCAGGAAGAACAGCCCGCCCAGCGGCAGGGCGGCCAGCGTGCCGTAAACGAAGTCGATCGCCACCATGCGCGGATTGGGCAGCCGCATTGCCAGCGATGTGACCACCGCGATCATCACCATCGCCCCGCTGCCGGACGTCCAGCCGGTCCACAGCCAGAACAGGGTGCCGAGAATGCAGGAAAGCGTGGTGCGCCAGAAGTTAATCATTGCGTGATGACGCTCGGCGGAATCCGCCCTGACGTCCGTTTGATCCTGAAGGATGCTCTCCTCAACGGCGCTGATTTTGGTATTGCCCGCTACGCCGCGCTTAAGCAGCAGATAGCGCGTGGCGGCTGCGACCCAGCTATAGACGGTAACGGGCGTATCACGCTCGCCGGTCTACGCCAGCAATCGCCGAATACGTTTGAGCTGGCGATGTACGTCCTGCACGTTCTCCACCGGCGCGGCGAAAATTTCCCGCCAGGTCTCGTTGACTAATTCCGGGCGCGTATTCTGAATAATATAGGTTTCGCACGCCTGGGTGATGAGCGTCAGCGAGACCGTATTCAACGCCTTCAGCCGACGCCCTGCGCGTGACCAGCGCGATGACTCCATCAGTAAATTACTGCGCATGCCCTCCAGCGCTTTGGTACGCCGCACCAGCGCGCCCCAGGCGTTGTCCAACTCTTCACTGGCACCATGGCGAATACAGAGCTGCATCAGGCGGTATTGATCCACCAGCAGGCTATCCAGCTCGGCATCAATCACCTGCTTGATGGATTTCGGCGAGAACAGCAGATCTGCAACGATGGCGCAGACAATGCCGATAACGATTTCACTACAGCGCTCCACGGCGAACTGCGGCGTCAGCAGCGGATGCTGCTGAATGGTAATAACGATAATCAGCGCCGTATAGCCCGCCAGCCCCCAGGCGTAGGAGTTTTCGACGCGCACCAGCGAGGATACCCAGGTACAAAAACCGGCCCAGATGCAGCACACCAGCACCATCAGCAGCGGCGCGCGGATCATCAGGATGATGATGGTCAGCGCGGCGATACAGCCGATAAACGTGCCGATAATGCGCAGCATCCCGCGATAGCGGATCGCCCCGGACCAGGGCTCGCCACCGGCAGCAAAGGCCGGGCCTGCCGCGACAATCGCCGCTGTCAGCACCGCCCAGCGCGGCGTTTCAAGCTGAAAATGGAAGCCGACAAACAGCGCCAGCACGATGGCGCAGGCCAGTTTGATGGCAAAGCGAAGGTGCTGAGCGGCGATGGTAAAAATGCCCATCACGCTTAACCAAACTCGCGCAGGCGCAGCGCCAGTTTCTGGAAGAAGGTCATCTGCTGGATATCACGGTCACGCGCGCCGGTGATCACCACCGTCGCCGTGGTCCCGGCGGGCCACAGGTTGGCCTGCTGCTGATCCAGCCGAATGCGTACCGGCACGCGCTGCGCCAGACGGACCCATTCGAGATTGGAATCAACGGTTGCCATCCCATTAGCATCGTTACTGCTGCTGGCGTTGGTCACGCCTGCCGCCATACTGTCAACGGTGCCCTTCAGCACCTTATTGCTGCCCAGCGGGGTGATTTCCGCCCGGTAGCCCGGACGCACGCCTTCCAGCTTGGTCTCTTCCATATAAGCCTGAATATAAAAAGAGTTTTGCTTCACCAGCGCCACAGCGGTAGAGCCACGGGTGATAAATTCACCGCTGTAAACATTCAGGTTAGTCACCCAGCCATCGGCAGGCGCGCGGATCACCGTGCGCTCCAGATCCAGCTTCGCCAGATCGCGCGTGGCTTCGGCTTTTGCCAGTTGATGCAGGACGGTTTGCAGTACGTTATTGGCCTGGTCGATCTCTTCGCGTGACATCGCCTGGATGCCCAGTTGATTACGCCGCCCGGCTTCCCGGCGCTTCTCGCTGGCCAGCGCGTTATAGTAAGCAACGTCGGCTTCGGCTTCCTCCACCGCTTTCTGATAGCGAGGCTGATCGATGGTAAACAGCACCTGATCCTTTTTGATCAGCTGATTATCCCGCACGTCAACCCGTTCGATCAGCCCCGACACATCCGGGGCAATCGCCACGACGTCCGCGCTAAAGCGCGCGTCGCGCGTCCACGGCGATTCCGTGTAATAGACCCAGGCGCGAAAAATCGCGACAAAAGCCAGCAATACCAGTATCAGCGTGATCGCCGTACGGGCAATTTTTCTTGTTAGTGTTTTCACAGCTACCTCAGGCGAACAAACGCGAGATCAAATAAAACAGACAGCAATACAGCGCGGTATTAAAGAGTGCAGGATGCCAGACAAAATCGTAGATCCCGGTCGGGACCAGCACGCGATGCACCGCCCAGAAGAGGGCCAGCGACACCAGCAATTCAAAGAAGATCGGCGGGAACGACAAGCCGAAAATCACGATGACGGGAAACAGACTCATGTTGACCTTGATTAGAGAAAATGCAGGCGAGTGCGATGTATTTAGTTATATGGCTAACAATATATTAGCGTAACAGTTATGCCGTGATCTATATTATGTGATCTAAATCACTTTTAAGTCAGAGTGAACAATGGAACGTCTGAAACGCATGTCAGTTTTTGCCAAAGTTGTCGAACATGGTTCTTTTACCGCTGCGGCGAGACAGCTCCAGATGAGCGTTTCTTCGCTCAGCCAGACGGTAGCCAAACTGGAGGATGAACTCCAGGTGAAGCTGCTGAACCGCAGCACCCGTAGCCTGGCGTTGACCGAGGCCGGGAAAATTTACTATCAGGGCTGCCGCCGGATGATGCACGAAGTGCAGGATGTGCATGAGCAGCTTTACGCCTTCAACAATACGCCCATCGGCACCCTGCGTATTGGTTGTTCTTCAACCATGGCACAAAATGTACTGGCAACGCTCACCGCCGAAATGCTGAAAGAGTACCCTGGCCTGACGGTTAATCTGGTAACGGGGATCCCCGCGCCGGATCTGATCGCCGACGGGCTGGACGTGGTGATCCGCGTCGGCGCCCTGCCGGATTCGAGTCTTTTTTCCCGGCGGCTGGGGTCGATGCCGATGGTGGTCTGCGCGGCAAAAAGCTATCTCCAGCAGGCGGGAACGCCAGAGAAGCCAGGCGATCTCGCCAGTCATTCGTGGCTGGAATACAGCGTGCGCCCGGATAACGAATTTGAACTGATCGCCCCGGAGGGGATCTCCACCCGGCTGATCCCGCAGGGGCGGTTTGTGACTAACGATCCGATGACCCTCACCCGCTGGCTGGTGGCGGGCGCGGGGATCGCCTACGTTCCCCTGATGTGGGTGATCAACGAGATCAACCGTGGCGAACTGGAGATCTTACTGCCGCGCTATCAGTCCGATCCGCGCCCGGTTTACGCACTGTATACCGAAAAAGATAAGCTGCCGCTGAAGGTGCAGGTGTGCCTGAATGCGCTGACGGATTATTTCGTTAAGGTGGCGAGGGTGTATCAGGAAATGCGCGAGCGGGGGAAAGAGAAGCGCTGACCGCTCAACGGTCAGCGCATCGCATACTGTCAGGCGGTGCCGCCGACGGTCAGGTTATCCACCTTCAGCGTAGGCTGGCCGACGCCAACCGGCAGGCTCTGGCCTTCTTTACCGCAAACGCCAACGCCTTTATCCAGCTTCAGATCGTTACCGACCATTGAGATTTGCTGCATGGCTTCAATGCCTGAGCCGATGAGCGTCGCGCCTTTCACAGGTTTGGTCACTTTGCCGTTTTCGATCAGGTACGCCTCAGAGGTCGAGAAGACAAATTTGCCGGAGGTGATGTCCACCTGACCGCCGCCAAAGTTCGGCGCATAGATGCCGTACTCCACCGATTCGATGATTTCCTGCGGGGTGGATTTACCCGCCAGCATGTAGGTATTAGTCATGCGTGGCATCGGCAGATGCGCGTAGGATTCACGGCGACCGTTGCCGGTTGGCGCAACGCCCATCAGACGCGCGTTAAGTTTGTCCTGCATATACCCTTTCAGCACGCCGTTTTCGATCAGCACGTTGTACTGGCCCGGCACGCCTTCGTCATCGATAGAGACTGAACCGCGACGGTCAGCAATAGTGCCGTCATCCACCACGGTACACAGCTCCGAGGCCACCAGTTCGCCCATCTGACCGCTGAAAACGGAGGTGCCGCGACGGTTGAAGTCGCCTTCCAGACCGTGACCGACCGCTTCGTGCAGCAGCACGCCCGGCCAGCCTGCGCCCAGCACTACCGGCAATGTTCCGGCAGGGGCCGCCACGGCGGAGAGATTTACCAGCGCCATGCGCACCGCTTCTTTCGCCCACGCATCGGCCCGGACCTCGCCGTCTTCATCAGCGAGGAAGTAGTCATAGCCGAAGCGACCGCCGCCGCCGCTGGCACCGCGCTCGCGTTTGCCGTCGTCTTCAACCTGGACGCTGACCGACAGACGCACCAGCGGACGCACGTCGGCGGCCAGCGTGCCGTCCGTCGCCGCCACGAGGATCAGTTCGTACACCCCGGTCAGGCTGGCAGTCACTTCCTGCACGCGCTTGTCCGCTGCGCGCGCCACGTTGTCTACACGACGCAGGATATCCAGCTTTTCTTCGCGGCTCATGCTCTGGAGCGGGTCGATGCTGGTGTATAACGCCGTATGCTCTACCGCGCCCAGCGTCTGTACCCGGCGGTCGCCCGCATCTTTAACGATGGTTCGCGCCGCCTGCGCGCTCTGCTCCAGCGCCAGCTTGCTGATCTGATCGGCATAGGCAAAACCGGTTTTTTCACCGCTTACCGCACGCACGCCGACGCCCTGATCGATGTTATACGAGCCATCTTTAATAATGCGGTCTTCTAAAACCCAGGATTCATGGTAGCTCGACTGAAAATAGACATCGCCATAATCAAGGCGACGCTCGGTCAACTGGCCGAGAATGGCAAACAGATCCTGATGATTCAGGCCGTTTGCGGAAAGCAGGTGTTCAGTTACCAGGTTCAGACTCATTATTTTGCTACTCTTTGGTTGCCGCACATACGGCGGGCGGTAATAAACTTATCTACTGAGAGTGAGGCAATTCGTAGCCGTCGTCAAATCATTGCTTTTTGCCTTCACGCGGTTGACGCAGCACTTCGTTGATTAGCGGCTTGTCTATCGGACCGGTAATTCGATAGCGCAGGATGGAGACTTTATTCCAGATCGGAGCCAGCACTTTGCTGGCGGCAAATACCGCCGCGCCAACGATCGGGTTAACCGCAAACGCCGCCGCGACGCCGACGGTGGCAGAGATTTCCGGGGCAACAACGGCTTCCATGTCCAGCTCGCGACGCACCAGGTTCACAGAGCCTTTCATCGCGATATCCGCTTCCAGCCCGTCCACCAGCGTGTCGTCGGTGTGCAGCGTGCCGTCTTTGATCCACGCGGAGCCTCGGATGGAATCAAACCAGAAACCTTCATTGAAGGTGTCGCTGAAATCAAAGCGCAGCTTACGCAGCAGGGCATCCACGCTCACCAGCCGCAGCAGTTGCCCGGCGTGCCCGGTGCTGATGTCGGTAAATTCCCCTTTCCCTAGCCGGGTATGCAGTATGCCGTTCAGCGAAGCGACATCCGGCTGCCAGGGCGCATCGCGCCAGTGCAGATCGTAGTCGAGGCTAAACGAAGAATCGCGAATCGGCGTGGCAACGCCAAAAAATCCGAGCGCGGTATCAATTTTTTCACCGCGAATTTTACCTTTCAGCGAGGTGCGTTCGCTTCCCGCGCCGTTGACCCATTCGCCGTCGGCGGTCAGGCGGCCAAAGCCGGTATCTACCAGACCATTTGCCAGCGTCAGGGTGTTACCTTTGATGGTGAAATCACCGTCGATGCGGCCATATTTCTGGCCCCAGAACCAGCATTCCGCGCAGCGTAACTGCACGTCCGGCCAGCCGTTAAAGCTGATTTTATTCCCGCCAAAAGGCGATGCCGGGCCGCTGCCTGCCGTTGCTGATTTGGTGCCCGGATTAAAGTAGAGGTAGCGGATCGCCGCCAGCCACGGCGCGTTATCATGCATGGTCAGCGTGGCGTTGATTTCCCGGCCCTGAGCTTCGACCTGCGTGCCGCCGGTAATGGGCCGGGAAATGAGGCTCAGGTTATTCCACTGCTGGCCGCCGAGCGCCAGCGTGGGTGTGCGCAGGGTAATGCTTTGCGGGAAGCGCGCCGCCGTGCTGACGTCATCTGCTGCACCTTTCTGAAACAGCGCCAGCCATTCGGCTCCGTCCATCGGCGGCAGGTTTAACTCCACGCCCTGTTGCTCTGGCAGCGGCGGCACCGTGCGGCTATCCGTTGTCAGGATGGCGCGATCGAGCGTGAGTTTCTTATCCAGCAGCCAGCGGCTGTTAAAGTGGCTTTCGCTACCAAAGCGCCCGGTCAGATCGAAATGATTCAGATCGCCTTTCGCGTTCAGTTTGACCGGCAGCGGCTCCCCGGCCGCTTTATTCGCTGGCGCAGGTAAGCGACTGCTCACATTTTTCAAATCCCCGGTCAGTTCGACGTCGTAACGGGTGCCGCCGCGATAAGGCAGTTCGACGCCCACTTTACCCTGCCACGGAATGCTGCCGCCCAGCGCGTCGTTTAGCTGCTTCGGTAAAATCCCGGTGCGCGCAGGCTGCCAGTTGGCGTCCATATCGACCGCCACCTGATAGGCTTTCTCCCCCTCGGTGGTGGCGAAGGTCACATTCAGCGGCTGATTAAACCAGTTGGCTTTCATCGCCTCGCTTTGCAGGTTGCCATTCACAAAGCGGAAATTACCGCTCAGGTTTTTCAGCGTCGAATCCAGAGGCTTGATGTAAAGGCTATTGTTTTTCAGCATCACGTCGCCCTGCGCCGTGACCTTTTCACCATCCAGCGGGATATCAAGATGTAAGCGAGCATTCACATCGCCGTCGAGCTGGAGTTGGGCGAGCGTGGCGCCAAGCGAATCATCCAGCGGCGTTTTGTCAAAATACGGACCGACCTCTTTGCCCGGCCCTTTCAGGTCGGCGTCGATCAGCAGTTTTTCTTTTACGTAATCGGGAATGGCCGCCCGCAGATTGCGTGCCTCAACGCCGCCCAGCATCGCGCGGTCGGCTTTCATCCACAGGCCATCGTTGATGAAATCAAGATCGATGTCCTGTTTGGTCAGCGCGGGCCAGCCGGGCTGGAACGCAAAGGTCGCATTGCGCACCGGCACCAGCACTTCAAACTGGCCTTCATTGTGTTTGTAGGGGAACAGGTGCGGGTTGCCGCCGTAGACCAGGGTGGCATTTTCCGCCTGGCCGCCCTGAATGGCACTGCTGAGGTAGTCCACCAGCTTTTTGCCCATCAGGTTTTGTGGGAAGTAGCGCCAGGCCTGGGAAGCATCTTCCGCATTCGCGCCCGCCAGGATCCCCAGCCAGGGCTGATCGTCTTTCGGTTGCAGATAGCGGAAGCCGCCCGCCGCGCGCACGCCTTTCGCTTTGACGTCAATATTGCGCCCGTCGAGCATAAAACCCTGCTCATTTTTGATCCATTTCAGCGTGGCGATGCCCTTTTCGATTTCCAGCGGCGCGCGAAAGACCAGATCGTAAGGCATCACCGCCTGCTCCATGCGGGCGTTCAGCGTGCCATTTTCTACGCTGCCTGCGGCCTCGCCGGAAAAATGCTCCGCGCCGGGCAGCATTTTCCACTGGGTCCAGGTCAGATTTTGCCAGGAGGCTTTAAAGCGGGTTTTCTCCGTGGCTTCCAGCGGGACATCCAGCGCGAGCGCGTCGATTTGCCCGGAAGGCTGGGTGGCGCGCCAGATCTCTCCCAGCGCGGGGGAGATTTTTTCTGCAATCGGCAGTAAACCGTCAAGGCCGCTTAGCTCCAGATGGCTGGCCCGCACGCGAAATTCATCGCTCTGAAGGCGGTCGGCCCCGCCGACGTTTTGTTCTGGGATCCACGCCAGCGCCAGTGCGCCCTGTGGCCAGGGTTTATCGTCAATCGTGATTCGGGTATCGGGAATACGAAACTCCCAGCCGGTTTGCGTGCCGCCGGTGATGTGCGCCGTCAGGTTATCTACCGCAAGGTGATGCGTTTTATCGTCGCCCTTCCAGCTCGCGCCGCCCTTTTTAAGCCAGACGTCGCCACCGGACAGCTCACCTTTGGTCAGGTCAATCCAGCCTTCAAGGCTGAAACGCGCGGTTTCCAGCGCGACGTTATCCTGCATCCAGCGCCCCAGCCAGGGCTTGACGTCGATATCATCCGCCTGCACCCAGGCTTTGCCGTCATTCAGCAGGCCGTTATCGTCGCGCAAATCCATGCGGACTTTCATTACGCCGTGCTGTCCGGTCAGGCTGGTCAGGCTTAGCTCGCCCTCCGCCCGATGGCGATTGCGGCTGTTAAGCCAGGTCAGCGTCGGGATGTACAGCTCTGCCCGCTGACCGGAAGGGGTCGGAAAACTGATATAGCTGTCACGCAGGTTAAAGTGGTCAAACTGGCGTAAAAACAGGTCGCTGATGCGATCCGTTTTGATCCCTTCACCATCTTTGCTTTTTTGCAGCGGCGTGTTGGTGTGGATTTGCAGTTGCCAGAAGGTGAGATCGCGGAACTGCCAGCGCAGATGCAGAAGGCTCTGCCAGACATCAAGCGCCAGCGTGACGCGCTTTACGGAGATTTGCCCGCCGTCCTTCAGCCCGGCGTCCACGTCCCGCACGTCCAGGGTCGGGCCGAAATTCTCCCAGCTGGCTTTAATATGGCTGGCATCAACTTTCGTACCGGTTGACGATTCAATTTTCGCCAACAGCGCCGGACGCCACTTGTCGAGCTGCGGCAGGACGAGACGCAGGCCGCTCACCGCCAGTGCAACGATGACCACCAGCGTTGCACCTGTAAGCAGTAAAATCCCCGGCAGTCGCCTCACGCATCTCTCCTTGCTAGCTGTGCTTTTGGTTACATCATGACCACGTCAAACTGCTCCTGGTTATAGAGCGGTTCAACCTGGACTTTGACCTGCTTGCCGACAAAGATTTCAACTTCCGCCAGCGCGTGCGACTCTTCGCCCTTGAGGGTTTCTGCCACCGCAGGAGAAGCGTAGACCAGAAAACGGTCGGAGTCGTAGGCATGATGCACGCGCACGATTTCACGCATGATTTCATAGCAGACGCTTTCAACGCTTTTCACCGTCCCGCGACCGTGGCAGGTCGGGCATTCGTGGCACAGAACGTGCTCCACGCTTTCACGGGTGCGCTTGCGGGTCATTTCGACCAGCCCGAGCTGTGAGAAGCCGTTGATGCTGGTTTTGACCCGGTCTTTGCTCAGCGCCTGTTCGAGGGAGTGTAATACGCGACGGCGGTGATCCTCATTATTCATATCGATAAAATCGATGATGATGATCCCGCCGAGGTTACGCAGGCGAAGCTGACGCGCAATGGCCTGCGTCGCCTCAATGTTGGTGTTGAATATAGTGTCATCCAGGTTGCGATGCCCGACAAACGCGCCGGTGTTGATATCGACGGTGGTCATCGCTTCGGTCTGATCGATAATCAGATAGCCGCCGGATTTCAGCTCGACTTTACGCTCCAGCGCGCGCTGAATTTCGTTTTCCACATCGAACAGATCGAAAATGGGCTGGCGTCCGCTGTAATGCTCCAGCTTGCTGGTCATTTCAGGAATGTACTCGGCGGTGAATTCCAGCAGCGATTCAAAGGTCAGCCGGGAGTCAACGCGGATTTTATCAAGGTGCGAGACGGCAAAATCGCGCAGCACGCGCTGGGCCAGTGCCAACTCGCCGTACAGCTGGTAGCGAGTCTGATGGCGTTTTTTACGCTCCATCACTTTGGTCCAGACGCGTTTGAGATACGCCGCGTCTGAGGCCAGGTCTTCGTCGCAAATCCCTTCAGCCGCTGTGCGGATGATAAATCCGCCCTGCTCGTCGCAGTAATGGGAGACGATTTTTTTCAGGCGGTCGCGCTCGGCTTCGCTTTCAATACGTTGCGATACGCCGACGTGGGAAGCGCCCGGCATAAAGACCAGGTAACGTGACGGCAGAGTGATATCAGTGGTCAGACGCGCGCCTTTGGTGCCCAGCGGATCTTTCACCACCTGGACCATTAAATCCTGGCCCTGGCGCACCAGCTCAGAGATGTCGCGAACGATAAACTGCTTCTGTTCCTCACCCGCTACGCATTCGGTATGCGGCATGATGTCGGAAGCGTGGAGAAAAGCGGCTTTATCAAGGCCAATATCGACAAACGCCGCCTGCATTCCCGGCAGAACCCGGCTGACCCGGCCTTTGTAGATATTGCCCACAATGCCACGCCGGGCTTCACGCTCGATGTGGATCTCCTGCAAAATACCGCCGTCAATATAAGCCACGCGGGTTTCCGAGGGCGTTACGTTTACCAACAATTCAGCCGTCATGTTTATCCCTTTGCTTACGCAGTGAGTTAAATTTATTCAGCAACTCATACGTTTCCACCAGCGGTAAGCCGACCACGGCGTGATAGCTGCCATTTATCTTCCTGACGAAACAGCCACCCAGCCCCTGAATACCGTATGCACCTGCTTTATCCTGAGGTTCACCGCTGGCCACATAGCCCGCGATGTCCTCTTCCGAGAGTACCCTGAAGGTGACCTCTGTCGCCACAAGACTTTCAAGCACCGAATGCGAGTCGGCCAGCGCGACGGCGGTCAGCACCTGGTGCGTCTGCCCGGAAAGCCTGCGCAGCATGGCGGCGGCCTGTGCGTCGTCGTGCGGTTTTTCCAGCACGTCACCGTTGAGCACGACGATGGTGTCTGCGCCCAGCACGGGTAGATCGCGCGGGACAAGCGCCACGCCCGCCTGCGCCTTTTCGCGCGCCAGACGCACCACGTAATCCGCCGCGAGTTCACCCGACTGGCGCTGTTCTTCAATGCCCGGCACGATCCGTTCAAACACAATGCCTAACTGCGTCAGTAACTCCTGACGACGCGGAGAGCCGGAAGCGAGATAGAGCGCTGTCATAAAAACCTTATTGCACCGCAAATTGCTGGCGAATTTTCCGCATCAGCAGAAACAGCCACGGCCAGAGTACGCCGTTGACGACGCTACTCCAGAATACTTCCGGGCGGAAAGAGACGTTGATCACTAAAAACTCAGCCCAGAAAACAATGATATCGGTCGCCAGCGACAGCAGGATCACCACCAGCGCCTGCTGCCAGAGCGCGAGGTTGCGAAAGAGCTGATATTTCAGCGCGACCAGATAGGCAATGATACTCAGGGAGAGCGCGCGCACGCCAAGCGTGGAGCCGCTGATCAGATCCAGTATGGCACCCATCAGCAAACCCGTTCCGACATTCACCCGGTGCGGCAGCGCCAGCGCCCAGTAGAGCAGGATCAGCAGCACCCAGTTTGGCCGGAAGACGATAATGTTTTCCGGCCACGGCATGACCTGTAGCAAAAGAGCCACCAGGAACGAGAGCCAGATAACCCATCGCCCCTGACTACGGTAGCTTGCCACTACTGCCCCCCTGTGGAAACAGGGCGCGGCTGGGCGGGCGTAAGGCCGGTCGCAGGCGCGGGCATTGGCGCAGGTGGCCCCACCGAATCCGGCGAAGGCAGTACCTGCGGCATCATCTGCATCAGGCGCTCGTTCGCCACGCGGTGAACGTCTTCCGGGGTCATCGGGTTAGCACCTTCGCGATCCGCACCCCACAGCAGCAGCAGGTAACGCAGGCGCTGTAATCCGGCGGTCGGACGGGCCTGGATCACCGTGTACGCGCGCTGGGTATCCAGCTTCACTGAAGACACTACGCCGACCGGATAACCTTCCGGGAAACGACCGCCCAGACCGGAAGTCACCAGCACGTCGCCGACGCGAATGTCGGTGTTGGCGGGCAGATGCTCCAGTTGCAGATCGTCCGTACAGCTATTCCCGGCCGCGATCACCCGGATGTCGTTGCGCAATACCTGAATCGGTAGCGCGTGGGTGGCATCACAGATCAGCAGCACGCGGCTGGTGAGTTTTGCCACCGCAATGACCTGCCCGACCACGCCTTTATCACTGATGACCGGCTGACCTTCGTAAACGCCGTTCACGCTGCCTTTGTCGATCACCACCTGGTCGCTGTAGGGATCGTTGACCGTTGAGATCACCTGGGTGACCATTTTTTGTTCATCCTGACGCAGCGGGGAACCCAGAAGCTCACGCAGGCGCGCGTTCTCCTGTTTGTACTGTCCCAGCATCAGCAGGTCGCTGTTTTTCAGCAGCAGTTCCTGACGCAGCGCCCGGTTTTCAAGTTCGAGTTGATCGCGCGAGGCCAGCGTTTGCGAAACGCTGTCGAGTAATTCACGCGGACCATTTGAGACAAAGTAGAAGGGACTGACGGCGGTATCCATGTACGTTCGGATCTGGCTGAACGTTCCAAGTCGGCTGTCGGCGATAATTACGCCAAGCGCCACTAACACCGCCAGGATGAGGCGAATCTGTAGCGACGGGCCACGGCTAAAAATGGGCTTCATAGGCTATGCGTATTCTCGTGTCAGTTCAGGAGGGGCAGCGCAAAACGCCACCCCGCGTCTGAGGCTGACTACTCTTCGCTAAACAAGTCGCCGCCGTGCATGTCGATCATTTCCAGCGCCTTGCCGCCGCCACGGGCTACGCAAGTCAGTGGATCTTCTGCAACTACGACAGGAATACCTGTCTCTTCCATTAACAGGCGGTCGAGATTGCGCAGCAGCGCGCCGCCACCGGTCAGTACCATTCCGCGCTCGGAGATGTCGGATGCCAGTTCCGGCGGGCACTGTTCCAGCGCCACCATCACGGCGCTAACGATACCGGTCAGCGGTTCCTGCAATGCTTCGAGGATTTCGTTGGAATTCAGCGTAAAGCCGCGCGGGACGCCCTCTGCCAGATTACGACCGCGCACTTCGATTTCGCGGACTTCGTCACCCGGATAAGCGGAACCAATTTCATGTTTGATACGTTCTGCGGTTGCTTCACCAATCAGGGAGCCGTAGTTACGACGCACGTAATTAATGATGGCTTCGTCGAAACGGTCACCACCAATACGTACTGAGGAGGAGTAAACCACGCCGTTCAGGGAGATAACGGCCACTTCGGTTGTACCGCCGCCGATATCGACGACCATTGAACCGGTCGCTTCAGAAACCGGCAGACCGGCGCCAATGGCCGCAGCCATCGGTTCTTCAATCAGAAAGACTTCGCGGGCACCTGCGCCCTGCGCTGATTCACGAATAGCACGACGTTCTACCTGGGTTGCGCCAACCGGCACACACACCAGCACGCGCGGGCTGGGACGCATAAAGCTGTTGCTGTGCACCTGTTTGATGAAGTGCTGGAGCATTTTTTCGGTGACGAAGAAGTCGGCAATAACGCCGTCTTTCATCGGGCGGATCGCCGCGATGTTGCCAGGGGTACGCCCCAGCATTTGCTTCGCGTCATGACCGACAGCAGCGACGCTTTTCGGTGAACCGGCACGATCCTGACGAATGGCCACAACGGAAGGCTCATTCAATACGATGCCTTGTCCTTTCACATAAATAAGGGTATTCGCAGTACCCAGGTCAATGGACAGGTCATTGGAAAACATGCCACGAAATTTTTTCAACATACTAAGGGATAATCCTGAAAGCTGGGGCGGAGTACAAAATCCGCTTACTTTACCAACCACACGCAGCAGCGACAAGGCGCAAAAATCATCTGCTACGGTGAAAATTAGTGCAGTTCGTCACCTCTGTCACAAACTGATACCTGACTCCTTCAGATTTAAAATCATCAGCAGCGCTCCCTGCTTTCATTTGCAACCTGTACAAGGCCGTTAACTGCGTGATCCTGGCGGGCAGACAAGCACACCCCCGAAGATACAGCGCGCGTTATTCTACGTGAAAACATAGTAAACGGCAGGTCAAACCGAATATCTTTGTGAATATTTTTTTAGATTAGAGTCAAGCGGCTGTGAAGAAGCAAAAAAATCACCCTGCCCCCCGGTTACACCACATGCGGAGAGGGTCCGCCATTCGCTTTTCGTCC
This sequence comes from Superficieibacter sp., assembly GCF_032071645.1. NCBI lineage: Bacteria > Pseudomonadati > Pseudomonadota > Gammaproteobacteria > Enterobacterales > Enterobacteriaceae > Superficieibacter > Superficieibacter sp. The sequence continues at coordinate 54,193 of NZ_DAMAPU010000018.1, forward strand.
TAATCCCACTGGCAAAAACCTGGGTTGCCGTCCCTTTACAGGCTTCGACCAGACTCTGCACCAACAGCTGGTTTTCATTACGCTTTTCAAAGTTGCGCACCAGGCCGGGATGCAATTTGATTAAGCTCACGTCCAACTGCTTGATCCAATTGGTGCTTACCATCGTCAAACCCGCCTGCGTTACCGCCACATTAACCCCCAGTGCATTAATTAAACGAACAACGGGTTGTAAGCGGCTGATATGTTGACAAACATCCGCCTCAGCAAGTTCAAAAATAATACGTTTGCGTTGCGATTTTTCGCATTGCATTAAGGTATCGCGCAGCCAGCGCTGGAATCGCGGGCGGATTAACGCTTCTACCGTCACCGGCAAGGCCAGCGTTTCCTGAGGCCAGAATAACAGGAAGGGTAACATGCGGTTAATTTGTAAGCGATCATACTCTTCCGCCAGACCAAATTGCAGCACGAAAGGCATGTATTCCGCTGCCAGTAATTCTTCCGTGCCGTCAAATATTCGGCACATCAGTTCCCGGTGGTGAACGCGTCCATCTGCCAGCACCGCCGGTTTTTGATAAAACCGTGGACCGCCCCGACTGAGTACCTGCTCAATCAGTGTACGCCAACGCACGTTACCGCGCCCTTTTTCCGGCAAAGAATCGTCATACACCAGCCAGCTATTGCCGCCCTGCAATACCGCGTTGCGCGTTGCCGTTTCCGCATGGCCCATCACCTGCCCGGTGGTTTGCCCGCTACGCCAGGCGCAGATGCCGATGTGCATCGTATCTTCCCGCTCAAGAATTTTTGACGACGGTAGCGCGTCCACTGCTTTAATCAGCTGCGAGGCAATGCCGTCGGCTTCTTTCAGGGTGCGATGTGGCAGCAGAATTGCAAAATCGCTGCGGTGATAGCGCGCCAGCAGCGCACCGGGGTAACGCATAATGAAGGTGGAGATCAGATTAATGAGGGTAAATGAATGCTCTTCCGCCGCCGCCCGTCCCCAGTTATCGACCAGCAGATCAAAGTCCGGCAGGCGGATCAGCATCACAATGCCGTGGGTACCGACTTTTTCCTGATCTTCAAGCAGGGTTGCCAGTTGATTATCAAAGAATGCGCGGTTGTTAAGCCCGGTTTTAGTGTCCTGGGCGGCGTAGGAGCGGATCAGCGTGTCCATGCGGCTACGCTGCTCGCCAGCGAAGTGGATTTCAGAAAGCAGCATATCCAGCGCGCTGCTGGCGCGAGCCGGCCATTCATAGACAGTGCCGCGCACGCCGTGGCCGCGCTCGCCGTTAAGAATGCGGGTGGCGCGCAGTTCGAGCAGTTCCCCTCCGGCAAGCTGGCGGCGCAGCCAGCGTACCGCCAGAAAAATCACCAGTACCATAAAGCCAATCGCCAGCGTCAGCGGCGCGGTCGTCAGCAGCGAGTGAAAGTAGTTAGCCATCGGGTCCTGATAGACCAGATGGATGGTCATACCCGGATGCTTCATGGAAGGGATGGTCAGTTCACGATACAGATTGCTGCGCCCCAGCAAACGATAGCTGCCGTTCCGGGCGTGGCTATAAAGGGTATTTTTGCCATGCAGAAAATCGATGCGCACAATGTCAACCGGCACCATCAGCTCATTGAGTTGCAGTTCGAGCTGGTCGAAGGAGCGCGTCATCAGTCGGTTATCGAGGATAGTGGCAACGGCCCGCGCCCGCCCATCGATTTTGCTCTGGATAGCGTTATAAAAACTCAGCGAGCAGCCAATCAGCGTGACGAGCATCGTCAGGCTAATCAGTAAGGTAATAAAAGCGGAAAACTTCGTCGTTAAACGCATCCCTGAGTTAACTCCGTGTTGTAAAGAACAGCCCGGTCCTGCTATCGCGTTCACTTTAAAGTAAGCACTAACTAGCAGAGTAACCTTGAATACTATCAAACCTGGCAGATCTGGCAATTTATTGCGTCAGGTCTGCATCCCATTTTGATTAGCGCGTATAGTTTGGGTAATTGTATTTCTAACTACCAGGCAAGTGAGGACGGGTCATGCAAGCTTTAATCTTAGAACAACAGGACGGAAAAACGCTCGCATCGGTGCAAACGATTGATGACAGCCAACTGCCGGAAGGCGACGTCACGGTAGATATTCAATGGTCCAGTCTGAACTATAAAGACGCGCTGGCAATCACCGGCAAGGGAAAAATCATCCGTAACTTCCCGATGGTGCCGGGGATTGATTTTGCCGGACAGGTTCGCACCAGCGAAGATCCGCGTTTTCATGCGGGCCAGCAGGTGGTATTGACCGGCTGGGGCGTCGGTGAAAATCACTGGGGCGGACTGGCGGAACGCGCGCGCGTAAAAGGCGACTGGCTGGTGGCGCTGCCGAAAGGACTGGACGATCGCAAAGCGATGATTATCGGCACCGCCGGTTTTACCGCCATGCTGTGCGTAATGGCGCTGGAAGAAGCGGGCATTCGTCCACACAGCGGGGAAATTCTGGTCACCGGGGCCAGCGGCGGCGTAGGCAGTACCGCCATCGCGCTGCTGCATAAGCTGGGCTATCAGGTGGTGGCGGTTTCCGGGCGCGAAAGCACCCACGAATACCTGCGCAGCCTCGGTGCCAGCCGGATTATCGGACGCGATGAGTTTGCTGAAACCCGTCCGCTGGAAAAACAGCTGTGGGCCGGTGCCATCGATACCGTTGGCGATAAGGTGCTGGCGAAGGTGCTGGCGCAAATGAATTACGGCGGTTGCGTGGCGGCCTGCGGTCTGGCAGGTGGCTTTGCGCTACCGACGACGGTGATGCCGTTTATTCTGCGTAATGTCCGCCTGCAGGGCGTGGATTCCGTCATGGCACCGGCCGCGCGCCGCGAGGAAGCCTGGCGACGTCTGGCGCTGGATTTGCCGGATACGTTTTATACTCAAACCGCAACCGAAATTCCGCTGGCCGATGCGCCGAAGCTGGCAGAAGCCATTATTAATAACCAGGCGCAGGGCCGCACGCTGGTAAAAGTAAACTAAGCTATCGCGCAGAATTTACATTTAATTAACCAATTTCCTCGCGCGCTGACAGACTCCCTGCCATCATAGATGATGCGCCATCACCCTTCTGATGGCGTACTCGCCGGGAGCCGTCATGAAGAAATTACGTCGCTTTACCGAAGCCGATGTCACCGCCGAATCGGCTTTTTTTATGCAGCGCCGCCAGGTTTTGCAGGCGCTGGGCATTAGTGCCGCTACGCTGAGCCTGCCCAACGTGGCGCGAGCAGACGTGCTGGACTGGTTTAAGGGTAACGATCGCCCTCCCGCACCGTCCGGCAAACCGCTGGATTTTACTCGCCCCGCAGAATGGCAGAGCACGCTCCCCCTGACGCCGGAAGACAAAGTCACCGGCTACAACAACTTTTATGAGTTTGGGCTGGATAAAGCCGATCCGGCAGCGAACGCGGGCAGCCTGAAGAGCGATCCGTGGAAGCTGACCATTGACGGCGAAGTCGCTAAGCCGCTGACGCTGGATCATGACGATCTGATCAAACGCTTCCCGCTGGAGGAACGCATTTATCGGATGCGCTGCGTTGAGGCATGGTCGATGGTGGTGCCGTGGATTGGTTTTCCGCTCCACAAACTGCTGGCGCTGGTCGAGCCTACCAGCAATGCAAAATACGTCGCCTTTCAGACGATTTATGCGCCGGAGATGATGCCGGGGCAGAAAGATCGCTTTATCGGCGGCGGCCTGAAATATCCCTATGTTGAAGGTTTGCGACTGGACGAAGCGATGCATCCGCTGACCATGCTGACAACCGGCGTTTACGGCAAAGCGTTGCCGCCACAAAACGGTGCGCCGGTACGCCTCACTGTGCCATGGAAGTACGGTTTCAAAGGGATTAAATCGATTGTCAGTATTAAGCTCACCCGCGAACGCCCGCCCACGACGTGGAATATTTCCGCCCCGGATGAATACGGTTTTTACGCCAATGTGAATCCGCACGTCGATCACCCGCGCTGGTCGCAGGCGACGGAACGCTTTATTGGCTCAGGCGGGATCCTGGATGTTAAGCGCCAGCCAACGCTGTTGTTTAACGGCTATGCCGATCGGGTGGCATCGCTCTATAAAGGTTTAGATCTGCGGGAGAGTTTCTGAGTGCGGTTAACAGCAAAACAGATTGTCTGGCTGAAAGTGGTGCTGCATCTGGCGGCGTTTTTGCCGCTGGTGTGGCTGGTCTGGGCCGCCTCGCAGGGCTATTTCAGCGCCGACCCGGCAAAAGATATTCAGCATTTTACCGGTAGGATGGCTCTGAAATTGCTGCTGGCGACCTTGCTGGTTTCGCCGCTCACGCGTTACGCTAAGCAGCCCTTATTGATACGCACGCGCCGCCTGTTAGGGTTATGGTGTTTCGCCTGGGCATCGCTGCATCTCACCAGCTACACCCTGCTGGAGTTAGGCATTAATAATCTGGCGCTGTTGGGACAGGAGCTGGTGTCACGACCCTACCTGACACTGGGGGCAATCAGCTGGCTGCTTTTACTGGCACTGGCCGTCACCTCGCCACAAATCATGCAGCGAAAACTGGGCAGACGCTGGCAAAAACTGCATAACAGCATCTATCTTGTCGCGATCCTCGCGCCGATACATTATTTATGGTCGGTGAAGATCCTTTCGCCGCAACCGGTGATTTACGCCCTGCTCGCGCTGCTGCTTTTAGCATGGCGTTACAAGAAGTTCCGTCAGTGGCTGCGATAGTTTTCGATTTGTGCTGTTTGTTGCAATTATTCCATCCACCGCGCACCTCTGCGCGGTAGCGGTTGATAATCTTCTCTGATAAGACCAGTATTTAGCTGCGAAATGCTACGAACTCGTTATACTGTGCGACTTTGGTTTTCCTGACGGCGGTTTTATCCCTCCGAAAAGGTGACAAGCGCGCATCTAAGGTATATTTTGTTTTTTGCCGAACAATAACCGCAGATCGCGACATGATGGCTGGCTACTCTGGTATTTTCCCGATGAATGGATCAAACCGGGGTCAGTCGATTAACCGGGCGCACGCGCAGCGCATTTCTCTGCCGACGCCATACAAACGGTTAACTTTATGCGTTACAGACGGCGTTCCAACGCCTGTCACAATCACACTAAACAAAGAGTACGGAACCCACTCATGGATATTCGTAAGATTAAAAAACTGATCGAGCTGGTTGAAGAATCAGGCATCTCTGAACTGGAAATCTCTGAAGGCGAAGAGTCAGTACGCATTAGCCGTGCTGCGCCAAACGCAGGTTATCCCGTGATGCAACAGGCTTATGCTGCCCCCGTTATGCAGCAGCCAGCTTTGTCTAATGCTGTCGCACCTGCAACCGCTCCAGCGATGGAAGCGCCTGCGGCGGCAGAAATCAGTGGTCACATCGTACGTTCCCCAATGGTCGGTACGTTCTACCGCACCCCAAGCCCGGATGCGAAAGCGTTCATCGAAGTGGGCCAGAAAGTCAATGTGGGCGACACTCTGTGCATCGTTGAAGCAATGAAAATGATGAACCAGATCGAAGCCGATAAAGCAGGCGTGGTAAAAGCGATCCTGCTTGAAACGGGTCAACCGGTAGAATTTGACGAGCCGCTGGTCGTCATCGAGTAACGAGGCGAACATGCTGGATAAAATTGTCATCGCTAACCGTGGCGAGATCGCACTGCGTATTCTTCGTGCCTGTAAAGAACTGGGTATCAAGACCGTCGCTGTACACTCCACTGCGGATCGCGATTTAAAACACGTATTGCTGGCGGATGAGACGGTCTGTATTGGCCCGGCTCCGTCCGTAAAAAGCTATCTGAACATCCCGGCTATCATCAGCGCCGCTGAAATCACCGGCGCGGTGGCAATCCATCCGGGTTACGGCTTCCTCTCTGAGAACGCCAACTTTGCTGAGCAGGTCGAGCGCTCCGGCTTTATTTTCATCGGTCCGAAAGCGGAAACTATCCGTCTGATGGGCGACAAAGTGTCTGCCATCACCGCGATGAAAAAAGCAGGCGTCCCGACCGTTCCCGGCTCTGACGGCCCGCTGGGCGATGATATGAACGTTAACCGCGCTCATGCTAAACGCATTGGCTATCCGGTTATCATCAAAGCCTCCGGCGGCGGCGGCGGTCGCGGTATGCGCGTTGTGCGCAGCGACGCCGAGCTTGCACAGTCCATTTCCATGACCAAAGCTGAAGCGAAAGCTGCGTTTAGCAACGACATGGTGTACATGGAAAAATACCTGGAGAATCCTCGTCACATTGAGATCCAGGTACTGGCAGATGGTCAGGGCAACGCAATCTATCTGGCGGAACGCGACTGCTCCATGCAGCGTCGTCACCAGAAAGTGGTCGAAGAAGCGCCGGCGCCGGGCATTACCCCGGAACTGCGTCGCTATATCGGCGAACGTTGTGCCAAAGCCTGTGTGGATATCGGCTATCGCGGAGCGGGTACGTTTGAGTTCCTGTTCGAAAACGGCGAGTTTTATTTCATCGAAATGAACACCCGTATTCAGGTTGAGCATCCGGTGACCGAGATGATCACTGGCGTTGACCTCATTAAAGAACAGCTGCGTATCGCCGCTGGTCAGCCGCTGTCCATCAAGCAGGATGAAGTCGTGGTGAAAGGCCATGCGGTCGAGTGCCGTATTAACGCCGAAGACCCGAACACCTTCCTGCCAAGCCCGGGTAAAATCACGCGCTTCCATGCGCCGGGCGGTTTTGGCGTGCGTTGGGAATCACATATCTACGCCGGTTACACCGTACCGCCGTACTATGACTCCATGATCGGCAAGCTGATCTGCTACGGTGAAAGCCGTGAAGTTGCGATTGCGCGCATGAAAAATGCGTTGCAGGAGCTGATCATCGACGGTATCAAAACCAACGTTGATTTGCAGACCCGCATCATGAATGACGAGAACTTCCAGCACGGTGGAACCAATATCCACTATCTGGAGAAAAAGCTCGGATTGCAGGAGAAGTAATTCTCCGCGATGACTAAGGCCGGGCAACCGGCCTTTTTTTCGCTTTTTTCACCTGTACCTTTCCGTATAATCCCTCCTTTTATTGACGAATAAGGGACCAGAATGGACAACCGTTTTGTTCAGGCCCACAAAGAAGCGCGCTGGGCGCTGTGGCTTACCCTTCTCTATCTTGCCGCATGGTTAGCGGGCGCTTACTTACCTGATTCGCAGCAGGGGATCACCGGGCTGCCACACTGGTTTGAAATGGCCTGCCTGCTTGTTCCGCTGATATTTACCCTGCTGTGCTGGCTAATGGTGCGCGTTATCTTCCGCGATATTTCTCTGGAGAATAACGATGCAGCATGAAGTGATAGCCGCGCTGGTGATCTACCTGTTAGCGGTGTTCGGGCTGTCGATTTACGCTATGCGCCAGCGGCGGACCGGTACTTTCCTGAGCGAATATTTTCTCGGCAGCCGTTCGATGGGCGGTTTTGTGCTGGCGATGACGCTGACGACAACCTATATCAGCGCCAGTTCGTTTATCGGCGGACCGGGAGCGGCATATAAATACGGCCTCGGCTGGGTGCTGCTGGCGATGATCCAGGTGCCGACTATCTGGCTGTCGCTGGGTATTCTGGGCAAGAAGTTCGCTATCCTCGCTCGTCGCTACAATGCGATCACCCTCAACGATATGCTGATGGCACGCTATCAGAGCCGCGCAGTGGTGTGGATTGCCAGTATCAGCCTGCTGGTCGCCTTTGTCGGCGCGATTGCGGTACAGTTTATTGGCGGCGCGCGGCTGCTGGAAACCGCCGTCGGCATTAATTACGAGTCCGGGCTGCTGATTTTTGGCATTACTATCGCGCTGTATACCGCTTTTGGCGGCTTTCGGGCCAGCGTGCTGAATGACACGATGCAGGGGATGGTGATGCTGGTCGGCACCCTCGTGCTGCTAATCGGGGTGATCCACGCGGCGGGCGGCCTGCCAATGGCGGTGGAGAAGCTGCAACACATCAATCCGCAGCTCGTCTCGCCACAAGGGGCAGATAATATCCTGACGCCGACCTTTTTGACGTCGTTCTGGGTGCTGGTCTGTTTTGGCGTGATCGGCCTGCCGCATACGGCGGTGCGCTGCATTTCCTATAAGGACAGCAAGGCGGTGCATCGTGGGATTATGATCGGCACGATTGTCGTCTCTCTGCTGATGCTGGGGATGCACCTCGCGGGCGCGCTGGGCCGCGCCGTGCTGCCGGACCTGACCGTGCCGGATCTGGTGATCCCTACGCTGATGTTGCAGGTTCTGCCGCCGTGGGCGGCGGGCATTTTCCTTGCCGCGCCGATGGCGGCGATTATGTCCAACGTTAACGCCCATCTTTTGCAGGCGTCCGCGACGATTGTGAAAGATCTGTGGCTTAGCGCGCAGCCCGCTAAAATTCATCATGAGCAACGGCTGAAGCGTATTTCAACCGCCACCACGCTGATTCTGGGCGTGTTGATGATGCTTGCCGCCTGGCGTCCGCCAGAGATGATTATCTGGCTGAATCTGCTGGCCTTTGGCGGTCTGGAAGCGGTGTTCCTGTGGCCGCTGGTGCTGGGACTGTACTGGGAACGCGCGAACGCCCGCGGCGCGCTGTGCGGGATGCTTACCGGCGGCGTGCTGTATACTGCGCTGGCGAGCTGGAATATTCAGTGGCTGGGCTTTCACCCGATTGTCCCGTCGCTGTTGTTAAGTTTGCTGGCGTTTGTGGTGGGCAACCGTTTTGGTTCTCCTGTACCGCAAGCGCCTGTTATTTCTGCTGATAAATAAAGAGTTCTGCTATGCCGTGGATCCAACTAAAACTGAATACGACTGGCGCGAATGCCGAAGAGTTAAGCGATGCGCTGGTGGAAACCGGGGCGGTGTCCGTCACTTTTCAGGATACGCACGACACGCCGGTTTTTGAGCCTTTGCCGGGCGAAACCCGCCTGTGGGGCGACACCGACGTTATCGGCCTGTTTGATGCCGAAACTGAGATGAATGAAGTGGTAGCGATGCTGGAGCAGCATCCGTTGCTGGGCGCAGACTTTGCGCACAAAATCGAGCAGATCGAAGATAAAGACTGGGAGCGCGAGTGGATGGATAACTTCCACCCGATGCGTTTTGGCGAACGTTTGTGGATCTGCCCAAGCTGGCGCGATGTGCCGGATGAGAACGCGGTCAACGTGATGCTCGATCCGGGCCTTGCATTTGGCACCGGCACCCATCCGACAACGTCGCTGTGTCTGCAATGGCTGGATGGCCTCGACCTGAACGGCAAAACCGTCATCGATTTTGGCTGTGGCTCCGGTATCCTGGCAATTGCGGCGCTGAAGCTGGGTGCGGCAAAAGCGATCGGCATTGATATCGATCCGCAGGCAATCCAGGCCAGCCGTGATAACGCCGAGCGTAACGGCGTATCTGAGCGTCTGGAGCTGTATTTGCCGCAGGACCAGCCAGAAGCGATGAAAGCCGATGTGGTGGTCGCCAACATCCTCGCAGGCCCGTTACGCGAGCTGGCACCGTTAATCAGCGTGCTGCCTGTCCAGGGCGGTTTGCTGGGCCTTTCCGGCATTCTGGCAAGCCAGGCCGATAGCGTCTGTGAAGCCTATGCTGAGCTCTTTACTCTCGACCCGGTCGTAGAGAAAGAAGAGTGGTGTCGCATCACCGGGCGTAAAAACTAAACATCAGCGCGGCCTGCGGGCCGCCTTTTGATGGACAGTTTCGCCAGGGTATTATCCAAAAATGAGAGCAGGATCTCATTCAGGAATGCTTTTTTGCTCATAAAAACAGCTGATTATCCCGTCCGCGCGACGATTTCGGGCGGGAATATCGAGAAGTTTTACGAATTTATAATTGCATACAAAATAGTCTTTATTTTGCAATACGATGATATGTAAAGAGATTTACTGACCTCATCCTTTCCGGGCAGCGATTCATTGATCCAGGACAGGGGATTGGTTAAAGTTTGGCCTTTCATCTCGTGAAAAAAATGCGTAATATACGCCGCCTTGCAGTCACAGTATGGTCATTTCTTAACTCATGCGTATCGGACACCACCAGCTCAGGAATCGCCTGATCGCAGCACCAATGGCTGGCATTACCGACAGACCATTCAGGACGCTGTGTTATGAGATGGGAGCAGGTTTAACCGTTTCTGAGATGATGTCATCTAACCCGCAGGTCTGGGAAAGTGACAAGTCGCGTTTACGGATGGTCCATGTCGATGAACCAGGTATTCGCACCGTGCAAATTGCCGGAAGCGATCCTGAAGAAATGGCCGGAGCCGCACGTATTAACGTGGAAAGCGGTGCCCAGATTATTGATATCAATATGGGTTGCCCGGCTAAGAAGGTGAATCGTAAGCTTGCGGGTTCAGCCCTGCTGCAACACCCGGATCTGGTGAAGTCTATCCTGAGCCGGGTTGTGGAAGCGGTGGATGTGCCTGTCACGCTGAAGATCCGCACCGGATGGGCTCCTGAACATCGTAACTGCGTAGAGATTGCCCAACTGGCCGAAGACTGTGGCATTCAGGCTCTGACTATTCACGGACGCACCCGCGCCTGCTTGTTTAACGGAGACGCTGAATACGACAGCATTCGGATGGTTAAGCAGAAAGTTTCCATTCCGATCATCGCGAATGGTGACATTACTGACCCGCTAAAAGCCAGAGCTGTACTCGACTATACAGGGGCGGATGCCCTGATGATAGGCCGTGCAGCTCAGGGAAGACCCTGGATCTTTCGGGAAATCCAGCACTATCTGGACACTGGGGAGTTGCTGCCCCCCCTGCCTCTGGCAGAGGTTAAGCGCTTACTTTGCGCGCACGTTCGGGAACTGCATGACTTTTACGGTCACGCTAAAGGGTACCGAATCGCGCGTAAACACGTCTCCTGGTACCTTCAGGAGCACGCGCCAGATGACCAGTTTCGGCGCACATTCAACGCCATAGATGATGCCAGCGAACAGCTGGAGGCGTTGGAGGCATACTTCGAAAATTTTGCGTAAACAGAAATAAAGAGCTGACAGAACTATGTTCGAACAACGCGTAAATTCTGACGTACTGACCGTTTCTACCGTTAACTCTCAGGATCAGGTAACTCAAAAACCCCTGCGTGACTCGGTTAAACAGGCACTGAAGAACTATTTTGCTCAACTGAATGGTCAGGATGTTAATGACCTGTATGAGCTGGTACTGGCTGAAGTAGAACAGCCCCTGTTGGACATGGTGATGCAATACACCCGTGGCAACCAGACCCGTGCTGCCCTGATGATGGGCATCAACCGTGGCACGCTGCGTAAAAAATTGAAAAAATACGGCATGAACTGATACTAGTCAGTTAAGTGTTTGTTTTAAAAGGCGCTCTTCGGCATGGGGAAGCGCCTTTTTTATTATCCCTGCCAGGCTAAAATCCGCCTTATCTGTGGCATAAGTAAAGACTTACTCTCCCTCTTTTTCTGCGGATAATTTCGTGTATATTGCCTGCATCTCACCGTGATCGCAGGAAGACAAAATGGTTCGTAAATATGGCTGGCTGATAATTTTTGCCATTTTTGTCTTCATTTTTGACGCGCTGATCGTGCAGTGGATCGAGTGGTTTATCACGGAAGCCGATAAGTGCCGGAATATGGATTCCGTTAATCCTCTGAAACTGGTGAACTGTAGCGAGCTACCGTGAAGAATGGCGCAAATCTGCTGGCGTTTTCCGCATTAAACGCACGGATTTAAATCCCTTTGCGCCGTCTTCAGAGAATGGTAATGTCTCTGCCCCCTCAAGACAGGTGTTGCCTGAACGTTCCACTGCGGATGAGTTTAAGACATGATGCCGGTTAGCCATTACGACCAAATCCTCGTTGTTGTTTCCTTTATCGTTGCCATCCTGGCGTCTTATACCGCGCTTAATATGGCGGGACGAGTGTCGGTCAGCTCCGGCAAGGCAGCGCGTGTCTGGCTTATTGGCGGTGGCTTTGCGATGGGCACCGGCATCTGGGCGATGCATTTTATCGGTATGCTGGCGATGGAACTCGCGATGAGCCAGCGCTACGATCCCTTCCTTACCGCGATTTCCATGGCGGTGGCGATTGGCTCTTCTTTATTTGCACTCTGGCTGGTCAGCGCCGAACGCCTGCGTTTACGCCGCCTGCTGCCCGGTTCGCTGGTGCTGGGCACCGGCATTGTCTCCATGCACTATATCGGCATGGCCGCATTGCAGGTTTCCGTACCTGTCATCTGGGACTTCTTCTGGGTGGGCGTGTCGATAGTGATTGCGATGCTGGCTTCTCTCGCCGCACTGTGGCTGACGTTTCGCCTGCGTCAGGAAGCCGCGCAGGTGGCGGTAATGCGCGCCGGGGCCGCGCTGCTGATGGGCGTGGCGATTGCCGGAATGCATTATACCGGCATGATGGCGGCGCATTTTACCGCCCACGCTCACGCGCTGGATCAGGGCATGAATGGTAGCTGGCTCGCCGTGCTGGTGAGCGTTATGGCGCTGTCTATTCTGGCTATCACGCTCGTGGTGTCCATGCTGGATGCGCGGCTTCAGGCCCGAACGTCATTGCTCGCATCCTCACTGGCGCAGGCAAATCGTGAACTGGCTGAAATGGCGCTGCACGATACTCTGACCCGCCTGCCCAACCGGGTATTGCTTCAGGATCGTCTCGAACAGGCGATTAGCAAAGCAAAGCGGGAAGGGTCGTCGTTTGCCCTGATGTTTATGGATCTCGACGGTTTCAAAAACGTCAATGATGGCTACGGGCATGATACCGGCGACAAATTACTGGTCGCCGTTACCGCTCGCCTTAGCGGAATACTAAAAGGGCAATATACGCTGGCGCGGATTGGCGGCGATGAGTTTGTCCTTCTTGCAGAAAGTAAAACGCCTGAAGAAGCGGCCTCGCTGGCCAGCGCGTTGGTTAGCGTCATCGACCGCCCTTTTGTTCTCGATCCTTATGAAATTATGGTCACGCTCAGCGTGGGCATTACGCTTTATCCGTGGGATGGCAAGGATGAGCGCGAACTGATGTTTAACGCCGATGCCGCGATGTATCACACCAAACATATGGGCCGTAACGGTTATCATTTTTTCCAGCCATCGATGAATCAACTGGCGCAGACGCAGTTGCAGTTGATGAACGATCTCTGGCAGGCAATGGATCGCCGTGAACTGATGCTGCACTACCAGCCTAAATTTCAGGCGCCTTCGGGGCCGATTGTCGGCTTTGAAGCGCTGCTACGCTGGCAGCATCCGAAGCAGGGTCTGCTGACGCCGGAAATTTTTCTGCCGCTGGCGGAAAAGACCGGGCTGATTGTCCCCATCGGCAACTGGGTGATTGACGAAGCCTGCCGACAGCTAAGCGAATGGCATTCTCAGGGGCATACTGACTGGTCGGTAGCGGTCAATCTTTCGTCACTACAGTTTGAACAGACGTCGCTGATCGAGACGGTGATGAATAGCCTCGAACGCCATGCGATCCCGCCAGGCAAGCTCATCCTCGAAGTGACCGAAACCACGGCAATGGGTAACCCGGATGAAAGCGTGCGAATTCTGACTGAACTGACAACGCTGGGCGTTAAGGCGTCGATTGATGATTTCGGAACGGGTTACTCCAGCCTGCTTTATCTGAAGCGACTTCCTGCCTGCGAACTGAAGATTGATAAGGCGTTCGTGAGTGAACTTAGCGGTGAAGGCGAGGACGTCACTATTGTCTCGGCTATCGTCGCGCTGGCGAAGACGTTAAACCTTAAAGTGGTTGCGGAAGGCGTTGAGACGGAAATGCAGCAGCGGTTCCTGACTGAACTGGGATGCAATACGTTGCAGGGGTATCTGCTGGGCAAGCCGATCAGCCCCGACGCCGTGGCGGCGTTTAGCGCAGGCCATCAACAAAGTTAACCGGTCGCCTGTTTGTCAGCAGGCGATAGCGTCTTTCGGTATTGCGGCTTCTTTTTTCGCCGTTAATGCCATCATGATATTATCCACCAGCTCTGGCGCATTTTGATAAAGGTCGAAACCTTCTGGATGCATTAACCAGTTCTTAATCACGCCGCTAATAAAACCATGGAGCATAATTAACATAACGTTAATATTTGTGCCGGAAGATAAACGCCCTTTCGCCTGGCATTCCTGTAAAACCTGTCGCACGTATTCATGATTAAAACCGATTTTTTGGCGAATTTCTTGTTCAGATGTCATGTCATCGCTGAATTCACAGCGGTGATACAAAATCTGCAACAGCGCCCGTAAACGGCTATCCGCTGCGATATATTGCAATGTTGTCACAAATTGATTGCGTAAATGAATAAGCGGATCGGGATGAATATTATCCTGCATCTGATAACAAACGATCTCTTTTAGCGGTGCCTGCTGTTCCCAGATAGCGTTAAAAATATCGGTTTTGCTGGAAAAGTGCCAGTATACCGCGCCGCGTGTCACGCCTGCGGCGTCGGCGATGTCTGTCAGCGTGGTCTTCGCAACGCCGTTCTGGGCGAACTGCAGGATGGCCGCTTCAATCAACATCTGCCGTGTTTTAAGCGCCTCTGCTTTCGTTTTCCTTGCCATAGGATGCGGTTCTCATCACCAATAGTGATATTGAGTGGTACAATAATATTACACTTGATACACGAACTTATATTATCTGTGATAAATAAAATAATGTTTACACAAAAAAAGGGAATAATTTATATTTACTGCGAATGCATTACTTAATTACATTCACACCATGAATTATATGGCTGATATTTAATCGTCATCGTTTTGCATGAGTTTTGCCTTTATGTGCCCTGCGCATCCTTAATAAATAACTATCCCTTACATCCAACGATGATTATTTGTAGGATACCCACTTGCTTTTTTATTACTTCTTTTCTTTCACTGATTTTCGGCGAATTCGGGTTTTCGGTTTTTAAGGAACAGCAATGACGATCTATGCAAGGACTACCCTCCTTTCCAGTTTAATTCTTTCTGCCCTGCTGCTTTCAGGGTGTGATGATAAAGAAAAAACACCGCCACAGTTACCGACTCCGCAGGTCACCGTTCATGTTGTGAAAAGCGCCCCTCTGACAGTGACCACTGAACTACCCGGCCGCACTTCCGCGTTTCGTATCGCCGAAGTCCGTCCGCAGGTGAATGGCATTATTCTGTCGCGTAATTTTACTGAAGGCAGCGATGTTAAAGGCGGGCAGTCGCTGTACCAGATCGATCCGGCAACATATCAGGTGGCCTGGGACAGCGCGAAAAGCGATCTCGCAAAAAGTGAAGCAGCGGCAAATATCGCCCACCTGACGGTAAAACGCTATGTTCCGCTACTGGGAACCCAATACATCAGCCAGCAGGATTACGATCAGGCGGTCGCGAATGCGCGTCAGGCCGACGCCAGCGTGCTGGCATCGAAAGCTGCCGTTGAGACCGCCCGCATTAACCTCGCTTATACCAAAGTGATTTCACCGATCAGCGGTCGCATTGGTAAATCGTTCGTAACTGAAGGGGCGCTGGTGACTAGCGGCCAGGCCAACGCGCTGGCGACCGTTCAGCAGCTCGATCCGATTTATGTGGATGTCACACAGTCCAGCGCCGATTTTATGCGTCTTAAGCAGGCCAGCCTGCAAAAAGGCAGCCAGACCAGCAACGTTGAACTGGTTATGGAAAACGGTCAGCCCTACGCAGAGAAAGGCACGCTCCAGTTCTCTGACGTAACGGTTGATGAAAATACCGGTTCCATTACCCTGCGCGCGGTTTTCCCCAATCCACAGCACCAGTTACTGCCGGGCATGTTCGTTCGCGCTCGTATTGATCAGGGCGTGCAGCCTGACGCCATTCTCGTTCCCCAGCAGGGCGTGACCCGTACACCGCGCGGCGATGCCACGGTCATGGTCGTTACCGCTGAAAATAAAGTTGAGTTGCGTAATGTCGTCGCCCCGCAGGCAATGGGCGATAAGTGGCTGATTAGCAGCGGATTGCAGGAAGGCGACAAGGTTATTGTCAGCGGGTTACAGAAAGTCTCCCCCGGTGCCACCGTCCACGCCACGATCGCTCAACCTGCGCAATAAGGTGACAACGAATGGCTAACTTTTTTATCAGACGACCGATTTTCGCATGGGTTCTGGCTATCATTTTGATGATGGCAGGGGCGATGGCGATTTTACAAATGCCCGTCGCACAGTATCCGACCATTGCACCGCCTGCCGTTTCCGTCTCCGCCACCTATCCGGGAGCAGATGCGCAGACGGTTCAGGATACCGTCACTCAGGTTATCGAACAGAATATGAACGGTATTGATAACCTGATGTATATGTCCTCCACCAGCGACTCCGCCGGGGGCGTGACTATCACCCTGACCTTTAATTCGGGTACTAACCCGGATATTGCGCAGGTTCAGGTTCAGAATAAACTCCAGCTCGCCATGCCGTTGCTGCCGCAGGAAGTACAACAGCAGGGGATTTCAGTTAAAAAATCCACCAGTAGCTTCCTGATGGTGGCCGGTTTCATTTCTG
This sequence comes from Superficieibacter sp., assembly GCF_032071645.1. Taxonomy (NCBI): domain Bacteria; kingdom Pseudomonadati; phylum Pseudomonadota; class Gammaproteobacteria; order Enterobacterales; family Enterobacteriaceae; genus Superficieibacter; species Superficieibacter sp. The sequence goes on from NZ_DAMAPU010000018.1 coordinate 70,635, forward strand.
ACAATCCGAGCGTCACCCAGGAGGATATTGCCGATTATGTAGCGTCGAATCTTAAAGATCCGATTAGCCGCCTGAATGGTATCGGGGATGTCCAGCTGTTCGGTGCCCAGTATGCGATGCGTATCTGGCTGGATGCGAACCTGCTGAATAAATACCAGCTTACGCCGATTGATATCATTAACCAGTTGAGAGTACAGAACGACCAGGTGGCCGCCGGTCAGCTTGGTGGCGCGCCTGCAGTGAAAGGCCAGCAACTCAACGCCTCCATCATTGCCCAAACGCGGCTTAAAGATCCTGAGGAATTCGGCAACGTCACGCTGCGAGTCAATGCCGACGGCTCAATCGTCCATTTAAAAGACGTCGCGCGCATCGAACTGGGCGGCGAAAACTACAATACCGTCGCCCGAATCAACGGACGCCCCGCTACGGGTCTTGGGATCAAGCTCGCCACCGGCGCGAACGCGCTGGATGCTGCGAAATCCGTGAAAAGCAAGCTGACCGAACTCGCCCCCTTCTTCCCGCATGGGGTACGGACGGTTTATCCTTACGACACCTCGCCATTCGTGCAGATTTCAATTAACGAAGTGGTGAAAACGCTATTCGAAGCCATCGTGCTGGTATTCCTGGTAATGTACCTGTTCCTGCAAAATATTCGTGCAACGTTGATCCCAACGATTGCCGTACCGGTGGTTTTGCTGGGAACATTTGCCATTCTGCAGGCGTTCGGTTTCACGATAAATACCCTAACCATGTTCGGGATGGTGCTGGCGATAGGGCTGCTGGTGGATGATGCCATTGTGGTCGTTGAGAACGTTGAGCGCGTCATGCACGAGGACCATCTGCCGCCCAGAGAGGCGACGGAAAAATCCATGAAGCAGGTCCAGGGCGCGCTGGTGGGTATTGCGATGGTGCTGTCCGCTGTGTTCGTCCCGATGGCGTTCTCTGGCGGCTCAACCGGTGCGATCTACCGCCAGTTCTCGATTACCATTGTGTCAGCGATGGCACTCTCGGTACTGGTCGCAATGATCCTCACTCCCGCGCTGTGTGCCACGCTGCTTAAACCCGCCTCCCCGGAAAAACACATTGCTAAGGGCGGTTTCTTTGGCTGGTTTAATAACCTGTTTGACAGTAGCGTAAACCACTACACCAATAGCGTAGGCGGGCTTATTCGCAAAACAGGGCGCTATCTGGTTATCTTCCTGGCCATCACCGTTGGTATGGCCGTGATGTTTATCCGTCTGCCCACGTCCTTCCTGCCAAATGAAGATCAGGGCGTATTTCTGACGATGGTCCAACTACCTGCTGGTGCAACCCAGGAGCGCACCCAACAGGTTATGGATAAGATAACCCAATACTACCTCAATGATGAGAAAGCGAACGTTGAGAGCGTATTTACCGTTAACGGCTTTAGCTTCAGCGGCCAGGGGCAAAACGCCGGTATGGCGTTTATCAGTCTTAAGCCGTGGGAAAAGCGAGAAGGTAAAGAGAATAGCGCAGCAGCGATCATTAGCCGCGCAATGGGTGCGCTTAGCCAAATCCGCGACGCCAGGGTTATCCCGTTCAATATGCCAGCCATCTCTGAACTGGGAACGGGTACCGGCTTTGACTTCGAACTTATCGATCAGGCGGGTCTCGGTCACAATGCACTGACGCAGGCGCGTAACCAGCTCCTTGGCATGGCGATGCAGCATCGTGATACGCTGATCAATATGCGGCCTAATGGTCTTGAGGATACACCGCAATTTAAGCTGGATGTCGATCAGGAAAAAGCGCAGGCGCTTGGCGTATCGCTTTCCGATATTAACCAAACGGTCTCCTCGGCGCTGGGTGGAAGCTACGTGAATGACTTTATTGACCGTGGTCGCGTGAAAAAAGTGTATGTCCAGGCTGACGCGCAGTTCCGCATGCTGCCGGAAGATATCAACAACCTGTACGTGCGTAGCGCCAGTAATCAGATGGTACCCTTCTCCGCCTTTAGCTCGGCACACTGGAGCTATGGTTCACCGCGTCTGGAACGGTTCAACGGCCTGCCTGCGATGGAAATCGTCGGTGAGCCAGGACCAGGCAAAAGTTCAGGTGATGCGATGGCGTTAATGGAAAGCCTCGCCGCACAGCTGCCTGCCGGTATCGGCTATGACTGGACGGGTCTGTCTTACCAGGAGCGTTTATCCGGGGATCAGGCTCCGGCGCTGATCGCGCTTTCGATGCTGGTGGTGTTTCTGTGTCTGGCCGCGCTCTATGAAAGCTGGTCGGTGCCGTTCTCGGTCATGATGGTCGTGCCGCTGGGGATTATCGGTGTGCTGCTGGCGGCAACGCTGTTTGGCTTAAGCAATGACGTTTATTTCAAGGTTGGGTTGCTGACGACCATCGGTCTTTCTGCCAAAAACGCCATTTTGATTGTCGAATTTGCTAAGGATCTGATGGAAAAAGAAGGTAAGGGACTGATTGAGGCCACGCTTGAATCTGCCCGTATGCGTCTGCGACCTATTCTGATGACCTCGCTGGCCTTTATTCTTGGCGTGTTCCCACTGGCAAAAAGCAGCGGCGCGGGTAGCGGCGCGCAAAATGCGGTGGGCATCGGTGTGATGGGCGGTATGTTCTCAGCAACGATACTGGCCATTTTCTTTGTCCCCGTATTCTTTGTTGTGATAAAGGGATGGACTATCCGCCGCGTTAAATAATAAAAACAGACAAAGGTGCCGATGGCACCTTTGTTTTAAAAGGATTATATTTCCCGCTTAATCAACGCGTTAATTTCTTACTACGATTACCCACTTCATTATTTCTCCATACTCACCCGCTTTCGCCTTGATTCCCTCCATAATATTTACACAGCAAATAATTTGAGAGTATTTCACCTGTTACGGTATTTGCGCTGTCTGGTAAGATATCTCTAATGCCCGATGCCATGCTTTTCCGGCGCTGAACGAGGCTTTCTTTAGAGGTAACACCATGAAAAAATTTATTTCTGTTGCACTGCTGGCAACCTTTCTTGCGGGTTGTGCTCATGATTCACCGTGCGTACCGGTCTATGACGATCAGGGTCGCCTGGTGCATACCAATACCTGCATGAAAGGGACCACTCAGGATAACTGGGAAACCGCTGGGGCTGTCGCAGGTGGAGCCGCCGCGCTGGCTGGCCTGACGCTGGGGATTGTGGCACTGACCAAATAAGTTTTCTTCCAGCGCGGCTCCCCGCCGCGCTGTTGCTTTAAAAGAGTGCAGTGCGTCGAAACGAATGCATTTCCACCGCTCAAGTTTTAATGCTTTTTCATCCCAAATTTTAATTATTTGCCGCCAAAAAGTTTTATACCCTTCACCATAGCGCAAATTCCTGTGACTCTCCTCACAGCGGCCTGCCATTTAATAGTAAAGTAATATTCACTCCCTGAATCACCTTATCTCTGCCTCTCATTTATAGAAAATTTTTGCTCCAGTTTGTGGCGCAGGTTTTATTTTTGCACCAGACCAGGGCGATAAATCTTATTTTTCCCTTCTACACTCTGCGTGATGCGTCCGCAAAAGGGTAATTCTCCCGCGCGCAAAACTGGCACTACCTTTGCTTTAAAGAGTATGGCCACAGCCACAGACAGGTTTAAGGCGTTATCCCCCACGCCTCTATATAACGATAAATTTCGCCACACAGGATGCTTTATGAAAAAGATGATGTTAGCCAGCCTGGTTGCTGCCAGCACGCTCCTTGCCGTTACCAGTCAGGCCCATGCAGGCGCGACTTTTGACGCTGTGAAAAAGAAGGGTTTTGTTCAGTGCGGTATTAGCGATGGGTTACCTGGATTCTCCTACGCAGATGCCAACGGTAAATTTACCGGCATTGATGTGGATATTTGTCGTGGAGTGGCAGCTGCCCTTTTTGGTGATGACAGCAAAGTGAAATACACCCCGCTTACCGCGAAAGAACGTTTTACCGCTCTGCAATCGGGTGAAGTCGATATGTTATCGCGTAATACGACCTGGACTTCGTCACGCGACGCAGGAATGGGGATGGCGTTCACTGGCGTAACCTATTACGACGGTATCGGCTTCCTGACCCACAATAAAGCCGGACTGAAAAGCGCAAAAGAGCTGGATGGTGCCACCGTCTGTATTCAGGCCGGTACGGATACCGAACTGAACGTGGCGGATTATTTTAAATCCAACAATATGAAATATACCCCGGTGACATTTGACCGTTCTGATGAATCGGCTAAAGCACTCGAATCTGGCCGCTGCGATACGCTGGCTTCCGACCAGTCGCAGCTGTACGCCCTGCGCATCAAGCTGAGTAACCCGGCAGAGTGGATTGTGTTACCGGAAGTTATTTCGAAAGAGCCGCTGGGCCCGGTAGTGCGTCGCGGTGATGATGAGTGGTTCTCCGTTGTTCGCTGGACGCTGTTTGCCATGCTGAACGCTGAAGAAATGGGCATCACTTCGAAAAATGTCGACGAAAAAGCGGCTAACCCTGCCACCCCGGATATGGCTCATCTGCTGGGCAAAGAAGGCGATTACGGCAAGGATCTGAAACTGGATAACAAGTGGGCCTATAACATCATCAAGAAAGTCGGCAACTATGCCGAAGTGTTCGAACGTAATGTGGGGTCGGAAAGCCCGCTGAAAATTAAACGCGGTCAGAATAATCTCTGGAACAACGGCGGCATTCAGTACGCTCCGCCGGTACGTTAATACAGTGCGATGTAACGGGCACCGTTTCGGCGGTGCCCAGCCCAGAGTCATGGTAACAGAGGTTTATTTATGTCCCATCGCCGCCCAGCCGTAAAAGGATCGTGGTCCTTTTCTAACCCTGCGGTTCGTGCCTGGCTGTTTCAAATTATCGCGATTGTGGTGGTCATTAGCGTCGCGATTTATTTGATTCATAACACTATTACTAACCTGAATAATCGCGGTATTACGTCTGGTTTTGCGTTTCTCGATCGCAGCGCCGGATTTGGTATCGTGCAACATCTTATTGATTACGAGCAGGGCGATACTTACGGACGCGTATTTCTTGTCGGGTTATATAACACTCTGCTGGTTTCTGCGCTCTGTATCGTCTTCGCCTCTTTTTTAGGTTTTTTTCTCGGCCTTGCCCGTCTGTCCGATAACTGGTTGTTGCGTAAAATCTCAACGGTGTATATCGAGACGTTCCGTAATATTCCGCCGCTGCTGCAAATTTTCTTCTGGTACTTTGCCGTGCTGCGTAATCTGCCGGGGCCACGTCAGGCGGTGAATGCGTTTGAACTGGTTTTTCTGAGCAATCGCGGATTATATATTCCGTCTCCGCAGATGGGGGAAGGCCTGGCAGCATTTGTTATTGCACTCCTGCTGGCGGCTTTACTTTCAACAGGTCTTTACCGCTATAACAAAGCCCATCAGATAAAGACCGGGCAGCTTCGCCGCTCATGGCCTTATATGCTGGCACTGTTTATTCTCCTGCCTATGATGGCGCACTGGGCTTTCGGCGCTGCGTTGCACTGGGATATTCCACAATTGCGCGGATTTAACTTTCGCGGCGGCATGGTGCTGATCCCGGAACTGGCAGCACTGACGCTGGCGTTGTCGGTTTATACCTCTGCGTTTATTGCTGAAATTATTCGCGCCGGGATCCAGGCCGTTCCGCATGGTCAGCACGAAGCGGCACGCTCGCTGGGGCTGCCAAATCCGGTCACGCTGCGGCAGGTGATTATTCCGCAGGCGCTGCGGGTCATTATTCCTCCGCTCACCAGTCAGTATCTGAATATCGTTAAAAACTCCTCGCTGGCAGCGGCGATTGGTTATCCCGATATGGTTTCGCTGTTTGCCGGGACGGTGCTTAATCAGACCGGGCAGGCCATTGAAACCATTGCTATTACGATGTCGGTATATCTGATCATTAGCCTCATCATCTCGCTGCTGATGAATATTTATAACCGTCGCATTGCGCTTATTGAGCGTTAAGGATCGAGGATGACTAAAACACTTCTCTCTCATCCCCCGCGCCCGACAAATGCGCGCGCAGGACGATTATTGCTCTGGATGCGGAAAAACCTGTTTTCCAGCTGGTCAAATAGCTTGCTGACTATTGTCTGTCTCTGGCTAATGTGGGAGCTCATTCCTCCGCTGCTGAATTGGGCATTTTTGCAGGCTAACTGGGTGGGATCAACCCGCGCGGACTGTACCAAAACAGGCGCATGTTGGGTGTTTATTCATCAGCGCTTCGGCCAGTTTATGTACGGGCTTTATCCGCACGATCAGCGCTGGCGTATTAATCTGGCGCTGGTTATCGGGTTGCTGTCGATTGTGCCGATGTTCTGGAAAGCCATGCCGCAGCGCGGGCGTTACCTTGCCTGCTGGGCGGTCGCGTATCCTGTTGTCGTCTGGTTCCTGCTTTATGGTGGCTTCTTTGGACTGGAGCGCGTGGAAACGCGTCAGTGGGGCGGGTTAACGCTGACATTGATCATCGCGTCCGTCGGCATTGCTGGCGCTTTACCGTTGGGTATTTTGCTGGCCCTGGGACGGCGCTCCACGATGCCGGTAGTGCGTATTCTGTCGATTATGTTTATTGAGTTCTGGCGGGGTGTGCCGCTTATCACCGTGCTGTTTATGTCTTCGGTGATGCTGCCACTGTTTATGTCGGAAGGAACCAGTATCGATAAGCTGATCCGCGCGCTGGTTGGGGTGATCCTCTTCCAGTCTGCTTATGTCGCGGAAGTGGTTCGCGGCGGTTTGCAGGCGCTGCCAAAGGGGCAATATGAAGCCGCGGAATCACTGGCGCTTGGCTACTGGAAAACGCAGGGGCTGGTTATCCTGCCACAGGCGCTGAAGCTGGTCATTCCGGGGCTGGTAAATACCATTATCGCGCTGTTTAAGGATACCAGTCTGGTGATCATCATCGGCCTGTTCGATCTCTTCAGCAGCGTGCAGCAAGCAACGGTGGATCCGGCGTGGCTGGGGATGTCGACCGAGGGCTATGTTTTTGCCGCACTGATCTACTGGATCTTTTGTTTCAGCATGTCGCGCTATAGCCAGCATCTGGAAAAGCGCTTTAACACCGGGCGTACACCGCACTGAGGATTTTATGAGTCAAATAACAATGCAACCTGCCGACGCGATGATTACGCTCGATAACGTTAATAAATGGTACGGTCAGTTTCACGTGCTGAAAGATATCAACCTGAAGGTCAAACAGGGAGAACGTATTGTCCTGTGTGGGCCTTCAGGCTCGGGAAAATCGACCACCATACGCTGTATTAATCATCTGGAAGAACATCAGCAGGGAAGAATTGTGGTCGATGGAATAGAGCTTAATGACGATATCCGTAATATTGAAAAGGTACGTCAGGAAGTAGGTATGGTATTCCAGCACTTCAATCTGTTCCCACATCTGACCGTGCTACAGAACTGTACACTGGCACCAATTTGGGTACGTAAAATCCCGAAAAAAGAGGCCGAAGCGCTGGCGATGCATTATCTGGAGCGCGTGCGTATCGCGGAACATGCGCATAAGTTTCCGGGGCAAATTTCCGGTGGCCAGCAGCAGCGCGTAGCGATCGCGCGTTCACTATGTATGAAGCCAAAGATTATGCTGTTTGATGAACCCACGTCGGCGCTCGATCCAGAAATGGTGAAGGAAGTTCTCGATACCATGATTGGCCTGGCACAATCGGGCATGACGATGCTATGCGTAACGCATGAAATGGGTTTTGCGCGTACCGTAGCGGACCGGGTGATATTTATGGATCGTGGAGAAATAGTTGAGCAGGCCGCTCCCGATGAGTTTTTTGCCCGACCTAAATCAGAGCGTACAAGAGCGTTTTTATCGCAGGTTATTCATTAATTTTGATGCTCTGGCGGAGGTGAAAGGGACTTCACCTGCCGATAATAATCTTTCAGTCGGCTTTTTCACCGCTCTGTAAAAGCAAAAAACCCCGGTCTAAAAGACCGGGGTTTCTTATTTGATGTCTGGCAGTTCCCTACTCTCGCATGGGGAGACCCCACACTACCATCGGCGCTACGG
>NZ_DAMAPU010000019.1:0-73629 GCF_032071645.1 Superficieibacter sp.
CGTATATTACGCTTTCCTCTTTCAGAGTCAACCCCGTTTTTCAGGATTTTTCTCTTCAACCGAACCGGCTGCTTGTGTGAAGTGATTCACATCCGCCGTGTCGATGGAGGCGCATTATAGGGGGTCGACTCAGGAAGACAAGCGGAAATATGCATTTTTCTTCCAACCGCTCACCTTTTGAACATAACGCCTGCTTTTAGCGCTTTTTGATCGCAGCTGGCAGCTCTGCAAGGCTGTTAATCACCCAATCTGCGGCTTTTTCGGCCTCTTCGGTGACTGGCTTACCCGTGCGGACCAACACTTTTGTTCCTACATCTGCTGCCGTTGCCGCCTGCATGTCTTCCAGTTTATCGCCAACCATATAAGAAGCGGCCATATCAATGTGCAGATAATCACGCGCGGAGATCAGCATTCCCGGATGAGGCTTACGGCAGTCGCATACCTGACGGAACTCTTCTACGCTCCCCTGTGGATGATGAGGGCAATAATAGATGCCATCAAGATCGACACCTCTGTCCGCCAGCGACCAGTCCATCCATTCGGTCAGTGTCTCAAACTGTTCTTCGGTAAACTTACCGCGTGCGATGCCAGACTGATTAGTCACCAGTACCAGCAGGTATCCCATTTCTTTAAGTTCACGCATGGCGTCTATGGCGCCATCAATAAACTCAAACGCATCAATTTCATGGACGTAACCGTGATCGACATTAAGCGTGCCGTCGCGATCGAGAAAAATAGCCGGTACGGATTTTGCCACCGCTTTGCTCCTGAATAAGTTAAGTGCCGCTAGTATCGCATGTTTCGCCGGGCATTAAAGTGCTGAAAGCAGAAAGCCCGATTGATTTAGACGTCTGGATGCCTTAACATCCAACAAATTGACGGCATATGTCCGTCTATGGCAGAAGAAAATGCCACGGCTAACCCCAGAGCGATTACCACTACTCAATGATAAAACTTTCAAGTATCTCCAAAGTCTTCCAGCAGGGAAACCGCACAATCCAGGCGTTGAATAACGTCAGCCTGCATATCCCTGCCGGACAAATTTATGGCGTCATTGGCGCATCCGGTGCAGGTAAAAGTACGCTCATCCGCTGCGTAAACTTACTTGAGCGGCCGACCGCAGGCAGCGTGCAGGTTGATGGTCAGGAATTAACGGCCCTGTCAGACGCCGCACTGACCAAAGCGCGCCGTCAGATTGGCATGATTTTCCAGCATTTTAATCTGCTGGCCTCCCGTACCGTATTTGGCAACGTGGCGCTGCCGCTGGAGCTGGACTCAACGCCGCGTGAAGAAATTAACCGCCGCGTTAAAGAGCTGCTCGATTTAGTCGGCCTGAGCGACAAACATGACAGCTATCCGGCTAACCTTTCCGGCGGACAAAAACAGCGCGTGGCCATTGCGCGGGCGCTGGCAAGTAATCCGAAGGTGCTGCTGTGTGATGAAGCCACCAGCGCCCTTGACCCGGCGACCACGCGATCCATTCTGGAATTGCTGAAAGATATCAACCGTCGTCTGGGGCTCACCATTCTGCTGATCACCCATGAGATGGATGTCGTCAAACGCATCTGTGACTGCGTGGCGGTCATCAGCAACGGCGAACTCATTGAGCAGGATAAAGTCAGCGAAGTGTTCTCGCACCCGAAAACGCCGCTGGCCCAGCAGTTTATTCAGTCCACGCTACATCTGGATATCCCGGAAGATTATCTGGTGCGTCTCAAAACGGAACCGACCGCCGACAGCGTGCCGATGCTGCGCATGGAATTTACCGGTCAGTCCGTTGATGCCCCGCTGCTTTCCGAAACCGCGCGCCGCTTTAACGTCAACAACAACATTATCAGCGCGCAGATGGATTATGCCGGTGGCGTCAAGTTCGGCATTATGCTGACGGAAATGCACGGCGCGCAGCAAGATACGCAAGCCGCCATAACCTGGTTGCAGGAACATCATGTAAAAGTAGAGGTACTGGGTTATGTCTGAGCCAATGATGTGGTTACTGTTACGCGGCGTCTGGGAGACGCTGGCGATGACATTTGTTTCCGGTTTCTTCGGTTTTGTGATTGGTCTGCCGGTCGGCGTGCTTTTATACGTTACGCGCCCTGGACAGATTATTGAGAACGCAAAGCTTTACCGCACGCTATCCGCGCTGGTAAACATCTTCCGCTCCATTCCATTCATTATTTTACTGGTGTGGATGATCCCTTTCACCCGTGTCATCGTTGGCACTTCCATCGGTTTGCAGGCGGCGATTGTCCCGCTAACCGTGGGCGCAGCACCTTTTATTGCGCGGATGGTGGAAAACGCGTTGCTGGAAATTCCGGCCGGGCTGATTGAGGCGTCACGCGCGATGGGTGCCACGCCAATGCAAATCGTGCGTAAAGTGCTGCTGCCGGAAGCACGACCGGGGCTGGTCAACGCGGCGACCATTACGCTTATTACGCTGGTCGGTTATTCTGCCATGGGCGGCGCGGTGGGCGCTGGCGGTCTTGGGCAGATTGGCTACCAGTATGGCTATATCGGGTATAACGCCACGGTAATGAATACCGTACTGGTATTACTCGTTGTTCTGGTTTATTTAATTCAGTTCGCAGGCGATCATATCGTTCGGACCGTCACTCATAAATAGCATCACACAACACTAATACGCTAAGTTAAGGAAAAAGTATGACGTTCAAGTTTAAAACCTTTGCGGCAGTCGGTGCGTTAATCGGTTCTCTGGCGCTGGTCGGTTGCGGCCAGGATGAAAAAGATCCGAACCATATTAAAGTCGGCGTGATTGTTGGCGCTGAACAGCAGGTTGCTGAAGTCGCGCAGAAAGTGGCGAAAGAGAAATACGGTCTGGACGTCGAACTGGTTACGTTTAATGACTATGTTCTGCCCAACGAAGCGCTGAGCAAAGGCGATATCGACGCCAATGCCTTCCAGCACAAACCGTACCTGGATCAGCAGATTAAAGATCGCGGCTACAAACTGGCGGCGGCGGGTAACACGTTTGTTTACCCTATCGCGGGCTACTCGAAAAAAATCAAATCGCTGGATGAGCTGCAGAATGGTTCGCAGGTCGCCATTCCTAACGATCCCACCAACCTCGGCCGTTCCCTGCTGCTGCTGCAAAAACAGGGTCTGATCAAACTGAAAGACGGCGTTGGCCTGCTGCCGACCGTACTTGACGTTACGGAAAATCCGAAAAACCTGAAGCTGGTTGAGCTGGAAGCACCGCAGTTGCCTCGATCGCTGGACGATGCGCAAATCACCCTGGCCGTCATCAATACCACCTACGCCAGCCAGATTGGTCTGACCCCGGCAAAAGACGGCATCTTTGTTGAAGACAAAGATTCCCCCTACGTAAACCTGATCGTCACCCGTGAAGATAATAAAGACGCGGAGAACGTGAAGAAATTTGTCCAGGCGTATCAGTCCGATGAAGTTTATCAGGAAGCCAATAAAGTCTTTAACGGCGGCGCGGTTAAAGGCTGGTAATCTTTTCTCTCTGTAATATCATTCAGGACGGGCTCATGCCCGTCTTGTCATTTTTACAAGCACCTGATTCAATAGCTCACCACCTGATTATTCATTGAGGAAATATTATGCGTGCTTTACCGATCTGTTTAGTCGCACTCACGTTAAGCGGCTGCTCCATTTTAAGCAGATCTCCCGTTGAACCCACTCAAAGCACCGCAGTCCCGCCAAAAGCGGAACCCGCAAAACCGAAAGCCGCTTATACTGCGCCGGTAAAAATCTATACTGATGCGGAAGCGCTGGTAGGAAAACCTTTCCGCGATTTGGGTGAAGTTTCAGGCGAATCCTGCCAGGCATCCAATCAGGATTCTCCGCCAAATATCCCGACCGCCCGCAAGCGTATGCAAATCAATGCATCCAAAATGCGTGCCAATGCCGTACTGCTGCATAGCTGTGAAGTCACCAGCGGCACACCGGGTTGCTACCGTCAGGCCGTTTGCGTCGGCTCGGCGCTTAACGTTTCGGCAAAATGAGTGCTTTTCAGTTTGAGCAGATAGGCGTTATCCGCTCACCTTATAAAGAAAAGTTTGCCGTTCCGCGCCAGCCTGGTCTGGTGAAAAGCGCCACCGGCGAGCTTCACCTGCTGGCACCTTACAACCAGGCCGACGCGGTGCGCGGCCTGGAAGCATTTAGCCATCTGTGGGTTATTTTTGTTTTCCACCAGACGATGGAAGGCGGCTGGCGGCCAACCGTGCGTCCTCCCCGGCTTGGCGGCAACGCCAGAATGGGCGTTTTTGCGACCCGCTCCACCTTTCGCCCGAATCCCGTGGGTATGTCGCTGGTCGAACTGAAAGAGATTGTCTGCCAGAAAGAAAACGTCATCCTGAAACTGGGCAGTCTGGATCTGGTTGACGGAACGCCGGTCATTGATATCAAACCCTATCTGCCGTTTGCAGAATCGCTTGCGGACGCGACCGCCAGCTACGCGCAACACGCGCCCGATGCAGAAATGAACGTCAGTTTTAGTGAAGAGGTGGCAAAGCAACTTGCGACGCTGGAAGGGCGTTATCCGCAGTTAAGCACCTTCATCCGCGAAGTTTTAGCTCAGGATCCGCGCCCGGCCTACCGCAAAGGTGAAGAGGCAGGAAAAACGTATGCCGTCTGGCTGCACGATTTTAACGTGCGCTGGCGCGTGACGAACGCCGGTTTTGAAGTCTTTGCGCTTGAACCCCGCTAATTTCGCACCCTTCTCTTTTGACATCCCCTTCTCGCTGGTAAACTAAATCACTTTTTTTGTCTCAGGCTCGCGTTGAGCCTGTTCGATCGTCCAACTGGAACCGTAACAACATGCGTACTAGCCAATATCTGCTCTCCACACTGAAGGAGACACCTGCCGATGCCGAGGTCATCAGCCACCAGCTGATGCTGCGCGCCGGGATGATCCGCAAGCTGGCCTCCGGGTTATATACCTGGCTGCCGACCGGTCTGCGCGTCCTGAAAAAAGTCGAAAATATCGTGCGTGAAGAAATGAACAACGCCGGTGCAATCGAGGTGTCGATGCCAGTCGTTCAGCCAGCCGATCTGTGGCTGGAGAGCGGTCGTTGGGAGCAGTACGGCCCGGAACTGCTGCGTTTCGTTGACCGTGGCGAGCGTCCGTTCGTTCTCGGCCCGACTCACGAAGAAGTGATCACCGATCTGATCCGCAATGAGCTGAACTCTTACAAGCAGCTGCCGCTGAACTTCTTCCAGATCCAGACAAAGTTTCGTGACGAAGTGCGCCCGCGTTTTGGCGTTATGCGCTCGCGTGAATTCCTGATGAAAGACGCTTACTCTTTCCATACCTCGCAGGAATCATTGCAGGAAACTTACGACGCGATGTATGCCGCCTACAGTAAAATCTTCAGCCGTATGGGGCTGGATTTCCGCGCGGTACAGGCTGACACCGGCTCCATCGGCGGTAACGCTTCTCATGAATTCCAGGTGCTGGCGCAGAGCGGTGAAGATGATGTGATCTTCTCTGACTCTTCAGACTTTGCGGCTAACATTGAATTCGCCGAAGCCGTTGCGCCGAAAACGCCGCGCGCTGCCGCGACGCTGGAGATGACGCTGGTTGATACGCCTGACGCCAAAACCATCGCCGAGCTGGTTGAGCAATTCAATCTGCCGATTGAAAAAACCGTCAAAACCCTGCTGGTGAAAGCGGTTGAAGGAAACAGCCACCCGCTGATTGCCCTGCTGGTTCGTGGCGATCACGAGCTGAACGAAGTGAAAGCGGAAAAACTGCCGCAGGTTGCCAGCCCACTGACTTTCGCAACCGAAGAAGAAATCCGCGCGCTGGTGCAGGCAGGTCCTGGCTCTCTTGGCCCGGTCAATATGCCGATTCCGGTGATCGTTGACCGTACCGTGGCAGTAATGAGCGATTTTGCCGCTGGCGCTAACATCGACGGTAAACACTATTTCGGTATTAACTGGGATCGCGATGTTGCAACGCCGGAAGTCGCCGATATCCGTAACGTGGTGGCGGGCGATCCCAGCCCGGACGGTCAGGGGACGCTGCTCATCAAGCGCGGTATCGAAGTTGGCCACATCTTCCAGCTCGGCACCAAATACTCTGAAGCGCTGAAAGCGTCTGTTCAGGGCGAAGATGGTCGTAATCAGATCCTGACTATGGGCTGCTACGGTATCGGGGTAACGCGCGTGGTCGCGGCCGCTATTGAGCAGAACAACGACGATCGCGGTATCGTGTGGCCTGACGCCATCGCGCCGTTCCAGGTGGCGATCCTGCCGATGAACATGCACAAATCCTTCCGCGTGCAGGAACTGGCGGAAAAACTGTACGCTGAACTGCGCGCGCAGGGTATTGAAGTGCTGATGGACGACCGTAAAGAGCGTCCTGGCGTTATGTTCGCGGATATGGAGCTGATCGGTATCCCGCACACCATCGTGCTGGGCGACCGTAACCTCGACAACGACGATATCGAATACAAATACCGTCGTAACGGTGAGAAAGAGCTGATTAAAACCGGTGACATCGTGAACTATCTGGTGAAAGCCATTAAAGGCTAACGCAAAAGCCTGCGCCATCCGCGTTTATCGCTGATGGCGCAGTACCTTTCAATCCTGCACGATTTAATCGTCACACCCTTTTCCCGGTACAAATTTCGCTTTACTATCCGCCATCAGGATTTTTTCCTTCACCCCGGTCGCCGGATCGGTTTTAAGCGAGAAATGCCCTTCCACCATCAGCAGTAACGGCCTGCCCTCTGTGCCTCCGGCCAGGGCATAATCCTGCTCAAGCTGACTATTGCGGCTGACCGCCACCTTTTTCCCGGTCGCACAATCGGTAAATGTCGCAGTCCCTGGCTTATTGCTAAACATCCCGCGCATCGCCATCGGCGTTACGGGCAGGCTGGCGGAGACAGGCTCCAGCGTGTAGTTAAACTGCGAGGTAATGGGATTACCGTCGCGGTCGAGCATTTCCAGCGCTTCACCTTTGGCATGGAAGTAAGATTTTTCGCCCTGATTATCAGTCAGCACCAGCTTATCGGCGGTACGCGCCCACGTCCCGTAAGAAGCAAAAGATGCGTTTTTCTGCGACGTGCCCAGATAGTGCGAATTCATCACCCAGGTGCCGTCTTTTTCCAGAAATAAAGAGGTTTCAATCCCTTCACAATCGGCGCAGGGCAGTACGCCGCGCCAGCTTTGCTGCATTGGTTTCAGCTCTGCGACCTGAGTGGGCTGCAACGCTTCCGCGTCGGTGCGGTGATTACAGCCGATGAGCGCGACGAGCGCCCACGCCGCCACGGCGGCTACTATCGCTTTTTTCACTGCGGGTTCCTTATCATTTTTGTCATCCTCATGATTAATCCGCTGAGCGCCCTGGTTTTCCACGTAGCGCCTTCACCGTAGATTTTTGCGCTTTCGCGGCCAGACGACGCTCTTTAGAGGCGCGAGTAGGCCGCGTCGGTCGGCGGCTTTTTTGCACCACCGTCAGCTCCTGGATCACCGAAACCAGTCGGGCAATGGCTGCCTCCCGGTTCATCTCCTGCGTGCGGTGCTCCTGCGATTTGATAATAATCGTACCGTCATCGGTGATCAGATGATGGCTGGCTGCCAGCAGACGCTCTTTGTAATAATCTGGCAGCCCTGAAGCCCGAATGTCAAAACGCAAATGGATCGCCGTTGAGGTTTTATTCACGTTTTGCCCGCCTGCGCCCTGGGCGCGGATCGCCGTAATAGTGAATTCGTCTTCGCTGATAGCAACGCTGCCGGAGATCCTAATCATGCAGGCTGCTGCCAGGCAGTGAGATTGATTTCCAGATTATTCTCATCATCAGAAAGCCAGATTGCCCCTTCCTGAATCGTGGCCTGTAGCGTCATCGTGCGAGCGGCAAACGCGCTTAGCTGCGCCAGCTGTGCATCGTCAAGATACCAGATGCTGAGATTTTTGAACGAAGCCAGCTTACTCTGGTTCTGCTGCCACCAGATTTCAGCCGCCCGGCTGTTGTAGGTAAACAGCGCCACTTCAGCGGACTGCGAGCAGGCTTTTTTCACCCGCCGCTCGTCCGGCAGGCCCAGCTCGATCCATAAATCAATGCCCAGATGATCGTTGCGCAGCCAGGCTTCCGGCTCATCTTCAGCGCTCAGCCCTCGGGTAAACTGCAATCGCTCATTG
Organism: Superficieibacter sp.; assembly: GCF_032071645.1. Lineage (NCBI taxonomy): Bacteria > Pseudomonadati > Pseudomonadota > Gammaproteobacteria > Enterobacterales > Enterobacteriaceae > Superficieibacter > Superficieibacter sp. Next base: position 8,132 of record NZ_DAMAPU010000019.1, read on the forward strand.
GCATATTTGATCCACGCCAGCAGCCGCAGCATCATGCGCTCCTGCGTTTCAGAGGGATGGCGGGCCAGGGTCAGGGTCGCATCAAGATACTGATGACGGTCCATGTCGGCCACATTAACCACCGCTTTATAAATTGTCGCTTTCAGCGCCATGAAACTACTCCTTCACAAATTAGGTCTCATTGTAGCGAAATTGCGATCAAAACGCTGCGGTCAGTTACGTCTGCGAGCGCTCATCCTGCTGATATTGCTTAGGTGACTATGGTATAGTCACCTTGCTAAACAGGGGTTATCTTCGTAGGCTTAAACTTGCATCCACGATGAAGTCAGAGCATTGACAGGAGGGAATGTGGAACAATATTGTGAGTTAATACGCAAGCGGTATGCTGAAATCGCCAGCGGAGATTTAGGGTATATCCCGGACGCGCTGGGTTGCGTGCTTAAAGTGCTCAATGAAATGGCTGCGGATGATGCCCTTTCAGAGTCGGTCAGAGAAAAGGCGGCGTATGCTGCCGCAAACTTACTGGTGAGCGATTATGTCAATGAATGAAACGTATCAACCCATCAATTGCGATGACTATGACAATCTCGAGCTCGCCTGCCAGCATCATCTTTTACTGACGCTGGAACTTAAAGACGGTGAAGTCCTGAAGGCGAAAGCCGCTGATTTAGTCTCGCGCAAAAACGTCGAGTATCTGGTTGTTGAGGCGTCCGGTGCCAACCGTGAACTGCGTCTCGACAAAATTACCAGCTTCAGCCACCCGGATATCGGAACGGTGGTCGTCAGCGAATCCTGATCCCTCCTCTTCGTCGGGTAAGCCTTGCGCTACCCGACGCTTTCCTTGCTAAGTACCAGCGTTACGCCATTATCACCATCGGTCCAGCCTTCGCGGGTAATAAAATAGCCCGCCGCTGCCACCAGCGTTTCGCCATAAAAAAGCAGCGGTGTGGTGTCGCGCAGCCACGGAGCCACGCCCAGTTCCTGCCAGATTTTTTTCAGCTTGCGCCCGCCATTGCGCCCAATGATATGCACCAGCCCGCTGGCCGTAAAGCGCACCGAAACGGCTTCGCCTGGCTGTGGCAAGCGCAGCGTGCCTCCGGCCACCAGCGATAAACGGCCCAGCCCATCCGGCAACGGCAGCGGCTGCCGAAGATCCTGCCAGGCGAAAACGTTGTCCCCCTGCCCCGGTCGTCGCGCGATCCAGTGTAATCTCTGCTGATAACGGCGAATTTCAAATGCGCCCATTCGCAGGCAGGGCGTTGCATCTTCACGCGCCAGGGCGACTTCATCCCACAGCCGCGTCAGCATCTCGCGCGACGGCATCGGCGCACCACAGTGGGCCAGCCAGCGTCGCAGAAGCGCCGCACGATACACCGGGCTTTTATCGACCAGCGGTAAAATCGCCAGCGCGCCCCGATCGTCCATCCGCGTCCGCAGCTCATCGCCAAGTAATTCATCCAGCAACTGTTCCTGTTCAGCGCACAGTTCCGCGCTGCGCGCCGTCGCCTGCGCAAAATGCGCCCAGCGGGCGTTCAGCAGCGGCAAAACTTGCAGGCGCAGGAAATTGCGATCGTAGGCCGCATCCTGATTACTTTCGTCTTCAATCCAGCGCAATGCATGGCGTTCTGCCCAGCGGGTGAGCGTTTCACGCGACTCGGACAGCAGCGGGCGGATCAAGTGCGTTCCGGCGAATGCCGACACGCGCGGCATCGCGGACAGCCCCGCCGGACCGCTACCGCGCTTGAGCGCCAGCAGAAACGTTTCGCTTTGATCGTCAAGATGCTGCGCCGTCAGCAGCACTTCTCCCGGCAGCAGCGCCTCGCGGAATGCCTGATAGCGCGCCTGTCTGGCGTGTGCTTCCGTTCCCAGACCTTCATCAGGGAGCGTCACCCGCACCACGGCCAGCGGCACCTGCCACTGCTGGCAGATCTGCTGACAGTGCGCCACCCAGTCATCGGCGAAAGGGCTGATGCCGTGATGAATATGAATGGCACGCAGAGAAATTTCCGGCGAGTGCGCGCGCCAGCACACCATCTGATGCAGCAAAACCGTGGAATCAAGACCGCCGCTAAAGGCAATCAGAAACTGGCGGTGCGGATGAAGGGAATGAGCAATAGCAGGCGCGTTCATGATCGGTTTGACTCTGAAAATGTTGCCCGGAAAGTTACCGGGCAACAGGGGAATAGGCAAGCGTTACTGCTGATAAAGCTCCAGCGGCAGGCCGTCAGGATCGTTGAAAAAAGTAAAACGCCTGTCGGTGAAAGGATCGATACGGATCGCTTCACAGGCTACACCGTGGGCTTCAAGATGCGCCACCGCCTGGTCGATATCTTCCACGCTGAACGCCAGATGGCGCAGGCCGCAGGCTTCCGGGCGGCTGGGACGGGCGGGCGGAAAGGGAAACGAAAAAAGTTCGATCACATAGTGGCCGTTGAGCGCCAGATCGCCCTTCCACGAATCGCGCTCTGCCCGATAGAACTCTCCCTGGAGCGTAAAACCGAGAATATCGCAGTAAAATGCCTTACTTTTGGCATAGTCGGTGGCGATAATGGCAATATGATGAACTTGTTTTAAACCCAGCATAATTTTCTCCTTAATCTATGCCAGCACGTTACTGCCGCGACATTACCTGTGCAAGCGCTCACACGCTTTTTAAGACTCTCACCCGGTAAACCCCATCTTCATCACGCTTCGCGCCGTGAATATCGGTTTCGAAGCCGGGATAATGGCGGCCTACAGAACAGAGCATCAGCAAAAAGTCGAGTACGGCGCGGCTTTCTTCGGTGATCATTTCACCCGGCATCAGCAGCGGCACGCCCGGCGGATAGGGCAGGATCATATTGGCGGAAACGCGGCCGACCAGTTTCTCCAGTTCGATAGTTTCCACATCGCCTTTAATTTGCTGTTGCCACGCCTGGTGCAGCGTCATCACCATCTCCGGCAGCACGTCAAACGCACGCAGCATCAGGCGGGAAAGATCGTGCTGGCGGATCAGTCGGTGAATGCCCTGCGCCAGATCCTGAATGCGCATATTGCGGTAGAAATCGGGATCTTCAGCATACAGATCGGGGAGCATATTTTTCACCCGCAAATTCAGATCGTAGGCGCGCTTAAACTCGGTCAGGCCGCGCAATAATCCCATCGCCCGGGTTTTATCAATGCCGATACTGAACAGAAACAGCAGGTTATAGGGTCCGGTTTTCTCCACCACCACACCGCGTTCGTCGAGGAATTTCGCCACCAGCGCGGCGGGGATCCCCTCCTCGCTCATATGGCCCTGCTCATCCATCCCCGGCGTCAGAATGGTCACTTTTACCGGATCGAGAAACATATGATCGGCATCGGCGTCGTTAAAGCCGTGCCAGTCCTCATCGGGCGCCACCGGCCAACATTCGGCTTCATCCACCACTTCCGGCTGCCAGATATCAAAGAACCAGCCGTCGGATTCCTCCCGCAGCCGCTGAACCTCTTTACGAAAATGCAGCGCCCGCTCGACGGATCGGTTTATCAGTCTTTTGCCCGGATTGCCGCGCAGCATTGCCGCCGCCGTCTCAATTGACGCGACAATCGGATAGCTCGGCGAGGTGGACGTATGCATCATAAAAGCTTCGTTAAACGTGTCTTCGTCGTAATCACCTTTAATGTGGATCAGCGACGCCTGCGAAAGCGCGGCCAGCATTTTATGCGTCGATTGCGTTTCAAAAATCACTTTCCCCGGCACCCGCTCGCCGCTCATCCCGCTTTTGCCCTGATAAATCGGGTGAAAATGGGTGTAGGGCACCCAGGCAGAGTCAAAGTGGATCGACGGCACATCCAGCGTCTGCTTGATCCAGTTGGTGTTATACAGCAGGCCATCATAGGTGGAGTTTGTGATCACCGCATGTACCGGCCACTGCGCCTGCGGCGTGGCGGCGACCTTCGCGGCCAGGCTGTCACGGGTAAACTCGCGCCGTGGGATACCGCCAAGAATGCCCAGCGCGTTGCGCGTCGGCTTGAGCCACAGCGGCACAACGTCGCTCATCATCAGCAAATGCGCCAGCGATTTATGGCAGTTACGGTCGATCAGCAGCGTGCTGCCGGTCGGCGCGGCGTACATCCCGACAATCTTATTGGAGGTCGAGGTGCCGTTAGTCACCATATAGCTTTGCTCCGCACCAAAAGTGCGGGCGATATATTCTTCAGCCTCAAGATGCGGACCGGTATGATCGAGCAGCGATCCCAGCTCGGTAACGGAGATCGATACATCTGCCTTCAGCGTATTACCGCCGAAAAAATCATAAAACAGGCAGCCGATGGGACTTTTTTGATAGGCCGTTCCCGCCATGTGCCCGGGCGTACAGAAGGTGTATTTGCCCTCTTTGACATAGTTGAACAGCGCTTTGGTAAATGGCGGCGTGATATTATCCAGATACTCACCGGTGTATTGCCGGATGCGGGTAGCGATGTCTTCAGCGACCCCAAGCGAATACTCAAAGAACCACAGCGCCATGCGCATATCGTGGACGCTGACATCCATCGTGGAGTGAGTATTGATGAAGGCATACAGCGGGAGGTATTCATTGAGTTGGTTAATTTCGCTACATAAATCAACGGAATACTCATCCCAGTCGAAAATGACGCCGCAAATGCGCGGGTTGTGCTCAATGAACTTCAGCAGATCGGAACTGTTTTGCGGCCAGATTAATTTAAACCCCTGCGCTTCAAGCGCACTCTCAAGTTCTTTAATCGGCTCATCTTTGTAATAGACCCCGTGCGGCCCCATGATAGCTATGATATTCACGCGTTCCTCCTGAAAAAATCATAGCTAATCATAGTAACAATCCCGCCAGTGCGTCGCACCGGCGGGATTTATTTCTGTTACAGCGCGTTCCACGCATCCTGCCAGGCAATGCCAGCGCCAGGCTCATAGTACGCGGAGGCAACATTACACCATGCGCCCGCAGGCAGCGGTTTGCACTGGTACAGTACACCATTGTTATTGACGATATCACCGGCATTCCACGTCTGGGTGGCGTTCCAGGAAGGATAGGTCACCGCGCCATCCGTATCAGCTTTCGCTTTCGCTTTCACGTTCAGGGTGTAGCTGGCTGTGCTGCTCAGAGTACCGTCGCTCACTTTCAGGTTAACCACGTACTGCGCAGCTTCCGCTTTTTCCGGGGCATTGAAGGTGATAACGGATTTATCCGCACCGGAAACGGTCTGACCATCCTGTGCCATCCAGGTGTAAGACAGTTTGTCGCCGTTGGCATCGGTAGAGCCTGCTGCACTCAGAGAAACCGTGCTACCAGCATCTACCGCCCCCACCGGGCCAGCAATACGGGCGACGGGCGCAACATTAGCTGCCGGAGCCGGGACGTCATCGGGAGTCGGCTGCGGTTGCGGCTGTGCGTTGCCGCTGTCGTCCACGACGTTAACCTTGAAGTAGTGCTGGACGCATTTCGCATAGTCACCCTGTTTGAAGGCGGTATACGGCGTCTGATAACCCACTAACTGGCAGGAGTAGGATTTACCGTCTGCGGTATCCGCGCTCCATGACCAGTCTTCTTCCCAGTAAATCGGCAGTGCGCCCGCGCCGCCCTCGTCGAACTGCTTCATGTTCTTACAGCCCAGCACTTCGTCAGCCGGAACAGGCACTTTCAGATAGTTAGCAAACTCTTTGTAATAGCTGATACGGTTGAGGGACTGCGCCATTTCATCCGCGCCGCCGCATTCCACGCCGCCGTTGATGATCTGGATGGTCACGCCAAAGCCCGGCACCAGGCCATTTGCTTTATCGCGATCGTTCGGCTGCCAGGTTCCGTCAATGACGTGCAGCATGGACGGTTTCGGCGGCTGCGGATAAACAAAGAAGAAGACCGCGCTCGCCAGGTTCATCCAGGTATCGGCCACGATTTCCGGTTTATCCAGCAGCGGACGAACGTCGCCGTACATCGCGTCAGAGAACGGCCCGTAGTTGTAGTTATAGGAAAGCTGCTTCGCACCGCGACCAAAATAGCTGACGAAATCGCCGTCTTTATCTTTACCGCACGGCCAGGTCTGTCCCTGCCATACGTCCGGGTTACATTCCCCGTTATAGCCGCCTTTCTGACCTTCCACCCAGCCGACTTCGCGCAGGTAGACCAGCGCCTGGCGCCATTCAGGAATGTCACGCCAGCTTTCGTGGCCACCGGTTTCCTGGGCGAAGTGGGCGAACATAGTTGCCAGCGTTTTACGGCAGATCGCATCGCTGTCGCGACCGTCGGTGTAGGTGCCGCAGACAGCCGGGAATTTACCAATCGCTTTCAGGAAGTTCAGGTAGGTGTATTCCGGGGCGCGCATCGGGAAGAGGAAATCCCAGTCTTTCTCAGTCAGCATTTTCTCAACGCGCTTCACGTTGTCCGGGTTCGCCGCACGTCCAACAGCAATTTTTTCAACTTCAGCGTTATCCAGGGTCGCAATAGAGGATTTTACCGCTGACATCAGCGGAAAGCTGGTTAACTCTTTTTCTTTCGCCGCCATGTCGCTGGCTTTAATAGTGACCGGCGCGCTGTCACCGAGTAAAGGTGCCGCGTGTGCGGTTGATAAACCCAGCAGGATCCCTGCTGCTACAGCGCTTAAGGCCATAGATTTTCGCAATGCCATTTTCTTCTCCTTGATATATTCACAGCCTGCCCTGGCCGTATGCCTGGCAGAGCTACAGTTTCGGGGAAGAAGGGGCTGACGGGTTAATCATATGCTCTCAACGCGATATCACTTTTTTCCAGGGGAAAAATCACATAAAAAAAGGCCGGAATATCCGGCCTTTAGTGATAAAAATGAGGGAAGTAATCAGGCGTAACCGTAGCTCATCAGACGGTGATAACGACGATTGAGCAAATCTTCTTTACCCAGCACGTCGAGATCCGCTAAATCTTCCAGCAGCTGCGCCTTCAGGGAAGCGGCGATAGCTTCCGGGTTGCGGTGCGCGCCGCCCAGCGGTTCCGGGATGATAGAGTCAATCAGCTTCAGCTCTTTCAGGCGCGGAGCAATGATGCCCATTGCGTCGGCAGCCAGCGGCGCTTTATCGGCGCTTTTCCACAGAATGGAGGCACAGCCTTCCGGGGAGATAACGGAATAGGTGCTGTACTGCAACATATTCACTTTATCGCCCACGCCAATCGCCAGCGCGCCGCCAGAGCCGCCTTCACCGATAACGGTGCAGATAACCGGCACGCTCAGGCGCGACATTTCACGCAGGTTGCGGGCAATGGCTTCTGACTGGCCACGCTCTTCCGCGCCCACGCCAGGGTATGCCCCAGGGGTGTCGATGAAGGTGATGATCGGCATGTTGAAACGCTCGGCCATTTCCATCAGACGCAGCGCTTTGCGATAGCCTTCCGGTGCGGGCATCCCAAAGTTACGGCGGATTTTTTCTTTGGTTTCACGGCCTTTTTGATGACCAATGATCATCACCGGACGTCCATCCAGGCGTGCGATGCCGCCGACGATAGCTTTATCATCAGCGTAAGCGCGATCCCCTGCCAGCTCATCGAATTCATCAAATGCCAGGCGGACATAATCCAGGGTGTAGGGGCGCAGTGGATGTCGCGCCAGTTGGGCTACCTGCCATGCGCCGAGATCGGCAAAGATTTTCCGCGTCAGCTCTACGCTCTTTTCGCGCAGACGATGCACTTCTTCGTCGATATTTATATCCAGTTTCTCATCCTGACGGCTAACCGCAGTCAGAGAATCGATTTTCGCTTCCAGCTCTGCAATCGGCTGTTCAAAATCTAGGAAATTCAGACTCATAGTATTCCTGTATTAGTCAAACTCCAGTTCCACCTGCTCCGAACCAATGAGGCCACGGAGATCGTTAAGTAAACGATCGCTCGGAGAGACGCGCCACGTTGCGCCAAAGCGCAGCCGCGCACGCGCATCCGTCCTCTGATAGTAGAGATGTACTGGAATGGTTCCCGAACGATGGGGTTCCAGAGACTGACGGAGTCGGTTTAAAAGCTGGTCATCAATTTGCCTGTCCGTCAGCGAGATAGCAAGCCCGCGAGCATATTTTTCACGAGCTTCGTCAATATCCATCACTTCGCGGGCCATCATTTTAAGCCCACCGCTGAAGTCATCAAAGCTGACCTGTCCGCTGACGATAAGTATGCGGTCGTTTTCCAGCAACTGCTGGTACTTTTCCAGCGCCTCGGTGAATAACATCACCTCCAGCCGCCCGGAACGGTCATCCAGCGTACAGATGCCGATACGATTACCGCGCTTGGTGACCATAACCCGCGCGGCAATGACGAGCCCCGCCGCCGTGGTGACTTTACCACGTTCGGTCGGATGCATGTCTTTCAGCCTTACGCCTCCGACATAGCGCTCAATTTCTTTCAGATACTGATTAATAGGGTGGCCCGTCAGATACAGACCTAACGTTTCGCGCTCCCCTTCCAGTACCGTATGTTCCGGCCAGGGCTGGCAGCTGGCGTAGGATTGCTCGATCTGCTCCGGCTCTTCCGCCAGCACGCCGAACATGTCTGCCTGCCCAATAGCTTCCGCTTTGGCGTGCTGATCCGCCGCTTTTAACGCATCGCCAAGCGAGTTCATCAGCGCGGCGCGGTGCGGCCCGAGGCGGTCAAATGCCCCGGACATAATCAGTTTTTCCAGCACCCGACGGTTTAACTTTTTCGTGTCGGTACGCGCACAGAGATCGAACAGCTCGCGGAAATAGCCGCCGTTATTACGCGCTTCGAGAATGGCCTCAATTGGCCCTTCGCCTACGCCTTTAATCGCGCCGATACCATACACGATTTCCCCGTCATCGTTGACGTGAAAATGATATTGCCCGGAGTTTATGTCCGGCGGCAGGATTTTCAGCCCCATGCGCCAGCACTCATCCACCAGCCCTACCACTTTCTCGGTGTTATCCATATCCGCCGTCATTACCGCCGCCATAAATTCAGCCGGGTAATGCGCTTTCAGCCACAGGGTCTGATAGGACACCAGGGCATAGGCTGCCGAGTGCGATTTGTTAAATCCGTAACCGGCGAATTTTTCCACCAGGTCGAAGATTTTCATCGCCAGCTCGCCGTCGATGCCGTTTTTCTTCGCCCCGTCTTCAAACGCGCCGCGCTGCTTGGCCATCTCTTCCGGCTTTTTCTTACCCATTGCACGACGCAGCATATCCGCGCCGCCAAGGGTATAACCGGAAAGCACCTGGGCAATCTGCATGACCTGTTCCTGATACAGGATGATGCCGTAGGTGGGTTCCAGTACCGGTTTCAGGCTCTCATGCTGCCACTGCACGTCCGGGTAAGAGATCTCTTCGCGCCCGTGTTTACGGTCAATAAAGTTATCTACCATCCCCGACTGAAGCGGACCGGGACGGAACAGCGCCACCAGCGCGATCATATCTTCAAAGCAGTCCGGTTGCAGACGCTTGATGAGATCTTTCATGCCGCGCGATTCAAGCTGGAACACCGCCGTGGTTTCCGAGCGTTGCAGCATGTCGAAACTTTTTTTATCTTCCAGCGGGATGGCGGCGATATCCAGCGGCGGCTCGCCCTGCTTCTCACGCCGTTTGTTGATCATCTCCAGCGCCCAGTTGATGATGGTGAGCGTGCGCAGGCCAAGGAAGTCAAACTTCACCAGCCCGGCGTATTCCACATCATTTTTATCAAACTGGGTGACGGGATGCTGACCCGCTTCATCGCAGTACAACGGTGCGAAGTCGGTAATTTTGGTCGGCGCGATCACCACGCCGCCCGCATGTTTACCAGCGTTACGCGTGACGCCTTCGAGCTTACGCGCCATGTCGATCAGCGCTTTGACCTCTTCATCAGCCTCGTAGATTTCCGGCAGCTGCGGCTCGGCTTCGAAGGCTTTTGCCAGCGTCATCCCCGGATCGGGCGGCACCAGCTTGGAAATACGATCGACAAAACCATACGGGTGTCCCAGCACGCGGCCCACGTCGCGGATCACCGCTTTCGCCGCCATCGTACCAAAGGTAATGATCTGTGATACCGCGTCGCGCCCGTACATATCCGCGACGTGTTCGATAACCTGATCGCGTTTCTCCATGCAGAAGTCAACGTCGAAGTCGGGCATTGAAACACGTTCCGGGTTGAGGAAACGTTCAAACAGCAGGTCGAGCGCCAGCGGATCGAGATCGGTAATTTTTAGCGCATACGCCACCAGCGAGCCTGCACCGGAGCCTCGCCCCGGACCGACCGGCACGCCGTTATCTTTCGACCACTGGATAAACTCCATCACGATCAGGAAGTAGCCAGGGAATCCCATCTGGTTGATCACCTGAAGCTCGACGTCCAGACGCTCGTCATATTCCGGGCGGCGCTTTTTGCGCTCTTCTTCATCCGGGAACAGGAATTCAAGCCGCTCTTCCAGCCCCTCTTTGGATTTGACGACGAGGAAATCCTCCGTAGTCATATCCCCGGTCGGGAACTGCGGCAGGAAATATTCGCCAAGACGCACGGTCACATTACAGCGACGGGCAATTTCAACGCTGTTCTCCAGCGCTTCCGGGATATCGGCAAACAGCTCGCACATTTCATCTTCGGTGCGCATGTATTGCTGCGTCGAGTAATTACGCGGACGTTTTGGATCGTCGAGCGTAAAGCCGTCGTGGATAGCAACGCGAATTTCATGGGCGTCGAAATCATCCGGGCTGATAAACCGCACATCGTTTGTTGCCACCACCGGCAGCCCACGCGCTTCTGCCAGCTCAATCGCCGCATGAAGATAGCTTTCCTCGTCCTGCCTGCCGGTACGGATCAGTTCCAGATAAAAGCGGTCGGGAAAATGCTCTTCATAGAATGAGACGCACTGATCCACCAGCACGTTATTGCCGCGCATCAGGCTGCGGCCAACGTCGCCAAGACGTCCGCCGGAAATCAGGATCAGTCCTTCGCCAAGCTCCGCCAGCCAGTCACGATCGATCCACGGCCCGAGCGCCCCATAGCCGCGCTGATAGGCGCGTGAGATCAGCAGCGTCAGGTTTTGATAGCCGACGTTATTGGCCGCCAGAACGGTCAGCTGGGTCAGCTCATCGGGGAGCAGTTCGTTCTGGACGTGAAAATCCGCGCCGACAATGGGCTTGATCCCCGCACCGTGTGCCGTTCCGTAGAACTTCACCAGACCACACAGGTTCATAAAATCGGTGATCGCCAGCGCAGGCATACCCAGTGAGGCCGCCTTTTTCACCAGCGGCCCGGTTTTTGCCAGCCCATCGATCATGGAGTAGTCGCTGTGCACCCGCAGGTGTACGAAACGTGGTTCAGCCATTTTCAGATCCCGCGTGACTTAATTACTTGCGTGTTGATTCAGGACACCAGTCCCAGCGCGCGTTTAACAGGCGCAAAGCTACGCCGGTGATGCTCCGTCGCGCCGTGCTCCGCCAGTTTTTCAAGGTGAAAAGCGGTCGGATAGCCTTTGTGCTGCGCAAAGCCATATTGAGGAAACGTCAGATCCAGTGCCGCCATTTCCGCATCGCGAGCAACTTTGGCAATAATTGAGGCGGCGCTGATTTCTGCCACCCGACTGTCACCTTTAACGACGGCAAGTGAAGGCATCGCGAGGACGGGACAGCGGTTGCCGTCGATCAGCACATATTCAGGCATAACGCGCAGCCCGGCGACGGCGCGCTGCATCGCCAGCATCGTGGCATGCAAAATATTCAGCTCGTCGATTTCATACGGTTCGGCACGGCCCAGACTCCAGCTTAGCGCCTTTTCTTTGATCTCTTCACTCAGCGCCAGGCGACGCTTCTCTGAAAGCTTTTTAGAATCGTTAAGACCGGCAATCGGACGCGCCGGATCGAGGATCACCGCGGCCGTAACGACCGCGCCAACCAGCGGGCCGCGACCGACTTCATCCACACCGGCTACCAGGTGGGTATGCGGATAAACAAATTCTGTCATGGTGCTAACTCCAGTACCGCGTCTGCCGCCTGCTCATCGGCGTTACAGCGGATCTGCTGGTGCAGATCGCGGAAAGTCTCATGCATCGCGTGGCTGGTTTTACCATTCGCCAACAGGGGCAGCAGCGCGGCGGCTAACGCCTGCGGCTCACACTCCTCCTGTAGCAGCTCTTTCACCAGCTCACGCCCGGCCAGTAAATTAGGCAGCGAAACATAGTCGGTCTTCACCAGCCTTTTCGCCAGCCAGAAGGTAAAAGGCTTCATGCGATAACCGACGACCATCGGGCATTTTGCCAGCATACACTCCAGCGCCGCCGTGCCGGACGCCAGCAGCGCAGCGTCGCTGGCGATCATCGCCTCACGCGCCATGCCATCCAGCAGATGCACATTCAGATCTGCCGCCACTTCCGCTTTAATGCGCTCGAACTGTTCCCGGCGCTTCACGTTGACCAGCGGGACTACAACGTGCAGATCGGGATAATGCTGACGCAAAATTTGGGCGGTTTTAAGGAAGTCTGCACTGAGCATTTCCACTTCCGCGCCCCGGCTTCCCGGCAACAGCGCCAGACAGTGCACGTCATGCGGGATGCCAAGCACGTCGCGCGCCGCGTTTTTATCCGGGTCCAGCGGCATAGCATCGGCCATCGTATGACCAATGAAGCGGCACGGTACGTTAAATTTATCATAAAACGCTTTTTCGAAAGGCAGGAAAGCCAGCACCATATGGGTGGATCTGCCGATTTTGAAAACGCGTTTCTGCCGCCATGCCCAGACGGACGGGCTGACGTAGTGGATCGTTTTGATCCCCTGATTTTTCAGGTTGCCTTCGAGAGTGATATTAAAGTCAGGCGCATCGATGCCGACGAAAACGTCAGGCTTAAGATCGGTAAGCCGACGGGTAAGATCCGCACGGATATGCAGCAACCGACGCAGGCGACCCAGCACCTCGACGATCCCCATTACCGCCAGCTCTTCCATTTCATACCAGGCTTCACAGCCTTCAGCCTGCATACGCGGGCCTGCGACGCCGACGAAGCGGGCATCAGGTACGCGAGCTTTTAGCGCGCGGATAAGACCGGCACCAAGAATATCGCCGGAGGTTTCTCCGGCGACCAGGGCAATCGTTAACGGGCGCTGTTCAGCCATTAACGAATCAGACCACGCGTTGAACGCGCAAAGAAGTCCGTAAAGGCTTTCACTTCCGGATACTGCCCGGCCAGCTCGGCGATTTCGGGTTTGGCTTCTTCCAGCGTTTTCCCGCTGCGGTACAGGAGTTTGTAGGCGTTACGGATCGCGGTAATCGCTTCCCGGCTAAACCCACGACGCTTCAGCCCTTCGATATTGACACCGAATGGCGTGGCGTGGTTGCCCTGCGCGATGACAAACGGCGGGACGTCCTGCGCAACACCGGAGCAGCCGCCGACCATCACGTGTGCACCAATGATGCAGAACTGATGAACGGCCGTCATGCCACCGATAATCACGAAGTCGTCCAGCGATACGTGTCCTGCCAGCGTTGCGTTGTTGGCAAGGATACAGCGGTCGCCGACTGTACAATCATGCGCCACGTGAGCGTTGATCATCAGCAGGTTATCGCTGCCCACCTTCGTCAGTCCACCGCCCTGTACTGTGCCACGATGAATGGTGACGCTTTCGCGGATGCGGTTGCGATCGCCAATTTCTACGCGCGTCGGCTCACCAGCATATTTAAGATCCTGATTAACCTCCCCGATAGAAGCGAACTGATAAATCTCGTTATCGCGACCAATTTTAGTGTGGCCGTTTACGACAACATGGGATTTCAGTACGGTACCCTCGCCAATTTCGACGTTGGGTCCCACAATACAAAACGGGCCAATATGGGCGTTGGCACCAATAATGGCACCCTCTTCCACAATGGCAGTCGGATGGATAAAGGCGGTATTATCAATCACGTATCAGGCCTCCCGGCTACGCGCACACATCATCGTAGCTTCACAAACAACTTTACCGTCAACCAGCGCCACGCCTTTAAAGCGGGTCAGTCCACGGCGGGTTTTTTCGAAAGTGACTTCCATGATCATTTGATCGCCAGGCACGACCGGACGCTTAAAGCGCGCTTCGTCAATACCTGCGAAATAGTACAGCTCGCCCGGCTCCAGTTTACCCACGCTTTTAAACGCCAGAATACCCGTAGCCTGTGCCATTGCTTCCAGAATCAGCACGCCGGGGAAAATCGGCTTGCCTGGAAAATGGCCCTGAAAAAATGGCTCATTTACGGAGACATTTTTTACTGCGCGCAGAAAACGACCTTCTTCAAAGTCCAGCACGCGATCTACCAGCAAGAACGGAAAGCGATGCGGCAGAAGCTCAAGAATCTCTTCAATATGCAGAGTATGAGTGTCAGTAGTCAAAATACTCTTCCTGTCTAAATATAATGAACAGCAATAATAACACGGCCTGTGGCAATCTGATGAATGCCGACAGGCCGGAATGTTCAGACATCTTCTGATGAAGCGTTAGTCTTGTTGATTGACCTTGCGCTCAATAGCCTTGAGGCGCTTGCTCATATCATCAATATTCATCACCAGAGCGGCGGTTTTACGCCATGTCTTATTGGGCTGCAGCGGGATACCTGAGGAGTAAACGCCCGGTTCAGTAATAGGACGCATGACCATACCCATTCCCGTCACCGTTACCTTATCGCAGATTTCCATGTGCCCGTTGATTACGCTAGCGCCGCCAATCATGCAGTAACGGCCAATTTTCAGGCTGCCTGCCATAATGACGCCGCCCGCAACTGCGGTATTGTCGCCAATCACAACGTTATGTGCAATCTGGCACTGGTTATCAATAATCACGCCATTGCCGATAATAGTGTCATCCAGCGCACCACGATCGATAGTGGTACATGCGCCGATCTCTACGCGATCGCCAATAATAACCCGGCCAAGCTGCGGGATCTTCACCCAGTTACCGCGATCGTTGGCGTAACCAAAGCCGTCGGAACCGATCACCGTACTGGACTGGATCAGGCAATTTTCGCCGATCTCAACTTCATGGTAAATGCTAACGTTAGCCCATAGTCTTGAACCCGCACCGATCTTCGTCTTTTTACCGACGAAGCAACCCGCGCCAATAACCACGTTATCGCCAAGCGTTACGTCGGATTCGATCACCGCATTTGCGCCAATGGAGACGTTGTTACCCAGCGTCGCCGTGGCATCAATGACCGCACTCGGCGCAATATCCTGCGCTGGCTGTGGCGTGGTATCGAGTATTTGCGCCATCCGGGCGTAAATCAGGTAGGGATTTTTCACTACCAGCGCCGCGCTTTTCGCAAACGGAAGATCGTCGGGGGTCATAACGACAGCGGATGCCTGGCAAGCTGCCAGGTGTTCACGGTATTTAGGATTTACCATGAAGGTGATGTGACCTGCCTGGGCAGATTGCATGGACGCAACGGCGGTGATGACGATATCGCCATCACCGTGTAATTCTGCATCCAACTGCTGTGCTAAGTCAGCCAGTCGAATTGAAGGCATTACTTATTTAACCTGTTTCAGCACATCAGCGGTGATGTCTTTAACATCGCTGCTGTTGTAAGCAACGGTATTTGCGTCGACAACCAGATCGATGCTCTGGCTGCTGGCAACGGATTTCACTGCAGTCTGGATGCGAGTGACCAGTTTGCCGCGTTCTTCGTTAGAACGACGCGCGCGATCTTTCTCAAAAGCCTGTGCTTTTTGAGCGAAGGTCTGACGCTGTGACATGACGTCTTTTTCCAGCTTGTTGCGGTCAGCACCAGCTTTCATAGACTGTAAGCGCTGCATTTTGCTCTGCAGGTCGCCTTCCATTTTCTGCAGCTCAGATGCGCGGCCTTTAAACTCATTTTCCAGAGTGTTGGAGACGCCCGTTTTCTGTGCTACCTGTTGGAACAGGCTTCCCATGTTAACAATCGCGATTTTGTCCGCTGCCTGAGCAGAAGTAACCATTGCTAAACCGAGACCTGCCGCTAATAACCACTTTTTCACAATAAACTCCTTACCATCCCATTGATACCCGCAGGTATCGTTCTTTGCGTGACCAGACGACCCCGGAAGGGATCGGCTGAAATCAACGCTACACTGCAATTGCATTCCTTTGCGAGAAGCAATTACCAGGTTTTACCGATGTTAAACTGGAATTGCTCAGATTTGTCTCCATCGTACTTTTTGAATGGTTGGGCGTAGGAGAAGACCAACGGCCCCAATGGGGACATCCATTGTAATGCGATACCGGCGGACATACGGATATTACTCGGATCGCCGTAGTCCGGTATATCTGACGACACAGAAGACGTATCCCAGTTAGTATCCCAGACGGTACCCATATCCCAGAAGAATGAGGTACGGACCGAATTGGCATATTTTTCACTGATGAACGGCGTCGGCGTGATGAACTCAAGGCTGGCAACGGCCATGGCGTTACCGCCCACAGCATCGTTAGACTTACAGATATCACTCGCACCGTTTTCTACTGCGCAATCGTAATCATCGTCATCGTCGTAATCACGGACCGAATGCGGATAGTAAACCGCTTTAGGACCGATAGTATTCGACTGGAAGCCACGCACCGTGCTTGAACCACCCGCGTAGAAGTTCTCATAGAACGGCAGTTCTTTATCACCTAATCCGTCGCCATAACCCACTTTAGTACGGCCCAGAACAACCCATTTGTGGTCGTCATCGATCGGCACGTAGGTCGCGGTATCCAGCGTTGCTTTGTAGTATTCGTTGTCAGAACCCGGAATGGTCACTTTGCCATTCAGGTTGACACGCGTACCTTCCGTCGGGAAGAAGCCACGGTCAAGCTTGTTATAGGTCCAGCCGTAGTTAAAGGTGAAATCATCTGATTTAAAGCTATTGTCCTGGTCAGACGTACTTGGGTTTTCACCCATTGAATTCAGATAACGCCACATTGCCACCTGCGGCTCCATGTTAGACAGGGAGTTATGCACGTAGCCCACGCCGGTACGCAGGGTGTTGTATTCGTTAATCGGGAAGCCGAGCGTTAAATCCGTACCGTAACTTTTGTTGGTATAGCCGGAGAGATCCGCATCGTCCGCTTCGAAGTCGTTATAGAACACACGACCACCGAGGCTAACGCCGTCAACGGTAAAGTACGGGTTGGTAAGCGACAGCTCGGTATAGGTCTGGTAATCGTTTTTGGTACCGTTGATACCCACGGAGTAACCCGTACCTAACCAGTTATCCTGTTGCACGCCTGCCTGGAAGCTAACGCCGCTTTCAGTACCGTAGCCAACGCCGAAGTTAAAGCTACCGGTGTTACGCTCTTTGACTTTATAGACCACATCAACCTGATCCGGACGACCCGGAACACGCTGGGTATCGGTGTCCACCGTTTCGAAATAGCCGAGACGGTTCAGACGCTCTTTACCCTGATCGACGAGATCGCTACCCAGCCACGCCCCTTCCATCTGGCGCATTTCGCGACGCAGAACGGCATCTTTCGAGGTGTCGTTGCCTTCAAAGCGGATCTTACGCACGTAGTAACGATTACCGGCATCAACGTTGACGCGCAGTTTAACCGTCTTGTCTGCATCGTTGATTTCCGGCTGCGACTGCACGCGCGGGTAGGCGTAACCATAGCGACCAAGAAGCTTTTTAATGTCGTCTTCCATTTTGGTCACTTTGGTGCCGTTATAAAGCTCGCCCGGCTCAATTTTTGTCAGGCTTTCAATCTCTGCGGAATGTCCGGCCAGATTGCCGCTGACTTCAACACCCGACAGCTTGTACTGATCGCCTTCGGTGATGTTCACCGTCACGTAGATGCCTTTTTTGTCCGGCGTCAGGCTGACCTGGGTGGAGTCGATATTAAAGCGCGCATAGCCGCGATCGAGATAGTAACTGCGCAGGGTTTCAAGGTCGCCCGCCAGTTTTTGCTTCTGATATTTACGATCGCCAACCACGTTCCACCACGGAACTTCATCACGCAACTGGAAATGCGAGATCAGTTCTTCCGTACTGAAGGCCTGGTTGCCGACAATATTGATTTGCTGAATCTGAGCCGAGACGCCTTCCTGGAATACCAGCTTCAGGTCAACACGGTTGCGTGGCAGCGGGGTAACAACCGCTTTCACGCTGGCACTGTATTTACCCACGCTGTAGTAGAAGTCTTCAAGACCCTTTTCTATGTCGGAGAGGGTGGTGCGATCGAGGGATTCACCCACGCGCACGCCAGAGGCTTCAAGGTTTTGCTTGAGCATGTCATCTTTCACCGATTTGTTACCGGAGAAAGTGATGCTGGCAATCGTTGGACGCTCCTTCACCTGGATTAGCAGCGTGTCCCCATCGCGCAGGACGCGAACGTCCTCAAAGTTGCCGGTGGAAAATAAGCTGCGGATGATCTCACTGATGTCATCGTCATTGACCGTGTCACCAGTATGTACAGGTATACTCAGGAGGGCCGCACCAACAGCGACTCGCTGCAGGCCTTCGAAATGAATGTCCTTCACTACGAACCCTTCAGCACCGTATACGGTGGCGCTGCTGAACAGCAGCGACGCTATAAGCAACTTTTTCATCGCCATCGTTATTATGCGTTCTTCCTAACACTCTCTCTTACAACCGAGAGAAATCATTGAAAAGTGCAAGCCCCATTAACAACACCAGCAAAATCGAGCCAATGCGATAACTAAAGTCTTGAACTCGCTCGGATACCGGGCCGCCTTTTAGCTTTTCAATCGCTAAAAACAGCAGATGACCCCCGTCAAGAACGGGTAGCGGGAACAGGTTGATAATACCCAGATTTACGCTGATGAGCGCGAGGAACATCAGATAGTAAATCAACCCAAACTCCGCCGACATTCCAGCCCCCTGAGCGATTGAGATCGGCCCACTAAGGTTGTTCAGTTTTACGTCACCGGTTATCAATTTTCCCAGCATCCTGACCGTAAGCGACATCAACTGCCACGTTTTATCCGTGGCCTGGGCGATGGCGCTAAACGGCCCATACTGGCGTACTGTTTTGTACTCATCGGGGAGTGGGATAATCTTCGGTACCACTCCCGCAAACCCTTCATCCTTATCACCGGGTTTTGTATCTGGTATTAACGTCAAAGACAAGGGGCTACCCTGCCTTTCTATCTCCAGTGCCAACCCTTTGCCGGGGTTATCGCGCACCAGTGTAACAAAAGTCATCCACTGTGTGAGCGGTTGACCATCGACTTTAACGATCCTGTCGCCTGCTTGCAAACCCGCTTTTTGCGCGGCAGAGCCATTCTGAACTTCTGCCAGCACTGATTCTATCTGCGCTCCGCGCGGACGTATACCCAGAGAAGCAACCGGATCTTCTTTATCGGGTTCAAAATGCCAGTTACGCAAGTCGAGAACTTTTTGCTGCCGACTGTCGCTGCCAAAAGGCGCAACGGTCACGGTAGTTTGTTCTTCGCCGATTTTAGCCACCAGTTCCAGACGCACAGCATCCCAGTCAGGCGTTTCGATGCCGTCAACGGCTTTAAGTTCCGTACCAGGTGCAATTTGTGCTTCTGCGGCGACCGAATTGGGTGTTATCTCACCAATTACCGGGCGAACGCCGGGTACGCCGATAATAAATACCAGCCAGTAAGCAAAGATAGCAAAGATGAAATTGGCGATGGGACCAGCAGCAATCACGGCGGCGCGTTGCCCTGGCGTTTTATTATTGAAAGCGTAATGGCGCATTTCCGGCGCAACCGGTTCAACGCGCTCATCCAACATTTTGACATAGCCGCCCAGCGGGATCAGGGCGATAACAAATTCGGTGCCCTGGCGATCGGTACGCCGCCAGAGCGCCTTGCCAAAACCGATAGAAAAACGTTCAACGCGGACGCCACAACGACGAGCTACCCAGAAATGGCCAAATTCATGCACGGTGATCAGTACACCCAGCGCTACGATGAACGCGGCCAGATTCCAGAGAATGCTCAGCATAAAACCTTCCGTTAAATCGTCCTGAAGACTAATAGCAACAGGCAGGCAAAGACCGGTACCGCTGCCGTCAGGCTATCGATACGATCCAGAATACCCCCGTGCCCTGGGATCAAATGACCGCTGTCCTTAATACCTGCTTCACGCTTAAACATACTTTCCGTCAGATCGCCCAGCACCGACGCCAGCGCGGCGACAACGGAGCAAATCAGCAACGTTGCGGGCGCAACCTCCAGGTTAGCCCACTGCCCGTAGGCCCAGGAGATAATTGCCGCCGTCACCAGACCGCCAAAAAAGCCCTGCCAGGTTTTTCCCGGTGAGACTTTCGGTGCCAGCTTATGTTTGCCAAACAGTTTGCCAAACATATACGCGCCAGAATCCGCGCCCCAGACCAGGATCATAACATAGAGTAGCCACAGCGCGCCGCTATAGGGATTGACCGTGTAGTGCCAGGCGCGCAGCACCACCATTCCCCAGAAAAAAGGAATAATGGTCAACACACCGAAAATCAGGCGCAGCGTTTTTGAATTGCGCCACACTGCGGCGGAACCCGGATAGAATAACACCAGCACCAGCGCGACAATCCACCAGGCCAGCGACGCCCAAAGGGAAAGCTCAATGACCGGTTGATGAATATTATGATGATACTCCGGTAGCATGAACAGCATCAGCGCCAGCAAAAGTCCGCATAAGACCGCCAGCCAGACACGCTGCGTTCTGGAGGTAAAACCACTCAGCTGCCCCCATTCCCACGCGGCCAGCATACACACAACCAGCGTTACGATACCAAAGCCCATCGGGGGCAATAAAAACAGCGCCGCAATGACAACGGGAATCAGTACAAAAGCAGAAATCAGGCGATACTTCAGCAAAAGCTACCCCCATCAGGCATTGTCAACACCGGAGTCTGTGCCGCCGAAGCGACGCTCTCGATTGGCAAAAGCATGCAGCGCACCTTCAAAGTCTTGTTCATCGAAATCAGGCCAAAGAACATCCGTAAAGTAAAGTTCGGCATAGGCAATTTGCCACAGCAAAAAGTTACTGATGCGATGCTCTCCCCCTGTCCTAATTACCAAATCTACAGGAGCCAGCTCATGCATGCAGATTTGCTGACTTAGCATCTCTTCATCAATTTGTTCGGCACGCAGGCGACCTTCCTGAACCTGCACAGCGAGCTGCTGAACTCCCTGAATAATATCCCAGCGTCCGCCATAGTTAGCGGCAATGTTTAACGTTAGTCCGGTATTATTTCCGGTTAACGCTTCGGCTTTGTGGATACGCTCCTGAAGGCGCGCGTTAAACCGGCTGATATCGCCGATGATACGCAAACGGACATTATGACGGTGCAGACTTTTGACTTCGCTGTCCAGCGCCCATACAAATAACTCCATTAACGCGCTCACTTCCTGTGCGGGACGATTCCAGTTTTCACTACTAAAAGCGTACAGCGTTAACGCATCTATGCCGTTATTAGCCGCAAAAGAAACTGCACGCCGGACAGATTTCGCTCCGGCTTTGTGCCCGAAAGCGCGGATCTTTCCCTGTCTCTTCGCCCAGCGACCATTGCCATCCATGATTATCGCAACATGACGACAGCCATGCGCAGGCAAACTTTCGCCGATTGGTTGATTAGCAGACAACATAACGCGTTTTAGTCCATAAAAGGGATTAGCGATGCCCCGGAATTGCGACGCTTTTTCGTAAAAAAGCCGTGTGAAACCACGGCTCACGAGATTGCAAATTAATAATAATCCGCAATCAGGTGGCGCAGACTATATCACTGAAGCACAGCGCTAACAAATACCACAACCGTACGTACGTGGATAATCATCAGCGGGTGTGACGTATCACCTGCTGTTGTGCAATCTCACGCGCCGTTGCATCTACAGCCAGCACATCCTCAATACTCTGCGGTTCGCGTGCGCTAATCTGTTCCAGAACGGCCAGATTGAGGGCGGCAATATCCGTAAAGCGGATCTGCGAGGCTAAAAACGCGGCGACGACGATCTCATTGGCTGCATTCAACGCCGTCGTTAATGCCTGTCCCTGTTCAAACGCTTGCATCGCCAGTTTCAGGCAGGGGTAGCGGTCATAATCAGGCGCGGCAAAACTCAGCTGGCTCAGCTTGCAAAAATCCAGCGGCTTCACGCCTGAAGCAACGCGCGCGGGCCAGCCCATGGTATGGGCGATAGGCGTGCGCATATCCGGCTCACCTAACTGGGCCAGTACGCTGCCGTCGCGATAGCGCACCATCGAGTGGATCACCGACTGCGGATGGATTAAGACTTCCATCTGCTGCGCTGAAGCGTTGAACAGCCAGCGGGCTTCAATGTATTCCAGACCTTTGTTCATCATGGTGGCCGAATCGACAGAGATTTTACGCCCCATCGACCAGTTCGGATGACGGCAAGCCTGATCCGGCGTCATCGCCGCCAGTTCAGAAATTGCCGTTTCGCGAAACGGGCCACCTGACCCGGTGAGCAAAATCGATGAAACGCCATTTTGCTCAAGATCAGCGTACCCCAGGTTGTGTTGAATTGTTTCCGGCAAACTCTGAAAAATGGCGTTATGTTCACTATCAACTGGCAGCAACTGCGCTTCACTGCTCCTGACCGCCTCCATAAACAGGCGTCCGCAGGTCACCAGCGACTCTTTATTTGCCAGCAGCACCGTTTTACCGGCGCGGATGGCCGCAAGCGTAGGCACCAGTCCGGCTGCACCGACGATGGCCGCCATAACCTGATCGACATCGCTTAAGGAAGCCATATCGCTGGCGGCCTGCTGACCGCTTAACACCTCGGTCCGACAGCCGTTTTCGCGCAGCGTCTGTTGCAACATCCGCGCGCTGGACGCGTCGTCCATCACCGCATAACGAGGGGAAAACTCCAGGCACTGCTCAACCATACGCGCCACATTTTTGCCCGCGACCAGGGCGGTAACAGAAAAGGCGTCGGGATTGTGGCGAACCACATCGAGCGTGCTACAGCCAATAGAGCCGGTTGAACCCAGAACGGTTAGTTGCTTCATGAGGCGTCCAGGAGAGATAAGACAGTATCAATACCCCAGCGTTGAGGTACACAGAAAGCAAAACGCCGCCAGCGAAACCGGAGGCTTCCTGTACGGCGTTAACGTTATTACGGCAAATCAGAACTGCATCAGCTCTGCTTCTTTCTCTGCCAGCGCCGCATCGACTTTTTTGATTGCGGCGTCAGTCATTTTCTGCACGTCATCCTGAGAACGACGATCGTCGTCTTCGCTGATTTCTTTCTCTTTCAGCAGCGCTTTAACTTTGTCATTTGCATCGCGACGCACGTTACGTACGGAGACACGCGCCTGTTCAGCTTCGCCACGCACGATTTTGGTGAGATCGCGACGACGTTCTTCGGTCAGCGGCGGCAGCGGAACGCGGATGTCGCTGCCCGCAGAGCTTGGGTTCAGGCCGAGGTCAGAAGCCATAATGGCTTTTTCAACTGCCGCGCTCAGAGTACGGTCAAATACGTTGATTTTCAGCGTACGGGAATCTTCAACGGTCACGCTTGCCAGCTGACGCAGCGGCGTTGGCGCACCGTAATATTCCACAACGATGCCGTCCAGCAGGCTTGGAGAAGCGCGGCCAGTGCGGATTTTACTGATTTGGTTTTTGAACGCTTCTACGCATTTTTCCATGCGCACTTCAGCATCTTTTCTGATATCGCTAATCACGTTACGAATCCTTGAAAACTTGTCTCAGACAGACCAGACGGTAGCACGGTTGTGCTAAGTATAGTCCTGTTTAAAATATGCCACCGGGTAAGTGACCTGCGTAATTAAAGCGGAATCTTACCCGGAATTGGCCTCGACGGAAATTATTCCGTAATCAGAGTGCCTTCTTTTTCGCCCATGACGACGCGACGCAGTGCGCCAGGCTTGTTCATGTTGAAGACACGAATCGGTAATTTATGGTCACGTGCCAGCGTAAACGCGGCCAGATCCATCACTTTCAGTTCTTTATCCAGCACTTCATTATACGACAGCTGATCGTACATGGTTGCCGACGGATCTTTTGCCGGATCGGCAGTAAACACGCCATCAACTTTGGTTGCTTTCAGCACCACGTCCGCTTCTATTTCAATGCCACGCAGGCAGGCAGCGGAGTCGGTGGTAAAGAACGGATTACCGGTACCGGCGGAGAGGATCACCACGCGGTTATTACGCAGCAGGCTAATCGCTTCGGCCCAGCTGTAGTTATCACATACGCCATTAAGCGGAATGGCGGACATCAGGCGAGCGTTCACATAGGCGCGATGGAGCGCATCACGCATAGCGAGACCGTTCATAACCGTAGCCAACATGCCCATGTGGTCGCCCACAACGCGGTTCATACCCGCTTTCGCCAGGCCAGCCCCACGGAACAGATTACCGCCACCAATCACCACACCAACCTGAATACCCAGTTCAACCAGTTCTTTGATTTCCTGAGCCATGCGATCGAGTATGCTTGCGTCAATACCGAAGCCTTCCGAACCCTGCAGAGCTTCGCCACTTAACTTAAGCAGAATGCGTTTATAGACGGGTTTTGCATTGGTAGCCATGTTTCTTTCCTGAGACTGTCAACGAGTGAGATAAGTGAATTCCGGCGACATTGTACGTCGCTTCCAGCACCGCCACTATAAGAGTCTGTCCCATTAGGCTATTTTACCTGCCAATGACGCCTGGTGGGATCAGCTCCCGGTGGTTAGCTGATTTTACAAGATGGGCACAAAAAGAAGCCGCCCTCAGGCGGCTCCTTAAAAAATTAAGACTGCTTGGACATCGCAGCAACTTCTGCTGCAAAGTCAGTCTCAACTTTCTCAATGCCTTCACCCACTTCAAAGCGGATGAAGCCAGTTACGTCGGCATTGTGCTCTTTCAGCAGCTGGCCAACAGATTTGCTCGGGTCCATAACGAAAGGCTGACCGGTCAGAGAAACTTCGCCGGTGAATTTCTTCATGCGGCCTTCAACCATTTTCTCTGCGATTTCTTTCGGCTTGCCGGACTGCATCGCGATGTCGAGCTGAACCTGGTATTCTTTTTCTACAACTTCAGCAGAAACGTCTTCCGGTTTTACGAATTCAGGCTTGCTTGCAGCAACGTGCATGGCGAGGTGCTTAACCAGCTCTTCGTCAGCGCCAGTGGCGGCAACCAGAACACCGATACGCGCGCCGTGCTGGTAAGAACCCAGTACATCACCTTCCAGTGCAGCAACGCGACGGATGTTGATGTTTTCACCGATTTTAGCAACCAGTGCAACGCGCTCTTCTTCGAACTGCGCTTTCAGCACATCAACGTCAGTGATTTTGCCAGCAACAGCGGCGTCCAGCACTTTGTCAGCAAATGCCTGGAAACCACCATCTTTAGCAACGAAGTCAGTCTGGCAGTTAACTTCCAGAATGATGGCATATTTGCCGTCGATGCGGGTTTTGATCACGCCGTCAGCAGCCACGTTGCCTGCTTTTTTCGCAGCTTTGATCGCGCCAGATTTGCGCATGTTTTCGATTGCCAGCTCGATGTCGCCCTGCGCTTCGGTCAGTGCTTTTTTGCAATCCATCATGCCTGCGCCGGTACGCTCACGCAGCTCTTTTACCAGGGATGCGGTAATTTCAGCCATTCTAAAATCCTCGGGAGATTTGATCTGCCCGGCATTAAACCGTACAGATTTAAAAGTGAAAAAGGGGCCATGAAAAGGCCCCTAACCAAACGTGATACTACCTGGTCTATAAGGGGGCTCTGTCGAGCGTGCCTTATTATTCAGCTTCTACGAAGCTTTCTTCCGCCTGGGAAGCCAGATCCTGTGAACGGCCTTCACGAACGGTAGTTGCAACAGCACTCAGGTACAGGGTAACAGCACGGATTGCGTCGTCGTTACCAGGGATAACGAAGTCAACGCCGTCTGGATCAGAGTTGGTATCAACGATAGCAAATACCGGAATACCCAGGTTGTTTGCTTCTTTGATAGCAATGTGCTCGTGGTCAGCATCGATAACAAACAGAGCGTCCGGCAGACCGCCCATGTCTTTGATACCGCCCAGGCTGTTTTCCAGTTTGTCCAGCTCACGGGTGCGCATCAGCGCTTCTTTCTTGGTCAGCTTCTCGAAAGTGCCGTCCTGAGACTGAGTTTCCAGGTCTTTCAGACGTTTGATGGACTGACGAACGGTTTTCCAGTTAGTCAGCATACCGCCCAGCCAGCGATGGTTCACGAAGAACTGGTCGCAGCTATTAGCAGCATCTTTCACCGCTTCGCTTGCAGCGCGTTTAGTACCAACGAAAAGGATTTTGCCTTTGCGAGATGCAATCTTGTTCAGTTCAGCCAGAGCGTCGTTGAACATCGGTACAGTCTGCTCAAGGTTAATGATGTGAACTTTGTTACGCGCACCGAAGATGAACGGCTTCATTTTCGGGTTCCAGTAACGGGTCTGGTGACCGAAGTGAACACCAGCCTTGAGCATGTCGCGCATGGAAACAGTTGCCATGATTTAAAACCTCTATAGTAAAATTGGGGTTAAGCCTCCACGCATCCCATATTACCGACCCCAAAGGGCACCCCGGAATATGTGCCGATACGTGTGTGTTGTTACACAAAGTGAGATTTGTCGCTTCAGTCCATCTTGTGCATACGAAATGGAACGGAAGTCCGGCGCGCTTTATACCATAAATCCGCCACGGACACCAACAGTTGTTGACGTTGGGTGCGGTTAATCATTCTCAATTTGGCAGGCCGCGCCTCACGCTGTTAACATTGGCATCACTAATACACAATGATTGTCGAATCTTTCGGCACTGATGGACAAAATCCATGGCAATTTCTCTTAAATCACCTGAAGACATTGAAAAAATGCGCGTCGCGGGCCGTCTGGCTGCTGAAGTGCTGGAAATGATCGCCCCGCATGTCAAACCGGGCATCAGCACTGGCGAACTCGATCGCCTGTGCAACGACTATATCGTAAACGAACAGAAAGCGGTTTCTGCCTGCCTTGGCTATCACGGCTTTCCAAAATCTGTCTGTATCTCTATTAATGAAGTGGTGTGCCACGGCATTCCTGACGACGCCAAGCTGTTAAAAGACGGCGATATCGTCAACATCGACGTGACGGTCATTAAAGATGGCTTCCACGGCGATACCTCGAAAATGTTTATCGTCGGGAAACCGACGATTCTCGGCGAGCGTCTGTGCCGCATCACCCAGGAAAGCCTGTATCTGGCGCTGAAAATGGTTAAGCCGGGCGTTAATCTGCGTGAAATTGGCGCAGCCATCCAGAAATTCGTTGAGGCGGAAGGATTCTCGGTGGTACGCGAATACTGCGGTCACGGGATCGGTCGCGGCTTCCATGAAGAGCCGCAGGTGCTGCACTACGATTCCCGTGAAACCGATGTCGAGCTAAAAGCGGGTATGACCTTCACTATTGAACCGATGGTCAACGCGGGCAAGAAAGAAATCCGCAGCATGAAAGATGGCTGGACGGTGAAAACCAAAGACCGGAGCTTGTCTGCACAATACGAGCATACTATTGTGGTGACAGAGAACGGCTGCGAAATTCTGACGTTACGCAAGGATGACACCATCCCGGCGATAATCTCGCACAACAGCTAATACGAAGCCGGCGACCGCCGGCTTTTTTAATGGTCATCGTTTTTTCTTATGGGTGGCGCGATGAGTTATACCTTACCTGAGCAGCACGCAAACACGGCCCTCCCCACGCTGCCCGGCCAGCCTGAAAACCCCTGCGCCTGGCCAGAAACGGCTCTCACGTGTACCGACATCAAAGCGCATATCGATCGCTTCCAGCACTGGCTGGGCGAAGCGTTTGATAACGGCATCTCCGCCGAGCAGTTAATTGACGCGCGAACCGAGTTTATCGACCAGCTCCTGCAACGATTGTGGCTGCATTATGGCTTCGGGCAACTGGGCGATCTGGCGCTGGTGGCGGTCGGCGGCTACGGGCGCGGCGAACTGCATCCGCTTTCTGACATCGATCTGCTGATTTTAAGCCGTAAAAAGCTGCCGGATGAGCAGGCGCAAAAAGTCGGCGAACTGCTGACTCTGCTGTGGGACGTTAAGCTGGAAGTCGGTCACAGCGTGCGCACGCTGGAAGAGTGTTTGCTGGAAGGGTTATCTGATTTAACCGTCGCCACCAACCTGATTGAAACCCGCCTGCTGATCGGCGACGTAGCGCTATTTCTTGAGCTGCAAAAACACATTTTCAGTGAAGGATTCTGGCCTTCCGGGACGTTTTTTGCCGCGAAAGTGGAAGAACAGAATGTTCGCCACCAGCGCTATCACGGCACCAGCTACAATCTGGAGCCGGACATCAAAAGCAGCCCCGGCGGGCTGCGCGACATTCACACCCTGCAATGGGTGGCGCGTCGCCATTTTGGTGCCACCTCGCTCGACGAAATGGTCGGCTTCGGGTTTTTAACCCAGGCCGAGCGCGCCGAACTCAACGAATGCCTGCACATCCTGTGGCGCATTCGTTTTGCGCTGCATCTGGTGGTCAGCCGCTACGATAATCGCCTGCTGTTTGATCGTCAGCTCAGCGTCGCCCAGCGTCTCAACTACAGCGGCGAAGGCAACGCGCCGGTTGAGCAAATGATGAAAGATTTCTTCCGCGTCACCCGTCGGGTCAGCGAACTGAATCAGATGCTCCTTCAGCTTTTTGATGAGGCGATTCTCGCCCTGCCCGCCGACGAAAAGCCCCGCCCGATTGATGATGAATTCCAGTTGCGCGGAACGCTGATCGACCTGCGTGATGACACGCTGTTTATCCGCGAGCCGGAAGCGATCCTGCGCATGTTTTACATTATGGTACGCAACAGCGCCATTACTGGCATCTACTCCACCACCCTGCGCCACCTGCGCCACGCCCGCCGCCATCTGAAACAGCCGCTGTGCTATATCCCGGAGGCGCGCGCGCTGTTCCTGAGTATGCTGCGCCATCCAGGTGCGGTCAGCCGTGGCCTGCTGCCAATGCATCGGCATAGCGTTCTATGGGCCTATATGCCGCAGTGGTCGCACATTGTCGGGCAGATGCAGTTTGACCTGTTCCACGCCTATACCGTCGATGAGCACACCATCCGCGTGATGCTGAAGCTGGAAAGCTTTGCTAAAGAAGAAACGCGCCAGCGTCACCCGCTGTGCGTCGATCTGTGGCCACGTCTGACGCACCCGGAACTGATCCTCATTGCCGCCCTGTTCCACGATATCGCCAAAGGACGCGGTGGCGATCACTCGGTGCTCGGCGCGCAGGACGTGCTGACCTTTGCCGAACTCCACGGTCTGAACTCACGTGAAACGCAGCTGGTTGCGTGGCTGGTGCGCCAGCACCTGCTGATGTCGGTCACCGCCCAGCGCCGCGATATTCAGGACCCGGAAGTCATTAAACAGTTTGCTGAAGAGGTGCAGACCGAAAACCGCCTGCGCTTTTTAGTCTGCCTGACCGTCGCCGATATCTGCGCCACCAATGAAACCCTGTGGAATAGCTGGAAGCAGAGTCTGTTGCGCGAACTCTATTTTGCGACCGAAAAACAGCTGCGGCGGGGAATGCAAAACACGCCGGATATGCGCGAGCGCGTGCGCCATCACCAGCTTCAGGCGCTGGCGCTGCTGCGGATGGATAACATTGATGAAGAGGCGCTGCATCAAATATGGGCGCGTTGCCGCGCCAACTACTTTGTGCGCCACACGCCAAACCAGCTCGCCTGGCACGCGCGTCACCTGATGCAGCACGATCTCAGCAAGCCCATGATCCTGCTAAGCCCGCAGGCCACGCGCGGCGGTACGGAAATCTTCATCTGGAGCCCGGACCGCCCTTACCTTTTCGCCGCCGTCTGCGCCGAGCTGGACAGGCGTAATCTGAGCGTTCACGACGCACAAATTTTCACCACCCGCGACGGCATGGCGATGGACACCTTTATCGTACTGGAGCCGGACGGCAGCCCGCTATCGGGCGACCGCCATGAAGCGATCCGCTTCGGGCTGGAGCAGGCGATCACCCAGCACAGTTGGCAACCGCCGCAGCCGCGTCGTCAGCCCGCCAAACTGCGTCATTTTACCGTTGATACGGAGGTCAATTTTCTGCCCACCCACACCGACAGAAAATCGTTCCTGGAGCTGATCGCCCTCGACCAGCCCGGACTGCTGGCGCGCGTCGGCCAGGTTTTTGCCGATCTGGGAATTTCGCTGCACGGGGCCAGAATTACAACCATTGGCGAGCGAGTAGAAGATTTATTCATAATCGCCACAGCGGACCGGCGTGGCCTTAATAATGCGCTGCAACTTGAGGTGCAACAACGGTTGACAGCGGCCCTCAATCCAAACGATAAAGGATAGTGTGTTTATTTTTATGGAAAGAGTTTAACAATGCAGCAGTTACAGAACGTTATTGAGACCGCTTTTGAACGCCGTGCCGACATCACTCCGGCGAATGTGGACACCGTCACTCGCGAAGCGGTAAACCAGGTTATCGCTCTGCTTGATTCCGGCGCGCTGCGCGTCGCAGAGAAGATCGACGGCCAGTGGGTCACGCATCAGTGGCTAAAGAAAGCGGTACTGCTCTCTTTCCGTATTAACGATAACCAGGTTATCGACGGTGCGGAAAGCCGCTACTTCGATAAAGTGCCGATGAAATTCGCCGATTACGATCAGGCGCGCTTCCAGAAAGAAGGTTTCCGCGTGGTGCCACCTGCCGCCGTGCGTCAGGGCGCGTTTATCGCCCGTAACACCGTGCTGATGCCGTCCTACGTCAACATCGGCGCTTACGTGGATGAAGGCTCAATGGTGGATACCTGGGCTACCGTCGGCTCCTGCGCGCAGATCGGTAAAAACGTTCATCTCTCCGGCGGCGTCGGCATTGGCGGCGTACTGGAGCCGTTGCAGGCAAACCCGACCATCATCGAAGATAACTGCTTTATCGGCGCGCGCTCTGAAGTCGTGGAAGGCGTAATCGTTGAAGAAGGCTCCGTCATCTCGATGGGCGTTTACATCGGTCAGAGCACCCGTATTTATGACCGTGAAACTGGCGAAGTACATTACGGTCGCGTACCGGCAGGCTCCGTCGTTGTTTCCGGCAACCTGCCGTCAAAAGATGGCACCTACAGCCTGTACTGCGCGGTGATTGTGAAAAAAGTCGATGCCAAAACCCGTGGCAAAGTCGGCATCAACGAACTGCTGCGTACCATCGATTAGTCATTCAGCCGGGTTACATGACGTAACCCGGCGTTTTACCTCATGGACAATGATCCCACGAAAGAATCTTACACCGGGCGCTACTGCCGGTCTGCTACGGCAATCACGATAGCCTCCGCCCCCCCCTAATACAGCCTTATCAGCGAGACATTAACCGCAGCGGGCATCAACATTCTGTTCAATGCCGAAACGCAAATCGCCACCCCGCAGCGGCGTCGGCAGTTTGTACTGCTATGCGGCTGAACTGTCGACCAGAAGAACTTATTTAGCCGGAAAACGCGGCGCGCGTTTGCCCTCTGCTGGTGGGCAGCCCGACATTCCTCCAGCCTGTGATGGCGATACAGTATTGCTGATATAAAACAGGTAATTTTTTAAAAATTAAGCCATTATAAAACCAGAGGACGAGGCTTTCCCGCGATCCGAATAGCTGTGCAAAATCCGATGTGCTGAAAGATTAGATAGTAAAATTCACTGATTCTCTTTGAGGTACCGCTATGTACGACAATCTGAAAAGTCTGGGCATTACCAATCCTGATGAAATTGATCGTTACAGCCTCCGGCAGGAAGCCAACAACGATATTCTGAAAATCTATTTTCATAAGGACAAGGGCGAATTCTTCGCCAAAAGCGTGAAGTTTAAGTATCCGCGCCAGCGGAAAACCGTGGTCGCTGACGGTGTAGGACAGGGTTACAAAGAAGTGCAGGAGATCAGCCCGAACCTGCGTTATGTCATCGATGAACTCGATCAGATTTGCCAGCGGGATCGCAGCGATGTCGATCTGAAACGCAAGATCCTTGACGATCTACGTCATCTGGAAAGCGTGGTTGCCAATAAAATCACCGAGATTGAGGCCGATCTGGAAAAACTGACGCGCAATAAATAACGTTTCCCAACCCCGGTGAGTATCACCGGGGTGTCATCACTGCGGCTGCTCATCGAGCTGCAACGCAACGTACAGCAGCAGCCGGTCGTCAAAATTTCCCAAATCCAGCCCGGTCAGTTCAGAAATCCGGTTCAGCCGGTATTCCAGCGTATTACGGTGAATAAACAGCGCCTTGGACGTCGCCAGCGGCTGCACGTTATGACGAAACCACGCCTGCAATGTCCGGCGCAGCAGGCCGTTGTTGTCCATCGCCTTCAGCCGGGCCAGCGGACGCGCCAGTTCGTTGGCCTGCCAGCCACCGCGCAGGCTGTCGAGCAGCACCGGCAGCATTAAATCCTGATAAAAATAGCTCCGGTTTTCCGGCATCCGCTGCTTGCCCACCATCATAGTGGTGCGGGCGGTGCGGTACGAGCGCGCAATGCTGCCAGGCCCGGTGAAGTAATTCCCCAGCGCCACACGAAAACGCAGTTGCCCGTTCTCTTTCATGCGTGAAATCAACTGTTCAACGCGCTTGCGGTGATCTTCTGCATCCCAGCGCCCGAACTGATTGAGCGCTGGTTTCAGCACCACCATTTCGGTCAGCGAGACAATGGCGATCAGATTATTACGCTCCGGGGTAGTCAGCGCGCTTTGCAACTGCTGTAGCTCCGCCATCGCGCTGTCCACGCCGAGCTGGCCGCTGTCCACTTCCAGCACCGCCACCACGCGCGGCTGATTGAGGTCGATGCCCAGACGCTGCGCCCACTCGGTCAGCGCGGGAGTATGTTCTTCGGCCTGGATCAGGTTCATCACTAGCTCTTCTCGCAGGCGGCTGTCCTGAGCCAGCAGGTGCATCAGGCGGGATTGCTCCAGCATCATTTCGGCCGTCATGCACACCAGTTCGCCGTACTTGCGCAGCGTTTCCGGCTCGCCCGTCAGACCGATAACCCCGACAATTTCCCCTTCCAGGCGCAGCGGCAGGTTGATCCCCTGACGCACCCCGTGCAGGTGTCTTGCCACCGCATCGTCGATATCCACCACCCTTCCCTGAGACAGCACCAGTAGCGCGCCTTCGTGCAATTCCCCAACGCGCTCGCGATCGCCGCTGCCAATAATGCGCCCACGGGCATCCATTACGTTGATATTGGTATCAATGATGCGCATCGTGCGCGCCACGATATCCTGTGCCATTTTGGTATCAAGATGCCAGCCAGCCATGTAACCCTCCCGTAAACAGTGCTCCAGAATAAGGAAGATAGCACGGCGCTGCATTGTGCAAATGCACAAAGGCAAGGAGAGAAGTATGGAGTTGTGGCGAGCCTCACAAATTGTGAGTTGAAGCCCCTCCCCTGACGAGAGGAGGGGCTGAAGGATTACTGTCGGAGCAGATAAATAGTGGAGTCGCCGCGCTGAATATTCAGCGCCAGCACGCTCGGTTTGCCTTCGAAAATTTTCCGCAGGTCAGCGATATTTTTAACCGCTTTCTGGTTGGCGCCGATAATCACGTCACCTTTCTTCAGGCCAATTTGAGCTGCCGGAGAGTTGGCTTTGACGGTATTGACCACCACGCCTTTATCCTGGCCTTTATTACTCATTTCCGCGCCTTCGATATCGTTAAAGATGGTGCTGGAATCGACCTGATTCTGGCTGCTCTGCTGAAGCTCCAGGCTTACCTCAAGCGGTTTGCCGTCGCGCAGCAGGCCGAGGGTGATTTTGGTGCCGATCGGCATCGTGCCAACCTGGGCACGCATCGCGGCAAAGCTGCTGATAGGCTTACCGTTAAGGGAGGTAATCACGTCCCCGGCTTTAATCCCGGCTTTATGCGCCGCAGAGTTTGGCATCACCTCACTGACAAACGCCCCGCGCTGGGCATCAACGCCCATCGCTTTCGCCAGTTCGGAGTTCAGTTCGGTGCCGAGAATCCCCAGCTCGCCGCGTTTCACCTGACCAAATTCAACCATCTGGGAGGTCAGGCTTTTCACCATGTTGCTCGGAATAGCAAAACCGATGCCGATGTTGCCGCCGTCCGGTGCCAGAATCGCGGTGTTGATGCCGATCAGTTCACCGTTCAGGTTAACCAGCGCGCCACCGGAGTTACCCCGGTTGATCGCCGCATCGGTCTGGATAAAGTTTTCATAGTTTTGCGCGTTCAGGCCGCTACGGCCCAGCGCGGAGACGATCCCGGAGGTGACCGTTTCACCGAGACCAAACGGGTTCCCGATAGCAACCGTATAGTCGCCAACGCGCAGCGCGTCGGAATCCGCCAGTTTAATCGCCGTCAGGTTTTTCGGCTCCTGAATCTGGATCAGGGCGATATCAGAACGCGGATCTTTGCCCACCATTTTCGCGTCGAGCTTACGACCATCGCTTAACTGAACTTTGATCGTCGTGGCGTTTTCCACGACGTGGTTGTTGGTGACCACATAACCTTTAGCTGCATCAATAATAACCCCGGAGCCGAGCGCCATAAATTTCTGTTGCTGCTGGCCCCCGCCGTTGCCTCCCGGCGCGCCACCCTGACAGAACGGCGAGTTCTGGAACGGCGAGCCGTCCTCACAGAAAGGGGAATTATCGCCGAAGAACTGCTGGAAGTTACGCGGCAGACGTGGCGTATTCACGCTGGTGCTGCCTTCAACGTTAATACTCACTACAGAAGGCATGATTTTTTCAAGCATCGGAGCCAGACTCGGCATCTGCTGCGCGGTCGCCGTCGCCGTCGGCGCAGTGGCCTCTGCGCTCGCCAGCGGGGATAACGCCAAACTTAAACTGAATGCCAGTGCGCTCATTGCTAATGTGGTCTTTTTCATCTTTTCCGTCTCAATTTCAGTTAATGCAAGCCGCTATGTGTGATGTTCAGATTCACTTTATAGCGCGAAGTTCCGCAATTAAGTGACTGGAAAAAGTAAAAATTTATTGTCCGTCTTTACAAATCTTAGCGCTTATTCCACCGCCATCAGGCGGCGATATTCATCCCAGGCATACAGATCGGTCATTCCACTGATGTAATCCTGGATCAGACGGCAACGGTAGTAATATTCCAGCACCGGAAACTCCGCGCTCTCACGCTCAAGTTTATTCACCGCTTCCACATATGCCAGCCGATGGCGCGTGGAAAGTTTATGAAACAGGCGTGATTCAATCGGCAAACGCCGCAGCCGTTCTTTTTCCACCAGCTCGCTGAAATCCGCCAGCGATAACTGTAATAACGGCTGATAGATCTCCAGCAGGCCACGGATCACGCGGTAGCCCTGTAATTCAAGCTGTTCGACATCGGGATGGCTAAATACATGCTGCACCGCGACGCTTTTATATAACTCAAGCAGCTGGCTGAACGCGCTGTCGTCCTCAAGTAACGCATGATTAAATTCGCCGTCAAAAATTTCAGGCAGATGATCAATAAAGCGCGCCGCCGCATACGGCACCAGTTTATTCAGGGTATTGACCCGCAAATACATAAAGAACTGGTCTTCCGTACTGCGGCTTAAGGAATTAGAGCGGGATTTCTCCCATGCATTTTCAACGACCTGCGCAAACAGCGAGCCTTTTTCATGCGTGCCCCAGGCGTCGTGTAAATGCTGATAAAGTTGCTCAACGCTGAAAATACGTTTTTCTACGGCATCTTCGAGGTCAGCGACGCAATATGAAATATCGTCCGCCGCCTCCATAATCCATGTCAGAGGAAAACGGCTGAAGGGAGCCAATTCAAGCTCGTGGCGCAGCCGCTCAATATAAGCTTCCTCTGACAAATAATAGCCCGGCTTTTTCATCAGATAATTATGCGACGGCGGAATTTCCTCCGCCCACCACGCCGGACGGGTATATTTCAGAATACAGCCGACCTGCGCCCACGTCAGATTCATCCGCATCAGGGTCTGCACCAGGCGAATGCCCTGGGCATTGCCCTCAAAATGACACAAATCCTGGCGCACTTTGCGGCGCAGATCGTTCAGACTTTCCTCGCCTTCGCGCACGCGCAGCGCCGCAACCTGGCAGAGGTCTTCATCCGGCGGCCTGGCGGCATCAGCGGGAGTCAGACGCTGGCTGAACCAGTCGTTAATTGCCGCCTCGCCAAAATGCCCAAACGGCGGATTGCCGATGTCATGCATCAGGCAGGCCATCTCCACGATGCTCTCAAAAGGC
Source organism: Superficieibacter sp. (assembly GCF_032071645.1). Lineage (NCBI taxonomy): Bacteria > Pseudomonadati > Pseudomonadota > Gammaproteobacteria > Enterobacterales > Enterobacteriaceae > Superficieibacter > Superficieibacter sp. The sequence continues at coordinate 44,177 of NZ_DAMAPU010000019.1, forward strand.
CCGGTCAGTTCATCAAGACCACAGGCGGCAAGCTGACGCTGTTCTTTAAGACGACTGAGCACCTCTTTGGCGATATAGCGCCCTACCTGCTGCACTTCCATTGAGTGCGTCAGGCGAGTACGCACCGCCGCGTTACGCTCCAGCGGGAAAACCTGGGTTTTTTGTTGCAGACGGCGGATTGCCGGAGAGTTAATGATCCGCCCGCGATCGCTTTCAAAAATGCGCAGGATCTCGTGCTCCGTCTTCACTCCGGTGGGCGAACGGTAGCGGCGATGCCAGTTAATTTTTCTACGGAAATCGATGTGTGCCATATTCTCTCCCGCGCGAGAAATGCGCTTCTGCTTACCCGCATGATAGACTATGCCTTTAAACCTGACACATCGCGAGTAAATCAATGAAAATTGGCATTATTGGTGCTATGGAAGAAGAAGTTACGCTGCTGCGTGACAAAATCGTCAACCGTCAGACCCTAAGCGTAGGCGGATGCGAAATTTATACCGGCCAGCTGCACGGCACCGATGTTGCGCTGCTGCGTTCAGGGATCGGTAAGGTTTCGGCGGCGATGGGCGCAACGCTGCTGCTGGAGCACGCAAAACCGGATGTCATCATCAATACCGGTTCGGCGGGCGGTCTGGCTCCGACGCTGAAAGTGGGCGATATCGTCGTTTCCGATGAAGCGCGCTATCACGATGCCGACGTCACCGCGTTTGGCTACGAATACGGTCAAATGGCAGGCTGCCCGGCAGCGTTTAAAGCCGACGAAGCGCTGGTTGCCGCCGCCGAAGAGTGTATCCGCGAACTTAACCTTAACGCGGTGCGCGGGCTGATTGTCAGCGGCGATGCCTTTATCAACGGCTCGGTCGCGCTGGCGAAAATCCGTCATAACTTCCCGCAGGCGATTGCCGTTGAAATGGAAGCCACTGCCATTGCCCACGTCTGCCATAATTTCAGCACCCCGTTTGTGGTGGTCCGCGCCATTTCCGACGTGGCTGATCAGCAGTCGCACCTGAGCTTTGACGAGTTCCTGGTGGTGGCCGCGAAGCAGTCCACGCTGATGGTCGAAACGCTGGTGCAGAAACTGGCGCGTGGCTAACGTCCTGTTAAGAGCAGCTGCTCTGCTGCTGCTCTTGCCCGCGTGGCTGTTCGCCGCGCCGCGCGTCATTTCGCTTTCTCCCGCCAATACCGAGCTGGCGTTCGCCGCCGGGATCGTGCCGGTGGCGGTCAGCAGCTACTCCGATTATCCCCCGCAGGCCGCCACGATTGAACAGGTGGCGACCTGGCAGGGGATGAATCTGGAGCGCATCGTGGCGCTAAAACCGGATGTGGTGCTCGCCTGGCGCGGCGGTAACGCCGAGCGCCAGGTGAATCAACTGAGCGCTCTCGGCATTCGCGTGGTGTGGGTGGAGAGCAACTCGATTGAGCAAATTGCCGCGGCCCTGCGCCAGCTTGCCGCGTTCAGCCCGGCGCCCCGGCAGGCGGAGCAGGCGGCGCAAACGCTGCTGAACGATTATCACGCCCTCAAAATGCGCTATGCCCGACAGCCGAAAAAACGCGTCTTCCTGCAATTTGGCCTGACGCCGCTGTTTACCAGCAGCAAGGGCTCCATTCAGAACCAGGTGCTGGAAGTCTGCGGTGGCGACAATATCTTTGCCGACAGCCGCGTCCCCTGGCCGCAGGTCAGTCGCGAACAGGTGCTGGCGCGTCAGCCGCAGGCGATTATCACCACGGCCAGCGCGGGCGAAATTCCGAAAATCCAGCAGTTCTGGCGCAACCAGCTAAAAATCCCGCTGATTTCCCTTAACGGCGACTGGTTTGAGCGCGCAAGCCCGCGTATTATCCTCGCCGCAAAACAACTCTGCGCTGCGCTCTCACAGGTAAATTAACCATGCTCGTCTACTGGCTTGATATCATTGGTACTGCCGTATTCGCTATTTCCGGCGTACTGCTGGCAGGAAAATTACGGATGGATCCGTTCGGCGTGCTGGTGCTGGGCGTAGTGACTGCGGTCGGCGGTGGGACCATTCGCGATATGGCGCTGGCACACGGCCCGGTATTCTGGGTGAGAGATCCGACCGATCTGGTGGTGGCGATGGTGACCAGTATGCTGACCATTCTGCTGGTACGCCAGCCGCGCCGCCTGCCGAAATGGATCCTGCCGGTACTGGATGCCGTCGGCCTGGCGGTGTTTGTCGGGATTGGCGTCAACAAAGCTTTTCTCGCTGAAACCGGCCCGCTGGTAGCAGTGTGCATGGGCGTAGTGACCGGCGTGGGCGGCGGCATCATCCGCGACGTGCTGGCGCGTGAAATCCCGATGATCCTGCGTACTGAAATTTACGCCACCGCCTGTATTATTGGCGGCATTGTTCACGCCACCGCGTTCTACACGTTTGCGGTGCCGCTGGAGAGTGCAAGTATGATGGGGATGGTGGTTACGCTGACGATCCGCCTGGCGGCGATCCGCTGGCATCTGAAGCTGCCAACCTTTGCGCTGGATTAACCCGACCTGAACAGGCCGGGTCAGAGAATTATACGCTGAACGACGACCCGCAGCCGCAGGTGCTTTTCGCGTTCGGGTTGGTCACGATAAAGCGCGAGCCTTCCAGCCCTTCGGTGTAATCTACCGAGCCGCCAACCAGATATTGCAGGCTCATCGGGTCAACCACCAGGCCAACGCCCTGCTTCTCAATGGTCATATCGCCATCGTTGATTTGATCGTCAAAGGTAAAACCATACTGGAAGCCGCTGCAACCACCACCGGTGATATAGACGCGCAGTTTCAGATTCGGGTTATCTTCATCGGCAATCAGGTTTTTTACTTTGCTGGCGGCTGCGTCTGTAAATTGCAGCGGCAGCGCTACGTCATCACTCATTTTTTGCTCCCAACGACATCGGTAATTGGGCAAATATTAACCCAACCATGATGGGCATTATCTAATACCCTGGTAATTCGTTCAAGTATTCTCGTCCGCCTGCTTTGCCAGCGTGCGGGCAAGCAGGGTGGAGTATAGCGGTTTTCCACCGACAAACTGGGCTAACAGTGTCGCGCCGAGGCAGGTAATAATCATTGGCAAAATGAGCTGGTAATTGTCGGTCATTTCCAGCACCAGCACGATCCCGGTCAGCGGCGCACGCACTGAGGCCGCCAGCAGCGCCCCCATCCCGGCGATGGCGAAGGTTCCGGCATCCAGATGATACGCCGGGAAAATGCCCGCCGCCGCCATGCCAAAGGTCGTCCCCAGCAGCGTGCCCAGCGCCAGCATCGGAGCGAAAATCCCGCCGGGCGCGCCGGAACAAAAACAAAGCAGCGTCGTGGCGACGCGGGTCAGAAAGATCACCAGCAGCAGGCCAATGCCGTAATGCCCCGCCACCGCCAGCGGGATCAGATTAAATCCGCCGCCGGTCGCTTCAGGATCGATAAGCCCAATCACCCCGCACATGCCGCCAAGCAGCCCGCCCAGCAGTACCCACTTAAGGATATTACCGCCGTGGACGCGCTGAAACATATCCTGAGTCCGCAGTACCAGCGCGTTAAACAGCGGACCAACGCCGCCAAAAATGATGCCGAGGATCAGATACAGCCACAGCGTGTTAACCGGGGCATTGCTCAGCTTGCCGACGTCAATGACCGCCGCTTCGCCGTTAAACAGGCGAAAGACAATGCTTGACATGATCACGCCGGTAAACACGGCCTTAATGGAAATCAGACTGTAGCGAAACTGCGGGCGCATCTCTTCAATGATAAACAAAATGCCCGCCAGCGGCGCGTTAAACGCGGCCGACAGCCCCGCCGCCGCGCCGGTTGCCAGCAGCGTATGGCGGGCCTCTGCGCTCTTCAGGCGAAAGATATCCAGCACCATTCGCCCGATATTACCGCCGAGTTGTACGGTCGGTCCCTCACGACCCAGTACCATCCCCGCGCCCAGCGTGCCCATCCCGCCGATAAACTTGACTGGCAGCACGCGCCACCAGCGTACCGGACGCAGCTCTTCCAGCGCGCCCTCGATTTCAGGAATGCCGGAGCCGCCCGCTTCCGGGGCATATTTGCGCACCAGAAAATAGCCCACCATCGCCAGCAGCGCGGAAAGGATAAATGCCAGCGGCCAGATGCCGATGCCGTTCACGCTGGCCAGCGTTTCGCTACGCAGGTGCTGAACGCCGTTCACCGCCTTTTCAAAGGCCACGCCCACCAGCCCGGCGAGAATGCCGACCAGCGCCGCCAGCAGTAAAATAGCCAGCGGCGTTTTATCCCGCTGGAGGAGCTGGCGGATCTGTTTACCACGACGCAGACGCACCCTTTGCTGCGTTTCAAAAGAAGAGGTTTCAGCTTTCATCGCTAATCATTTATGGGTAAGACCGTGCAGGAGCCGCATTCTACCCGCCGCCTGTGTAAAAATCCCCTGAAAATTGTAATGCTTCAATTGGGCAAAACTTTCATAACCTTGCCGGAATACTTTAGAATGACAGTGATTAATTTTTCGTTAACCAGGAATGAAGCCATGAGCAAGTCTGAAAACCTCTACAGCGCCGCACGCCAGGTGATCCCCGGTGGAGTCAACTCCCCGGTTCGTGCCTTTACCGGTGTCGGCGGCACGCCGCTGTTCATTGAACGTGCGGACGGCGCGTATCTGTATGACGTCGATGGCAAAGCCTATATCGACTACGTTGGTTCCTGGGGTCCGATGGTGCTGGGGCATAATCATCCGGCGATCCGCAATGCGGTGATTGAAGCCACCCAGCGCGGTTTAAGCTTCGGTGCGCCGACTGAAATGGAAGTCAAAATGGCGGAGCTGGTGACTGAACTGGTGCCGACGATGGATATGGTGCGGATGGTCAACTCCGGCACCGAAGCGACCATGAGCGCGATCCGCCTTGCGCGCGGCTTTACCGGGCGCGACAAAATCATCAAATTTGAAGGCTGCTATCACGGTCACGCCGACTGCCTGCTGGTGAAAGCCGGTTCCGGCGCGCTGACTCTCGGCCAGCCAAACTCTCCGGGCGTACCAGCGGATTTTGCGAAGCATACCCTGACCTGCACCTATAACGATTTAGCGTCGGTGCGCGAGGCGTTCGAACAGTTCCCGCAGGATATCGCCTGCATCATCGTCGAGCCGGTGGCGGGCAATATGAACTGTATCCCGCCGCAGCCGGATTTCCTGCCCGGCCTGCGCACGCTGTGCGACGAGTTCGGCGCGCTGCTGATTATTGACGAAGTCATGACCGGCTTCCGCGTGGCGCTGGCGGGCGCGCAGGCGCACTACGGCGTGGAGCCGGACCTGACCTGCCTCGGTAAAATCATTGGCGGCGGAATGCCGGTTGGCGCATTTGGTGGACGCCGTGAAGTGATGGACGCGCTGGCACCGACCGGCCCGGTTTACCAGGCGGGAACGCTTTCCGGCAACCCGATCGCGATGGCCGCAGGCTTCGCTTGCCTGACCGAAGTCGCCCAGCCGGGTATCCATGCTACTCTCGACGCGCTCACCACACAGCTGGCAAGCGGTCTGCGCAGCGCGGCTGAGGAAGCGGGCATTCCGCTGGTGGTTAATCACGTAGGCGGCATGTTCGGCATTTTCTTTACTGATGCGCAGACGGTGACCTGCTATCAGGACGTGGTGGCCTGCGACGTTGAGCGCTTTAAGCGCTTCTTCCATCTGATGCTGGAAGAAGGCGTTTACCTGGCACCGTCCGCCTTTGAAGCGGGCTTCATGTCGGTGGCGCATAGCGAAGTGGATATTGATAACACCATCGACGCCGCGCGTCGGGTATTCGCCCAGCTATAATTGTGGGAGGGTGCTAATTAGCGCCCTCCTCTGCCGCCCTTTCTTAACGTCCTACCGACTCTGCTTACGCAACAAATAAACGAAATACGGCGCACCGATAAACGTCGACAGCAGCCCGGCCGGGATCTGGAACGGGAACATGATCATTCTGCCGCACCAGTCGGCGAAGACCAGAATCAGCCCGCCGATTAACGCCGAGATGACGATGTGCGGAAGCGTCCGGCGGAAGCCCAGCATTCGGGCAATATGCGGCGCCATCAGACCGATAAAACTAAGCGGTCCAATGGTCAGCGTGGCGGTCGCGGTCAGCGCCGATGCCAGTAGCAGCAGCCCAATACGCGATGGCGTCAGCGCCACGCCCACCGCGCGGGCGGTGTCGCCTCCGAGCGGCAGGATGGTCAGCCAGCGACTGCACAGCGGAACGATAGCCAGCAGCACGACCATAATCACCGCCGTCTGCATGACCTGCTGTTCCGTTGCGTTATAGGTCGAGCCGGAAATCCACGTCAGGATCTGCGCCATGCGCGGGTCGCCGCTCGCCTGCAACATCATCAGCAGCATGGTGAACGCGGTACTCAGCGCCATCCCTGCCAGCAGCATTCGGTGGGGTGAAAAACCGCCGCGCCCGGCAGCAATCATAATGATCATCAGGGTGCCCGCCGCACCGAGGCTTCCCGCTGGCAGCAGCCAGCCGAACGCATTACCCGGCACCAGGAACAGCATCAGCACAATACCAAAGGCCGCGCCGGAACTGATCCCCAGCACTTCCGGGCTGGCCATCGGGTTGCCGGTCAGCCGCTGGATAATACATCCCGCCACCGCCAGCAGTACTCCGGCGAACAGCGCGGCGAGAATACGCGGCCAGCGCCACTGCATCAGCGCATTCAGCGTATCACCGCTGGCCCACTGCCAGCCCTGCGCGTCGCGACCCAACGACAGCGCGGCAAAGACGGCAAGCAAAAGGAGCACCAGGCCGATGAGCGCAAAACGCAGGACGTGCTGACGCTCGGCGCTCACGCTGTCGCTGGCGTTCATCGCGGGCGCGGTCATGCTGCGCAGGCGCGGCAACAGCCACAGCAGCAGCGGTGCGCCAATCAGCGCCGTGACCGAGCCAGTAGAAACTTCCATCCAGACGCGGGTCAGCCAGACGATAATTTGATCGGACAGCCAGAGGATCAGCGCACCAATCAGCGGAGCCAGCAGCAGGCGGGAAATCAGCCGCCGCGCGCCGAGCATTTTGGCCAGCAGCGGCGAAAACAGGCCGATAAAGCCAATAATCCCCACCGCGTTGACCAGCAGGGCGCTTAACACGATAGCCAGCGTTAACGCCCCCAGCCGGGCGAGGGACAGCGCCAGACCGAGATTGCGGGCGACGCCGTCGTCCAGCCCCATCAAGGTTAGCGGACGCAGCAGTAACAGCGTGAGCATCACGCCGCCCAGCAGCTGCGGGCACAGGCGCTGCACAATGCTCCAGTCGGTCTGGGTCAGGGTGCCGGTACTCCACAGGAACATACTTTGTAGCTGGTCATGATGGAAAATCACCAGCAGCTGGTTGATCGCGCCGCAGTACAGGCTCACCACCAGCCCGGCGAGAATTAACGTCACCGGCGAAAGCCGTTTCCCCCACGCCACGCCAAAGACCAGCGCGCCGACGATACAGGCCCCCGCCAGCGCTGCAAACTGTGAAACCAGCACGCCGGGGATCGCCCACAGCGAGGTGATCGTCATGCCGAGCTGTGCCCCGGTCGCCACGCCAAGCGTGGTCGGTTCAGCCAGCGGGTTACGCAGCACCTGCTGAAACAGCACGCCAACCAGCCCCAGCCCCGCGCCGACCAGCAGCGCAATAACCAGGCGCGGTAGCAGGCTGTAGTGGAACAGCATCTGCTCCACCACGTCGATATTTGGCTGCCAGAGCGCCTCATGCCACTGCGCGCGCGGCAGCGCCTGGGTGAAGTTAAACCCGGTCAGCGCCAGCGCGGCGATAAACAGCACCACCAGCAGTGCGGCAGGAAATGGCGCGATGCGTTGTCTCATGCGTTTCCTCCCAGCGCGCGATCCAGCACGCGGGCGAAATGCATGGCGGAGAGCGTCGCCCCGTAAAACCATACCGCTGGCACGCGCTGAAAACGTCCGCTGCGCACAAACGGCATCGACTGCCACAGCGGGGTGGCCGCGAGCTGGCGCATTTCGGCATCATTACCGTGATCGAAACACAACACGTCCACATCCTTAAACGCCGCCAGCCGATCCACGCCGATGGGCGTACTGCCCCAGAAAGTTGATTCCCCGTGCCAGGCGTTTTTAATGCCGTACCGATCCAGCACTTCCTGGAACAGGCAGTTCTGCCCAAACACCAGCACGTGGCGCACATCCATCACGGTGATCATCAGCAGTGGACGGTCGCCGCGTTGGGCAAAGCGTGGGATCAGTGAATCAATAAACCGATCGAATTCATTAAGATGCGTCTGTGCCTGCGCTTCCCGGCCAATCATCTGCGCCATTTCCTGGAGCGACTGTCGCGCTTTCGCCAGCGGCTTTTTGCCATCGCTGAAGGAAAACCCGCGCCCCGGCGCGATTTTGGCCAGTTGTTTATCCGACGGACCGTAACCCGCAGACCACACCAGACAGGAAGGTTTCATCTGCGCCAGCAGTTCGAGGTTCGGTTCGGTGCGCAGGCCGACGTCGATAACCGAGGAAGGCAATGAAGGCTCGTTGACCCACAAATTATAATTTTGCACGTCCGCCACGCCGTACGGCATAACGCCCAGCGCCAGCAGCAGTTCAACCGGTAGCCACTCCAGCGCCACGATGCGATGGGGATCGTAGGTTGCCGCTTCCGCCCTTCCCATCTGCCACATCAGCGGTGAGAGCGCCATCGCGGTCAGCAAACGCCGACGAGTGAGTGAAGTTCCGCCAGCCATCAGTAAACGAAACTCACCGGGGCCGCGCCTGCCGGGTGCGGCAGAATACCCATTGGAATACCGTAAATCTGCTCCAGCGTTTCGGCGCGCATCAGCGCTTCCGGCGTACCCTGAGCGATCATTTCGCCGCCGCGCAGGGCGATCAGATAATCGCAGTAGCGGGCGGCCATATTAATATCGTGCAGCACGGCGATCACCGTCAGCCCGCGCTGCTGGCTTAAGCGATGCACCAGCGCCAGCACGTCTACCTGATGGGCGATATCCAGCGCCGAGGTAGGCTCGTCGAGCAGCAGGCAGCGGCTGTCCTGCGCCACCAGCATGGCGATCCACGCCCGCTGGCGTTCGCCGCCGGAAAGGCTGTCCACCAGCCGGTGCGCCAGCGGTTTTAATCCCACCAGCGTAATCGCTTCTTCCACTTTTTCTCTGTCCGCGAGGCCAAAACGCCCCAGCGCACCGTGCCACGGATAGCGCCCGATGGCCACCAGTTCGCGCACCGTCATCCCCTCGGCCTGCGGCAACTGCTGCGGCAGATAGGCCACCTTGCGGGCGAACGCCTTGCTGTTCCAGCTTGCCAGCGGCTGATCGTCAAGCAGGATATCGCCTTCCGACGGCGGCTGGTGGCGTCCCAGCATCTTCAGGAGGGTGGATTTACCGGAACCATTATGCCCGATAAGCCCGGTCACTTTTCCCACCGGGAACGTCAGTGAGAGCGGATGCAGCAGCGTGCGCCCCGGTACCCGGAAGGTAACGCCGGAGAGCGCGAATGTGGTATCGGGTTGAGCTATCTTTTCGTGCATAGTGGCCAACTTAACAGATAAAAAAGGCACGCCGAAGCGTGCCCGTACAAGGCTTAGAAACGGAAAGTTGCGGTGGCGACAACCTGACGCTCTGCGCCCCAGAAGCAACCGTAAGTCTGGAAGCAGCTGGCGACGTATTCGCGATCCAGCACGTTATTCACGTTGACCGCAACACTAGAGCCCGCCATGCCGAAACGCGCCAGATCGTACTTGACGACCGCGTCCATCACCGCCGCGCTACCCACTTTGAAGCTGTTCGCCGCATCGCCGTAGCTGGAGCCGATAAAGCGTCCGCCGGTCCCCAGCGTCAGCCCGGACAGCGCGCCTTCGTTGAAGGTGTAATCTCCCCATAGCGAGGCCATATGTTCCGGCACCTGCTCCGGCGTATTGCCTTTCAGGGTGGTGTCTTTGGTGTATTCCGCATCGGTGTAGGTATACGACGCCGTCATATTGATATTGGCATTCAGCGCCGCTTTCGCTTCCAGCTCCACGCCGCGCGCGCGAATTTCGCCCGCTGGCACCTGGCCCAGCGGATTATTCGGATCGGCGGTCAGATTGTTGGTTTTGGTCAGCTGATAGAGCGCGCCAGTGACCACCACCGGCAGATCTTTCGGAACGTATTTCACGCCCGCTTCATACTGCTCGCCTTTCGACGGCTCGTAGGAAACGCGCGGCACGCTCCACAGATCGAATGCGCTGGGTTCAAACGACTGGCTGTAGCTGAAGTATGGCGTAATGCCGTTATCAAACAGATAGTTAATGCCGCCGCGCCAGGTGAACTGGTGGTCGTTACGCTCGATATAACCTTCGGTCGGGGTGTAAGAGTTCTGACGGACGGTAGTCGCCTGCTGCGACCAGTCATAGCGTCCGCCAAGCGTCAGCACCCAGCGATCCCACTCGGCCTGATCCTGAACGTAAATCCCGGTCTGCTCGCTTTCGTTCATCTGATACGGTTCTGCACCGCCGAACGCGAAGTCATCAGGTTGATAATCGCTGTAAAGATCGATAGACGGCGCGCTGCCAAAGGTGGCGTTGATATCGTTCCGCATCCGCATGTAGTCCACCCCGGTCAGGAGGGTGTGATCGACGGCTCCGGTGGCAAATTTGCTCTGCAGCTGGGTGTCGACGCTGAAGTTTTGCAGACGCTCATTATCTACCACGGTGCTGCGATTGAGCGTATGGCCATCCGCCGCAATCCCGGTGCCGTACACGCTTTTCTGCGAGGTTTTCATCTCGTTAAAGCGCAAATTCTGGCGCACGGTAAAGGTGTCGTCAAAGCCATGCTCAAAGCTATAGCCGACCATTTTTTGGTTGCGGGAATAGGTATTGTTCGACGCGCCTTCGTTGAAGTCCGTCGGCAGGCGTTTACCGTTTGGCAACGGCTCAACGGTGCCTTCTTTCGGCAGCCAGCCGTAATAGCCGGTTTCAGGTTCGTTCTGGAAATAAGACAGGAAGGTAAAATTCGTTTTATCGTCAGGACGCCAGGAGAACGACGGTGCAATCGCATAACGCTGTGATTCTGAACTGTTCTGCTGTTCATCAGCAGAATGAGCCACGCCGGTCAGACGGTACGAGTAAACGCCGTCATCATCCAGCGCATCGCTAAAATCAAAGCCGGTCTGGAATTCGTTATCCAGCCCCACCTGGAACTGAACTTCTTTCAGCGGTTCGGTGGTCGGGCGTTTGCTGACCATCGAAATGATCCCGCCGGGGTTACTCTTCCCATACAGGACGGAGGTTGGCCCGCGCATCAGCTCGACGCGCTCCAGCATATAGGGGTCGATTACCGCATCGTTATAGAAGTTTCCCTGTAACTTCAGGCCATCCAGATAGTTATTCTGGTTCAGGCCGACGGAGGAGAAACCACGGATAATCACAAAGTCGTAGGTATTCGATGCCCCACGGCTGTTGACCGTCACGCCTGGCGTATAGCCCAGCGCCTCTTTCACCGACTGGAACTGGTGCATTTCCATTTCTTCACTGGTGACAACGGAAACAGACTGCGGTGTTTTTTCAATCGGGGTATCGGTTTTAGTGGTCGTCGCGGAACGTTTTGCGGCAATCGTTGGAGCCGGACCCCAGGCACTTTCCTGCGCGGCAGGCGCTGCGGTGACGGTAATGGTTTCTTCTTTCGGTTGAACCGCTGCCTGTGCATAAACAGACATGCCGCTAACCGCTGTGGCTACTACGACTGCGATTTTACGCAGCGAGTAAGTTGGCTGAGCAGTTTTAAGACGCGCCATTGGTATATCTCTGATGGATAGTGAATGATAACGTAAACGAGAATTATTATTATGACGGCAGCATAATAGGCGAAACGCCGAAGGCATAGCAAGTGATATGCGCCCATGGAAAAATTAAGGGATTAAGAAATAACCAGATACGCAGTGTGGCTTAAATAAAGCATAAAAAAGCCCCCGGATGAAGGTCTCAACCGGGGGCTTTGCAGGGCAGCGGTTAATCGCCGCCAAACATATCTTTAATCCAGCCCGCGACGCCGTCGCTCTCTTTCTTCTGCGGCTGCTGCTGCTGTTGCGGCTGTTGCTGCTGTTGCTGCTGTGGCGGCGACTGCTCGAACGGATTGGCCTGCTGCTGCTGTTGCTGCTGCAACATTTCGCTCTGCTGGCAAAGCGCGTTCGGATCGGTCGTCCATACCGGCAGGGCGCGTGAGCCACCGCTGCACAGGAAGTTACCGCCGTCATCAACACCCATATCCACCACGTCTTCCGGCGGGGTTAACACCAGCGGGATCGGCGACTGGTTGGTCAGGTAGCGCTGATAAATAGACATCGCGCCGCTGGCACCGTACAGCTTCGTCGGCTGGTTGTTATCGCGTCCAACCCAGGTGATCACCACTTCACGCCCGTCGATCCCGGCAAACCAGGTGTCCACGTTATTGTTGGTGGTCCCGGTTTTACCCGCCAGATGCAGACCCGGATATTTTGCGCCAAGCTGACGACCCGTACCGCGCTGCACCACCTGCTGCATGGTCCACAGCGTCATATACGCCGCCTGCGCCGGAACCGCGCGCTCGGCCTGCGGGAAGCTCTGGTACAGCACGTTGCCGTCTTCAGCGATCACTGAACGCAGCGCCGAGAGCGGCGCACGGTTACCGCCGCTGGCGATCGTCTGGAACGCCTGCGCTACTTCGACCGGGGTCAGGTTGAGCGCCCCCAGTAGCATAGCCGGAACCGGATGCAGCTGATTTTCCGGCACGCCCAGTTTTTTCCAGGTATCGGTGACGGCAGGCAGGCCCAGCGTCATCCCCAGATTGACCGTCGGCACGTTCATGGAGCGGGTCAGCGCATCGACTAACATCACCTGGCCATTTTCGCTGTAGCGATGATCGTCGTTCTGCGGTGACCACACCTGGCCGTTCGGCTGGCGCAGAGCCAGCGGCGCATCGGCGATCCACGTATTCAGGCGGAAGCGGTTGGGCTGGCTGAGCGCGGTCAGATAGGTCGCCGGTTTCGCCAGCGAGCCGATCGAACGTCGCGCCTGCATTGCACGGTTATAGCCCGCAAACTGCGGTTCTGCCCCGCCGACCATCGCGCGGACTTCGCCGCTGAAGCGGTCAACGACCACCATCGCGGTTTCCAGATCGGCCAGCTTACGCTGTTTCTTCAGCGCCGGAACGCCCTCGGTCGCCGCTTTCTCTGCCGCATCCTGCGCCACGGAATCAAAAGTGGTGAAGATCTTCACGCCGGAGAGATCTTTAACTTTATCGCCCAGTTTCGCCTGTAATTCCTGACGCACCATCTGCATAAAGGCTGGCTGCGGAGAGATCACCCCGCCACGCGGCTGCACGCCCAGCGGACGCGCGCTCAGCATGTCGTACAGTTCCTGGTCGATCACCTGCTGCTGTTGCAGCAAACGCAGCACCAGATTGCGGCGCTCCAGCGCCAGTTTCGGGTTACGCCACGGGTTGTAAATCGATGCGCCTTTCACCATGCCGACCAGCAATGCCTGCTGATCGAGGCTCAGCTCTTCGACCGGACGCCCGAAGTAGTACAGGCTCGCCAGCGGGAAGCCGCGAATTTCGTTGTCGCCGCTCTGACCGAGATACACTTCGTTCATGTACAGCTCAAGGATGCGATCCTTGCTGTAGCGGGCATCAACAATCAGCGCCATATAGGCTTCGTTCGCTTTACGCCAGTAAGAGCGCTCGCTGGACAGGAACAGGTTTTTCACCAGTTGCTGGGTCAGCGTACTCGCCCCCTGCACCGTCCGTCCGGCGGTGAGGTTCGCCAACATCGCACGGCCGATGGAGTAGAAACTGATGCCGTCATGCTCATAGAAATGACGGTCTTCCGTCGCCAGCAGCGTATCGACCAGCAGATCCGGGAAACCGCTGCGCGCCACGAACAGTCGCTGTTCGCCGTTTGGCGACGACAGCATGGTGATCAGGCGTGGATCGAGACGGAAAAAGCCAAACTGACGACGGCTCTCCATATTCTCAATGCTTTCCAGATGATCGCCGTCAAACTTAAGACGCGCGCGCACCTGCCCCTCTTTGCTGTCCGGGAAATCGAACGGGCGGCGGATCATCTCGATGCTGTTGGCCTGCACGGTAAACTCGCCCGGTCGCGTCATCTGCGAGACTTCGCGGTACTGGGTTGCCGTCAGCAGCTTGACCATCTCGTTCTTACTGATCGACATGTCCGGCTCAAGGTTTACCATCCGGCCATACACGGCCGCAGGCAACTGCCAGACTTTCCCGTCGATACGACTGCGGATCTTTTGGTCGAGATACACGCCGTAAATAACGATCAGTACGATAAAGACGATAAACAGCTTCAGCAGCAACCACAGCCAGCCGCGTTTTCCGCGCGGCTTGCGCCCGCCTCGGCCATTGCCCCTGCCCCGGCTTTTACGCGGCGGCGGCACATCGTCTTCTTCATCTTCATAGTCGTCGTCATACTCCTGACGGCGACTGACTTTTTGTTTTACCGGACGCGCAGGTCTTCCTTTACGTCCAATCGGTTCGCGGTCATTCCCCGCCATGCTTTCTCTCCGCAACATTCAGGCGTAATGCCCGATTCTCAGTTCTTCCTCCCGCAGGAGAAAGAAGAAATCTCTCAAATATCATCTTCAACCGGATGACGGCGTTGCCTCGCCCGATTATGAATACTTCTTCGTCCGCCGCGTCGGAGCGGTATTCGCCGGATCGTCAGGCCAGACGTGCTTTGGATAGCGCCCTTTCATCTCTTTTTGCACTTCGCGATACGCGCCCTGCCAGAATGCGCTCAGGTCGCGGGTGATTTGAAGCGGGCGCTGCGCGGGTGATAATAGTTCAAGAACCAGCGGAATGCGCCCCCCGGCAATCACCGGCGTGCGGGCTTCGCCAAACATTTCCTGCATCCGTACCGCCAGCGCAGGCGGATTTTCCTGATGGTAGCGAATGGCGATCCGGCTACCCGTCGGCACAGTGTAATGCTCTGGCAGCTCACTATCCAGCCGTTGCCGCAGTGACCAGTCCATCCGGTTACGCAGCGCTGAAGCCACATCCAGCGCCTTCAGCGCGCGCAGGGAGTGAACGCCCGACAGTTCCGGCAGCAGCCACTCCTCAAGCGAGTCCAGCAGCGACGCATCGTCGACGGCGGGCCAGTTTTCTTCCGGCAGCCAGAGAGCGGCACAGTGTAACCGCAAACGTAGCTGCTCTGCCTGCGGTGTCCAGTTTAATACATTCAGGCCCTTATCGCGGATGCCATTGAGCATCGCCTGATGCAGCTCCGCTTCCGAGGGCTTCGCCAGCGGCTGCACTTTTAGCGTCAGTTCACCGATGCGACTGCGCCGCAGCGCCTTCAGCGTGCCCTGCGCGTCGTCCCATTCGACGGTATCAGACTGCTGAAGCAGCACCGGACACGCGGCGATAAATTTATCCATCTCCAGCGGTAGCGCCAGCAGGATGCGGGCATCCGGCGACGCGCTGCCCTGTAACAGTAACGGCGCAATCAGCCATTCGTGGCGATTCATGGCGTCATCGGCATCCAGCATCGCCCCCATGCCGTTGGCAAGCTGATAGCGCCCGTCCTGGCCGCGTCGCCGCGCGATACGGTCGGCAAAACCTTGTGCCAGCAGCGGCGCAAGCAGATCGGCATCCGCCTTCCCGCCCTGACCACCCAGCCGCTGCCGCAGTTGTTGACTGCGCTGCTGCCAGTTCGGTTGATGGCGGGAAAACGCCACGCTGATGTCGGTACTGCCAGCGCGCGGCGGCTCTTCAAGGATGGCCGCCAGCTTCGCGGCGCTGGCGATCGCATCGGCCCCTTGCGCCCCGGCGAGCATCGCCGCCAGACGCGGCTCGTTACCGCTGGCCGCCATCCGCTGCCCGTGGGCGGTCAGGCGTTCGCCTTCCAGCGCCCCCAGTTGTGCAAGTAGCGTGCGGGCTGCGGTCAGGTTAGCCGCAGGCGGCAGATCCAGCCAGTTTAATTGTGAGGTATCGGTACATCCCCACTGCAATAGCTCCATCAGCAGGCCGGAGAGATCGCTGTGTAAGATCTCTGCGTCTCCCTGCGCGGCGGCGCGTTCCGCCTGCTCTTTACTGATAAGGTGCAGACAAATTCCCGGCTCCAGACGCCCTGCGCGCCCGGCACGCTGGGTCATCGAGGCCTGGCTGACGCGCTGTGTCACCAGCCGCGTCAGACCGGTACGCGGATCAAAACGCGCCACCCGCTCCTGGGCGCAGTCCACTACCAGCCGGATGCCTTCAATGGTCAGACTGGTTTCGGCAATGTTGGTCGCCAGCACCACTTTGCGTTTACCGGACGGCGGCGGGAGGATCGCCTGCCGCTGTTCCGCCAGCGGCAGCGCGCCGTACAGGGGGCAAAGCAGCACGTCTTCCGCCACCCGCGTGGCGAGTTGCTCCTGCACCCGCAGGATCTCGCCGACTCCGGGCAAAAACAGCAGCAGCGAACCGCTTTCTGCCCGCAACAGTTCACGGGTAGCGGCGGCGGCCGCTTCAGCAAAGCGCAGATGCGTCGCCAGCGGCTGATAGCGCCGCTCGACGGGAAACGCACGCCCGGCGGATGCCACCACCGGCGCAGCGGGCAGCAGCGTCTGGAGCCGCGCGTTGTCCAGCGTCGCTGACATAATCAGCAGCTTTAAATCCTCGCGCAGCCCCTGCTGCACGTCCAGCAGCAGCGCCAGCGCCAGATCGGCCTGTAAACTGCGCTCGTGAAATTCATCGAGGATCACCAACCCAATGTCGGCAAGTTCTGGATCGCGCTGGATCATCCGCGTCAGAATGCCTTCCGTGACCACTTCCAGCCGGGTCTGCGGCCCGACGCAGCTCTCCGCGCGCATCCGGTAGCCTACCGTCTGGCCGGGTTTTTCTCCCAGCAATTCCGCCAGCCGCTGCGCCACGTTACGCGCCGCCAGACGACGCGGTTCGAGAAGCAGAATTCGACCGTTAATCGCGCCCTGCTGCAACAGTTGCAGCGGCAGCCACGTCGATTTTCCCGCGCCGGTAGGCGCATTCAGCAGCACCTGCGGCGCGGTTTTCAGCGCGGTGAGAAGTTCAGGAAGGACGGCAGCGACCGGTAAAGAGGACACAAATGGCTCCAGAGGGTTAACATTAAACGGCGGTCATTGTAGCATCGCCACAAACCATAACCGAGTATCCCCGATGTCTGAGTCGAAAAGGCTGTTTTTCGCGCTGGCGCTGCCGGACGAGATCCAGCAGCAGATTATTCACTGGCGTGCGGCGCATTTCCCCGCCGACACGGGCCGCCAGATTGCAGCGGCAAATCTGCACCTGACGCTGGCGTTTCTCGGCGAGGTCAGCCCGCAAAAACAGCGCACGCTGGAAACGCTGGCCGGGCGCATCCGCCAGCCGGGATTTACGCTAAACGTCGATGATGCCGGTCAGTGGCTGCGCTCTGGGGTGGTATGGCTCGGCACGCGCCAGCCGCCGCGCGGCCTGCTCCAGTTAGCCAGTATGCTGCGCGCCCAGGCCGCACGCAGCGGCTGCTGGCAAAGTCCGCAGCCTTTTCATCCTCACATCACGTTGCTGCGCGACGCCAGCCATGCGGTGCCGATCCCCGCGCCCGGCTTCTGCTGGTCTTTTCCGGTGACGGAATTCATGCTGGTAGAATCACAATTTTTACGCGGTCGCACCCGCTACACTCCGCTCCAGCGCTGGCCGCTATTGCCTTTGGAAAAACAATGATATTTACGCCCCCGCTTCAGTCCGCCACGCTCATCAAGCGCTACAAACGTTTTCTGGCAGACGTCATCACGCCCGACGGCAAAGAACTGACTCTGCACTGCCCTAACACCGGGGCCATGACCGGATGCGCCACGCCGGGCGATACCGTCTGGTATTCCACTTCAGAAAATACTAAACGCAAATATGCGCACACATGGGAAATGACTCAAACGCAGCTGGGGGCATTTATTTGTGTCAATACATTACGGGCAAATAGTTTAACGAAAGAGGCGATTATCGCAGAACAAATCCCCACGCTTAATGGCTATAGCATCTTGAAAAGCGAAGTAAAATATGGAAATGAAAGCAGCCGAATAGATTTTATGTTGCAGGCAGAAGATCGCCGCAACTGCTATATTGAGGTGAAGTCGGTTACGCTGGCGGAAGAAGAGAAAGGCTACTTTCCTGACGCGGTGACCGAACGGGGCCAGCGGCATCTGCGTGAGCTGATGAGTGTGGCCGCAGGCGGTGAGCGCGCGGTAATGCTCTTTGCGGTACTGCACTCAGCGATCACCTGTTTTTCACCGGCGCGGCACATTGATGCTACCTACGCGCAATTGTTGGTCGAGGCACACAAAAAGGGTGTAGAAATTCTGGCTTATAAAGCGGAACTTTCTGCTAATAATATGACTCTGAGATGGCCTCTCCCCATTGCCTTGTAATGGGGGTCGGGAACGGTCAAATAATGTTCTGACCGCGCGTGTAAATACGCTTTTCCTCACAGGGTTGTCAAGTGTAACGTTTAGATAATTGCTATCCGGAAAAGCATCTGCTATTTATAGCGGCCTGATTTTCCCCCGACTAAGGGGATCGATAGTGCGTGTTAAGGAGAAACAACATGCAAGAAGGGCAAAACCGTAAAACATCGTCCCTGAGTATTCTCGCCATTGCTGGTGTGGAGCCGTACCAGGAGAAGCCGGGCGAAGAGTATATGAATGAAGCCCAACTGGCGCACTTCAGACGTATCCTCGAAGCATGGCGCAATCAGCTCCGGGATGAAGTCGATCGCACCGTTACGCACATGCAGGACGAAGCGGCTAACTTCCCGGACCCGGTTGACCGTGCTGCCCAGGAAGAAGAGTTCAGCCTTGAACTGCGTAACCGTGACCGCGAGCGCAAACTGATCAAAAAGATCGAAAAAACGCTTAAAAAAGTAGAAGACGAAGATTTCGGTTTCTGTGAATCCTGCGGGGTTGAAATCGGTATTCGCCGTCTTGAAGCGCGTCCAACTGCCGATCTTTGCATCGACTGCAAAACGCTGGCAGAGATCCGCGAAAAACAGATGGCTGGCTAACAGCGCCAATCCTAATGGCGGGAGCTCTTCCCGCCTTATTTAAACAGTGCCATGCCTGACTCACAGTATATTGGGCGCTTTGCCCCTTCTCCCTCCGGTGAACTCCATTTTGGCTCGCTGATAGCCGCTCTCGGCAGCTATTTACAGGCCCGCGCCCGGCAGGGCATCTGGCGCGTTCGGATAGAAGATATCGATCCGCCGCGTGAAATTCCCGGTGCGGCACACACCATCCTGCGCCAGCTTGAGCATTACGGCCTGCTGTGGGACGGCGACGTTCTCTGGCAGTCCCAACGCCATGACGCCTACCGCGACGCGCTGGCCTGGCTTGCCCGGCACGATCTCAGCTATTACTGCACTTGCACCCGCGCACGTATTCAGAGCGTCGGCGGTATTTACGACGGCTATTGCCGGGACCGCCATCGCGATGGCGACAATGCCGCCGTGCGCCTGCGCCAGCAGCATCCGGTCATCCACTTTCACGATAACCTGCGCGGCACCCTTCACGCCGACGAGCGGCTGGCGCGGGAAGATTTTATTATCCACCGCCGTGACGGGCTGTTTGCCTATAATCTGGCCGTCGTAGTGGACGACCATTTTCAGGGGATCAGCGAAATTGTGCGCGGCGCGGATCTGATTGAACCGACGGTACGACAAATTTCGCTGTACCAGCAGTTTGGCTGGGACGCTCCGCAGTATGTCCACCTGCCGCTGGCGCTTAACGATCGCGGCGAAAAGCTGTCGAAGCAAAATCATGCGCCCGCGCTGCCGGAAGGCGACCCGCGCCCGGTGATTATCAGCGCGTTAGCGTTTTTACATCAGCCGGTTATTGTTGGCTGGCAGGATCTCAGCGTGGAGCAACTGCTTGCTCTGGCGGTGGCTAACTGGTCGCTTAGTCGCGTCCTGCAAAATCCGTCATTCTCAAACGCGTCTCGCTGAGCTATGATTAGCCGCTATTTTTTTGTCCTGATATGAGGTGCACTATTTTTACCCGAGTCGCTAATTTTTGCCGCAAGGTGCTCAGCCGCGAGGAGAGCGAGGCCGAACAGGTCGTCGCCCGTCCGCATATGACGGTTATCCCGCGTGAACAGCATGCTATTTCCCGCAAAGATATCAGTGAAAATGCCCTCAAGGTCCTTTACCGCCTGAATAAAGCGGGATACGAAGCGTATCTGGTGGGTGGCGGGGTGCGCGATCTCCTGCTCGGCAAAAAACCCAAAGATTTTGACGTGACGACCAGCGCCACGCCGGATCAGGTGCGGAAACTGTTTCGCAACTGCCGCCTGGTAGGCCGTCGTTTTCGTCTTGCTCACGTTATGTTTGGCCCGGAAATTATCGAAGTGGCGACCTTCCGGGGTCATCACGAAGAAACCCAGGCCGATCGCACCACCTCTCAGCGTGGGCAAAACGGTATGCTGCTGCGTGATAATATCTTCGGCTCTATTGAAGAAGATGCCCAGCGCCGCGACTTTACCATTAACAGCCTTTATTACAGCGTGGCGGATTTTTCCGTACGCGATTACGTTGGCGGTATGCAGGATCTGGAAGAAGGCGTTATTCGTCTGATTGGCGATCCCGAAACGCGCTATCGCGAAGATCCGGTGCGGATGCTGCGCGCGGTGCGCTTTGCCGCCAAACTGAACATGACCATCAGCCCGGAAACCGCAGAGCCGATCCCGCGCCTGGCATCGCTGATGAACGATGTCCCGCCCGCGCGTCTGTTTGAAGAATCGCTCAAGCTGCTTCAGGCCGGTCACGGCTACGACACCTACAAACTGCTCTGTCAGTACAGCCTGTTCCAGCCGCTGTTCCCGACCATCACCCGCTATTTCACCGAAAGCGGCGACAGCGCGATGGAGCGCATCTTAGCCCAGGTGCTGAAGAACACCGATAAGCGCCTGCAAAATGATATGCGCGTGAATCCGGCGTTCCTGTTTGCGGCGATGTTCTGGTATCCGCTGCTGGAAATGGCGCAGAAACTGGCCCAGGAAGGCGGGCTGGCCTATCAGGACGCCTTTGCGCTGGCGATGAACGAAGTGCTTGATGAAGCCTGCCGCTCGCTGGCCATTCCGAAACGCATCACCACCCTGACGCGCGATATCTGGCAGCTTCAGCTGCGTATGTCCCGCCGCCAGGGTAAACGCGCGTGGAAGCTGCTGGAGCATCCGAAATTCCGCGCCTCTTACGACCTGCTCGCCCTGCGTGCAGACGTCGAAAACAATGCGGAGTTACAGCGTCTGGCGAAATGGTGGGGCGAATTCCAGGTTTCCGCGCCGCCTGCGCAAAAAGATATGCTTAACGATCTCGGTGATGAGCCTGAAGCACGTCGTCGTCATCGTCGCCCGCGTAAGCGTGCCCCGCGCCGCGAAGGCAGCGCATGA
Source organism: Superficieibacter sp. (assembly GCF_032071645.1). NCBI lineage: Bacteria > Pseudomonadati > Pseudomonadota > Gammaproteobacteria > Enterobacterales > Enterobacteriaceae > Superficieibacter > Superficieibacter sp. The sequence continues at coordinate 65,550 of NZ_DAMAPU010000019.1, forward strand.
CGCTTGCGTATATCGCTCTCGGCAGCAATCTGGCCTCTCCGCTGGAGCAGGTCAATGCTGCCGTTCAGGCAATAGGCGAGATCCCGCAAAGCCGGATTATCGCCGTCTCCTCGTATTACCGCACTCCCCCGCTTGGCCCGCAGGATCAGCCTGATTACCTGAACGCCGCCGTAGCGCTGGAAACCACGCTCGCGCCGGAAACGCTGCTCGATCATACCCAGCGCATTGAACTCCAGCAGGGCCGCACGCGCAAAGCCGAACGCTGGGGACCGCGCACGCTGGATTTAGATATTTTGCTGTTTGGCGACGAAGTGATAAACACGCCGCGCCTGACGGTGCCGCATTACGACATGCACAATCGCGGCTTTATGCTGTGGCCGCTGTTTGAGATTGCGCCGGAACTCCGTTTTCCGGGAAGTCACCAGCCATTACGCGAAGTGTTATCCCGCCTCTCCCCCTGCCCGGATCGCTGGTAATTCTCCTTCCGCGCCGCGGATTCAGGAAAAAAAGTAAACGACTTCCCGGTATTGCGCCTGACGTCGCTGTTATATCAATACTCTAAATAATTTGAGTTGCAGGAAAGCCAACGCATCTGCAACGTGAAGGATGACGAGGATATACTTCCAGCAAAAGCATTGCCCCCATCAATAGCACTGATAGAATGCCAGCCATTATGCACTTAGCTTTCGGGTAAGATTATGAAACCGACCACGATTTCGCTGTTACAGAAATATAAACTCGAGAAAAAACGCTTCGCGACCATCACCGCTTATGACTACAGCTTCGCTAAACTGTTTGCCGACGAAGGGCTGAACGTGATGCTGGTGGGCGACTCGTTAGGCATGACCGTTCAGGGTCATGACTCCACGCTACCCGTGACCGTTGAAGACATCGCTTACCATACCCGCGCCGTGCGCCGCGGTGCGCCGAACTGCCTCCTGCTTTCCGATCTGCCGTTTATGGCCTATGCCACGCCGGAGCAGGCGTTTGAAAATGCCGCTGTGGTGATGCGCGCCGGGGCGAATATGGTCAAAATTGAAGGCGGAGCCTGGCTGGTGGATACCGTTAAAATGCTTACCGACCGCGCGGTGCCGGTGTGCGGGCATCTGGGGTTGACCCCGCAGTCAGTGAATATTTTCGGCGGTTATAAAGTGCAGGGGCGCGGCGACGCCGGGCAACAGCTTCTTGATGACGCGCTGGCGCTGGAAGCTGCGGGGGCGCAACTGCTGGTGCTGGAATGCGTCCCGGTCGAGCTGGCGAAGCGCGTCACCGAAGCGCTCTCCATTCCGGTTATCGGCATTGGCGCAGGCAACGTCACCGACGGACAGATCCTGGTGATGCATGACGCTTTCGGCATCACCGGCGGTCACATTCCTAAATTTGCGAAGAATTTCCTTGCTGAAGCGGGCGACATGCGTGCCGCCGTGCGGCAGTATATGGCCGACGTCGAATCCGGTGTTTATCCGGGCGAAGAACACAGTTTCCATTAAGGAGTCAAGTTGTGCTGATTATCGAAACTCTGCCGCTGCTGCGCCAGCATATCCGTCGTCTGCGCCAGGAAGGTAAACGTATTGCGCTGGTGCCCACCATGGGCAATCTGCACGATGGGCATATGAAACTGGTAGACGAAGCTAAAGCCCGCGCCGATGTGGTGGTGGTGAGTATTTTCGTCAACCCGATGCAGTTTGATCGCCCGGAAGATCTGGCCCGCTACCCGCGTACCCTCCAGGAAGACTGCGAAAAACTCAATAAACGTAAAGTGGAGCTGCTCTTCGCCCCTTCCGCGCAGGATATTTACCCGCAGGGCACTGAAAATCACACCTTCGTTGACGTGCCGGGTCTCTCCACCATGCTGGAAGGGGCCAGTCGTCCGGGGCATTTTCGCGGCGTATCGACCATCGTCAGCAAGCTGTTTAATTTGATCCAGCCGGATATCGCCTGCTTCGGGGAAAAAGACTTCCAGCAGCTGGCGCTGATCCGCAAAATGGTTGCCGATATGGGCTACGACATCGATATTATCGGCGTGCCGATTATCCGCGCTAAAGATGGTTTAGCCCTCAGTTCCCGCAACGGCTATCTCACCGCCGACCAGCGAAAAATTGCGCCGGGCTTATATCAGGTGATGAACAACATTGCTGAGAAATTGCAGGCGGGACAACGCGATCAGCAGGAGATCGTGACCATTGCCGAACAGGAGTTGAATGAAAAAGGCTTTCGCGCTGATGATATTCAAATTCGTGACGCCGACACGCTGCTGGCGTTAAGCGAAACGAGTAAACGCGCGGTGATCCTTGCCGCCGCGTGGCTGGGCCAGGCGCGACTGATTGACAATAAAATGGTTGAGCTGGACTGATTGATAACCCCCAGCCGCTAACGCCTGAAGGCTTAGCGGCTTTGCGTGACAATACGCAAACTCCCCGCTGAAACGTCCCCGGCCATATAGACAGTCATCAAAATTCGGGCAATACTGCCTTAGAATTTTCTCAAAGCAGGTATTGCCTGCTTCGTTAACGACCCGTTTGAAAGGTAGAAGTTATGATTCGCACTATGTTGCAGGGCAAACTCCATCGCGTGAAAGTCACTCAGGCGGACCTGCACTATGAAGGCTCCTGCGCCATCGATCAGGATTTTCTCGATGCAGCCGGTATTCTTGAAAACGAAGCCATTAGCATCTGGAATGTGACCAACGGCCAGCGTTTCTCAACCTATGCGATCGCGGCTGAGCGCGGTTCGAGGATCATCTCGGTGAACGGCGCGGCGGCCCATTGCGCCAGCGTTGGCGACATTGTGATTATCGCCAGCTTCGTCACCATGTCTGACGAAGAAGCGCGTCGCTGGCGTCCTAACGTCGCCTACTTTGAAGGCGATAACGAAATGAAGCGTACCGCGAAAGCCATCCCGGTTCAGGTGGCCTGATGCCTCACCCCTGCGGCTGATTGCTGATCAGCCGCGCCATCGTTTCCAGCGAATCCGTTCTTAAGATATATAACCGTTTCAGTAATAACACATTATCCCCCGGCTTTACTTTCCCCTGTACCGTAGTCACCGCCATATGAAAACCGGCGTCGTTTGCCGCTTTCAACGCGTTATCGTCATAGCCGCCGAAGGGATAAGACAGATAAAGCACGTGCGGATTAAACTGCGCCAGCGCGCGGCGCGAGTGCTCAAAATCCAGCAGGATGTTGTGATAATTACGGCTGAGTAAAATCGGATGATGAAGCGCATCCACGCGGTGCAAAAAGTGGGTATGCGACTGAAAATCAAACACGTCGCGAATGGTCCGCAGTTCGGCAATGCTCATAAACTGTAATGATTTTGCATCCCATTTCTGCGGATGGCGCTTAATGCGTGAAGAAATGATAAACGCGGTGGCGTGAAATCCGTACTGGTGGAGGACAGGGTAAGCATAGCGACTGACCGATTTCAGCCCGTCATCAAAGGTGATCGCCACTGCCCGCGCGGGCAGGTTCATTTTATTACGCACATAGCCCTCGAGCTGGTACATCGTCAGGGTGGTATAGCCCTGATCGCGCAGCCAGGTCATCTGGTTACTGAAGGCGCGCACGGAGGTTGTCGTCGAAGTGTGGCGAAAGCGCGTGTTCTCTTCATCGCGCAGAATGTGGTGGTAAGTCAGCACCGGAATGCCATTATCCTGCTGGGCATCAAGGCTGCTGATCCAGGCGAGGCGATTGCCGATGCGGATCTGATACCAGGTCTGATTTAAACGGTCTTTCAGCTTGCTGATAATGGGGTAGCGCAGGTTATCAGCCAGAGTGCCGAAAGGCGCGCTGCCAGCGCTGGGCGCGTTATACACCGGGGTATCTTTCCAGGTGATCAGATTCTGGTTGCTTAACGGTTTATTAAGATCGCCGAGGCTATCCTGAACGCGCTGGCGTCCCTGCACCGCTTCCAGATGGTCTTTATCAATAAAACCGGTGCCGAAGCCAAAACTAAATTCATAGAAGTCCGCAGCGGTAGGCAGAACCGCCAGGATTTGCCCCGGACGGACATTACCCACGTTGACCACTCTATTTCCTACCTGCGCCCAAATCGCCGCATCTTCAGTCGTTTGCATATAGCGCGCGGGACGATCGCTAATTAACGCCGCGGACGCACTTGTACAGAGCAGCATCAGCAGCACAGTGATAAAACGTATGAACATTGAGGCAGGCCAGAAAGGAGAATCTGCCGCTATTGTAACAAAAGCGGCATCAATACCAATGGCTAATTTGCATACAAATCATGGAGCAGGACGAAGGGAGGATTTTTTTGCTGCTGATGCCACAGGCTGCTGACGTCCGGTGTACCGCGTGCCACGATCGCTTCGCGAAAGGCGGCGTGATCCAGCGTATGCCGCAGCGGGAAATAAAGCTCAAGCAGCGGATAGCTAATCCCCGAAATCACTTCGCAATGGGGATGTTTATGGCTCATCAGCGCCGCTGTGCGGTAAGGCGCTTCCCCCGATCTATCGGTCAGGAAGATCACCCCATCACCGGAATCTACCGCGTGCATCGCGTCACACATCATCCGGCTGAGCATGTTGGTGCTTAACCCACGCCAGAAATTGACCGCCCGGCATTGCGTTAACGGCCCGTAGTTTTTTTCAAGATGATCGAGCATGTCCTGCGCCCGATCGTCATGACAGGTAATCACCCAGCCTAGCATGGCTTATCTCCTTAGCAGGCAAGCAGTTTAGCCGGGTGATTAATTGTTGTCGGTGATAAATATCAAAACTTTCCGCCTCTTTTAAACAGAGGCGGAAAAATTAGCTGCGCAACCCGCGACCGCGCTGGATCAGATACCAGCACAGCAGGTAAAAGGCGATGATAAATACCGCCAGTACGCCGACGGTCGTGAACAGCGGAACATCATTGATGCCGAGGAAACCGTAGCGGAAGCCACTGATCATGTAGACAATCGGGTTGAGATGCGACAGCGCCTGCCAGAACGGTGGCAGCAGCGTAAGGGAATAAAACACCCCGCCGAGATAGGTCAGCGGCGTCAACACAAAGGTCGGGATCAGGCTGATGTCATCGAAGCTTTTGGCAAACACCGCGTTCAGCAGCCCCGCCAGCGAGAACAGCACCGCCGTCAGCACCAGCGTCAGCGCCACAAACACCCATGAATGCACCTGAAACGGCACGAAGAACAGCGAAATGGCCGTCACCAGAATGCCCACGCACAGCCCGCGCGCCACCCCGCCGCCAACATAACCAAAGATAATGACGTGCGTCGGCACCGGGGCCACCAGCAGTTCCTCAATATTGCGCTGAAACTTGGCGCTGAAGAACGAAGAGGCAACGTTTGCATACGCATTGGTGATCACCGACATCATGATCAGCCCCGGCACGATAAACTGCATATAGCTAAAGCCGTGCATCTCGCCAATCCGCGAGCCGATCAAATTACCAAAAATAATAAAATAAAGCGTCATGGTAATGACCGGCGGCACCAGGGTCTGCACCCAGATGCGCATAAAGCGATGGATTTCTTTCGCCCAGATGCTTTTCAGCGCGACCCAGTACAACTGCATCATGCGCGATCTCCTTGTTTTTCATGAACCAGCGAAACGAACAGCTCTTCCAGACGGTTCGCCTTGTTACGCATACTTAATACCTGTACACCCTGGGCGCTAAGCTGGCTAAAGACGCTGTTAACGCCCTGCTCGCGCAGCACTTCGACCTCCAGAGTGGACGTATCGACCAGCCGGTACTGATACCCTTCCAGCTTCGGCAGCGGGCTTTTCGCCGCCAGATCGAGAATAAAGGTTTCCGACTTCAGCTTGCCGAGCAGATTTTTCATTGAGGTATTTTCCACCAGTTCACCGTTCTGAATAATGCCGATATTGCGGCACAGCATTTCAGCTTCTTCGAGATAGTGGGTGGTCAAAATGATGGTCGTGCCTTTATCGTTGAGATCTTTCAGGAAGCCCCACATGGAGCGGCGCAGTTCGATATCCACGCCAGCGGTCGGCTCGTCAAGGATCAGCAGTTTAGGTTCATGCATCAGCGCACGGGCAATCATCAGGCGACGCTTCATGCCGCCGGAAAGCATCCGCGCACGTTCGTTGCGTTTTTCCCACAGTTCAAGCTGTTTAAGGTACTTTTCGCTGCGTGCGACCGCTTCTTTGCGCTCTACGCCGTAGTATCCGGCCTGATTGATGACAATCTGCTGGACGGTTTCGAACGGATTAAAGTTAAACTCCTGCGGCACCAGCCCAAGCTGGCGTTTGGCGTTAACGACGTCTTTTTCCAGATCGTAACCGAAGATGCTCACCCGCCCGGAGGTTTTATTGACCAGCGAGCTGATAATGCCAATGGTGGTGGATTTACCCGCACCGTTCGGGCCCAGAAGAGCATAAAAATCACCGGCGTTTACCGTTAAATCAATCCCGCGCAGCGCCTGTACGCCGCCGGGATAGGTTTTTTTTAGCTGGTTGAGTTCCAGTGCAATGGTCATGGATTATCACTTACCTTTTTTCTGACACTCTATGTGTGGTTTAAAAAATGATGGAGTTGACCTATATTAGCCCAACGCACTAACTTGGTTACAGGTCGTTAACCTCCATGAAAGACATAGATACACTCATCAGCAACAATGCACTATGGTCAAAAATGCTGGTAGAAGAGGATCCGGGATTTTTTGCAACGCTGGCGCAGGCCCAAAAACCGCGCTTTCTATGGATTGGATGTTCTGACAGTCGCGTTCCCGCAGAACGTTTAACCGGTCTTGAACCAGGGGAATTATTCGTTCACCGTAACGTGGCCAACCTGGTCATCCATACCGATCTGAACTGCCTCTCCGTCGTTCAGTATGCCGTGGATGTGCTGGAGGTGGAACACATTATTATCTGCGGCCACTACGGCTGCGGCGGCGTGCAGGCGGCGGTCGAAAACCCTGAACTGGGGCTTATCGATAACTGGCTGCTGCATATTCGTGATATCTGGTTTAAGCATAGCTCGCTGCTCGGCGAAATGCCGCAGGAGCGTCGTCTGGATACGCTGTGTGAGCTGAATGTGATGGAACAGGTTTATAACCTCGGCCACTCCACCATTATGCAGTCGGCGTGGAAACGCGGGCAGAAAGTGACGATCCACGGCTGGGCCTACGGCATCCACGACGGGCTGCTGCGCAATCTGGACGTGACTGCCACCAACCGCGAAACGCTGGAACAGCACTACCGGAAAGGTATTTCCAACCTGCGCCAGAAGCACATCAACCACAAATAAGCCTTCCCAAAAGCCGGGTACAGACTTTACTTTACCCGGCCTCTTACAACGAACGCCGCTTTTCCACAAATATTAGCAAATCAGAACCAGGACGCAGCATCCATTCGCCCCGAAAATGCTGACAGTCAGACTCTTTACCGCTTCCGTGAAAAATAATTGGCGGGGAAACATAATTCACATAAATAATTCACAGGCAAATAAACAGCACAACCGGTTATTTTATTGATCTACCCCCGGTAATTATTGATTGATCCCCTCTCAAATATTCACAATATGAATCAATAGAATTAATTTTTTATTAGTATATACAAAACAATTCTAAATCCTGTTAATATCACACAAGCATACTGGTTAGGTTAACAAAACGCAAGTATAGCAGTTACGTTAGTAAAAATGCGCAGGATAATATATATCCAACCAACTGCTTTAATTTGCCTGAATAAAGCAGAACAAGTTACTAATTAAAGATAAAAGGATTTTTATGAAATACAAACTAATAAGCATGGGCATAGCGATGGCGCTTTCAGCTAATTATGCACATGCCGCCACTCCACTGAATATTGACACCACCTGCCCGAAGGATATCAGCAAACTCACGCCCGAGCAGAAGAAGAAACTGCCCGCCAGTTGCCTGACGGACAATGGTTTAAGTAATAAAGTGATATGGGGCAGCGTCGCGGGCGTCGCTGCCGTGGCGGGTATCGCTATTGCGGCCAGTGGCGGTGGTGGCGGCGGTGGCAGCGATCACACTCCGAATACGCCTGATACCCCGGATACACCTGATACCCCGGATACGCCTGATACCCCGGATACGCCTGATACCCCGGATACGCCTGTTATCCCGGATACGC
>NZ_DAMAPU010000020.1:0-69134 GCF_032071645.1 Superficieibacter sp.
CTCACGTAAACGCCCTCTCCCTAACCCTCTCCCCCAGGAGAGGGAACTGTCCGCGTTCGTGATGACGTTCGGTTTTCTCCCTCTCCCCCAGGAGAGGGAACTGTCCGCGCTCGTGATGACGGTCGGTTTTCTCCCTCTCCCTTGAGGGAGAGGGCCGGGGAGAGGGGGCGCGTTTATCCTCCTTACCCTACAAAACAGACCGTAACGGCAAACGCCTTCTCACTGGGGAAAAGTGAACACTCACTCTTCGCCGCTAAAACCCGCGCGATTCAACAAAAACTGCGACAGCAGCGCGACCGGGCGACCGGTGGCCCCTTTCGCCTTCCCTGAGCGCCAGGCCGTACCGGCGATATCCAGGTGCGCCCAGTTGTATTTACGGGTAAAGCGCGACAGGAAGCAGCCTGCGGTAATTGCCCCGCCCGGACGCCCGCCGATATTCGCCATGTCCGCAAAATTGGATTCCAGCTGATCCTGGAACTCATCGCCCAGCGGCAAACGCCAGGCGCGGTCACCCGCCTGCTCGGATGCGCCAATCAGCTCGTGCGCCAGCGGGTTATGGTTCGACATCAGCCCGGTAAGATGATGCCCCAGCGCAATCACACACGCGCCGGTGAGCGTTGCCACGTCAATCACCGTTTCCGGCTCAAAACGCTCGACGTAGGTCAGCACGTCGCACAGCACCAGACGGCCTTCGGCGTCGGTGTTCAGCACCTCAACCGTCTGCCCGGACATGGTGGTCAGCACATCGCCCGGACGATAGGCACGCCCGCCCGGCATGTTTTCACATCCCGCCAGAATACCGACAACGTTAATCGGTAGCTGTAGCTCTGCCACCATGCGCATCACGCCGTAAACTGCCGCCGCGCCGCACATATCGTACTTCATCTCGTCCATGCCTTCGGCTGGCTTGATAGAGATGCCGCCGGAGTCAAAGGTCAGCCCTTTGCCGACCAGTACAATCGGACGCACGTTTTCATCGGTGCTGCCTTTATACTCAATCACCGACATCAGCGATTCGTTCTGCGAACCCGCGCCGACCGCCAGATAGGATTGCATCCCCAGCTCGCGCATCTGCTGCTCGCCAATCACTCGCGTGACGACGTTTTTGCTGTAGCTGTCCGCCAGTTGACGCGCCTGCGATGCCAGGTAAGCAGCGTTACAGATATTCGGCGGCATATTGCCGAGGTCTTTCGCGGCCTTGATCCCGGCGGCAATCGCCAGACCGTGCTGAATGGCGCGCTCACCGCTGGTCAGCTCGCGGCGGGTCGGGACGTTAAAGACCATTTTGCGCAGCGGACGACGCGGCTCGCTCTTGGTGGTTTTCAGTTGATCGAAGCTGTACAGCGTTTCTTTCGCCGTCTCGACCGCCTGACGCACCTTCCAGTAATTGTTGCGCCCTTTGACGTGCAGCTCGGTCAGGAAACAGACCGCTTCCATCGAGCCGGTATCATTCAGGGTATTGATGGTTTTCTGGATCACCTGCTTATACTGGCGCTCGTCCAGCTCGCGCTCTTTGCCGCAGCCAATCAGCAGAATACGTTCTGACAGGACGTTCGGCACATGATGAAGCAGCAAAGTCTGCCCCGGTTTTCCCTCCAGCTCGCCGCGACGTAGCAGGGCGCTGATATAGCCGTCGCTGATTTTATCGAGCTGTTCGGCAATCGGGGAGAGGCGACGCGGTTCGAAAACGCCGACGACGATACACGCGCTCCGCTGTTTCTCCGGGCTACCGCTTTTTACACTGAACTCCATGCACTACGCTCCTGAATCTTAAAGACAACAGCGGAAGCTGCGGCTAGAATTGCAAGCTTTCGTAACTCATGTCCGCTGTTGCGGTGACTTCGTGATAATCTTACTGTGACGGTTTAAACACCTCAGAGCGTTCCTGAAGCGCATAGCCGCTAAGTAAAACTATCTTAGCGATGTTTTCAACGACTCAAGAGCATAAATGACGTTTAAGCCATGAAACAAGCGATTTTCCAGCAAAAAGACGGGTTTTTACAGGCGTATTTAAAGTGATAATCATAAGATATCTGGTGCGGGAGACGCTCAAAAGCCAGCTGGCGATCCTTTTCATCCTGCTTCTGATCTTCTTCTGTCAGAAACTGGTACGAATTCTGGGCGCAGCGGTGGACGGCGAAATTCCGACAAACCTGGTGTTCTCGCTGTTAGGACTGGGCGTGCCTGAGATGGCGCAGCTTATCCTGCCGCTGAGCCTGTTCCTTGGGCTACTGATGACGCTGGGCAAGCTCTACACCGAAAGTGAAATTACGGTGATGCACGCCTGCGGCCTGAGTAAAGCCGTGCTGGTGAAGGCCGCGATGATCCTCGCCCTGCTGACCGGCATCGTGGCGGCGGTTAACGTGATGTGGGCGGGGCCGTGGTCCTCCCGGCATCAGGATGAAGTGCTGGCGGACGCCAAAGCCAACCCAGGCATGGCGGCGCTGGCGCAGGGGCAGTTCCAGCAGGCCACCGACGGTAACTCTGTGCTGTTTATTGAGAGCGTCAGCGGCAGTAGCTTCAACGACGTTTTTCTGGCCCAGCTACGCCCGAAAGGCAACGCGCGCCCGTCGGTGGTGGTCGCAGATTCCGGTCAGATGGCCCAGCATAAAGACGGCTCCCAGAGCGTGACCTTAAATAAAGGCACCCGTTTTGAAGGCACCGCGATGCTGCGCGATTTCCGCATTACCGATTTCCAGAACTACCAGGCAATTATCGGCCATCAGGCGGTGACGCTCGACCCTGACGACACCGAGCAGATGAACATGCGCACCCTGTGGAACACCGATACCGATCGTGCCAGGGCCGAGCTGCACTGGCGCTTCACTCTGGTGGCGACGGTATTCATTATGGCGCTGATGGTTGTGCCGCTTAGCGTGGTGAACCCGCGTCAGGGCCGCGTACTTTCCATGCTGCCCGCGATGCTGCTGTATCTGATTTTCTTCCTGTTACAGACCTCGCTGAAGTCTAACGGCGGCAAAGGCAAGCTGGACCCGATGCTGTGGATGTGGGCGGTGAACCTGCTGTACTTCGCGCTCGCCGTCGGTCTGAACCTGTGGGATACGGTGCCGATGCGCCGTCTGCGCGCCGGTTTTACGCGTAAAGGAGCGGTATAATGCAGGCATTTGGCGTACTCGACCGCTATATCGGTAAGACCATTTTCAACACCATCATGATGACGCTGTTCATGCTGGTGTCGCTCTCCGGCATCATCAAGTTCGTTGACCAGCTTAAAAAAGCCGGGCAGGGGAGCTACGACGCGCTGGGTGCCGGGATGTTTACCGTGCTGAGCGTGCCGAAAGATATCCAGATCTTCTTCCCGATGGCGGCGCTGCTTGGCGCGCTGCTGGGGCTGGGGATGCTGGCGCAGCGCAGCGAGCTGGTGGTGATGCAGGCTTCCGGCTTTACCCGTCTTCAGGTGGCGTTGTCGGTGATGAAAACCGCGATCCCGCTGGTGCTGCTGACCATGGCGATTGGCGAATGGGTCGCGCCGCAGGGTGAGCAGATGGCGCGTAACTATCGCGCGCAGGCGATGTACGGCGGTTCGCTGCTGTCCACGCAACAGGGCCTGTGGGCGAAAGACGGCGACGATTTTGTCTACATCGAGCGCATCAAAGGCGACGATGAGCTGGGCGGGGTGAGCATTTATGCTTTCAACGAACAGCGCCGGTTACAGTCGGTGCGCTACGCGGCGTCGGCAAAATTTGATAAAGAGCACGGGCAGTGGAATCTGTCGCAGGTGGATGAATCCAACCTGAAAGATCCGAAGCAGATCACCGGCTCGCAGACCGTCAGCAGCACCTGGAAAACCAACCTCACGCCTGACAAACTTGGCGTGGTGGCGCTGGAGCCGGATGCGCTCTCGATCAGCGGTCTGTACAGCTACAGCCATTATTTGCAGGCCAGCGGCCAGGACGCCGGGCGCTATGAGCTCAGAATGTGGAGCAAAATCTTCCAGCCGCTGTCCGTGGCGGTGATGATGCTGATGGCGCTGTCGTTTATCTTCGGGCCGCTGCGCAGCGTGGCGATGGGCGTGCGGGTCGTCACCGGTATCAGCTTCGGCTTTCTCTTCTACCTGCTGGATCAGATTTTTGGTCCGCTGACGTTGGTGTATAACATCCCGCCTGTCTTTGGCGCGTTGCTGCCCAGCGTGCTGTTCTTCATCATCAGCCTGCTGCTGATGGTCAAACGGTCCTGACGCTATTCCCTTCATTCGCTGATGCGGATGAAGGGTTTTCTCGGTTTATCCCGCTATGCGGACTATGCTTTTCCTGTGATCCACTTATAACAGGGAAATTATGTCCAGATTCTTTTTTAATGACCGCAAACAGCTGGTCAACGACGCCATTGAGGGCTTAGTCCTCTCCGCCCCGCACGCTAACCTCGTGCGTCTTGATATCGATCCGGCTATCCGCGTGGTTGCCCGGGCCGACTGGGATAAAAGCCGCGTGGCGGTGATTTCCGGCGGCGGCTCCGGGCATGAACCTGCGCACGCAGGCTTTGTCGGCAAAGGGATGCTGACCGCTGCCGTTTGCGGCGATCTCTTTGCCTCGCCGAGCGTCGATGCCGTTCTCAATGCCATCGTTGCCGTCACCGGCGATCGCGGCTGCCTGCTGATTGTCAAAAACTACACCGGCGACCGGCTTAACTTCGGCCTCGCCGCCGAGAAAGCCAAACGCCACGGACTGAAAGTCGAGATGGTGATCGTCGCCGACGATATCGCCCTGCCGGACAACAAACAGCCGCGCGGCATTGCGGGCACGGCGCTGGTGCATAAAATCGCCGGTTACGCCGCCGAGCACGGTAAAAGCCTGAGCGAAGTCCGCGCGATTGCGCAGGAAGCCTGCGATAACCTGTACAGCCTCGGCGTGGCGATGCAGACCTGCAACCTGCCGGGCAGCGACGATGAAGAAGGACGCATCGCGCCAGGACAGGCCGAGCTGGGGCTGGGCATTCACGGCGAACCGGGCGCATCGACGCTCGACACGCATAACAGCAAGGCGATTATTGATGCGCTGGTCACGCCGCTGCGCGAACAGGCCGGCGACGGGCGCTTTGCGGTACTGATCAACAACCTCGGCGGCGTTTCCGCGCTGGAGATGGCGCTGCTCACCAAAGAGCTGGCGCACTCGGCGTTAAAAGAGCAAATTGCTTATCTGATCGGCCCCGCGCCGCTGGTCAGTTCGCTGGATATGAAAGGCTTTTCCCTCTCGCTGCTGCGTCTTAACGAGCGCTTTGAACAGGCGCTAAACGGCAGCGTTGAGACCGTCGGCTGGCAAAAACCGGTGGCTTTCGCCCCGTTAAAAACCGTGCCGCACAGCAAAATTCATGACAGCGTGGAGACGCAGCCCTCGGAGAACCTGCTGGTCGGCGCACAGGTCAACGCCGCCACGCGCACCCTGATTGAGCTGGAAAGCCGTCTTAATGCGCTGGATGCAAAAGTCGGCGATGGCGACACCGGCTCCACGTTTGCCGAAGGCGCACGCGATATTGCGCAACTGCTGGAGCACGGCAAACTGCCGCTCAACAACAGCGCGCAGCTTTTGCAACTGGTCGGCGAACGTCTGGCGACGGTGATGGGCGGCTCCAGCGGCGTGCTGATGTCGATCTTCTTTACCGCTGCCGGACAGGCGGTTGAGAAGGGCGCTAAGCTGCCGGACGCGCTGCTCACCGGGTTGAATCAGATGAAACACTACGGTGGCGCTGAGCCGGGCGACCGCACGCTGATCGATGCGCTCCAGCCTGCGCTGGAAGCCCTGCGCGACGGCGACCTGCACGCGGCGGCACAAGCCGCACAGCGGGGCGCGGAAAGCACCGCCAGTATGCAGAAGGCGGGCGCGGGGCGCTCCTCCTACGTCAACAGCCAGAACCTCGACGGCGTGACCGACCCTGGCGCAGTGGCGGTGGCGGAAGTGTTTGCGGCGCTGGTTAAACAGTAAGAGGGCAATGGCCGGGCTGACCCGGCCATTTTCAGGTTAAGCGCTAAATCCCAGCACCAGATATACCAGCAGGGTGATCAACCCGGTCACCAGCGCGTACGGGAATTGCGTTCTGATATGCTCAATATGATCGCAACGGGTTGCCATGGACGCCACGATGGCATCGCTGGAGATGGGTGAGGTCATATCGCCAAAAATTGACCCGGCGATAGCGGCCCCGATCATATACTCCGCCGGAATGCCCACCGAGACGCCTGACTGTACGCCAATCGGGATCATAATCGCGAAGGTGCCCCACGATGTGCCGGTCGCCAGCGACATAATGGCGGCGATCACAAAAATAAATCCTGTCGCCACACCGCCGGGTATCACCCCGGACGTCACCGCCGCAATGTACTGTCCGGTATTCAGATCGGCAGACACCTGCCCCATCAGGAACGCCAGCACCATTACCGAACTGATTTTCACCATGCTGGCGTAGCCGATGTACAGTTCCTTAAAGAAGTTTTCAACGCTCAGGATGCCGCGCAGGGTAAACCAGATAAACGATACCACGGTGCCGAACATCACCCCGGCGTACACCGACATCGAGCCGCTGCCTCTGGAGAACTGCCCGTCGCCGGTGATATACAACGCGATCGGCACCATCACCACCGTCGTCAGGATCGGGATAAAAAAGTTCCACAACGAGTTGCAGGCCGGGTGATCGATAACCTCTTCGTCCTGCTCATCCTGAAGGCTGACGTGCTCCTCCACGCACTCGTTAAAGCGCACTTCTGCTTTTTTCATCGGCCCCCAGGCGAACCCGGAGATAATGTAGAACAGCACTGAGGCCAGCGACAGCCACGCCATCACGTTCCACACCATCGAGCGGGCGAGGATTTCGAACGGCTCGCCGGTGATATAACCTTTGGCGATCTGCACGCCGATCACGCCCATCATCGCCGCGCCCCAGCCGTTAATCATTACCGATGAGCATACCGAGACGCAGGATGTCTGGATAATATAAGCCATCTTTTCCGGCGATACGCGATAACGGCGGGCCAGATCCTTCGATGACGAACCGGCAATCAACTGGTTGATGGAGCTTTCAATAAAAATCAGCGAAGTGACCAGCATCGCCAGCAACTGCACGGAGCGTTTGCTGGTGATGTAATTATTCTTTTCCGTTAAAAACTGCACCAGTCGCCGCACGCCGCTGGTCACGACAATAAGGCGCATAATACCGCCTGTAATCACCATAAATATCACCGTGCGGGTATTTCCCGGTGAGGCGAAGGTGTCAATAATACCATTCAGCGTGGCACCGATACCGCCGAACAGACTGTGTGTCATCACGATAAAACCGACGATAATACCGGACAGCAGCGAGAGAATAACCTGACGAGTAAATATCGCTAAAAAAATAGTCACCAGCGGCGTAATCACCGTCCATATTCCATAATCGTGCATTTGTAAATCCCTTTATTTTCAAAACGGTCAGGCCAGTTTTTTTAGCTTATCCGCTTCATACGGGAAGGCATAATTCTTTTCAGCGTTATTAAAAAGAGTTATTCAGACCGTGAGGTTATTTGCGGGTATTATAATATTCGCGGTGAATGAATTGTGTGTATTAATAATTGAGGGTTATGTATTTAAGGCGTAATTATAGTTCCAGCGGTACAATAATTCCCGACGCGCCAGGCGTCGGGAACGTGATTTCAGACGATTAAAAATCCGCTTTCAGCACCACGCGATAGCGGGCTTTGCCCTCGCGTACATGTTTCAGCGCTTCGTTAATCCGCGACATCGGGTACTCTTCGGTAGTGGGCGCAACTTTTGCGCGTCCGGCAAACTTCATCAGCTTGCGCAGCTCATACGGCGTACCGGTTGCAGAACCGGAGATGCTGCGATCTCCGCCAATCAGGGTAAAGGCAGGCACCGGCAGCGGCTTCAGCACCGCGCCGACGGTGTGGAAATTGCCGCCGTAGGCCAGCGCTTCGAA
This sequence comes from Superficieibacter sp., assembly GCF_032071645.1. NCBI lineage: Bacteria > Pseudomonadati > Pseudomonadota > Gammaproteobacteria > Enterobacterales > Enterobacteriaceae > Superficieibacter > Superficieibacter sp. Next base: position 7,924 of record NZ_DAMAPU010000020.1, read on the forward strand.
GTACGGCTGCCAGTCAAGATCGACGTTCACGGTGTTAATGATCAGATCGAACTGACCCGCCAGCGCTTTCAGGGCTTGCGGATCGCGGCTGTTCACCACTTTGTCCGCTCCCATCGCCAGCACTTCCTGTTCTTTCGCCGGGTTTGAACTGAACGCGGTCACTTCGCAGCCCATTGCGTGCAGCAGCTTGATGGCGATATGCCCCAGCCCGCCGATACCGATCACCCCGACGCGGCTGGTGGCGGTGACGTGATGCATCAGCAGCGGTTTGAAGACGGTGATCCCGCCGCACAGCAGCGGGCCTGCAGATTCAATATCAATACTTTCCGGCAGCGGAATGACCCATTGCCAGTCGGCGCGCAGCTTATTCGCAAAACCGCCACGGTTCAAAATGGTCGGCACCGCGCCTTCCAGACAGTTAATCTGATTACCGCTAATACAGGCATCGCAGTGCCCGCAACTACGCGCGGTCCAGCCGATCCCCACGCGCTGGCCCACTTTCAGCCCTTTATCCTGCGCTGCGCTGCCGAGCGCCGCCACGCGGCCAATCACCTCATGACCGGCAACCAGCGGATACTGCGACATGCCCCATTCGTTATCGATCATCGACAAATCCGAGTGGCAGATCCCGCAGTAATCAACCTCAACCTCGACATCCCCCGCCTTCAGTTCGCCCGCGTCATACTCGTACAGTTCCAGATCGCTACCGGCTTCTTTTGCGGCATAGCTTTTGATTGTGGACATGGTTTACCCCTCGTTTGGTGTTGAATGGGAAGTGTAGAGCATCAGGGGGCAAGTCGCTTGGCTGAAGAGGGGATTGTGGGGATCAGGCTTTGCGCAGCAGCGCGTTAAGCCACTGTTCGTGGCGATCCGGGCGTTTATCCTCCGTCTGCCACTGCGAGACGATGCGCACCGCGCCGAGTGGCGCAACCAGCTTCGCCAGCGCGATTTCATTCAGATCGGTAAAATGCCGCCCCTCATGAACCCGCTCTCCCGCGCCGTATTTAAACGAGACGTACCAGATGCCATCAGGTTTCAGGGCACGCGCCAGCCGCTGCATTACTGCCGGTAAATCGTGCTGGCTGATGTGCAGAAGCGACGCGCAACACCAGATCCCATCATAACGATTCACTTCTGCGAGATCCTGGAACGTTTTTTGCTCAACCGAGATCCCGGCATAGCCCGTTGCCAGCGCCACCATTTCCGGCGACGCATCAAAGGCATCCACCGCATAGCCCCGCGCTTTAAATGCTTTCGCGTCGCGCCCGGAACCACAGCCCGCGTCCAGGATCTTCCCGCCGACGGGCAGCGCTGCTAAAAAAGGCTGATACAGGGAAGACATATCCACCGTGGCGGTGGAGTTAAAAAAGCGTTCAGCGTGTTGCTGATAGTAATTAAGCGTCATCAGAACAGATCCGGCCCGACCACATCAGGCTCCCATTGGTGGAAAAGACGGTTAAGAGCAGTGTTCCAGTTTTGGTTTAAAAAGTCACTCCGTGCTTTGGGCGTTTTACCCGTCTGACGGATCAGCGTTTCGCGCAGCGGCAGGTGGCTGGTGATAAAATACTCATTGCGATTGTACAGGCGTCTTAGCAACCGCAACGAAGGCAGACGCGCGAACTTGCCTCCTTCACCGCGATTGCAGCTTTTACAGGCCAGCACCAGATTCCAGATGCCGTTGATATTGGGGATATCCGCCTGCGCGCTCCACGGGATAAAATGATCGACATCCGCCAGATTAACATCGCCGCTCGCCAGCATTATCGGCGCGTCGCAGTAAAAGCAGCGGCCTTTCTGGTAGCCGTTCAGGCTGTCGCGACAACGGGTGATCGTCACCCGTCGGGTATTCACCATGCTGTACAGCATCTGCTGCTCATCGCACTGCACATCCAGCAGATTCGCGGATATCTTCAGCGCCCATCCCTGTTCAACCAGCTTCCAGCGCGATTCCGTTTCATACCGCAGGTTTTGATACTGAAGACGCTCGCCCAACCGAAAGAAGTTTTCCGTCAGGCGGATGCCTTTATGGGTTTTGCGCTCATCAATAAAAAAGCGTTTGTCGATTTCACCCTGATTCACAATATGGAAGGCATCGATCACATTATTAAAGCCGCGCCGCACGGTGATGTCCGTCAGCGCATCGCGAGTAAGCTCGCCTGCGTTATGCTGCGCGCAGGCCGCTAAAAACTGACTTCTCTGCGAGGTGATTTGCTTTGGCGCATCTTTCAGATGACGGCACAGATGCTCGCTAAACGGCACCGCCAGGTCTTCCAGTAAAATCAGATCGCTGCCGTCGCGTCGGGTGTCATACAGCGCCTGGGCCAGCGCGAACTTATAAGAAGCCACATTTTTGCCAAAGAGGATAATCCCGCGCCAGTAGTTCTCAAGCGTCGGCTCCACCCGATAATAATGCATAATCTGTCCTGGGGTTACTTGCCGGGGTTAGTCGTTGGGGTTAGCCAAACCACTGTCAGGATCAGATATCAAACGCTGGTAAATGTAAACGACCCAAGTCACGTTGCAGAATTTTACGAGGCAGATTCCAGAATTTCGCCGAGGAGCAAAGTGTTGATTTTTTCGACGTTTAGCATGGGGGAGACGGGGGAGTGCTTGCGCGCGAACCTGCAACGGGTATAATGCAACCCGCTATCAGCAATCCCTTTCCGTGCCGGAGTGGCGAAATCGGTAGACGCAGTTGATTCAAAATCAACCGTAGAAATACGTGCCGGTTCGAGTCCGGCCTTCGGCACCATTAGTACTTCCAAGACCATCCGAGAAAGTCCAATTATTCCTTAAAAATCAATGCTTGCAGCGATTTTTACGTCCTGAGTCGTCCGAGGTTGTCCGTTGAAATCCGGATGTCATTGGGGGCATAATTGGGGGCATCTTAACTTCGATTAGAAATGTGCCCCCAAATGAAGCTCAACGCCAGACAGGTCGAGACCGCAAAGCCAAAAGACAAAACCTACAAAATGGCCGATGGCGGCGGTTTGTACCTTGAGGTTTCGGCCAAGGGGTTCTAAATATTGGCGCATGAAATACCGACGTCCCTCTGACAAAAAAGAGGATCGCCTCGCTTTTGGTGTTTGGCCTACCGTGACGCTTGCTCAGGCAAGAGCAAAGCGCGATGAAGCTAAAAAGCTGTTAGTGCAGGGCATTGACCCAAAAGTCGAACAGAAAGAAGCTCAGGCCGAGAACTCGGGGGCATATACTTTCGAAACTATCGCTCGTGAATGGCATGTCAGTAACAAGCGCTGGAGTGAAGACCATCGATCGCGCGTTCTTCGCTATCTTGAGCTTTATATCTTCCCTCATATCGGTTCGTCCGACATTCGCCAGCTCAAAACCAGCAACCTGTTAGCCCCGATTAAAAAAGTTGATGCCAGTGGTAAACACGACGTCGCTCAGCGCCTGCAACAGCGCGTTACGGCCATTATGCGTTATGCCGTAAAGAACGATTACATCGACTCAAATCCAGCCAGTGATATGGCCGGTGCGCTATCTACAACCAAAGCGCGATACTATCCAGCTTTACCCTCTAGCCGCTTCCCAGAGTTTCTTGCTCGTCTTGCTGCATATCGCGGCCGTGTAATGACACGGATCGCGGTTGAGCTTTCCTTACTCACTTTTGTGCGTTCCAGTGAGTTACGTTTCGCGCGTTGGGATGAATTCGACTTCGATAAATCTCTTTGGCGAGTACCTGCAAAACGAGAAGAAATTAAGGGTGTGCGTTATTCATATCGTGGCATGAAGATGAAAGAAGAGCATATCGTTCCGCTTAGTCGGCAGGTGATGATTTTGTTAGACCAGTTAAAGCAGATTAGTGGTGATAAAGAGCTGCTTTTTCCGGGTGATCATGACGCAACAAAGGTTATGAGTGAAAACACGGTAAACAGCGCATTGCGTGCTATGGGGTATGACACGAAAACCGAGGTTTGCGGACATGGTTTTAGGACGATGGCGCGTGGTGCAATGGATGAGTCAGGGTTATGGAGCGATGACGCGATAGAGCGGCAGTTTAGCCATTCAGAGCGAAATAACGTACGTGCGGCATATATTCACACTTCCGAGCATTTGGATGAACGGCGTTTAATGGTGCAATGGTGGGCTAATTATTTGGAAGAGAATAAAATAAAAGCGATAACACCGTATGATGTGGTAAAAAAATATAAACAACATATAAGATTGTTATATTCTAATTGAAGTGGAAGCTTTCAAGTCTCCACTTCATAAAAATTTAAACATCTTCTCGACGTTTAGAATTTGCTCGGTATAGTGTTCTGGTTATATGTGAAGTGAAATAGTCTTCATCCAAAAAATGCAATAACCTTTTCACATCTTTTCTTATCTGTGGCATTTTTATTTTTTCAAGCTCACCATTGTTTTCAGTATCTAAAGCGACACCAATTTCAGCTGCTGAAACCCTTAATTCGGTTACAGAGTAATCTTCAAGTATTCTTGATTTGTTAATCAAGGAAACCTTCTTTCTGATGACTGAATCAGCAATTGTTGTTAAATCAAATCCTTGTGCAACTGAAAATTTTTCATGGGAAGAAAAGGTTGTTAATTCTTCATTCGTAGCTTCTCGGAAATATGCATCCACATCGAATATTCTACGTAGCATATGGAAGCTTTTAAATTTTAATTCTGTTCCTGTCAGAATTGCAGTTAGCTTATTATCAATTACAATGCCATGTTCAGCAGACTGACAAAAGGTATTACCTGCTTGAAAAGGTTTGTGGAATATTGTTCTTTTATTATCAATAACTTGCCTTTTATCAAAGCTTTGAATCAAGGCGATTGCAGGTTTTTCATTCTCTTCAGGATAGCCTGAAAAAAGAGCAATAATATTGAATACAGATATCTCCTCTGGTTCCCATTCAGTAATTGCTGTGGGATTATTAATTGCGTCTAGTACAGCGATAACATCATCAAAATCAGGAATTATAAAAAATTCATTACTACTTGTAATATATCCACCTGAAAATTCCACACCTTCTGTATAACGCTCTTCAAAGAATGCTTTTTGCTCTTCGAATAACTGAGATATTACACCTTGTGTTGGTCTATCAGTAACAATTTTAACAATGCGGGTGCCAACCGTGTTATCTGTTAGTGCGAATAATTCCATGTTTATTCCTATATTGCTATATATGTATAATCAGTAAGCTTAATCAAATCAATACGATTTCCCGATGCATTTAGCAATGGTTTTTTTGATAATATAACAAAGCTTACTCCTGTATCATCTTCGGCCTCATAATATTTATACCCCCAAAATGACAACAATGGGTTGAAGCTGTAAGAACCTGAAAAACTAATGTAAAAAAACAAGCTTAAAGCAAAGAATAATGCAATTCTAATATCCATAAAAGCTTCTGGCCCGCTAATTAAAGGGAACAGATATGTTAAGAAGTAATTTGTTATCTCTTTATCTGCTGGAGAAGCGTTACTTAATTTTTTGTTGGTGATGGAATTATTATTTATTGCATACTTGACAATTAAAACACATAATAAAAGGATGATCACACCCAGAGACAGGTAAGAAACCATGAATTTGTAGTGCTTTGATATATAGGACAGAAAAGCTAAGGTGAAAAATACTGGAGCTACTGAGCTTGCAGTAAGAAGATATTTGGCAAGCTTATTTAACATTTAATCCTCCTTATCTGCATTGATATCTGTATATAAAAACAGTATAGCATCTATCATTACATCTAAGAAGATAATAAAGATCTTTTTAATCAACTAGTTACTTGTTATCAATAATCGCATTCGAACTGGGTTTTCTGGAGGAAGGCTTGAGTTTGAGGTGGGGTGCTTGCGAACATTATTAAAAAAATAGCCTTGAAAGGCTACGTTTGTAGCCTTATTTAATTATGAGTATTGCCCCCAGTCTCTAGCGATAAACCAGTTTGGTGTCCAGCTAACAAATTCCTGTGGCTGGAATTTTTGGTCGATTACCACCAAAGATTTAATGACTTCAGGTTGCAAACTGAGAACATGATTTTTTTTGTCACTTTCGTAATCCCAAAAATGAAATCTATCACTTTTATCATGTGCTCTGCGACTAGGGCCAAAGTCCATCGGAGCCGTTAATCTCGTGATTGTCTCGTTATCTTCTTTTGAGTAAAAGGTTAATTGGATTTTAGAGCGACTGTGGATCGCATCAATAAATTTATCGCGTATATACTCTCCTTCGTAGTTACTCAAATAATATCCAACATCGACCTTTCATTGTGTGTGATCGCCGTAGCATTTAAAAAAAATGGCATGAGAATTATGTACATTATTAAATAATGTTGTTTGTCTAGAGTGCGATGCTCACCCCGTCACACTGTAAATAGACCCGTTTTAGTTCCATGCATTTTTTTGAGATCCCGGCCAAATAATGGTGCTGTCGGTATTCCTCCGGTGTCATATTGTTCAGTGACTCATGCGGGCGTTCACAGTTATATTCTGATAACCATTTCTCCGTGATTTCCTGCACTTCATTCAGCGTTTTGAACAGATAAAAATCGAGTATTTCTGTACGGTATGTTCGGTTAAAGCGCTCAATAAAAGCGTTCTGTGTCGGCTTACCCGGCTGGATAAACTCCAGTTTTACTGCATGTTTCTCTGCCCATTCAGCCAGTGCCAGTAAGATAAATTCTGGACCATTATCCATGCATAGCATGACGGGATAGCCGCGATTTGCCGCGATCCTGTCGAGCACACGGACCACGCGTAGAGCTGGCAGATTCAGATCGATTTCAATCGACAACGCCTCAAGGTTAAAGTTATCAACGACATTGAACGTGCGAAAACGACGGCCACAGACCAGGGCATCATGCATAAAGTCGACAGACCAGCTCTGGTTCAGCGCTTCCGGCGTGGCCAGTGGCGAGGGATTACGCACCGGCAACCGCTGTTTGCCCTTACGGCGAAAATTCAGTTTCAGCAGACAGTAAATACGGTGGATCCTTTTGTGATTCCACGGGTGTCCCTGCCGCCTCAGAACCTGAAAAAGTTTCGGAAAACCGTATCGTGGGTATCGCTCGGCCACTGCCTGCAACGCGACAATAACGGGTTCGTCCCGCGTGGTATCCGGATGGTAATGGTAAACCCTTCTGCTCAGGTTCAGACTCCGGCAGGCCTGACGGAGTCTGAGTCCAAATGTCGTTATCAGATGAGTGACCAGCTCACGCTTAAAGGCTGGTTTTAAAGCTTTTTTTCGATAATGTTTTTCAGTGCCCGGTTCTCCAGGCTAAGGTCGGCAAACATCTGTTTGAGATGGCGGTTTTCGTCCTCAAGATCCTTGATTTTTTTTATATCAGAAGCTTCCATTCCGCCGTATCTGGACTTCCAGTTGTAGTAAGTGGCTTCAGAGATACCGCCCTCCCGGCAGACATCTTTAACGGTTCGTCCGGCTTCAACCGACTTAATCACAGCGATGATCTGATGCTCAGTAAAACGGGCTTTACGCATAGCGATCTCCTTCGTTTGCAGATTGATTATGCCGGATGATCTCTAAATATGAATGGCACGATTATGCGGGATACTTACAGTAGCTTTCGTCGAAAGTGAGATTGATGCCTGGATTCAGTCTGTTATCGAAACAAGCCGAAATAATGTTGCTTAATTAATTGGGGAGACATTGTATGAATATCGAAGAATTTGTGAGTGAAGATAACCATATGTGTAATCTGGGCCAAAATCTTTTCTTTAGAATTTTCGAACCCGGAGCGATTTATGATTTACCGGATAATGAATTTAATAGAAAGATTTTTTACTGGTTAAGCCAGTATTTAGTGGAGAATCTAAGAGAACCGTTAGATGCGATCTCTAAGCTTGATATCTTCGATCAGTTTTATGTTTATGAGACATGGCTCTCGCTAATCAAATGTCCTGTTGAAATGAAAAATATTTCAAAACGGATAATTCAATATCACATTGGATTAAGAACACTTTTGTGAAAATGTAAAGTTTGATTCCATATTTTAGTTTAAAACTTTACAAAATTACTTACATTATTTTGGTTGCCGTTTATAAGCAAGGCAGTGAGATCGTTTTCGAAGTATTAGGTGTACATAATGTATATTATGGTAAAACTTAAATATAACGGCGAAAATGAAGTTATTAAACTCCCCTCTTTATTAAAAGTATGATATGAATGTTCTGCCTTGGTTTTGGATAGGAACCTCTTAACTGGTTTATTACTATCTTTTGAAATTATAAAATAAAAAGGTATATATTTATCATCAATACTAAAAAACTTTAAGTGCTTCGTCAAAAATTCAGCAATTAAAATTAAAGGGTGATAAACGACTACAAAAAATATACTTTGATGAGGTTAACACTATTTTCACTTAAACACCTTTAATTAATCACCGTAGTATTAACGTAATAAAGTTATGATATAAAACTAAACGGTTAAAATATCGGGAGAGCATAAATGATAAAAATAATATTTGAAGATAACATATCAGAAATCCTTAGAGGTGTAAACAAAGTATTTGGCAATTATAAGGTGTTTGTAAGTGAATATAATGTGGTGTTTACTAATAAATTCCCCATAGGTATAAAACTATATAATGTAAAAGAACACGCAATTGGAGAAAGTGTGATTAATGGAATAATTAGGTTGAAAGAAAAATAAGAAATAAATGTTATCTATTTATAATTGATAAATCGAGAATTACGAAAAATTGACTATTGGCACAAGAGTCATAAACTTAGTGATGAATATTTTTCGAATATTACAGTTGATCTTAAGCATGTTTTAAAGGAAATGAAGGTTTCAACAGGAGATAAAATAATTGAGATTTTGACAAATATCAATATTATCAATGCTATGAAAGCAATCCAGTATGCAATATATACTAACTATATAGATCCAGCTTTGATTAGCTATATATTAAATGAGTACTTGTCATTATTAAATAAAAGTACGAATTTTAGAGAAATGAATAACTTATTTTATTTAAGATACCTTTGTGTTAATGCTTATGATCTGGGTAATTTCAAAATCTCGGTGTTTAAAATTAATAAATAATTAAAGAATATATTTCAAGAGGATTGTACTGATTCGAGCGTTCTTCAGCCCCTTTTGGGGCATCGGTTATGCCCCAGTTAATTTTATTAATTCATAAAATATAACAAGAAATCTATTATATTTGAGATATCAGCATCGTAGGGGTTATTTTTATAATCATTTAAATGGGGCCTTCAAAAATTCTAATCCATCTTTTTTAGTGAATATTTTAAAATTAGTTTCAAGATCTCTTCGATATGTATTCTCTAATTCGTAAAGTTCACCATTTGCTCCTAAAAATGGGGCTGTTTGTGAAAATTCATCAGGTGCAAAACCAATGCAAATTAGTGGTAAGGATATTTGAGATATGTAGGCTCTATTTTTTAGTTCTTGAAATGAACCATTTCTATTTGATACTGGCCAAATTCTAGTGGCCGAGTTTTTCTTATCAATACTTGTAATGAAGCAACCTCCGTCAATATGACCATCGTGGAAGAGATTGTTTAATTTGTTGATGGCTCTAAAAGAACTAGCAACATTTCCTGTTTCAAATTCGATACCAATTTTATAGTGATAATTTACCTTTTCAATATCAAATAAATGTTCTATGTCATTAAGTTCTGGTATGCTAAAGCATAATCTATCTACATACATCCCATAAAACATAGGGAATAATGTGTATATTACATTGTTGGGGAGTTTTTTGGACTCTATATATTTGAATGCTACTTCCAGTATTTTATTTTTATCTTTTATTCTATACGCAAATCCATTATATTTAACTTTTATTAGTCCATCTATTCTTTGTTGGTTTAAACTATTTTCACCCAAACAATTAGGCAATAAACTTAAATTATGTTGAAATTTACTGGAAATAAATGATGCAGAGTTCATTACACAAGGTGTTATTCGATTGTTGCTTTGCTTTCGCATGAATGAACTATCATTAATAATGAATTTATCATCAATAGTTTTTATTTCATTTAGAGAGTGAATCACATTTCTCTTTATAACTTGTGATATAGTGGCGGGTAAAAACCCATCATCTAATTCAATTTCAGTTATCATTATCTACCTCTATATCTTTAAGAAACTCTGCTATATCCATATTTAGAACTGATAAGATCTGAAGCAATTGATAGAGGGCTATGTGTTGTTTACCATTCTCTATCCGTGATAAGGTTGCTCTATCAATACCAGTAGCATTTTGGATATCGTTTTGACTGAATCCCTTCTGTACTCTTGCTACAAGCAATCTGCTACCAATCATAGTTGCGAAAGATTTTCTCTTTATTTTCATCCACCTATCAGCCCTGTAAGTGATTTTAGGTAAGATGGTAACAGGCTATGGTTAGTTAGGGAGTGACAGATTCTCACGACTATGAGATGCTATGTTTAAGTGAATGCTATAATAGAGTGGTTATTTTAAATGAGTTATTCGGATCAGTTTCTTAAAGCTTTAGGAGTAGTCGATGTTTCGGCTAAGTCTTATAATGAAATTAGCAAACGTACAAAAATACCGACTGACAGACTTAAATATTATAATCTAAGAAATATTATGCCAAGCGGGAAGGATCTAGGCATCCTTTGTGAAGAATTTAGTATATCACCTGTGTATTTTCAATTGATGATGGGGCATATGGATATGCATACATTGGAACTTATCCAAGAAAATGCTTCTATCATATATGAAAAAATACAATCGCAAAATATAACCGTTACTGGTGAACGTTCCTTTGAAAAAGATGTTGAACTGGTATTGCAGACCAAAAATGGTGAACTTTATAATGGGGATTGCTTAAAGGTTTCGAAAAATATTGATGCTGATTCTGTGGACATGATTTTTGCAGATCCTCCATTTAATTTAGATAAACTTTATCCATCAAAAATGAATGATAATTTAAAGGAAGAAGAATATATTAAATGGACTCATGACTGGTTAAATGAATGTATTCGCATTTTAAAACCTGGTGGTTCATTGTTCCTATGGAATCTACCTGTGTGGAACAGTAAGATAGCTAATTTTTTACATGGCAGGCTTAATTTCAAACATTGGATAGCGGTCGATATGAAAAATAATATGCCGATCCAAGGTAGGTTATATCCTTCCCATTATTCTCTTCTTTATTTTATCAAAGGAGAAAAGGCTAATGTTTTTGAGCCTGACAGATTAGCTGCACAGACTTGCCCAAAATGTTTTGGTGATCTGAAAGATTATGGTGGATATAAAAGCAAAATGAATCCACTTGGAATTAATCTAACCGATGTCTGGTATGACATTCCTCCTGTAAGACATAAAAAATATAAGAAAAGGAATGGTGCTAACGAATTAAGTATAAAAGTTTTAGATAGGGTGATCGAAATGGCCACAAAAGAGGGTGATCTAATTTTTGATCCGTTTGGAGGCTCTGGGACAACTTATGTAATAGCTGAGATAAAAAATCGCAGATGGATTGGCTCTGAAATTGATGACTGCGAAATAATTAAGGATAGGTTTAGCAATCTTTCTGAAGACAAAGAACACTTAGTCGAGGTACGAGGTAAGCTTAATTCTTTGTTTCCTTCGACTATAAAAAGAGAAAGAGAGAAGCGGGGATTGTGGACAGTAGAAAGTGTAAGAATGAAAGATTACGGCAAGAAACTAGCTAACGAGCAGTTTGGTCTTCTTCAAAATGAAGAAAAATGATTTTTGAATGTCTTTTTAGTAGAGAGTAGTATAATTGCTCTCTACTAATTAATTATTTGAAGGCTTATCTTTGCCATAGCCTTCGCAGTTTCATTGATTCAAGAGAAAATAACAATAAGGTTGTGCTATAAATAAATCCTGAGTTAGTTAGTAACCTGAGATTTAAAGCATCGGGTTGCTCACTTAAAAAATGAAATGCATAAACCAAATAAACTGCTAATGTTGCCGTTCCAATCGTAGGGCCGATATCGCCCTGATCATGAGGTTCCAATGTGACATTGAACCTAAATATGAGCCATTCATATCCCCATGTTAAAAAGACAACCATTATCATTGCAGATAAAAGATATAGTATGTTTTCTATGTTAGGACTTTTTAATGCTGACTCTTTTTGTATAAATTCACATGCTGATAAACCAAAGAAAATAAAATAAAGCGGTCTTGAACTAAATTTTTCAAAAATCTTAAATAAAGTATCCAAGCTCATTTCTCCAAGCGATATATTTGTTGTTTTATATTACCATACCTCAAGAATGCTTATAGCTTGTATACAAATTATCCTGTTTTTTAAATGGATGAAAAAATAAACATACAAGTTATTTTGGTGTTCTTTAAAAAATTCCTGCTAAAAATACGTGAATTAACTTACATTCATAATGTTCGTCATCATTTTTTATAGTGTTCGATTATCATCAATCGGGACTGATGGTATCAATGATGGTATCATGTCCAATATGAAAAACTTTAATCTCTTAAGATCATAAGGATAGTTGCGATGTTCAAGTCCGGCCTTCGCCTTCAAATCCGCATCACACAAGCATTTTCCTTTTAACATACGTCACCCCGAATCAACCCATATCAAGTCACTTGTAAGTACAGAACCGAGTTATACGCTAATTCGATAACGGTTGTATTTCACAGGGGCACATGGAAGAAGAACTCTTATGGCTCCGACAGATATCAATGTGCGTTCTGCAAAACCACAGGAAAGGGAGTACACCCTTTCGATGGGGATGGCATATTTTTGCTCATTCACCCTAACGGCTCAAAATACTGGCGGTTCCGTTGTCGCTTTGGCGGTAAGCAGCACCTGATGGTGTTTGGTATTTACCCTGACACATCCTTAGCTGATGCTCGTCAAAAGAGGGCAGAAAGCTGGTAGCTGCTGGAATCGATCCCCACGAACACAAACGTGCTGTGAAAGTGGATCTGGTGAAAGTGGAATGACCCCGTTCCAACAGGGCAGGATCGTCTACTGTCGTGGAAGCCATTCATGTTTTGTATAAGGATTCGACACCCATATCAAAACCGGTAACTCTCAACCTTTCAACGTCCTGTGTCAGATCGCGTCGTGACTAATACAATTAATCGCGGCTGAGGGCTGTTTCATCGGGGACCGGGCGATCCGTTTGCTTCACCCCGGCGTCGACCACAATCGCCTCCAGTTCCGCCAACATCTCTTCATAACCAAATGCTGGCGGCACGACGGCGGCAATATTCTTTGCGGGCTGCTGTTTTTTTATCGTTTTTTTGCTCATTGACTTGCTCTCCTGCTAAGTAAAGCTATACCGGTAAATCTATCAGTAAAGCGCGCAGCGGCGTACCTGCGACCAGCGTTATGTTAGCCTCATCACGAATAAAAGCACCGTCGCCGCAGGTGAGGGATTGCGGTTCCTGCTGGCGCGTTTGCGCATGAAAAGTGCCATGAATGGATTGCAGATAGGCGCGCGGGCCGTGGATCTGAAAGCTCAGCTGCTCGTCTTTCTCCAGCTTAATATGATGCACCCACACCTGCTGGCGCAGTTGCAGACTTTCTCCGCTGCCATCCGGCGAGGCCAGCAATTGCTGCGCCGTATCGGCAATGGTGATTTTTTGCAGCAGCGGATTTTCACGTTCCGGGCAGGCGTCGAGCCAAAGCTGCATACGGGTAAGGGATTTCTCTTTACTCAGGTTATGCTCGCTGTAGCTTACGCCAGGCTGGGTGGCTATCAGCAGCGCTTCGCCCGCCTTCGCCTGAATATGGTTGCCTTCGCTATCGCGGTATTCCGCCGTGCCTTCCAGAATCAGGTTGAGAATATCGACTTTCGGGTAGGTACGCGGCTGGAACGATGCGCCGGGTGCCAGCACTTCCTGGTTAAGTACGCGCAGGGAGGCATAGCCCAGCAGTTTCGGGTCAAAGTAGTGTCCAAAGGAAAAGGTGTAGCGGGCCTGTAGCCATCCGAAGTCTGCTTGCCCACATTGTTTAGCGGTTCGGGTAGTAATCATAATTCTTGACCTCTTTTTACACTAAAACAATGTTAAAGGGATGGACGCTGCAATGTAAGCCAGATATTCTGCCCGGTATGTTCAAATTTCCTGAACGAGATCACCATGTCTAAAGAGAGAGCATTAACGCTCGAAGCGTTGCGCGTTATGGATGCCATCGATCGCCGTGGCAGTTTTGCGGCAGCAGCGGATGAGCTGGGACGCGTGCCTTCTGCCTTAAGCTACACCATGCAGAAGCTGGAGGAAGAACTGGATGTCATCCTGTTTGACCGCTCCGGCCACCGTACCAAATTTACTAATGTAGGGCGAATGCTCCTTGAACGTGGGCGCGTGCTGCTGGAAGCCGCCGATAAGCTGACAACCGATGCTGAAGCGCTGGCGCGCGGCTGGGAAACGCACCTGACGCTGGTCACCGAAGCGCTGGTTCCGACGGCGGATATTTTCCCGCTGGTGGAAAAACTGGCGACCAAATCTAATACCCAGCTGTCAATCATCACCGAAGTGCTCGCCGGAGCATGGGAACGCCTGGAGCAGGGCCGGGCGGATATCGTCATTGCGCCGGATATGCATTTTCGCTCCTCCTCGGAAATCAATTCGCGCAAGCTGTATAAAGTGTTAAACGTGTATGTCGCTGCGCCGGATCATCCCATTCATAATGAGCCGGAACCGCTTTCTGAAGTCACCAGGGTGAAATATCGTGGCGTGGCGGTAGCGGATACCGCGCGGGAGCGTCCGGTGCTTACCGTACAGCTCCTGGATAAACAGCCGCGCCTGACGGTGAGTTCCATTGAAGATAAGCGCCAGGCGTTGCTGGCCGGTCTGGGGGTGGCAACCATGCCGTATCCGCTGGTAGAAAAAGATATTGCCGAAGGGCGTTTGCGGGTCGTTAGCCCGGAATATACCAGCGAAATTGACATTATTATGGCCTGGCGACGCGACAGCATGGGCGAGGCAAAATCGTGGTGCCTGCGCGAAATTCCGAAATTATTTATGGGACGCTAAAGAACGCTTAGCGATCGCTATCGGGCGCTGGTTGCCCGGGATAAACCATCGCTTCGCCCCAGTGATTGGCCCTTTTTTTGCTGTCCAGACAGCATATAAAGAGTTCGATAGTAATTGCAAATGTCACAACATTAATTCATTTGATATTTAGATAATTGCGGCAATAAAACAATCTTTCTGCAAAGATAAAAACGGCTCCTTCTGACCAGGAGCCGAGATTTTTTAATGTGAGGTCTGTTTAGGATCGGGACCAAAACGGTTAACGCCTGGCGTCCCGTCCTGGCAGTTGAAAATCAGGATCACCAGCCAGCCAACCAGCGGGATCAGCAGCAGCAACAGCCACCATGCCGAACGGTCGGTATCGTGCAGACGACGGAACTGAAGCGCCCACCAGGGTAAAAAGATCAGCACCCCATAAACGGTGGTCAGAATGCCTTCACCTCCGGCACGCTGCCAGCCCAGCAGTTTATCCAGCACGCCCAGCACGAAAGTCAGGATGATATTGACCAGCACGAACATCCAGTACTCTTTACGTCGCGCCCGGCCATCAAAGCCAATGTAGTTTTTTACTGCCTTCAGATACCAGTCCATGTCAAACCTCAGTCAGCTATCAATCAATTGTTTTATCACCATAATATTAATAGTTTTTATGGAAATGGCGAAACTATTTAGCTGATCAGTGTATTGCGATTAACGGGGCGGTGCACCAAAACGGTTCATGCCCTGAGTACCGGGCAGCAGTGACAGGGTGAGCGTCAGGAGAATGCTTCCGAGGGGAAACATGCCGAGCAAGATAATCAAAATTGTCCACCAGCCAGACCAGTTAAGATCGTGCAGCCGACGAATATGTGAACAGACAACAGGAACAATGAGCAGAACGCCAACAATGAGCCAGATTAGGACAAAATTTAAGAGGAGATCGAGCGGCATTAGCATCGTTGAAAGAAAAGAGATGACGGCGAGTGTGATATTAAAGCACGCATACTCCCGGCGGTGTCCCCGGCAATCCCAGGTGGCGTAATTTTTAAGACAGTACCAGAACCATTTCATCATGACTTCCTTATCTTTTTTCCTCACGGAAGGATACGCGTTTACGGGCGAACAATAAACACCCGCTGGCGTGTGCCAGCGGGTGAGGGTCAACCAAAACGCGTATCGCGTCCGTGTGGCTCGTCCAGATCCTGCCACGGGCCGAGAGAAATAATCCCGGTCGGATTAACGTTTTTATGACTACGGTAATAGTGGTTACGGATGTGGGCGAAATTAACCGTTTCTGCAATGCCCGGCGTCTGGTAAAGATCGCGCAGGAAGCCATGCAGATTCAGATAATCGCTGATTCGGTGTTTGTCGCATTTGAAGTGGGTAACGTACACCGGATCAAACCGGATCAGCGTGGTCCACAGCCGGATATCCGCCTCGGTAAGCTGGTCGCCGGTCAGATAGCGATGCTGGCCGAGGATCTGCTCCAGCCGGGTCAGCGAGGCGAATACTTTTTCCACCGCCTCATCGTAAGCCTGCTGGCTGGTGGCAAAGCCTGACTTATAGACGCCGTTATTCAGATCGTTATAGATCCAGTCGTTCAGCTCGTCGATCTGCGTGCGCAGCGCGGCAGGGTAGTAATCTCCGGCTTTGGCACCCAGCGCATCAAACGCGGTATTAAACATGCGGATGATCTCCGCCGATTCGTTACTGACGATAGTCTGATTCTTTTTATCCCACAGCACCGGCACCGTTACGCGCCCGGAATAGTGCGGATCGGCATGGAGATAAAGCTGATAGAGGAAATCGTGCTGATACAGCGTATCGCCGGTGGCGTCGG
Organism: Superficieibacter sp.; assembly: GCF_032071645.1. Taxonomy (NCBI): domain Bacteria; kingdom Pseudomonadati; phylum Pseudomonadota; class Gammaproteobacteria; order Enterobacterales; family Enterobacteriaceae; genus Superficieibacter; species Superficieibacter sp. The sequence continues at coordinate 24,709 of NZ_DAMAPU010000020.1, forward strand.
GAAAATCATCGCCGAAGGTCCAGCCGTTCTCCAGCATCAGCGGATGCACCACGGAAACGGAGATAAACGGCTCCAGTCCTTTCAGCGCGCGCAGGATCAGGGTGCGGTGTGCCCACGGGCAGGCGAGGGAAACATACAGATGGTAGCGATCTTTCTCTGCGGCAAAGCCTCCCTGACCAGACGGGCCCGGTTCGCCATCGGCGGTCAGCCAGTTGCGGAACGCCGCTTCGGAGCGTTTGAATTTTCCGCCGGTCGATTTGGTGTCATACCACGTATCGTGCCAGACGCCGTCAACAAGTTGTCCCATCTTCTCCTCCTGGTTAAAACACGAAAGCGAGGTATAAACCTCGCTTCTTTGTTTCTTTCTGTTCAGTATAGAGTGCTTACCACTTTTTATTCAGCAGGCGGTCGATGCTGAACGCACCCGGACCGGTGATCCCCAGCAGCAGGAAGCCACCGGCAATAGTCAGGTTTTTCATAAACATCAGCGAGTTTACGCCTTCAGCAAAGTTGCTGTGGAAAATGAACGCCGTCAGCAGCGTGAAGCCTGCGGTAAACAGCGCGGTGGTGCGGGTCAGGAAACCGAACAGGATAGCCAGACCGCCGCCAAATTCCAGCAGGATGGTCAGCGGCAGCAGAAAGCCCGGCACGCCCATCGCTTCCATATATTGCTGGGTGCCCGCATAGCCAGTGATTTTCCCCCAGCCTGCGGTGATAAACAGGATTGGCATCAGAATACGTGCTACCAGTACGCCAACATCTTCTAATTTTTTCATTTTACTCTCCAGGAAGCCTTATTGTCTTTTATGTGTTATTAACCAGCAATGACGCGCTTTACTGCATGTTTGCTGTCGATGGAGAGAATCATAAGCGGGTGGGGAAACAATTGTTAGCAAGGAAAACTGTCAATCTTCTTCAAAAAATATGAGTGATATTCACAAGATGAATAAAAAAGCCCGCGCGCCGAAAGGCGGACGGGCTTAATCAGGCCAGCGTGGCTTAACGCAGATGCTGAGTGCGCAGCGTCGACTGTACCAGACGCCATGCGCTCCAGATGCCGAAACCGCGTTTAGCCCAGCGAACAAGGAAATTCGGGTTACGCACGCTCCAGATGGCCATTACGCTGCTACCGACCAGCGCCCACGCACGCACGTTAAGAAGCATATTCCAGCTGCGGTCATATCCACCGGTGACTTCCAGCCAGTCGCGACGGCTGGAGGATAAATCCAGCCGCTGTTGTTGGATCTGACTGAGCAGCCAGGCTTTACGCTGTTGGCGTTCCTGCTTGCTACTCAAGACTTATCCTCCTCCAGCAAGGAACGGTCGTTAGCCAGCTCCTGACGGGTGTGACGTAAGAATGTCGAACGACGGGCTTTCACCAGCGTCCAGATGCCGCCAGTAACAGCCAGCAAAAGCAGGACTACGGTAGTGCCAATCATGACATTCAACCGATATTGCGGATCGACCGCCCAGATGATCAATACCATCAGGCTCATCAGGCCAAAGGCGGCAAAAAGCATTGTCAGTCCCAGCATCAGCAGAAGCTGAAAGAGGTTTGCTTTCTCTTCTTCCAGCTCTACTACCACCAGCCTCAGCCGCGTTTCCACCATCTCTACGACGATAGAGACGATCCGCTGCCCGATTCCCAGCACGCTTTTCCCGGGCCCCTGTGCTTGACGATAATCAGCCATAATTATCGACGCGCCAGCAGAACACCCAGTACCACGCCTACGGCGGCACCGATGCCCACACTCGCCCAGGGATTTTCACGCACGTACTCATCGGTACGCTCAGCCGCCACGCGGGTCTGCTTCGCCAGCGCATCGCCTGTTTCACCCAGGCTCTTACGGCTATCTTTCAGCGCGCGCTCCGCTTTGCTGCGAATTTTGCTAAATTCTTCTTTTGATTTATCACCTGAAGAACTCAGCACTTCCTCCAGCGTATCGGTCAGCGATTTCAACTCGGCGCGCAGATGATCGGTATTGGTATCTTTAGACATAGTTTTTCTCTCCAGATGAGTAAGTAATATTTCCGTAAACTCAATAATCCCGCGATTCCAGCGCTTTTAACTCGTCCTGCGCTTCCTTGAGTTTATTCTCACGTTTGGTGACTTTTTCCGCATCGCCTTTCTGCTTCGCTTCTTTCAGATCGTCCTGCCGTTCAGCAACTTCTTCTTTCTGCTCAGCAATTTTCTTCTGATGATCGGCGCGCAGCTTGCTGTCGCTACAGTTTTCCTTTACTTCACTCAGCGCTTTCTTCAGGCCGTTAATACGACTCTGATTGTTGTGCTTTTCGGCGTAGCTAATCTCACGCTGGATATCCTGTTCTTTTTCCTGGCAGGGCGTTTGTGCCCATGCACCCGCGCTGACAGATAAAAGGGCTAAAGCGATAACGATGCGGTTTTTCATAAATGAAATTTTCCATTGTGTTGCGGCGCATAAAAGCTGTGCCTGCGCGTCCAGGCAACTGCCCTGCGCATACTTAAGAATAGTAAGTAAACGAGAAATCACAAAAATAAGTTAAACGATTCAGAATCCTGGAAGAAATTAGCCGAACCGACTGGAGGTGTCGCGCAGGCGGGTAAGCCAGAGCGACGCCTGGCTGTCGTCGTCCTGCTGGGCGATGATATAGCCATGAGGGAGAGAGCGATCGAGAACTTCTTTCGCTGCCGCACTTTGCGCGCTGGAATCAAATTTGATTAACAGCGTATCGGCATGAGGGGTAATGCTTTTAAAGCGGATGCCGTTAGCATCAAGCTGATGCCAGACGGAAAAACCGTCAGGCACGCTGACGCCTTCCATTGACGGACGGATCGCCAGCGTAGATTCATGGCGCTGAAGCGTGACGCCCGCATAAAACAGGCAGGAGAACAGCGCCAGCCCGCCCAGGCTCCATGCGAATCGACGTACTACGGGGTGTTTCATTTCCATTATTTGTCCTCGATCCGCTGGTGTTTCTTCTTCCATAGCACCACCAGCGATCCAATCAGGCCGAATACCAGCAGTACCACCGGCAACAGCATCAGGCAGGACATCAGCTTATCTTCATATTTCAGGAACACCGGGCTTTTCCCGAGCAGGAAACCCAGCGTCGTCAGGATCAGCACCCACAGCAGGCCGCTCATCCAGTTAAAAAACTGAAAGCGCGCGCTGCTCAGGCCGGACAGTCCGGCGATGGTTGGCAGCAGCGTACGCACAAAGGCGATAAAACGGCCCATCAGCAGCGCGGACAGCCCATGTTTATGAAAAAGGTGATGCGCCCGCTGGTGATAGTGTGCAGGCAGATGCGACAACCATTTCTGCACCAGCCGCGTATTGCCGAGCCATCGCCCCTGAATATAACTTAGCCAGCAGCCGAGACTCGCGGCTACGGTCAATAAAATAACGGTTTGTGGGTATCCCATTGCGCCTTTGGCAATCAGGACGCCAACCAGCACCAGTAAACTATCGCCCGGCAGAAAGGCGGCGGGCAGTAATCCATTCTCAAGAAACAGGATCACAAATAAAACAAAATAAAGCATCCCAATCATCGACGGGTTGGCCAGGGTCTCGTAGTCCTGGCTCCAGAGGGCGTGCATCAATTGAGTAAAAAGTTCCATTCACTATTCCTGGTACATCGGTTAACGTCGCGGCTGAACGCGGTTTAACTGCCGGGCGACCGTGTATTTATAGAGGTATGGTCGCTGAAAACGCGTTCTGACGGTTCCTTGTCTTAAGCGATGTGAGCAGTAACTCAATCACTAATGTGCAAAATGCATCTAATTGTAACAAAGGTGCGGGTAATCGTCACAGTAATTACAGACTGATTTTGCGGTGTGAGACAGTGGGTGGCGAGGAGATTTACACTCGCTGACACAATATGTGTTTTGCTTACGGGAAACGGGATACAGCGGAGCGAAACCGATCCGCTGGATGAGAAAATGTTATTTTGCGCCAGCAACGGCGGGATCGAGATGAACGACCGGATTTTCCGCAAATAAGTAGCGGTCAGCATTAAACTCAAAGTCATCGCTGGTTTCGTTAAACAGCATTTGCTTGGTGTTCTCAAGGTGCTGCCACATCGCCAGTTTTGCCGCGTGCGGATCTTTACGAATCAACGCTTTGAGAATTTGATCGTGATCGTCGCACCAGTTATCCACGGTGCGCAGATCGATGTGATCGTGCAGTTTTTTCCAGTACGGGTTATGAACGCGCTGGGTCCACATTTTTTCGACAATAGCGGCGAGGGCGGAATTCTGCGTGGCAAGCGCGACCTGGACGTGGAACTGAAGATCCCATTCGGAGTCGCGGAAACATTTTTCTTTGCGCGCCATCTCCTGAATTTCCATCAGCTTCATGATGTCCTGCTTGGTCACCTGGGTTGCGGCAAACTCGGCAATATTGCTTTCTATAAGCTGACGCGCCTGTAACAGCTCAAACGGCCCGTAGTTAGCAAATTCCTGCGTTTCATCCGGCTCATGATGATATTTAGCCTGACTGGAGATGACATGAATGCCCGACCCCTTGCGCACTTCAACGTAGCCTTCAACTTCCAGCATAATAATGGCTTCACGAACCACCGTGCGACTGACGCTTTTTTCATCGGCAATAAAGCGCTCAGCAGGCAGTTTGTCGCCAGGGAGATAAACACCCTGTTCGATACGCTGCTTGAGATCGGCGGCAAGCTGTTGGTAGAGACGACGTGAGTCGGTAATTTCCATATGGATCCCGGAAGGAAGAGGCACCTTTATTTGTTATACCACTTTTAGCGGTCTGGCACCACTTATGCCACAAAAAAGCCGCCTCGTGGGCGGCCCCTTTGCGTTACAGCAAACGCTAGTTTTGTGTCGCCGGATCGTTCCTCGGCGGCGTCTGCACAATTTCTGCGGCGGGTTTATTCTTCAGTACCGTCCAGATTACCAGCGCACCCAGCAGGTCGAACACGGCCAGCACCGCAAACAGCGGGCTAAAGCCAATGGTATCGGCCAGCGCACCGACGACCAGCGCAAACATGGTACTTGCCATCCATGCCGCCATCCCGGTTAAACCGTTCGCCGTGGCGACTTCGTTACGGCCAAAGACGTCGGAAGACAGGGTAATCAGCGCGCCGGACAGTGACTGGTGAGCAAAACCGCCGATGCACAGCAGACCGATCGCGACGTACGGGCTGGTGAACAAGCCGATCATCCCTGGGCCAATCATCAGCAGCGCGCCCATGGTAACAACCATTTTACGGGACACAATCAGGTTGACGCCAAACCAGCGCTGGAACAGCGGTGGCAGATAACCACCCACGATGCAGCCCAGGTCAGCAAACAGCATCGGCATCCAGGCGAACATAGCGATTTCTTTCAGGTTAAAGCCGTAGACTTTAAACATGAACAGCGGGATCCACGCGTTAAACGTTCCCCATGCGGGTTCAGCCAGGAAGCGCGGCAGCGCGATACCCCAGAACTGACGGGTGCCGAGGATCTGCCATACGGTCAGCTTCTTGCCGTTATTGGTCTGGTGCTGAGCTTCCTGACCACCAATAATGTATTCGCGTTCTTCTTCCGTTAATTTTTTCTGATCGCGCGGGTGCTTGTAGAAAATCAGCCAGGCCATTGCCCAGATAAAGCTCAGTACGCCGGAGATGATAAATGCCATCTGCCAGCTATGCATCACGATAGCCCATACCACCAGCGGCGGAGCAATCATCGCGCCAATGGAAGAACCTACGTTAAAGTAGCCTACCGCGATAGAACGTTCTTTCGCCGGGAACCACTCGGAACTGGCTTTGAGGCCAGCGGGGATCATTGCCGCTTCCGCTGCACCGACCGCACCACGCGCCAGTGCCAGACCGCCCCAGCTTCCCGCCAGCGCCGTAGCGCCGCAGAAAATAGCCCAGGTAATCGCAAAGAAGGCATAACCAATTTTAGTGCCGAGAATATCCAGCACGTAGCCTGCGACAGGCTGCATGATGGTATAGGCCGCTGAATAAGCCGCGATGATATAGGAGTATTGCTGCGTGGAAATATGCAGCTCTTCCATTAAGGTCGGAGCAGCGGCCGCCACGGTATTACGTGTCAGATAACCCAGAACAGTGCCCAGAGTCACCAGGGCAATCATGTACCAACGTAAACCTTTAATTTTACGCATTTAAAACCTCTTCATTATGGTATGTCCGCGTCAGGCGCGGTCACATCTCACTGTTTGTCATGGGATGTGCTAGTAACGGAGGGGCGTAACGAGTAAAGCAACCGATACGACCTGCTCCTTGCTATGTAAAGACTTCATAAGTCATCGGCGTCCATACCGGTAAATCTGATGAATAAGTCATCGTGAATGCATTCGTTTAATCAATGTCTTTGCGACGGCAGAAAGATAACTTGTCATACAACTTTAAAAGGTGAGTGCCGTCACAAAAGTGTGAATCTTTGTATGGATATTGTTTAAGCGATGAATTTTCTTATGAAACAGAGGCTTGACATAGGTTTACCCTGTAGGGGGTAGTTTATTTATCATTTTTTATTGATCCAACTCACGAAAATACGCTCGGTCTATAGAAATTGGTGTGATAACTTTGTCAGCATTAAACATAAGCATCAGACGCACTCGCTGAGAGGAAGACGAAATGACCCCGTTTATGACCGAAGATTTCCTGCTGGACACTGAATTTGCACGCCGTCTCTATCATGACTACGCCAAAGATCAGCCTATTTTTGACTTTCACTGCCATCTGCCGCCGCAGCAGATTGCAGAGAACTACCGTTTTAAAAACCTGTATGATATCTGGTTGAAAGGTGACCACTACAAATGGCGCGCGATGCGTACCAATGGCGTGGCTGAACGCTTGTGTACCGGCGATGCCAGCGACCGTGAGAAGTTTGACGCCTGGGCTGCTACCGTTCCGCATACTATTGGCAACCCGTTATACCACTGGACGCATCTGGAGCTCCGTCGCCCGTTTGGTATTACAGGTAAGCTGCTTTCGCCAACCACCGCCGATGAAATCTGGGAGCGCGGCAATGAACTGCTGGCGCAGGATAAATTCACCGCGCGCGGCATCATGCAGCAGATGAATGTGAAAATGGTCGGCACGACTGACGATCCGATCGACTCACTCGAGCACCATGCCAGCGTTGCCAAAGACACCAGCTTCAGCATCAAAGTGCTGCCGAGCTGGCGTCCTGATAAAGCCTTCAACATTGAACAGGCTACGTTTAACGACTACATGGCAAAGCTGGGTGAAGTTTCTGATACCGATATCCGCCGCTTCAGCGATTTGCAATCCGCGCTGACCAAACGCCTGGATCACTTTGCCGCCCACGGCTGTAAAGTCTCTGACCACGCGCTGGACGTTGTACTGTTTGCTGAATCTAACGAAAGCGAGCTGGACAGTATCCTGGCGCGTCGTCTGAGCGGTGAAGCGCTGAGCGAGCATGACGTTGCCCAGTTCAAAACCGCCGTACTGGTGTTCCTCGGCGCGGAATACGCGCGTCGCGGCTGGGTACAGCAGTATCACATTGGCGCGCTGCGTAATAACAACCTGCGGCAGTTCAAACTGCTGGGGCCGGACGTCGGTTTTGACTCCATCAACGACCGTCCGCTGGCAGAAGAACTTTCTAAACTGCTGAGCAAACAGAACGAGCAAAACCTGCTGCCGAAAACCATCCTGTACTGTCTGAATCCGCGCGATAACGAAGTGCTGGGCACCATGATCGGCAACTTCCAGGGCGAAGGGATGCCGGGCAAAATGCAGTTCGGTTCCGGCTGGTGGTTTAACGATCAGAAAGACGGCATGGAACGTCAGATGACCCAGCTGGCGCAGCTTGGCCTGTTAAGCCGCTTCGTCGGTATGTTGACCGACAGCCGCAGCTTCCTGTCTTATACCCGCCATGAATATTTCCGCCGCATTCTGTGCCAGATGATTGGCCGCTGGGTGCAGGCAGGTGAAGCACCGGCGGATATCCAGCTGCTGGGCGAAATGGTGAAAAATATCTGCTTTAACAATGCGCGTGACTACTTCGCCATTGAACTGAACTAAGCCTTGAGGTTGGTTGATATGCAATACATCAAGATCCATTCGCAGGACAACGTCGCTGTCGCGCTGGCTGACCTGACAAACGGGACCGAAGTCACCGTTGACGGTCAAACCGTCACGCTGCGTCAGGACGTGGTGCGCGGGCATAAATTTGCCCTGAGTGCCATTGCGAAGGGGGAAAACGTCACTAAATATGGTCTGCCTATTGGTCATGCGCTGACGGATATTGCGCCAGGGGAACACATTCACTCCCACAATACGCGCACTAACTTAAGCGATCTGGACGAGTATAGCTATCAACCTGATTTTCAGGGAGAAGAGGTACAGCCTGCGGATCGCGAAGTGCAGATTTACCGTCGCGCGAATGGCGAGGTTGGCGTGCGTAACGAGCTGTGGATCCTGCCGACCGTCGGCTGCGTCAACGGCATCGCGCGGCAGATCCAGAACCGTTTCCTGAAAGAGACCCACGACGCCGAAGGCACCGATGGCGTCTTCCTCTTCAGCCACACCTACGGCTGTTCTCAGCTCGGCGATGACCACATCAACACCCGCACCATGCTGCAAAACATGGTGCGCCACCCGAACGCGGGCGCAGTGCTGGTGATTGGCCTTGGCTGTGAAAACAACCAGGTTGACGCATTCCGTGAAACGCTCGGTGATTTCGACCCTAACCGTGTTCACTTCATGGTCTGTCAGCATCAGGACGACGAAGTGGAAGCGGGAGTTGAACATTTACACCAGCTGTACGAGGTAATGCGTCACGACCAGCGCCAGCCGGGTAAGCTCAGCGAACTGAAGTTTGGCCTTGAGTGCGGCGGCTCTGATGGCCTCTCCGGGATCACTGCCAACCCGATGCTCGGTCGTTTCTCCGACTACGTAATTGGCAACGGCGGCACCACCGTCCTGACTGAAGTGCCGGAAATGTTTGGCGCGGAACAACTGCTGATGAGTCACTGCCGCGATGAAGCCACCTTTGAGAAGCTGGTGACGATGGTCAACGACTTCAAACAGTATTTCATCGCCCACAATCAGCCGATTTATGAGAACCCGTCGCCGGGTAACAAAGCGGGTGGCATCACCACGCTTGAAGATAAATCGCTGGGCTGCACCCAGAAAGCCGGGTCCAGCCAGGTGGTTGACGTGCTGCGCTACGGCGAGCGACTGAAAACCCACGGCCTTAATCTGCTGAGCGCACCGGGTAACGATGCGGTCGCCACCAGCGCGCTGGCGGGGGCAGGGTGTCATATGGTGCTGTTCAGCACCGGACGCGGCACGCCTTACGGCGGTTTCGTGCCAACGGTGAAAATTGCCACAAACAGCGAACTGGCAGCGAAGAAAAAGCACTGGATCGACTTCGACGCCGGACAGCTCATCCACGGCAAAGCGATGCCGCAACTGCTTAACGAATTTGTCGATACCATCGTTGAAATCGCCAGCGGCAGACAAACCTGCAACGAGCGTAACGATTTCCGCGAGCTGGCCATTTTCAAAAGTGGCGTAACGCTGTAAAAAAGTTGTTTGATTTATTAAAACGGTGTTTCATATACTACTGACTCTGCGAGTTGCAGGAAGGCGGCAGGCCACATAATGGAGCCTGACCAGCGCACCAGCAGTCTCAGGCATAATGAGTAGCGTGTGAGCACCGTTTCTTTTTTGTCCGCTAAGGATTTTCCATGACCGCGTATTGGCTGGCCCAGGGCGTAGGTGTCATCGCCTTTCTGATTGGTATTACGACCTTTATCAACCGCGACGAACGTCGCTTCAAGCTCCAGCTATCGATTTACAGCGCGGTAATCGGGCTGCATTTCTTCCTGATGGGCGCATATCCGGCAGGCATGAGTGCCGAACTGAACGCCATCCGCACCGTCATTTCAATGCGCACCCGCAGACTCTGGGTGATGGGGATTTTTATCGTCCTGACGCTGGTACTGGGCTTAAGTAAACTGGAACACGCGATGGAACTGCTGCCGATTATCGGCACCACCGCCAGTACCTGGGCACTGTTTCGCTGTACCGGACTCACCACCCGCTGCGTCATGTGGTGCTCCACCGCCTGCTGGGTGACGCACAATTTCTGGCTGGGGTCGATCGGTGGCACGCTGATTGAGGGCAGCTTCCTGGTGATGAACGGCCTGAATATTATCCGTTTCTGGCGGATGCAAAAACGCGGGATCGATCCGTTTAAGGTAGAAAAGGCAGTGGAAGAAGAGAAGGCGCGGGCGGGGTAAACCGCACCTTTGGGGGAAGGGACCCGCCCGACTGCCCAGCCCCTCCAGCGCTTCCCTCCATTTTCGCAATCCATGCTCTTAACCCTGCTGTTTCTTGATACTTACCCTGATAAGTATTAGTTTACCTTGCGTAACGAGAGGGAAACACATGACCGAAGACCAGCTATTTGCCCGCCGCCCTTTGGGGATGCGAATGGCGATGGTGGTGCGCCAGTGGCGCGCGATTATCGACCATGCCATCACCGACACCGGATTAACCCAGTCAAGCTGGACGGTACTGATGCAACTGCATCAACTGGGTGATAACGTCTCGGTCAGCGAACTGGCGGAAGTGCAGGGCATTGAACTGCCGCCGCTGATGCGCACCCTCACGCTGCTGGAAAAACAGGGATATTTACTGCGTACCATGTCGCCTTACGACAAGCGCATCCGCCTGCTGGCGCTGACGCCCGCCGGAAAAACGGTGCTGGAAAAGCTTACTGAGGTGATTGAACACTTTCAGGAACGCGTTACGCACAATATTCCCGCGCCGGACAGGGAGATGTTCAGCGCCACGTTAAATCAAATCGCCTGCAATTTGCGGTCAATCCGCGAAGAAGATAATAAGACCAAACCATAAAATGATGACCCCGGAACAAAAATTTGCCCGCTGGGTAAGGGTGAGTATTGCCTCTTTCCTGCTGATGTTCGCCTACTTTATTGTGGCGGATATCTGGATCCCCCTGACCCCGGACTCCACCGTTATGCGCGTGGTGACGCCGGTTTCCGCCCGTGTCTCCGGCTACGTCGCGGCGGTCCATGTGCACAACAACAGCATCGTGAAAAAAGGCGATCTGCTGTACGAACTGGACGCAACGCCGTTTATTAACCGCGTGGAGGCGGCGCAGATCGCGCTGCATCAGGCCCGGCTGAGCAATCAGCAGCTTGATGCGCAGCTTGCCGCCGCCCGTGCGAATCTGAAAACCGCCCAGCTCACCGCCCGCAATGACCAGGTGACTTACCAGCGCTATCAGCACCTGAGCGCCATGCAGAACGTCTCGCAGCAGGATCTGGATAAAGTGCGTACCACCTGGCAGACCAGCGAGCAGTCGGTGGCTTCGCTGAACGCCACTATCCATCAACTGACTATCGAGCGCGGCGAGCGGGACGATAACCGCAACGTGACCCTGCAAAAATACCGCAATGCGCTGGACGAGGCGCAGCTTAACCTCGGCTGGACGCAGATCCGCGCGGAGGCGGACGGCACGGTGAGCAACCTTCAGCTTAGCCCTGGCCTGTACGCGGCAGCAGGTTCGCCGCTACTGGCGTTAGTGAGCACTCACACTGATATTGTGGCGGATTTCCGTGAGAAGAGCCTGCGCCATACGCGCCCCGGCACCGATGCGGCGGTCGTCTTCGACGCCATGCCGGGCAAAGTCTTCCGCGCCCACGTCACCAGCAGCGACGCCGGAATACTGGCGGGACAGGAAGCGGTGAATGGTCAGCTCTCGCAGCCTGAACAGTCAAACCGCTGGGTGCGTGACGCCCAGCGGATGCGTATTCACGTTGCGCTGGACGAGCCGCTGGCCGTGGCGCTGCCCACCGGCGCGCGCGCCACGGTGCAGCTTTATAACAGCGAGGGCGCGTTTGCCCATTTCTTCTCCGGGCTGCAAATTCATCTGGTGAGCCTGCTGCACTATGTCTATTAACACCCTGGCACGCGTTTTTACGCCGCACGATAACATCACCTACACGGCAAACGATTTTCGCCAGACGCTGCGCATCGTGGTGGCGGGCACCCTCGCGCTGAGCGTCTCCACTTTTTACAACGTTCAGTACGGCGTGTTTTTTGTCGTCTATCCGATCATGTTGCTGTCGCTGGTGCCGGTCTTTAACCGCCACGTTGCCAAACAGTTTGTGTTCAGCGCGGTGCTGAACTGTATCGAAATGGTCTTTATCATCGGCTATCTGTCACGCTGGCCGGTGATTATGACGCTGGTGGTCTTTGCGCTTTACGTGATGCGCTTTCGCTTTATGAGCAAAGGGCCGCTGTTTTTATTCGGCTCGATGGGCGTCGTCTGCCAGAGCGTCATGCTCAACTTTATGAGCTATCCGGGCAACGACTGGCACACGCTGATGTTCTCCAACGTTGAAGCCAGCATCATGGCAGTCTGTTTAAGCGCGCTGATGAACTACCTGATCCCCGATGTCGAGCCGCGTGGGCGCCCCCCGTTGATTGAAAAAGATGCCGCGCGGGTGCGCCACGAATCGCTACTCGCCGGGACGGTGGCAACAATGATCTTCGTGGTGTTTCAGATAAGCGATTTAAGCGACTCGCTGTCAGCGCTGATGGCAGGCATTCTGATCCTCTTCCCGATGAACTATCGTGGGGCGGTGATGAGTTCGCTATGGCGCGTGGTGGGCGTGGTGCTGGCCTGCCTCTATATTCTGCTGGTGCAACTGGTGCTTTACGATCACAGCAGTCATATGCTGCTGATGATGCCGCTGATCGGTCTCGGACTGGCCTTCAGCGCGCGGCTGCACGTCATGGAAAAAGTGGGGGCGGGCGTCGGCTTTGCCAGCATCACCACTATCGGCATTATGTTCGGGCAGAATCTGCACCCGGAACAGGATCTGGTGTTTAGCGATCTTTATCGCATCACCTCCGTCACCGTCGCGCTGCTGGTGACGCTGACGATGGTGTTTCTGGTGCATCTGATCCTCAACCGCTTTGCCGCCACGCGGTATGTTATTGACCAGTAGGGCGCGGCGTTTTACTGAACTTCCAGAACAAATTAGGCTCGCCGACGATGTACAAATTGCCCTCGTTATCCTGGGTAATTCCCTCGGCCTGCCTGATATCCTGCTTCAGCCCCTGCGCGCCTTTTTCAAGCGACATGGAACCAGCGATCTCGCCGGATAACGTCACTTCCTCCAGCGCCTGGGATTCATGGGATAAAATCAGCAACGTATTATTTTGCGCATTAAATTCCGCGCCGGAGATATCTTTCAGCGTCAGTTGCTGGCGAAGCTGCTTATCGTCGGAAATTTGCAGATCGTCCTTTTCGAGGAAGCCTTCAACTTTATAAATCGCGATAGGCTTTTTCTCCTTAAAGAAATAGAACGCGCGATCTTTATGCGAATAGGCCAGCCCTTCAAAACCGGTGTTGGTCGGTGTCTTTTGCAGCGCGATCTGTAATTTCTTCAGGACAGTAATTTCTGAATGGTCATTCAGGCTGAGGGCATAAATGGAGTAGTCTTTTTCATCGGTGATGACGAAAACCCCGTCGTCAACGTACTCAATCGTCTCCGCATCTTTAACAAAATCAAGGGGAATAGTGCGGATCAGCTCGCCCTGCTTGCTTAGCTCGATAATAGCCGGAGGATTATTAATGGTGCTGAATAAAGTATCGCTGGCGGGGGACCAGGTGAGCGAGGAAATATTCTCCGCCACGCCTGCAATTTCCTTACCGTCGATGGCGACATGATAGCCATGCAGCGACGAATTTTCGTCGGCAAAACGGGTTTGCTGGGTGCAGGAATAAAGTCCTGAAGCGATAAAAATAATAACGATGAGCGCCAGCAGACAAAAGAAAAATTTTTTCTGCTGACGGCTTAGTGCCAGTCGGCTGCGCATTACGGCCCCACAGGGAAATGTTAAAAAGCTCTTAAGTATTATATCGCGTAATCTTAAATTATTCTTAAAAGCTCTGATAAATATCAGAAAACTGCTCAACGGCGGCACGGCGCTTTTGCGATGTTGCCGGTGCCTTATGCCCTGCCGTTGATAATTTTACTGCTGCTGATATAGCGTCAGCAGCGCGGGAATTTGCGACAGCAGATATAAAATCAGCCCGATCGCTCCGCCGACCAGTGTGCCGTTGACGCGGATAAACTGCAAATCTTTGCCAATATTCAGTTCAATTTGCTGCGACATATCGCGGGTATCCCAGCCTTTCACCGTATCGCTGATATGACGGGTGAGGAAGGTAGCGAACTCCGGGGCAACGCGGATCACCGCCTGCTCCAGATGGCCGTTCAGCGAGGTGCGCAGCGCCTCATCGGCGACCAGTGCTTCGCCGAACCACAGCCCGGCCTCACTGATGCGCTGATGCACGCGCGAGTCTTCGCTGTGCATATCCGCTTTCAGCCAGCCGCGCAGATCCGCCCACAGCTCGCTCAGATAGCGGTTAAAAGCTTCATCGTTTTTGATATAGCTTTTAATGTTTTCCGCTTTGGTCAGCATTTCAGGATCGGTTTTCAGATTGTCGATCAGTTTTAGCGTGGCGCGATCGAACGCCCGGCGGATCTGATGGGTGCGATCCTGGCTGATATCATCAAGCAAAGAGTTTACCGCATCAGAAACCAGCTCCGCGCTGTGCTCGCCGAGCCATTCCGTCGGCAGCAGCTTTGCCTTACGCGGATGCTCGGTTTTCAGCCAGTGGACGATCTGGCGGGCGATAAACTCCCGCGAGCCATCGCGCTTAAGCAGGGCAACCATCTGGGCGATAAGCGAATCCAGCAATCGCTGATGGCGGCTGTTTTTGGTCATGCTTTCCAGCATCATGGCGCTGGTCTGGGTCAGATCGACCTTATCAATCGCTTTATGCACCGCGCGCTTCAGCAGTCGCTGAATGCGGTCATCGTCGGTCAGTTCAAGAAAGCCGCTTATCACCTGAAGCAGATGCTGCCCGACCCGCCGCGCGTTCTCCGGCTGGCTGAACCAGGTGCCGATCATTCGCGCCGGTTCGTGACGGCGGATCAGCATCAGCAGCGATTCAGTATCAAGAAATTTCTCCTGCACAAACTGGCCGAGATTATCGCCGATGCGGTCTTTGTTACGCGGGATAATCGCCGTATGGCGGGAGATGAAGGGGATCGGCACGCGGTGAAACAGCGCGGAAACGGCGAACCAGTCCGCCAGCGCGCCCACCATCGCCGCTTCCGCAATGGCTTTCACCCCGCTGACCCAGAAATTTGGCGGCAGGAATAGCGTAGTGACGAAAATCGCCGCTGCAATCAGCAGCAGCGACAGTGCCAGGCGCTTAGCGCGTTTGAGTTCGGTCATTTTGTCCATAGCATTAAGCATATAGCCTGACGGCAACTTCGTGCAATGCGGGGGGCGATAACGGCTTTATTATTCTGGTGAATCAATGAATATTCACACAAATTATAATGTGATTAATCGCGCAAAAAAGGAGAAAAGACGGCAGGTAAATATTGCTGTGGATATTCGAAGCGAGTACGGTTTTGGGGTCAATTCAAAGGGTTAATGGATTGATTTAGCAATATAAATGATGTTTTGCGATGCATTAATAATGGAGAGTTATAGTATGTCAGAGCAAAAAAAGCAGGAGCCAGCCGCCGTTGTAAAAGATGTCGCCAGTGCCGCTAAGAAATCCCCGAAGGAACATGATGGTATCGTCTATTATGGCAATTCGGCGCAGGTCAATAGCCTGGGATATCTGGATTATAACGATTTTGCGAAAATCACAGAAAGGAAACAAAAGCTTGAAGGCTTTGACCCAAAATACCGGGATATTGTGGATTACATCCTCAGGATTACGCATGAAATCTGGGAGGAACGCGGTGTGGGAGTCATTTTTGATACATACCATAATAATACCATTGCGCATAATTGCTCATTAACCAGCAGCGGCGTACTTCCCGTTATTGCCGGAACCTTATCGCATTTACATGCTTTTCCCGATCGCAGAATCGTTGGCGAAAGCGTGATTTGGTCGGAAGATCATCCGGGATATTATTTTAGTTCCCATCGCAGCGCCTCCACAGCCACTAATCTTGGCGACAGTAATTTTGGCCCGGCGACGGGTAAGAAAATTCATTTCCGGGCAATTGCCGACTGCGCCATTCATAAAAACAGAATTTATGAAGAATGGCTGGTGCGGGATAACTTGTGGGTAGTGAAGCAACTGGGATTCGATCCCTATGACGTCGCCCGTCGAATGGCGAAAACCGCGCCTGTTGCTGGCTCTCCTGCGCTGAAATCACCTTTCGGCCTTGCTGAATCGGTCGAAGGACAATTCTATCCTCAGCGCTATACGGAAAAAGATAATAGCGTCGGGGAGATGATTAAAGGCATGTACCAGAATATCTTCCAGTGCAAACTGATTAATCTGGTTAAACAGTATTTTGACGCCAACGCCAAAGTTCACTTTATCTGCGATAAAGACCTGTGCGGCAGAGAAGAAATTCAGGGCACTATCATCAGCTTCCTCGCCTCTTTCCCCAATGCGCTGCATGTTGTCGAACGCGTCACGTATAACGATCGTCCGGGCCAGTCAGGATATGACGTGGCGGTACGCTGGCGGTTACGAGGGCTGCATGAAGGCATCGGCATGTTCGGTAGCCCTGGCGGCAAATACGTTGAGATTATGGGTATCGATCATTTCTGGGTGGATGATAATAAAATCCAGGAAGCATGGGTGATGTTTGATGGTTTAGACGTTATCCGCCAGATTATTCAGGACGACGACGAAACCACCGCGTCCGGGCATAATGACTGCGAGCTTTGCTCATAGCCCGTTAAATGTGAGCGTGAGCTGCGGCTAAAATATTATTTCGGTAACAGACTGCGATATTAGCCGCAGCTAACGGGCCGCCATCAAGCGGGTTGCCTTATATTGATAACTTTATATATGCCACATGATTATATTTTCACTGTATATAATTTGCCGCTATTTTCGCTTTTATCACGATAACGTCTTTGTTGCAAAAATGAGAGAAGAAAGTATATGAAAAATTCAGAGACCATAGAACTGGGGAGAGAAATATCTGATGTCCACAGGTTTACGGCCTACATCGCTATTTTACTGATCTACTTTTTCTATTGTTATAATTTCAGCCTGCTGAGTATCCTCGGGCCATTGTTAACCTCCGATTATGGGTTTACGCAAACGCAATTTTCGTTTCTGTTTTCAGTTCAGTCCTGGGGCTTATTAGTCGGTACGCTTATTGCCGGGACGTGCTGCGTCCGTTTTGGCAAGAAACGCACGCTCATGGGGCTGGGGATTGTCTTTGCGCTCTGCACGCTGATGCACATCATTATGGTTGATAACTATCCGGTGTGGGTGGCTTTTCGGCTTATTGCGGGCATGGCGCTCGGTGGAACCTACGGCACCAGCGTGGGATTAATTGTTGATCTTTTCCCGGCTCATTATCGCGGACGGTTGACCGCCATTGCTTCCAGCTTATTCGCCCTGGCCGGAGCGCTCGCCGGGTGGATTGCGAGCCGGTGGCTGGGAACAGACTGGACCATTGTGGTGTGGGCGGGAATTATCCCGGTGTTTTTCGGCGTCTTGCTGGTACTGTTTTCCGTACCCGATGACCTGGCGTTAACGCGCGAACGTAATGCCAAAGTGCTGGAGGTTTCGGCGGAAAAAGTCTCGTATCGCAGCATGGTTAAAGGCAAATACCTGGGGATCGCGATGATGTGTATCCTGATGTCGGGCATGAACTTTAGCGGATTTTCCGGCTTCACGCAGTTCGTTCCTATTTATCTGAAAGATGAAGTGGGAATGTCTACCGAACAGTGGGGTCAGTTGATCGCCACCCAGAGTATGGGGCAATTTTTTGGCTTTTTAATCTTTGGGGTGATCGGGGATTTCTTCGGGCGCAAGAAAACGATGGTGGGGATGGTGCTGTGCGGGGTGATGATCCCGGTTTATATGGCGCTGGATATTGAAATGTTCACCGCCTTTAATATTTGCGCGCTGCTGTTTGGGGCCGGGCTGGGATATTCCGGGGTATGGGGCGCCTATTACACCGAGCTGTTCCCGGAACGTTACCGCTCCATGGCCGCCGGTTTTTGCTTCAACATGGGACGGATCATTTCCAGCTTTGTGGTGCTGTTCATTGGCATGATTGCGGATTCCGGCATTGGCTTAAAAACGGCGCTGTTTTTCCCCACGGCATTTTTCTTCATTGGCGTCGTTATCTGGATGTTCCTGCCAGAAACGCTACAACGCAAAAAAAATGAGATCGTGGCTAAATGAGTAAAGTCAGATGGGTAGCTGTGACGGCTACCGTCTTTTTATATTTGTGCGGTATTTATCCGCCCCTGATGTTTTTTTATAACCGGGTGGCGGTGGTTGCGGGGTTGCCGCTTTTTATGGTGGGATTATTAGCGGTGTCTTCAGGGATGCTTCTAATCACCTTCCTTCTTTACAAATATGAATACCGTCAACAAAAGTCGGAGAGGGATCTTTAATATGACGGCCAGGCTAATGACGACTCCGATCCCTTTTATTATGATGGGGATCTATATAGTCATTGTGCTCTGTCTTTCCTGTAAATCGGTCATCGCAGGACGACTCATTCGTAAAGGTAAGGCACAGACGTTTGAGGATTTTTTTACCGGTAATAAATCGATGTCCGCAGTGGTGGTCGGACTGGTGACTATTGTGACGTTTTATTCGGGCACCACATTTACCGGGCGGGTCGGCTTTTTTTATCATTACGGGGTCATTGCGTTAACCACGGTTTTTTCCTGCGCGGCCTCCGGGATCGTCATGTTCTTTCTGGCTGAAAAAATCTGGCCGATGGCGAAAAAATACCATTGTTCTACCCTGTCCGATATTCTGGAATTACGTTATCAAAGCCGCTATGTGAAGCTACTTGCCGCATTTATTATCATTAGCTTTAATATTATCTGGCTTATCACCGAAATTCGTACATTGGGCATTATTGTCCATATTGCTTCCGGGGGAATCATCGCCCAGGCGACAGGCGCAGGTCTGGCGTTCAGTATTGTGATTTTGTATGTCTGTACGGGCGGGGTCCGCTCGGTAGCCATGGTGGATAGCTTCTCTGCGCTGGTGATGCTTTGCGGTTCGGCGATCTGCGTGATTTTTTTAATCGTCTGGTATTACGACGGCAGCATTCAGCAAATGACCTGGCGGGCCATTGCCAAAGATCCTCAGTTGTGGGTCGTGGGCGATAACGAATTCGGCTTTCCTTACTGGATTTCCAGCATTACGGTGAGCACGCTGGTTATGCTGATCTATCCCTCAAACTATATGAGCATCTGTATGGGGAATAGCGTCCGGGCAGTTAAAAAAGCCGCGTTAGCCGTTTCCTGTTCCGGGCCGTGGCTGATGGTGTATGGCATTATCGCGATGGCGGCTTTAGGGCTGGGCGGCGGGGCAATTCACAATCCGGAATCGGCGTTACTGGAGATGATCTCGTATAGCGGCTGTGGGTTAATGCTGGGGATCGTCACAACATTTATTTTTGCGGCATCATTAGGCACGCTGGATTCAACGTTAATTTCCCTGTCGGGGATTTTATCAAATGATATTGTGATCAATATGAATCATATTGCGACGCACAAAGCCTGTATTGGTCAACAGGAAGAAAACCCCGCACAGCCAAAAAAAATAAAAAGCAGCACCGGGGCGGAAGTCAAACTCACCCGCTGTTTTATTCTGTTGTTAGGTATTTCCGCCTGGTTTTTAAGCTTACGCGATTTACCGCTGTTAGTTCTGCTGGCGAATTATGCCAGCAACGGCATTTTGCAAATTTTACCGGCGACCATTGGCGGGCTGTACTGGAAGAAGGCGACGCCTGCCGGTGCGATGACGTCAATGGTCGCGGGCGTAAGTGCTTTTCTGCTGCTTAATTTTATCAAAGAGAATTTTTATCAGAACAGCGAACATTTTATGGGCGGGTACTTTCTGGGATTACCCGCGCTTCTGGTCGGACTGATTGTTTTTATTGCGGTTTCATTACTGACCTGGCGTAAATTCTATGCCGCTGAAGAAAACAGGCGCAGCATTGTCAGCCAGTTATTTATGGAATAGCATCCGTCACGGTTCTGAAGCGCCATCGCCTGATAAGCATTCAGAACCGTCTGTTTCTCTCCCTTTTCCCGGCATGACAGCGTGTATTGACTACCCTTAATACTCTTTGCAGTACCTTTTACTGCACCAGTGACGAGTATAAGGAGCGTTGTAAAATGGCTTATCAGACAGTAAATCCTTTTACCAATCAGCTTATTAAAGAGTATCCGCCGCACAGTGATGCGGACGTTGAAGCCGCGCTGCAAAAAGCAGATGCGCTATATCATTCTGACTGGGCGAAGGGAGATATCGACCAGCGGCTGCCCGTTCTGCATAAACTTGCCGATCTGCTGGACAGCCAGACCGAGGCGCTGGCTAAAATTGCCAGCCAGGAGATGGGCAAGCTGATAGCGCAAAGCCGTGCCGAAGTGAAATTATGCGCGCAGATCGCGCGCTACTATGCGGATAACGCCAGCGGCTTTCTGGCTCCGGTGAAATATCCGTCAGAACTCGGCGAAGCGTGGGTGGAACATCACCCCATCGGCGTGTTGATGGCGGTGGAACCGTGGAACTTCCCGTACTATCAATTGATGCGCGTGCTGGCCCCGAATCTGGCGGCAGGGAATCCGATTATCGTTAAACATGCGAGCATCGTGCCGCATTGTGCGGAGACCTTCGCGCATCTGGTACGTGAGGCGGGCGCGCCGGAAGGGGCGTACACCAACCTGTTTATCTCCTCCGATCAGGTGGGGAAAATTATTGAAGATGACCGGGTGCAGGGCGTTGCGCTGACCGGCTCTGAAAAAGCAGGCGCTATCGTGGCGTCGCAGGCGGCGAAGAAGCTGAAAAAATCCACCCTTGAGCTGGGGGGGAATGACGTTTTTGTGGTGCTGGACGACAGCGATCTGGAGAAGGCGGTCAGCGTGGGCGTGCAGGCGCGTCTGCAAAACGCCGGTCAGGTCTGCACCGCCGCTAAGCGGTTTATCCTGCATGAGAACATCGCCGATGCCTTCCTCGCTAAATTCACCGCCGCGTTCGGCCAGGTGAAGCTGGGCGACCCGCTGGATGAGAGTACGACCCTGGGGCCGCTGTCCTCGAAAGACGCGCAGGAGACGTTAACGAAACAGGTTAACGAGGCGGTGAAAAACGGTGCCAAAATCCACTATGGCGGCAAGCCGGTCGAGGGGAAAGGTAATTTCTTCGAGCCGACGATCCTCACCAACATTACCCGCGATAACCCGGCGTACTTTGAAGAGTTCTTCGGCCCGGTCGCACAGGTTTATGTCGTCGAAGACGATGACGCGATCGTGCGCCTCGCCAACGATTCCCACTACGGACTGGGCGGCGCGATCTTCAGCCAGAACATCGAGCGTGCTAAACGTCTGGCTTCGCGGATTGAAACGGGGATGGTGTACATCAATTCCCTGACCGATACCGCAGCGGAACTGCCCTTTGGCGGCGTAAAACGCTCCGGCTTCGGGCGCGAGCTGTCTGATTTAGGCATTAAAGAGTTTGTGAATCAGAAGCTGGTGGTCGTGAGCAATAAGTAATTAACCGTAATTCTCCTCCCGATCCGGGAGGAGAATTAAATCAATGCCCTTTTTTTAAATTACTATTTCTTTTTCGTTACGCTATAACGCTTAAACCTAAACGCTGATTTTATTGGCGGGTTTTAATAAGTTGATCGCGGTCACATTTATGCATTCCCGATTAAACCATTCTCTATCCGCAGCGCAGCGATGAGTTATTAACGGTGCTGCGAATTTTCGCTGGACGATCTTTTAATTTCACTAATACATATTAATGATACAAGGAGTTTATCATGATTGGTTTTTTTAAATATGCTGCGTGTCCGAACATGGTTCTGGGTATTTCCGATCAACAGACGGGTGCCCAGGTAGTGTTAAAATCTGTGAATTCAGAGATGAGAATGATTCTGTGGTCGGTCAATGACCGGACCGGCGAGATCAAGCTGGCGGCCAGCGAAGACCTGGTGATGGATGCCAGCGGAACATATCTGACATTACAGACGCGCGATATCAATAAAGCGTCGCAGAAATGGGATATGGCCACCACGCGGGGTTTCATCCGCAGTAAACAAAATAGCAACTATGTGATTGATAGTTTCAATCGTGGAACCTACGAAAGAAATCCGATTATTATTTATCCTTTTAACGGCTCTGAAGCCCAGCAGTGGAAATTCGTGCCGATGGATATGCTGAGTATTAATAATGTTGCTGAAGAAGTGATGGCAGAAGACGATCCGCTGCACGCCTGATAATAAAGGCCGAAGGCTTCAGTCATTTCTGAAGCCTTCGTTATTCATTATTCCATCGCAATATGCACCGCTTCACCCAGTTGTTGCAGCGCCTCACGATTTTTTTCGGTCAGCGGTAGGGCGCAGTTAATGCGCAGGCAGTTACGGTATTTCCCGGAGGCGGAGAACAGCGATCCGGGGGCCACCTGAATTTTCAGACGGCAAAGCTGCTTCGCTACGCAGACCATATCCACGATTTCCGGTAATTCTACCCACAGCATAAAACTGCCTTGCGGCCGGGTTACGCAGATGTCGCAGGGAAAATACTGGCGCACCCAGCAGGTCCAGGTTTCCATATTATTCTGATAAAGCTGGCGGATCCGCCGCAGGTGTCGGTGATAGTGTCCGTCACGGATAAACGCCGCCACCGCCATTTGCATGGCCGGAACGCTGGTGCTGCTGGTGGCATATTTCATATGCAGCACGCGGTCGCGGTAGCGTCCGGGGACGATCCAGCCAACGCGCAACCCCGGCGCGATGCTTTTGGTGAAGGAGCTGCACAGCAGCACCCGCCCGTCGATATCCCAGGATTTAATCGTGCGTGGACGTGGATATTCGCGTGCCAGCTCGCCATAGATATCATCTTCAAAAATCACGATATCGTGACGCTGGGCGAGCGACAGCACTGCCCGTTTACGCGCGTCCGACATGGTAAAACCGAGTGGATTATTACAGGTCGGGACGAGGATCACCCCTTTGATCGGCCACTGTTCCAGCGCCAGTTCCAGCGCTTCAATGCTGATCCCGGTCTGGGAGTCGGTCGGGATCTCAATGGCTTTAATGTCAAAGCCGCGCAGCATTTGCATGGTGCCGTAATAGGAAGGGGATTCCACCGCCACAATATCGCCAGGTTTGCAGACCGCGAGCAGGGCGATAGCCAGCGCGCTGTGACAGCCATTGGTGACGACAATATCGTCGCTGGTGATCGCGGTCTGGCTGTCAAGCATCACGCGGGCGATCTGTTCGCGCAGATCGCGTCGGCCCGCCAGTTCATCATAGCCGAGCACCCCGGCGGGATTATGCTGCACGATGCGGCTCATCTCGCGCCACAGCGGTTTAAGACTCGGCTGGCTGACGTCCGGCGCGCCGCTGCCAAAAGCAATCAGCGATTTGTCATGGTGATCGTCAAGCAGGGTGTGCACCTGGTCCCATTGGGTGATGTCTACCGGACGCTGCACCGGCTTACTCATCGCAGGCACCGGCGGCTGCGCTTTATGCGGCGCAACAAAATAGCCGGAGCGCGGCTGCGGCGTAATGAGCTGAAGATTTTCCAGCGTCTGATACGCCTGCTGCACGGTGCTGATGCTGACTCCGTGCTCCTGACTCAGCGTGCGCACCGACGGCAGTTTTTCGCCGTGGCGATACAGCCCCTGCTCAATGCGCTCCGCCAGAAGATTTGCCAGATGTTGATAACGCGTCATGCTGTATCCTTTTTTTGTGCCATAAAGACGATTAAATCAGTACAGATTAAAAGTAAAAGTGCCATGCAGACGGGGTTATCGTCAATCTGTATGTTAAAGAAAAGTGTTTTTTGTGGCTGTATTGTCGTGGCTGTTTTAACGGAAGATAGCGTCTCAGACACAGAGAGGAGAGACGCGATGGAATTTCATGAGAATCGGGCCAGACGGCCTTTTATCGGTTTTGTGATGCTCTGGCAGGCATTTACCCGCTGGCGTCGGCAGGCGCGGGCGAAGCGGGTATTGCAGAGGATGAGCGATGCGCAACTCAGGGATATGGGACTGGAGAGGGATGATATTTGCTAGGGCGGCAGTGGCCTGCGCTGTCGAAAACGTGATGTTATTTCCAACAATGTCAGTATAATTGCAGGATAATTGTCTATACTTTTTTGTATATACAATAAGGGAAATGATATGCCGATGGAGTTTGAATGGGACGCAAACAAGGCAAAAATCAATCAGAAAAAACACGGTGTCCGTTTTGAAGATGCAGTACTGGTATTCGACGATCCCCGGCATTTGTCCCGTCAGGATCGCTATGAAAATGGTGAATATCGGTGGCAGACCATCGGTCTGGTGCACGGCATAGTGGTTATTCTGGTTGCTCACACTATCCGGTTTGAAAGTGGGCAGGACGTTATCCGTATCATCAGCGCTCGAAAAGCGGATCGTAAAGAGAGGAATCGTTATGAGCATGGTTAAATATAAACGCGGCAGTGGCCCTGCGCTCGATGCTCAGCATGAGGCTGAATTAACGGCGCTGGTGCAAAAATCTGATGACGATATTGACTACAGTGATATCCCTTCTTCGCGGGATGAGCAGTGGTCAGATGCGGTTCGCGGAAAGTTTTTTCGCCCGCTAAAAACCCAGGCGTCGGTACGTATAGATGCAGACGTGATGGAATGGCTAAAGCGGCCGGGGAAAGGGTATCAGACTCGCCTGAATGCCATCCTGCGCGAAGCGATGCTGCGTGAGCAGAATAAGAAATAACATCGGTCAGCCTGGCGAGTTATGGAATAAGACCCCTCTCATCAGTGATACAGGGCTGAACGATGGCGACGGAACGACAAGGTTTAACCTGGGATGCAAGCGGCGTAACTCAATGCCGGATGCTGTTTCATCCGGCACCGTTTTTTACTTCTTCAGTCCCGCAAACGCGGTTCTAATCTCTTCTTCCGGCAGTTGTACCCCGATAAACACCAGCGTGCTGCGCGGCGTTTCGTCGCCCCACGGACGATCCCAGTCGGCGCTGTAGAGACGCTGGACGCCCTGGAACAGCAGGCGATTGGGCGCGCCATCGATCCACAGCATCCCTTTGTAGCGCAGCAGCTTTTCGGCGGACTCGAGCAGCAGGTTTTCCATAACCCGGGAGACATCGCTGATGTCCACCGGGTAGTCCAGCTCGACGACAATCGAGGAAATCTCATTCTGCTTATCCGCCATAAAATGAAAGCGCGGCTTCGCGGCCACGACGTTCTCTTCCAGCATAAAGCCGTTGGTGTTGAACAGCAGCGCGAGGTCAATGGCACCAAAGGTAACGGTGTAAACCGGGGCGCGGGCGTTGATACGCGCCAGACGCTCGCGCAGTTTTTCACTGTCGCCCGCGACGTCGGTTTTGCTGAGCAGGATGCGATCGGCATAGCCGATTTGTGACTGGGCGAGGGTGAACTGGTTCATCTGCTCGTCGGCGTGTACCGCATCAACCAGCGCGATCACGCCGTCCAGTAGATAGCGCTGGCAGAGGATCTCATGGGAGAAAAAGGTCTGAATAATCGGGCCGGGATCGGCCATGCCGGTGCATTCAATCACCAGACGGTCAAACTCGATATCGCCCCGGTCAAGGCCGTCGAGGAGATCCAGCAGCGCGTTTTCCAGTTCGTTCGAGCGCGAGCAGCAGATGCAGCCGTTGGTCAGCGTTTTGATCTGGGTGGCGCGGTCGCCGATCAGCTGATCGTCAACGGAGACTTCGCCAAATTCGTTTTCGATGACGGCGATTTTAAAGCCGTGCTGTTCGTTAAGAATGTGGCGCAGCAGGGTGGTTTTGCCCGCGCCGAGAAAGCCGGTGAGGAGGGTGACAGCAATCGGAGTCATCATTTTTCCTTCTTAGCAACAACTGCTTCCGCCGCTACCGTAGCGCGCTTCCTGACGCTCGCGGAAGAATTCGTTGTAGGTCATGTAAGGTTTACCCGGATGGTTGGTTTTCATGTGATCCACATAGTTGTCGTAATCCGGGATGCCAATCAGCATCTTTGCCGCCTGGCCGAGGTATTTTTTTGCTTCGCCTAAGTTACCAAACATAACGTCATCCAGAAACAAAGGCGGGCAACGAAAGCTGCCCGCCATTTTACTTAATGGTGTGAAGAGGTCTTCACGCCGCCTTCCGGCACCGGAACGTACGGGGTTTCTTTATCCGTGCGTTCTGTGGTGTTGCGGGCATTGAGCCACGTCCGCAGGC
Organism: Superficieibacter sp.; assembly: GCF_032071645.1. NCBI lineage: Bacteria > Pseudomonadati > Pseudomonadota > Gammaproteobacteria > Enterobacterales > Enterobacteriaceae > Superficieibacter > Superficieibacter sp. The sequence continues at coordinate 50,947 of NZ_DAMAPU010000020.1, forward strand.
CGTAGAAAATAATACTGTACACCACGATCAGGAACAGAATGCTCAGACCGGCGTTGGTGTAGTTGTTGACCACGATGTGGTTCATGTTAGCGATTTCCTGCGCGGTCAGTTCACCACCGGCGGCAATACGTTCTTTGTACTGGTTCGCCATGTAGAAGAAACCTTCCATCTGCGGGTTGCTGCTGAACAGTTTCAGGCCCAGCGCCCAGGTGGTGCAGATCAGCAGCCATACCGCCGGGATCACCGTTACCCAGATGTATTTGGTGCGCTGCATTTTGACCAGCACCACGGTGCCCAGCACCAGCGCGACGGCTGCCAGCATCTGGTTAGAGATACCGAACAGCGGCCACAGGCTTTTCACGCCGCCCAGCGGATCGACCACGCCCTGATACAGCAGGTAGCCCCACAGACCCACGCAGCCCGCCGTACCGATGGCACCGGCCACCAGCGAGTCGGTTTTTTTCAGGAACGGCACGAAGTTGCCCAGCAGATCCTGAAGCATAAAGCGGCCAGAACGCGTACCGGCATCCAGCGCAGTCAGGATAAACAGCGCTTCAAACAGGATACCGAAGTGATACCAGAAGCCCATGTCCATGACCGGGACGATTTTATGGAAGACGTGTGCAATCCCTACCGCCAGCGTCGGTGCGCCACCGGCGCGGTTCAGCACTGAAGGTTCGCCAATGTCTTTCGCGGTTTGCAGGATCTGTTCAGACGAAATCACAAAGCCCCACGAACTGACGGTCGCTGCCGCGTGGGCAGTGACATCTTTCAGCTGCGCCATAATCAGCGGCGCGTTATCGCCGCCCAGCTCGTGCAGGTTCGGCATGGTGATGCCGAGGCCCGCAGGCGGGGTGTTCATCGCGAAGTACAGGCCCGGTTCGATGATCGACGCTGCGACCAGCGCCATTACTGCCACGAAGGACTCCATTAACATCGCGCCATAGCCGATGAAACGCGCGTCGGTTTCACAGGCCAGCAGCTTCGGCGTTGTGCCGGAGGCGATCAGCGCGTGGAAGCCGGAGACCGCGCCGCAGGCGATGGTAATAAACAGGAACGGGAACAGCGCCCCTTTCCACAGCGGACCCGTACCGTCAACGTACTGGGTCATGGCAGGCATTTTCAGTTCCGGGTTAAGGATGACAATACCGATTGCCAGACCGACGATCACGCCGATTTTCAGGAAGGTGGCGAGGTAGTCACGCGGCGCCAGAATCAGCCACACCGGCAGCAGCGCGGAAACAAACGCGTAGCCAATCAGGGTAAAGGTGATGGTGGTGTCTTTGAAGGTCAGCGCCGGACCCCAGTACGGGTCGTGGGCGATCACGCCGCCGAAGTAAATCGAAGCGACCAGCAGCACGATACCAATCACCGAGACTTCACCTACCCGGCCGGGACGCAGGTAACGCATGTAAATGCCCATAAACAGCGCAATCGGCACCGTTGAGCACACGGTAAAGACGCCCCACGGGCTTTCCGCCAGCGCTTTTACCACGATCAGCGCCAGCACCGCGAGGATAATGATCATAATCAGGAAGCAGCCGAACAGCGCGATGGTGCCAGGCACCGGCCCCATCTCTTCTTTGATCATCTCGCCAAGAGATGCGCCGTTACGGCGAGAGGAGATAAACAGCACCATAAAGTCCTGCACCGCTCCGGCGAGCACCACGCCCGCCAGCAGCCACAGCGTGCCGGGCAGGTAGCCCATCTGCGCTGCCAGAACCGGACCGACCAGCGGGCCTGCTCCGGCAATTGCCGCAAAGTGGTGGCCGAACAGAACGTTACGGTTAGTCGGCACGTAGTTCAGGCCGTCGTTGTTAATGACCGCAGGGGTGGCGCGAGTCGGATCGAGCTTCATCACCTTCTGCGCGATGTAGAGGCTGTAATAACGGTATGCCACCAGATAGACCGACACGGAGGCAACCACAATCCACAGTGCGCTGACGTGTTCGCCCCGACGCAGGGCAACCACTGACAGACAGAAAGCACCGATGATCCCAATGATCACCCAGGGTATATGCTTAAAAAGTTTTTTGGTATCCATAGTAAAACCTGGCCGTTTGCAATAAAAAGCAGCCGTAGCTGCGCGGGTATGTGTAAGAAATGTTCTGGAATTGCTATGTCAGCGGCGATGATGCCAGAGAGACGCGCGCGAAAAGTGGTCGATCTGGATGAGTGGTCGTATGCGTCGTTAAGCGGTCAGGGGGGAAAGTGAGTGGTTATGGGGAAAGTTACCCCACAGGGAAATATGTGATTGAGATCACAAGAAAAATCAGGCTCATAGCCGCACAGACGGCGCGGTCATTCTTGCATCTGACGCCTTCGCAGGACGATTATCGGTAAAGTTTTCGCTTCTCAGGCCGAAAACCCGGTATCAGTTCAATGGAAGAGAAAACATGTTAAACCGTATCAAGATTGTCACCGGCCTGATGCTGGTGTTAGGACTTTTTGGCCTTTTACAACTCACCTCAGGCGGCTTGTTCTTTAACGCCCTCAAACACGACAAAGAAAATTTCACCGTTTTACAGACCATCCGCCAGCAGCAGTCCACGCTGAATGAAAGCTGGGTTGCGCTGTTGCAGACCCGTAACACGCTTAACCGTGCCGGGATCCGCTACATGATGGATCAGAATAATATCGGCAGTGGCGCGACCGTCGCGGAGCTGTCGCAGATCGCCAGCCGCACGCTGAAGCAGGCCGAGCAGGCGTGGGCGCAGTATGAAGCGCAGCCGCGCGATGCGCGTCAGAGCGACGTGGCCGCGATGGAAATCAAGCGCAACTACGGCATTTACCATGATGCGCTGGCGGAGCTGATTGGCCTGCTGGGTGCGGGCAAGATCAACGAGTTTTTCGATCAGCCGACCCAGGGTTATCAGGACGGCTTTGAGAAGCAGTACCGGGAATATTTGCAGCAGAACGACGCGCTGTATCGCCAGGCGGTAGAAGAGAACCAGGTATCCTATAACCAGACGCTATGGGTGCTGGGCGGTACGCTGCTGGTTGTTCTGCTGGTGATCGTGGTGGTGTGGATGGGAATTACCCGTGCGCTGCTGACGCCGCTGCATCGTTTGATTGCAAGCATCCGTCATATTGCGGGCGGCGATCTGGTTAAACGCATCGACGTGGAAGGCTCTAACGAAATGGGGCAACTGGCAGACAGCCTGCGTCATATGCAGGGTGAGCTGGTGCGCACCGTTGGCGATGTCCGCGACGGCGCGGATGCCATTTACAGCGGTGCCAGCGAAATCGCGATGGGCAACAACGATCTCTCTTCCCGTACCGAACAGCAGGCTGCCTCTCTGGAAGAAACCGCGGCCAGTATGGAAGAACTGACGGCTACCGTGAAGCAGAACGCCGAAAACGCCCGTCAGGCCAGCCAACTGGCGCTGAGCGCGTCAGAAACCGCGCAGAAAGGCGGTAAAGTGGTGGATAACGTGGTGCAGACCATGCGCGATATCGCCGGAAGCTCGCAGAAAATTGCCGATATTATCAGCGTGATCGACGGCATTGCCTTCCAGACCAACATTCTGGCGCTGAACGCCGCCGTGGAAGCGGCGCGTGCTGGCGAGCAGGGGCGTGGTTTTGCGGTGGTGGCAGGCGAAGTGCGTAACCTCGCCCAGCGCAGCGCCCAGGCCGCCCGCGAAATCAAAAGCCTGATTGAAGACTCGGTTAACCGGGTTGACGTTGGCTCGACGCTGGTGGAAAGCGCCGGTGAAACGATGGATGAAATCGTCAACGCGGTAACCCGCGTCACCGATATCATGGGCGAGATCGCCTCGGCGTCCGATGAGCAAAGCCGTGGCATCGACCAGGTGGGTCTGGCCGTTGCGGAGATGGATCGCGTGACCCAGCAGAACGCCTCGCTGGTGGAAGAATCCGCCGCCGCCGCCGCCGCGCTGGAAGAGCAGGCCAGCCGCCTGACGCAGGCCGTTGCCGTGTTCCGTATTATGCAGGCGCAGCAGCGTGACGTGACCACCGCGAAAGCCGCCCCGGCTCCGGTGCTGGCGCGCAACGTTCCCGCCACGGAAAACGGCGAGAACTGGGAAACCTTCTGATAAAACGGCCCGGCGCATGCGCCGGGCTTTTTTTATTCTTTACCCCCCTCAACCGACACTCTTCGCGCCATTTACCGTGCCCTGCGTCATAGAAAGCAAAATCAACGAACGAAAAAAAGCGTTTTGACAGCATCATATCCTCCTGAGCATTCAACAGGACAGGCCAATGCGCAAAGAAGAATTGCTGACTTTTCCTGGCAACCAGACAGATTTTTTTAATCCGCAGGCAATAAGCGAGGTCTTTACGGCGCGCTATCTGGCGGAGCGTTTCGCCAGATAGCGCAATACCGCCAGCCATTATCTTAATCAACGGGTTACGGAAGGGGCGCTGGTGAAGATAAATACCCGCCCGGTCTACTTTCTGCACAAGCTCACGTTTTGTCAGCACTACTTTCCTTTGAGCCGCAACGAATACGCCAGCGTGGCGGATCTGCTGGCGGAAGGCGAGCAGGATCTGCCGCCGCCGGATCATTTTTCGTTGCTTATCGGCCATGATGAAAGCCTGAAAAAACCTATCGAACAGATGAAAACCGCGCTGTTCTACCCGGATGGCGGCCTGCCGCTGTTCCTGGTGAAAGGAAAAGGGAAATGCCGCGAACTTGACGACCGCGTGGAGCGCTTCGCGCAAAAGATCATCGACCATCTGGTGGTGATCGACCCGCGCGAATACCCGCTGGACGGTATTGACGATGCTTTCCGCTGGCTGCTCGCGCCCTGCGTGGTTTCAACGCTGCTGGTGGATCGCCTGGCGGCGCACTTTGAACATCAGACCGGGCACGATCTGAATATTCGCCGTTATTACCGGCAGTTTGACGACTAAGTCGCATCGCCCGGCTCGCCGTAAGACCAGCCGGGCAGTGCAGGAGCCATTACCCTTCCGGGTTCACCACTTTGATATCCACCATCCCGATGCCTAACTGGCGCGGTGAATGACCGAGAATATTGCCTTCATTGGTCGACTGCGGCTCCGGCGGCACGATGACCAGCGTATTACTGCGCGTCGGATTGTCAAAATGCAGCGTGGTAGTGGAAACCTCATTCGTTAAGGTCAGCGTCTGCTCACTTTTACCTACCCGCACCGGGATCGGCCGGTTGGCGTTTGGCCCCCAGGCTTTGGCGGTGATCACCAGATCGAATTTCTCCGGCAGCGGCGCTTTGTATTCAATTTTCACCTCTTTACCAAGCTGCGCATTGGACCAGCGCCCCCAGGTTTCAGGCCGTGAAATGCCGCTAAACTGCTGTACCTCTTCCGGCGCGCCCGCGACGTTGAAGATAAAGCTGTCCGCTTTATAACGAATATCGTTATCGACGATCTTCAGCAGATCAACATTGTGCTGATAGCGATCGGTATTGATCACGGTATCTCTGAACGCCGTTTTTCCCTGCCACTGCGGTTTATCGACGTGCTGCACTTTTTGCTGACCGCCGAGCTGGCCCTGGGAAACGCACCAGTCGGTCGAAAGCGCCAGTTCCGGCGACCAGAGCTGACCCATCTTGTAGCAGCGATCGACCCAGACAAAGTTATCGCGCGGCGCGAAATCCGCCAGCTGATAGCGCAGCGGGGCCGAGTATTCGCTTTCCGGCAGCGGCTCTACGCGTTTATCAGCGACGCGCAGCAGCAGCGGCAGACGGAAATGGGTGCCGGAAAAAGCGATAGTGTTTTTATCGCTATCCACGGTGAACGCTTTAATTTCCGTGGGGAATTTCCACAAGCGCACGATATCCGGCTTCCATCCCATCACTTTCTCTTTCATGTTGAGGAACACTTCAGAGAGCGATTCGCCGGAAAGGCTACTGCGTCCCAGGCCGAGGAAGTTATCGCCGCCGAGAATATCCAGCACCGTTGCGCCGTTATCCATGGTGTTACGCTTCACGCCGGAAAGATCCTGCTGCGGATGGTCGCCGCGCAGAATGAAAAACAGATTGCTGCGCTCCTGCTTATTCAGATACTTCCAGGCGGTGTTATTCATCGCCAGATGATCGGAGGAGACGACGATCACCGTGTTTTTATACCACGGCGAGGCCTGAATTTTTTTAATCAGCGCGGCGACGTGCTGCTGGCTACAGCTTACGGCGCTAAAGGACTGGTTCGGCTTGCCCTCGTAAGGATAGCTTTTGCGCGTGCAGGTGCGGGAGATAAATCCGTCCGGGTGGTGGGTATCGACGGTCAGCGCAAACAGCGAAAAACGCTTGCCGCTTTGCGAAAGCGCCTCGAACTTTTTCCAGGTTTCATCCAGTACGGTGTCATCGTAAAAGCCCCAGTCGTTGCGGTAGGTGGGATCGGCAACGGTGGTTTTCAGCTCTTCCGCGCCGTACAGATGATCAAAACCGTGCGACTTCAGAAACACATCTTTTCCGGCAAAACGCAGATTAGCGCCCTGCATAAAATAGTTTTCATAGCCGGAGTTTTTCAGGATATCGCCGAGGCAGATATTCTGCGGGAAGAAGCTGGAAACCGAGGCCGAGGCGTTGCCCTCAAACGGCGCGAACAGCGGAATGCCGCACTGCGAGGCCACCATTCCGGCAATGGTGTAATCGGTGCCGGGAAGCTGCGCGGTATGGCTGAAATCAATGCCTTCTTTTTTGATCGCGTTCAGTTCCGGGGCCAGATCCGGGAAGGCGGTTTCATCGAAATAGGTGCGCTCCAGGCTTTCACCGTAGATGTACACCAGATTCAGCTTCGGAGAATCAATTTTCTTCGCCGGTTCTTTATACCAGTCGGCAAAATCCGGGTCGCCATCGCGGGACTGCGACTTCACCAGTTCGGTGATCTGATGAAACGCCGGGCTGGCGTCTACCGAGCCTAATGCCAGCGCGAGCGCCAGCAGGCTATAGCCGAGGTGATGGGGATGATGACGGCGGCGACGCAGTATCCAGCCGAGGGCACAGAATACCGCCGCCAGCGCCAGTGCCAGACCAATGCCCGGCAGAATATATTTGCTGACGCCCGCCCCGGTCAGGCTGTTGGTCAGGGTGTACAGCACGGCGTCGTTGATGCCGTCGCCGGTAAAGTAATCGCTGGCGTAAAGGGTAATATTCAACACCACAAACACGCCCAGCACCGCCAGTGTCGCGGCAAACCACCATGTGTTACGGCCTGCTTTCCAGGCGTAAACGACGACCGATGCAAGAAACAGGACGATAGAAATGAATTCTGACAACGAGCTATCCTCAACAGCGCCCCGGGTGACGGGCTAACAATATATTTGAGCGCCTACAATGTAATGGCGTTGTCTCATTGCTGCAATTCTGGCGCCATCAAAATGTGCTGTCGTTCGGAATTCGCCGGAAAGCGGCGTTACAGGATGGCTGTCACAGGTTTGAGGAACACCGCGCAACGCTCGCGCGGTGAAGAGGGGAAGTCAGGAAAGGAAGTTAACGCCCTGTTTCAGAACCAGATCGCAGGCTTTGGTTTTCACTTTCTGTGCCAGCGGGGTGCTGCCGAGATTGCTCAGGTTAAGCTGCTCACCGTCTTTGGTATTCAGCAAGCCCTGAATGCCTTCCAGATAGTTGGTGTCTTCTTTTTGTTCCTGCTGATCCAGTCCCAGCTTTTCCAGCACCTGGTTTTTGATGTTTTCGGTGCTGGTGACCGAGGCCAGTTTTTGTTTGGCGCAGTAGCCCAGAATACCGGCGGCGTTGTTCATGGTGTCGGCGCTTAACGCCTGATTTCCACCGTTCAGCAGGCTGCCCAGCGAGGAAAGCTGATTACCGTTCTGGCTGTTTAACTGGCTGGCGGCGCTGGAGAGCGAATCCTGCCAGCTTGCGGCATAAGCCCCGGAAGAGAGAAGGGCGGCTAACAGAATAAAATATTTCATAGGCAGACTCGTGTTGTACCCACAGGGGAAATTCTGCTCAGTATAACGCGCCTGCGTGCCAGAATTTTCTCAATACTCTTTGCCGGTAACGCGGCTACGGTAGCTTTCCCAGTTGAATATCACCCACAGGCTGTTGCCGAGGCGCATCCTGTCCATCACCCGCTCGCCGAGCAGTTTATTCATTTCATCCATATTACTGTTGGTCAGCATCCCGGTCGGGCGCTTGGAAGAGGAGCGGCGATCGACAATCTGATTGATGATCACTTTTTCATAGCGCGATTCGTTCTGCATACCGATCTCGTCGATCACCAGCAGATCAACGCGGCTGAGATCGTTGAGTAACTGCTCTTCGCTGGTTTCGCGATTGCCGAATGAATCTTTCATCGCCGACATAATATCGGCGACGGTAATGATGAGTACCGATTTGCCGCGCAGCAGCAGTTCGTTACAGATGGCGGCGGCGAGGTGGTTTTTACCGGTGCCGGGCTTGCCAGAGAAGATAAAGCTGGCAATGTTGCCATCGAATTCTTCGACGTACTGGCGCGCTTTCGCCAGCGCGTTCATTTGTCCGTCAGATTCCACGCGGTAGTTTTCAAACGAACAGTTCTGATGCAGCGGACGAATACCGGAACGGTTAAAGGTGCGCTGCATTTTCATCGCCCGGTTTTCCCGCTCGATAGCGGCAGAGCGGATCTCGCCCTGCTCTTTTTGCCAGGCCAGCAGTTCTTCCCCGGTCTTAAACGCGGGTTCGACGTGTGCAGGCATCACCTTCTGTAAACGCTTCATTAATTCGCCGACGTTTTTCATGATCAACCTCTGAAACCGGGGGGGATTTGTTGGTCTGGTTCACTCAGGTTATTGATATCACGTTTTGCCATGCCGCCACTACTGGCGCGGCCAATTTGCACGCTGCGCGCCAGCTTTTGCTGCCACTGAACGTGGTGAAACACTTTGCCTTCGGCCTGCCAGTAGGCAATAAAGGCGGCCAGCTCTTCCGGCGTCACCGGCTGGGTGAGGGCGATGCCCCATAACGCGGCCTGCCGCTGGAAATCGACGTCCGGCTGCCAGCCCGCGTACATGGCAAATTTACCCATCGGTACGGCAACCGGCGCGGCGGCAGGCTCTTCATACAAACGCTCGTCCAGAGTGACGTCGCTGCCGGGGCGCGCCAGTTTTGCTTCCAGCTCCAGCAACTGCGCCAGACGCGCAGGCGTGAGCGCATAAAACGCTGGCGCGTTGTTAGCAAATACCGCTACCGCCTGGCCTTCTGCACGGGCCAGCACGCTGGCGTGATCCTGCATAAAGGCGTCGATACCGATGACGTCAGGGGTCAAAATTCTGGAAGACATACTCGATCTCAATACGTAAAAAAGAGGAGGACTGAGGTAATCATGGCACATAGTAACACAGTGCGTTGGCTGGCTGGCAGGCATTAAAAAAGCGCACGGGCGTGCGCTTTTGCAGGGGGACGTTAGGCGATGATATTCAGCGTGACGTCGATGTTGTTGCGGGTGGCGTTAGAGTACGGGCAGACGATATGCGCAGCATCAACCAGCTTTTTCGCTTCCGCTTCGTCCATTCCTGGCAGGTGGATGTTCAGCGTGGCTTCGATGCCAAAACCGGTCGGCAACGGGCCAATGCCGACTTCACCTTCCACAAACGCCTCTTTCGGAATGGCAATTTTGTCACGCCCGGCGACGAATTTCATCGCACCGAGGAAGCAGGCGGAGTAGCCCGCCGCAAACAGCTGTTCCGGGTTAGTGGCTTCACCGCCCGCGCCGCCCATCTCTTTTGGCACGCCCAGTTTGACGTCCAGAAAACCGTCGGAAGAAGTGGCACGACCGTCGCGGCCTCCGGTGGCTTTGGCTTTGGCGGTATAAACGACTTTTTCTAAAGACATGGCAGGTTCCTCTTATTATGTTCGCTATAAAATAGTGCGCTATTTAAATGGGAGCACAGATTTGCGATACGGCAGATCTATGCGCGATGTAACTGTTGACGAAGCGTTTCCAGCTCCTGTTTCAGTAACGCCAGCGAGTCGGCATTACAGGCGGCGGCGCGGCCAACCGCATCGGGAATGCCTTTTGCCTCGTGCGCCAGCGCGCGTCCGCTGTCGCTGAGGGTGACGATCACCTGACGCTCATCCTGCCGTGAACGCTGACGAATCAGCAGACCGGCGCTTTCCAGCCGTTTCAGCAGGGGAGTCAGGGTGGCCGAGTCGAGAAACAGTCTTTCTCCAATGTCGGACACGGTGACGTCGTCCTTCTCCCACAGCACCAGCATGACCAGATACTGCGGATAGGTCAGATTCAGCGGTGCCAGCAGTTGCCGGTACAGCTTATGCAGCGCCAGGTTAGTGGAATACAGCGCAAAGCAAAGCTGGTTATCCAGATGGAGCGGCGCGTCAACGGGCGAAGTCGGTGTCGTTTTCATCGTTTGAATATAGATAGCGCACGATTTAATTGCAAACTATTTTATGAATTTTATACCCGTGGACGTTTGCGATAGAGCCACAGCCCTGGGATCGACAGGCCAATCGACAAGGCGCCAACGATGGATGAGGCTTTCAGGAAATTTGTTAACAGGGTGATCATCAGCTCTTCCGAATAGCCAAAATGGCTGATTTTTACCGCCGATATCATCGCGGTATAGGCGGCAATACCGGGGAACATCGGGATCACCGCCGCCACGGTAAAGATTTTAGGGTGCGCCAGATACCAGCGCGACCACTGAATGCCGATGATGCCCACCAGCATGGTAGCCATAAACGTCGACCACTCAATATTTAACCCGGCGGTGATCATCACCATCCGCGAACCGTGGCCGATGGCACCCAGCAGCCCACACCAGGGAAGCGCACGATGCGGGACGTTAAAGACCATTGCAAAGCCCACCGCCGGGATAGCGGCAAGGAGCATGTCCTGCATTAGTGCCAGCAACAAATCTATCATGACCATCCGCGAAGCCCCCATAATGTCAGGGCCATTACCACGCCGATACAGGTTGCCAGCGTCAGCAGACTGGCAATCGCCCAGCGGGCAAGCCCGGTATTAATATGACCTTTAAACATATCTGCGACCGCGTTGATCAGCGGAAAGCCCGGCACCAGCAGCAGCACGCTGGCGGCCATCGCCACGCTCGGCGTTGCACTGAACTGCGGCAGTCGCAGTAACAGCCCGGAAACCGTGGTCGCTACAAAAGCCGTGATGCAAAAGTTAATTTGCGGATGCAGGGAGCGATGGGTCAGCACCTGACGCACATACATCGCCACCGCGCTGGCGCAAAAGGTGACAAACGCGCCGTCCCAGCCGCCATTGTTCAGCTTACAAAAGCAGGCGCAGGAAAGGCCGACCATCAGCACCAGTAACCAGCGCGGATAGCGCAGCGGTTTGATGTGGCTGAAGCGTTTTTCAACGTCGCGGTAATCCAGCAGCTTATGCTCCGCCATGATCACGATGTGCTGAACTTCGGTGACCACATGCATATTAATGCCGCGATCGCTGTTCTTGCGCGTCGAGGTCAGGCACAGGCCATCTTTAATAGTGGTCAGGACAATCGCGTTCGAGGAAATCGAGCTTTCGACGCTGTCCATACCCAGCGCCCGTCCGAGACGCGTGGAAAGCTCTTCTACCAGCGCGCTTTCGGCTCCGTGTTGCAATAAAAAAAGCCCACACTGAATACACAATCGCGTAACAGTTCGTTGTAATGACTGATCGACTTGCATGAATCGCCCTGGCAGTAAGAAGGGATAAAGATGTCAAAACACTGTTTTAGCATGAAGTGAGGAGGGTAGAGCTGTGGCTAAGATCAAGGAATGTGTAAAAAAACGTCGGTAATCGTCTAAGGGAAGACATTCCGAAAGGAAAGGTGATAAAAACGTCCCTCGTTCAATAACACAACAAATTATTTATAATAATTAACATTAAATGATAGTTATTGATGCGGTGATTGTTTTTAGTTTTACTTAATGATGTTTTTTGTTTTTCTAATTTAGAATTGATTAATCTTTTTTCGATATTGTGAGATATTGGAGGACGTTCATATGGTTGTGTGAACGGAGCAAATACCAGGGATTGTTGTATGTTTTGAATGTACAATAATAGACAATGACAAGGAAGAAAAAGATTCACAGGGCTGCGTGTGAATATAATCGTTTTTATTATTCGCATAACTAATATTTCACGCGCTTAAAAATAAAGTGAATCTTCGATTGGATGCGGAGGTTATATGTTATCAGGATGCTGCAAATATGGCGTCGTTATCAGCAAAATACCGGTTATGCAAACCGGGCTTTGCGGGATTATGGAACTTCATTTCCCTGAGTATGAAATCACCTCATACCGCTCTCCTGAAGAGCTGACGCTCTTTCAGCTTCGCCGTTCTTCAATGGTGCTGGTGGACCTCTCCGGTGAATTTCGTCAGGCACGTGCCGTTTGCGAACAGTACTATTCGCTGCTTTCTCAATACCGTGATATCCACTGGGTATTTCTCGTTTCTCGCCCAATTTATCCGCTCGCCGTCGAGTTTCTGATGCGCCCGGAAAGCACCCTGCTTTCAGATGCGGAACCCGTTGATCTGGTCATTAAAGCAATCCGTGCGGGCGGTTTGTCTGCTGAACGGATTAGCCAGACGCTACTTTCAACGGACCACGAAGACGCTTCCGGCGAAGAAGATCCCCTGACGTTACTGACCTTATCTGAGCGTAAAGTGCTGCGTTTGCTGGGTAAGGGATGGGGGATTAATCAAATCGCCGCGTTGTTGAAAAAGAGTAATAAAACGATTAGCGCCCAGAAAAACAGCGCTATGCGCCGTTTAGCGTTACGCAGCAATGCCGAGATGTACGCATGGATCAATAGCGCGCAAGGGATGAAAGAGCTGAATTTATTTTCAGCCTATGGAGATTCGATAGAATGGAAAAAAGTCCCACAAGGCGACATGTCGCTATCGTAGAGCAGTGCATGATGACCGAAGCGGGTCTGCGGAGTCTTTTTGAAACGGCTTCTGCCGATCACTATACGATACATTTTTTCAGGAACTCTCAGGACCTAAAAAAAACGTCAGGCAGGCGTGCTTTTTTTTCTGTTATTTATTCGCTTTCCGGTAGCCGGGAACAGCGGCGAGAAGGTTTGCTATTTCTTGGCGAGCTAAGTCAGAGTAGCCCAAAAACCCAGCGTATTATTTTGGCTAATGATGAGCGTGAGGCCAGGCTGGTTAGCCACCTCGCGCCTTCTGGCCTGCATGGAATTATCAGCAAAACCGCGCCGCTGGGGGTGCTTCAGGCGCAGCTTATTGCGCTACTGCGTGAAACCCGGCGCGTGAATGTGAACGTTCATAATCACTGGTACGTCAGCAGCTCGCGCATGTTAAGTCCCACGGAGCGGGCAATCCTCGAGTTTATGGCTTGCGGGTACTCAATGCCGGAAATTGCCACCCAGCTTGAGCGTAATATCAAAACTATCCGCGCGCATAAATTCAATGCGATGACCAAGCTCGGGGTTAACTCCGATGTGGGGCTGTTACATGCGGCGGATATCCTCATCAATTTTCCTCTCTTTGAAGAGAGTGTACCTGAAGAAAGCACGTTCACGCCGCATTAAGGGACAGTGACCTGACAAAGAGGCTCTTTGTCAGGTTTGACTATTGACAGACGTCCACCCACGTCGCGTCGGTGAGTTGCGCCATTCGTTCTGGTGAGATCCGTATCGCGCTGTGAATTGCGCCCGCCGCCGGAAGCACTTCAGCGTACTGGCGAAGCGAAATATCGCAATAAATGGTCAGCGGGTTTTCAAGGCCAAAAGGGCAGACGCCGCCCGGCGGATGCCCGGTGAGGGTCAGCACTTCATCGCTGCTCAGCATACGCGCCTTCGCGCCAAAGGTGGTTTTCAGCTTTTTGTTATCGAGCCGGGCATCGCCTTTTGCCACCACCAGAATGGCTTCATTTTTGACTTTCAGTGACAGGGTTTTGGCGATTTGCCCCGGCGCGACATGATGTGCGGCGGCGGCGAGGGCAACGGTGGCCGTACTTTGATCGAGTTCAATTATTTCAATATCGGGGGCGTGTTCAGCAAAAAATTGCCGCACAGATTGCAGACTCATTGGGATCTCCTGACTATTATCCCGTTCAATCTGTCACATGCGCAGGATGAATGTAAATAACCCCGTCAATGAGTCTCACAGATTGAGATTTATCGATCCCCTTCACATTCACTGCAACCGGTTACAGTAACCGGTTGCAGAATGATGAAATGCGGTTTAATACTACTTCTGTAACTTCCACTGTAACAACATTATAAGAGCCGTGTATGAAATGTACCCTTGTGAATGAAATCACCCGCATGGAGTTTCGCTTACATAGAGAAAGCGCACACGGCTGCAAAATAAGGGTCGCTGTGCTTACGTCTATAGCCTGTCAGGAGGGCTGCTATGTCTGCTAATCATGCTGCGTTTAATTTAATATTCCGCTTCGTAGAAAACTACGTAAGCCCCATCGCCGGGCGGATCTCGTCCCAGCGACACGTTATGGCCATTCGTGACGGCTTTATCTCGGCGATGCCGTTTATGATTGTCGGTTCGTTCCTGCTGGTATTTGCCTATCCGCCGTTCTCGCCGGATACCACCTGGGGCTTCGCCCGCGCCTGGCTGGATATGGCGAAGCAGTTTGAAGGCCGTATTCTGACCCCGTTTGATATGACGATGGGCATCATGTCTATCTATATCTGCGCCGCCATTGCCTATAACCTCGGTAAGCACTACGAGAAAGCATTTCAGATTGACCCTTTCATGTGTGCAATGCTGTCGATTATGGCGTTTCTGCTGGTCGCCGCGCCGAAAACCAACGGCACGCTGCCGGTTGATAGCCTGGGCGGAACGGGGATCTTTACCGCTATTCTGGTCGCTCTCTACTGCGTGGAGATGATGCGTTTCCTGAAAGCGCATAACATCGGTATCCGCCTGCCGGATCAGGTGCCGCCGATGATCAAAAACTCCTTTGACCTGCTGATCCCGGTGCTGGTGGTGGTATTAACGCTGTATCCACTAAGCCTGCTGATCCAGAGCCAGTTCGGGATGCTGATCCCACAGGCGATTATGTCGCTGTTTAAACCGCTGGTTTCCGCAGCGGATTCCCTGCCTGCGATCCTGCTGGCGGTGCTGATCGGCCATCTGCTGTGGTTTGCCGGTATTCACGGCGCGGCGATCGTCTCCGGGATGCTGCAGATGTTCTGGCTGACCAACCTGGGGATGAACCAGAGCGCGCTGGCACAAAGCGCACCGCTGCCGCACATCTTTATGGAAGCGTTCTGGACGTTCTTCGTAGTGATCGGCGGTTCCGGTGCCACGATGGGCCTGGTGATTTGTTATCTGCGCAGCCGTTCCGTGCATCTGCGCTCGATTGGTCGCCTGAGCGTGGTGCCGAGTATTTTCAACATCAACGAACCGGTGATTTTCGGTACGCCCATCGTGATGAACCCGGTCTTCTTTATTCCGTTCCTGCTGGCACCGATGGTGAATGCGGTGATTGCCTGGGGCGTGATGAAAATGGATCTGATTGGTCGGGTGATTTCCGTCGTTCCATGGACCGCGCCTGCACCGGTCGGCGCGGCCTGGGCGCTGGGCTGGGATTTCCGCGCGGCGATCCTCGTCATTGCGCTGGCCTGCGTGTCCGCCGTCATCTATTTCCCATTCTTTAAAGTGTACGAGAAACAGTTGCTGGAACAGGAAGCCGCAGAAGCACAGCGTGCCGCTGAAGAACAGATGGCATAACCTGACGGCCCGGCGGAGAATTATCCGCCGGGTCAGATCACTATTTGGCATTTATTTAAGCGTGCAGTCGCCGCACTGCTGGACATCCGGCAGCCGGTAACGCTGACAGCAGGTGCGCCGCACCAGCAGCCCATCACGCGGCACCACGCTGCGCCACAGCGGATTATCGCGCCCGTCAGAAAGCTGTCTGACAAAGAAACACTGCTGGCGAAGCGCGTCGGTCAGGTCATCACCCAGCAGCGGTTTCATCTCACCCAGATACCAGTTAATCAGATAACCCGTGTTACTCCAGATAAGTTTACCGTTGATTTCACCGGTGGCTTCCAGCGCGTCGACTATGGGGATCAATGCCTGGGTGACCAGTGTTTGCAGGCGTTCAGCGGGCGGCAGGAGACTGCTTTTTATATCTTCCGCCACCTCAATCCAGAAGCAGGCGGCGCGGCCCGTTTCATGGAATTCGACGTGGAAACGTTCAGGGGAAAGATCCAGCGCGCGCGGCTCGGTCAGTAGCGCCAGCATCAGCGGCGGCACCATCAGGCCGATGTACCATTGCGCCCAGAGGGAGAGTAAAGGCTTGTCTTCACGCGCCTGCGTTGGCTGATTGCGGTAGATATGATCGCCATACAGCGCCAGCAGGGAGCGCAGCTCCGCAGGACGCGACCAGTGAGCCAGCGTCATCGCCTGTGCGGGAGGCAGTTCATCCAGACGAATAAATTCCAGCATGTGCGCCCGATGTTCCGCAATGCGTTGACGCACGGACTCGGCCAGCGATGCTCTTTTCGTCACAAAAGGAGCCTGCCAGATAACGTCTTCAGCAATGGGTGAGAAACGGTATGCCATACGCAAAGAAGGACTGGAATCTAAATGATAATGATTGCCAATCCTAACTATAGACAAAGGCGATCGCAACTGTTTTTCGCGTTACCGGCGTCAGTCAGGCAAAGCGCATCTCGTCGCTGCTAAGAATGTTATTACGCCCCAGATGCTTAGCTTCATACAGCGCCTTGTCGGCATTCTCCAGCGCGCTGTCGATGGCGTCTCCCTCCAGTGCCGCAATCCCAATACTGACCGTGACGTTGGTGGCGACGCTTTCATTAAACATATGGGGAATTTTCAGATCGTAAACCTGCTGGCGGATACGCTCGGCCTTCTGCTGAGCCTGAGTGGCATCGACGCTGGTTAACAGCACCATAAACTCTTCTCCGCCAAAGCGGGTGACGATATCGCGCGAGCGCACGGCGTCGCGAACCGCCGCCGAAACGCGAATGAGCGCCTGGTCACCCATCATATGACCGTAGTGATCGTTGTAGGCTTTGAAATGGTCGATGTCGATCAGCAGGACGAAATGTTGACCTGTGCCGAGTGCCAGCAGGGTATCGAGCCGATTTTTTAATCCGCGTCGGTTATACAGGCCGGTGAGAGGGTCAAGCATACTGAGATCGTTCAGCGTTTCGCGCTCCTCAAGCAGCTTATACATCAGGCTTTGCGCAAAAGAGTCGTTACGTTTCTGGATCGCATGTTGAATGGTAATGCCCACCATCGGCAGGGCAAAACAGTAAACCATGCGCATCCACTGCTCGCCATCGTTGAGCCACAGGCTGGTTAAAAATATCGGCAGCGAATGTAAGGTGAACGCGCGAACGTTATCGGAAAAAGATATTGTCCCGATAAATAGTACGCTTAATAAAGCAATCACCAGATAGCTAAAATCCAGCGGCTGAACCTGGGCATATTTTATGGCAACGTGCCAGGCCCACAGGCAGCCGGAAGCTATCGATATCGCATCAATATTTATTTTTTTATGAGGATATTTCCAGTGCCAGAGCAATACCCCTGCACTTCCAAGGGAAATAAGACAGACCGGTATCGTCAGCGTACGGACGCTATACAGAGGACTGAGCGTTGAAAAAATGGTTGAGGCTAAATTGAGGAACAGAAACAGCCGCAGCGAGAGCTGATATTTCTTGTTCTTCAAAGAGCGCCAGGTGTGTGCTGTCATATCAGTAATTCGTTATTTTACTTGTGGTTAAAAAGTTAACATCGCCAAAATGAAAATAACGCGCGTGAAAAACAGGCGCAAAATATCAGGTGTTCGTGGGTCTCACTTTTAGGGCGCACAATTTATCACCTTAAGGAATGTCTGTCATTACCAGGATAGTAAATGTACTACCCCTTTTGGATCATGGCTGACAAATGAGAAAACATATCATATGATATTGGTTATCATTATCACTGTGAGAGACGGAATCATGTTGCAGCGAGCGCTGGAAAGTGGCTGGGGCGTCTTAATTCCCGGTGTGGCTGTTGCCGGACTGACATTTGCCGATCTGTCGGTAGATGTCTGGCGTGGATTAATTGTGCTGGGTTTGCTGCTGACGTCGGTGATGATCTGGCATAAACGATTACGTCATTTTGTGCTGCTGCCGTCGAGCGTCGCGTTGATTGGGGGGATAATGCTGGTGGTGAGTAATCTGAAACTGCCGGGATGAGAGGTAAGATATCTGGTGCGAGGGGGGGGACTTGAACCCCCACGTCCGTAAGGACACTAACACCTGAA
>NZ_DAMAPU010000021.1:0-41823 GCF_032071645.1 Superficieibacter sp.
GGGGGAGCGTCTGGTGAAACCAGGTGGGTATGGGGATGGTTTTTCGCCCTCTCCCCCAGGGAGAGGGGACAGTCCGGGTGCGCGGTGACGCCCGGGGACGGTTTTCCCCCTCTCCCTTGAGGGAGAGGGCCGGGGTGAGGGGGAGCGTCTGCCCTCCTTCCCCCCGTATCACCAGAATTAACGTTTGCTAATCTGATCGAAGGTGCCGCCGTTGGAGAAGTGCTCTTTCTGCGCTTTGGTCCAGCCGCCGAACTCTTCATCAATGGTGAACAGCTTCAGTTTCGGAAACGCGCTGTCATATTTCTTCGCTACCGCAGCGTCGCGAGGACGGTAGTAGTTCTTCGCGGCGATTTCCTGGCCTTCCGGCGAGTAGAGGTATTTCAGATAGGCTTCCGCCACGGCCTGAGTGCCTTTCTTCTCAACCACTTTATCCACCACGGAAACCGTCGGTTCAGCCAGAATGGATTCACTCGGCGTCACGATTTCGAACTTATCTTTACCCAGTTCATTGGTCGCCAGCAGCGCTTCGTTTTCCCATGCGATCAGCACATCGCCGATACCGCGCTCAACAAAGGTATTGGTCGAGCCACGCGCCCCGGAATCCAGCACTTCAACGTTTTTAAACAGCGACTTCACGAAATCCTGCGCTTTTGCCTGATCGCCGTTGTTATGGTGCAGCGCGTAGCCCCAGGCTGCAAGATAGTTCCAGCGTGCGCCGCCGGAGCTTTTCGGGTTCGGGGTGATGACCGACACGCCCGGTTTGACCAGATCGTTCCAGTCATGAATTTGTTTCGGGTTGCCCTTACGCACCAGGAACACGATGGTCGAGGTGTACGGCGCGGAGTTATCCGGCAGGCGCTTGATCCAGTTTTTATCAATGCGTCCGCGCTCGGCAATTGCGTCCACGTCGTAGGCCAGCGCCAGCGTCACGACGTCCGCTTCAATGCCGTTAATGACGGAAGTGGCCTGTTTGCCGGAGCCGCCGTGCGACTGACGAACCACCACGTTGTCACCGGTTTCTTTTTTCCAGTGAGCGCTGAAAGCTTTGTTGTACTCTTCGTACAGCTCGCGCGTTGGATCATAAGAAACGTTTAATAGCTGAACATCCTTAGCCAGTACGCTGGTGGTCGCCAGCAAAAGAGTTAATCCTACGCCCCACTTATTCATCGCCCACTCTCATTATGTTGTGTTGTGATGAAGTTAGCGTGCCAGAAAGCGTAACGATGATTAAAGAATAAAAAAAGATTGGCTATAACAGGAGGGAATATAGAAAGGGGATAACCCTCTCCCACACAGGGAGAGGGCCGGAAATCAGACTTCTTCCATGCGGCCCAGTAGCGCCTGCAGACGATCCTGCCAGCCCTGCTGCTGCTCACGGAGGTGATGATTTTCACGCTCCAGATCTTCACGGTTTTGCTGCGCAGAGTGAACTTCCTGTGACAGGCTGTTGTTCTTCTCTTTCAGCTCTTCGATTTCCATCTGTAACAGGGTGATGGTATCAATCGCCTGCTGTACTTTTGCTTCCAGTTTCTCAAACACTTCTAATGACATCGTCCTACCTCTCCTGAATTGCAAGGCGTTGATGGATATTATCCTCGTCCCGAACCTCGGCGACGCCTTATTGAATAAGCCTGTGACCTTAGCTCCGATTGTATGAAGCCCCGCCCCTGGTGTCCAGCGCCAACCCGCGCTGTTTGCGGATTGCGGCCATTTTCAGTCAAAACCTGATGCATCCGTCGCAAATACCCCTTAATTGTTAATCCATGAGTTAATGAAATGATTCAGCTCTCATTATTTTTCTGGCGGGAAAATACACTACATAGCGCGAAAACGCTCATTTTGTTGACGCAGCACACACATTTTGATTTCGATATTTCTCGTTTTTGTTCGTTAACGATAAATTAACATTATACATACAATGCTGTATGGTCGTCTTCGACCGTTATGCAACGATTGCTTCTCACCTTGCTTTAGGATCGGATTATGAGCCAAACAACCACCCTGAAAGGCCAGTGTATTGCAGAGTTTTTAGGCACCGGACTGCTGATTTTTTTTGGCGTCGGCTGCGTGGCCGCGTTGAAAGTGGCGGGCGCAAGCTTCGGACAATGGGAAATCAGCATCATCTGGGGTCTGGGGGTGGCGATGGCCATCTACCTGACCGCCGGGGTTTCCGGTGCGCACCTCAACCCGGCGGTGACTATCGCCCTCTGGCTGTTCGCCTGTTTTGACAAACGCAAAGTGGTGCCGTTTATCGCCGCGCAGTTCGCCGGGGCGTTCTGCTCGGCGGCGCTGGTTTACGGCCTTTACTACAATCTGTTTGCTGACTACGAACTGACGCATCATATGGTGCGCGGTAGCGTCGAAAGTCTTGATCTGGCGGGCATATTTTCGACATATCCCAACCCACATCTCAGTTTTGTGTCGGCCTTCGCAGTTGAAATGGTCATTACCGCTATTCTGATGGGCGTGATTATGGCGCTGGGAGATGACGGTAACGGCATTCCGCGCGGGCCGCTGGCGCCGCTGCTGATTGGCCTGCTGATTGCGGTTATCGGTGCTTCGATGGGACCGCTGACCGGTTTTGCCATGAACCCGGCGCGTGACCTCGGCCCGAAAACTTTCGCCTGGATCGCCGGGTGGGGTGACGTAGCCTTCACCGGCGGCAAGGATATTCCGTATTTTCTGGTGCCGCTGTTTGGCCCCATTGTGGGCGCGGCGCTGGGTGCGTTTGGCTATCGCAAACTGATTGGCCGCCACCTGCCGTGTGATATCACCGTGGCTGATGACGAGAAAGACGCCGCCACCACAACGCAAAATGCTTCGCTGTAATATGACCAGGGACTTATCACTATGACTGACAAAAAATATATCGTCGCGCTCGACCAGGGCACCACCAGCTCCCGCGCCGTTGTGATGGATCACGACGCCAATATCATTAGCGTGTCGCAGCGCGAATTCGAACAAATTTATCCGAAGCCGGGCTGGGTCGAGCATGACCCGATGGAAATCTGGGCGACGCAAAGCTCCACGCTGGTGGAAGTGCTGGCGAAGGCCGATATCAACTCCGATCAGATTGCGGCGATTGGCATCACCAACCAGCGCGAAACTGCTATTGTCTGGGAGCGCGAAACCGGCAAGCCCATCTACAATGCGATTGTCTGGCAGTGTCGCCGTACCGCTGAGATCTGCGAACAGCTCAAGCGCGATGGCATGGAAGATTACATCCGCAAATCTACCGGCCTGGTCATCGACCCGTATTTCTCCGGCACCAAAGTGAAATGGATCCTCGATCATGTTGAAGGCGCGCGCGAACGGGCGCAGCGCGGCGAACTGCTGTTCGGCACCGTCGATACCTGGCTTATCTGGAAAATGACCCAGGGCCGCGTTCACGTCACCGACTACACCAACGCCTCGCGTACCATGCTGTTCAACATTCACCAGCTGGACTGGGACGACAAAATGCTGGAAGTGCTGGATATCCCGCGCGCCATGCTGCCGACGGTGCATAAATCGTCCGAAATCTACGGCCAGACCAATATCGGCGGTAAGGGCGGCACCCGTATTCCGATCGCCGGGATCGCAGGCGATCAGCAGGCGGCGCTGTTCGGCCAGCTGTGCGTGAAACAGGGAATGGCGAAAAATACCTATGGCACCGGCTGCTTTATGCTGATGAATACCGGTGAGAAAGCGGTGGCCTCTGAACACGGCCTGCTGACCACCATCGCCTGCGGGCCGCGCGGCGAGGTCAACTACGCGCTGGAAGGCGCGGTCTTTATGGCCGGTGCGTCTATTCAGTGGCTGCGCGACGAGATGAAGCTGATCAGCGATGCTTTCGACTCGGAATACTTTGCCACCAAAGTGAAAGATACCAACGGCGTGTACGTTGTTCCGGCCTTTACCGGGCTGGGCGCGCCTTACTGGGACCCGTATGCGCGCGGCGCGATCTTCGGCCTGACGCGCGGCGTGAATTCTAACCATATTATTCGCGCCACGCTGGAATCCATCGCCTACCAGACCCGGGACGTGCTGGAAGCAATGCAGGCCGACTCCGGCATTCGTCTGCACGCCCTGCGGGTGGATGGCGGCGCGGTAGCCAATAATTTCCTGATGCAGTTCCAGTCCGACATTCTCGGCACCCGCGTGGAGCGCCCGGAAGTGCGCGAAGTCACGGCGCTGGGCGCCGCGTATCTGGCAGGTCTGGCGGTCGGTTTCTGGCAGAATCTGGATGAGTTACAGGAAAAAGCGGTCATTGAGCGCGAATTCCGCCCCGGTATTGAAACCACCGAGCGTAACTACCGTTACAGCGGCTGGAAAAAAGCGGTGAAACGCGCGATGGCGTGGGAAGAACACGACGAGTAATCCCTGTGGCGGGCGGTTCGCTGCCCGCCGTTATCGCATGGCGTTTTGGCCCGTTCTTTATGGTCACTCCCCGGCGGCGCGTGCGCCGTCACTTTCCCCCGGCAGAACGTAAAAAAATGCCTCCCGCCCTAAGCAACCGATTGCTTTTGCCTGGAAGTTGGATAAAATTCCCCCTTTTCCACCGTGGGATTGCCTCTGATGTCTGCTAACACCATCGAATCTGAAAATGCGCAACCGATTGCGCAGAATCAGAATAGCGAACTGATTTACCGTCTCGAAGATCGTCCTCCCCTGCCCCAGACCCTGTTTGCCGCCTGTCAGCACCTGCTGGCGATGTTCGTGGCAGTTATCACGCCCGCGCTGCTGATTTGTCAGGCGCTGGGATTACCGGCAGAGGACACCCAGCACATCATCAGCATGTCGCTGTTCGCCTCCGGTGTGGCATCCATCATTCAGATTAAAGCCTGGGGACCGGTCGGTTCCGGGCTGCTGTCGATTCAGGGCACCAGCTTTAACTTCGTCGCCCCGCTGATTATGGGCGGCACGGCGCTCAAAACCGGCGGCGCGGACGTTCCAACCATGATGGCCGCGCTGTTCGGCACCCTGATGCTGGCGAGCTGCACGGAAATGGTCATCTCCCGCGTTCTGCATCTGGCACGGCGCATTATCACTCCGCTGGTTTCCGGCGTGGTGGTGATGATCATCGGCCTGTCGCTGATTCAGGTCGGGCTGACGTCCATCGGCGGCGGCTTTGCGGCGATGAACGATCACACCTTCGGCGCGCCGAAAAACCTGCTGCTGGCAGGCGTCGTGCTGGCGGTGATTATTCTGCTTAACCGCCAGCGTAACCCGTATCTGCGCGTGGCATCACTGGTGATTGCGATGGCGGTGGGCTACGTGATGGCGTGGTTTATGGGAATGCTGCCCGAAGGCAATGCGCCGACCAACAGTCCGCTGATCATGGTGCCAACGCCGCTGTATTACGGGCTGGGCATCGACTGGAATCTGCTGCTGCCGCTGATGCTGGTGTTTATGATCACCTCGCTGGAAACCATCGGCGACATCACCGCCACCTCCGACGTCTCCGAGCAGCCGGTTTCCGGTCCGCTGTATATGAAGCGTCTGAAGGGCGGCGTGCTGGCGAATGGCCTGAACTCGTTCGTCTCCGCCGTATTTAACACTTTCCCGAACTCCTGCTTCGGTCAGAACAACGGCGTGATCCAGCTTACCGGGGTCGCCAGCCGCTACGTCGGCTTTGTGGTCGCGCTGATGCTGATCGTGCTGGGCCTGTTTCCGGCGGTGAGCGGCTTTGTGCAGCATATCCCGGAACCGGTACTGGGCGGCGCAACGCTGGTGATGTTCGGTACAATCGCCGCGTCCGGCGTGCGCATTGTCTCCCGCGAGCCGCTCAACCGCCGCGCGATTATGATCATTGCTCTGTCTCTGGCGGTAGGGCTTGGCGTTTCCCAACAGCCGCTGATCCTGCAATTTGCGCCAGACTGGGTGAAAAATCTGCTCTCTTCCGGCATTGCGGCAGGCGGCATCACCGCTATCGTGCTGAATCTGCTTTTCCCGCCTGAGAAAAACTAACGCTTTGCGGCAGTGGGGGCCTCCTCACTGCCGCAGTAACGCACTTTCACCATTCCTTCCTTGAGCATTTCCCTGGATTCGGGCATAACTCCTGTATGTTTATTTCTCGGGAAGGATGACCATGAAATTTCTCGGAAAACTGATCGCCTGGGTTCTGATTGCCGCGCTGGTGGTCATTATCGCGTTCTACTTCCTTGTTCAGACACGCTGGGGAGCGAAGCAGGTCGGCGAGTGGATCACCGATAACAGCGACTACCAGCTCACTTTTGACGCCATCGATCACCGTTTCTCGTCACCCTCGCATATTTTATTAAAAAATGTGACCTTTGGCCGCGACGGTAAGCCCGCCACGCTGGATGCCAAAACCGTCGATATCGGGCTGAGCAGCCGCCAGTTCACCGATCCGCTGCACGCCGACGCGATTATTTTGCAGGACGGCACCCTGAATCTCTCCCCCGCCACCGCGCCGCTGGCTGTCCGCGCGGATCGGCTTCAGCTTATTAATATGGCGTTTAACAGCCCGGAAACCGGCTGGGCGTTGAGCGCCCAGCGCGTGACCGGCGGCGTCAGTCCGTGGCTACCGGAAGCGGGTAACGTCCTCGGCAGCAAGGCCGATATTATGATGAGCGCCGGATCGCTGACCCTCAACGGCGTTCCTGCCAGCAATGTGCTGGTGCAGGGCAGCATCGACCATAACAATGTCACCCTCGGCACCATTGGCGCAGATCTGGCGCGCGGCGCATTAACCGGCAGCGCCCGGCGCAACGCCGATGGCGGCTGGATTATTGATAATCTTCAGGTCAATGATATCCGCCTGCAAAGCGATAAATCGCTGACTGACTTTTTCGCCCCGCTGACCACGTTGTCTTCTCTGCAAATCCGGCGTCTTGAAGTTACCGACGCGCAGCTTCAGGGACCGGACTGGGCGCTTATCGACCTCGATCTCAGCCTGCGCGATCTGACGTTCAGTAAAGAAGACTGGCAAAGCCAGGAAGGTAAGCTGTCGATGAACGCCAGCGAGTTTATCTACGGTTCGCTGCACTTTCTTGACCCGATCCTCAACGCCGAGTTTTCCCCGCAGGGGATGGCGCTGCGTCAGTTCACCTCGCGCTGGGAAGGCGGCATGATCCGCACCTCCGGCAACTGGCTGCGCGAAGGCAAAACGCTGGTGCTGGACGACCTCGCGCTGGCCGGGCTGGAATACACGCTGCCCGCAAACTGGAAACAGCAGTGGATGACCCAGCTACCGCCGTGGCTACAGGGCGTGACGGTGAACCGTTTTACCGCCAGCCGCAATCTGGTGATCGACATTGACCCGGCCTTTCCCTGGCAGTTGACGGCGCTGGACGGCTACGGCAGCTACCTGCAACTGGCGAAAAACCGCCAGTGGGGGATCTGGAGCGGCACCACCACGCTCAACGCCGCTGCCGGGACGTTTAACCGCGTGGACGTGCGCCGCCCGTCCATTAAGCTTGGCGCGAATGGTTCAACGATTAATATCAGTGAGTTAAGCGCGTTTACTGAGAAAGGACTGCTGGAAGCTACCGCCACGGTGTCGCAGCTTCCACAGCGCCTGCTGACGGTGAGCCTGAACGGACGCGGCGTGCCGCTGAATATCCTGCAACAGTGGGGCTGGCCCGCCCTGCCAATTTCCGGCGACGGCAACGTGCAGGTCACCGCCAGCGGAACGCTTCAGGCCGACGCACCGTTGAAACCGTCGGTGAATGGGCAGCTAAGGGCGGTGAATACCAGCAAGCAGCAGGTGACGCAGACGATGAAAGCCGGGGTGGTTTCGCAGGAGTGAATGAAGAGCCGGGTCATTCACATAACACCAGCCCTGGCACGCCCTGCTTCCTCTCTCTGATCCTCTCTCCACCATGGAGAGAGGATTCACGTTTTACAGCGTAATCGTCAGCGCATTCCCGGTGGCGGTAATCATTACGCCCCGGTCACTACTGACATGCGTTCCGCCCTGTACGCCCGCCAGCTGAGCGACGTTGCGCAGGCAAAGCGTCCAGTGACTTGCCTGGCCTTCACCCTGCACGGTGATAGCGCGGCCTTCGCGTTTCGCGGTCAGAGTAAAGATGACGGAGCCATCCGCTGCCGGAACTTCGCAGGTCGCCGCGCGCCCTTCTTCCAGATTAAACAGCTGGAAGGCGGTGCCGTCATGCCAGGCGTAATCCGGCTTCTGGTCATTGTTACCCAGCGCCAGCAGCGTGTTATCCCGCACGTAGACCGGCAGACTTAACGCATTGTGATTCTGCTTATGCCAGCGGCTGCCTGTGAGTTCATCGTTATGCCACAGGTGCGTCCAGCGGCCTTCCGGCAAATAAAACTGCACGTCGCCCGCCTCGCTGAACACCGGGGCCACCATAATGGACTCGCCGAGCATGTACTGTCTGTCCAGATAATCACACGCCGGATCCTGCGGGAACTCCAGCATCATCGCGCGCATCATCGGTGTCCCGGATGCGTTCGCGGTAGCGGCCTGACGATAGAGATACGGCATCAGGCGGCATTTTAGCTGGGTGAAGTGGCGCACCACATCGCAGGATTCATCGTCATAGGCCCACGGCACGCGGTAGGATTTACTGCCGTGCAGGCGGCTGTGGCTGGAGAGCAAGCCAAACGCGCACCAGCGTTTGTAAACGTGCGCAGGCGCGGTGTTTTCGAAACCGCCGATGTCGTGACTCCAGAATCCGAACCCGGACAGGCCAATCGACAGCCCACCGCGCAGGCTTTCGGCCATCGATTCGTAGTTGGCGTAGCAGTCGCCGCCCCAGTGTATCGGGAACTGTTGCGCACCCACCGAAGCCGAACGCGCGAACAGCACCGCCTCTTGTTCACCGACCGTATCTTTGAGCACGTTCCATACCAGTTCGTTATAGATGAACGCATAATGGTTGTGCATTTTCTGCGGATCGGAGCCGTCGAACCACTGGACATCCGTCGGAATACGCTCGCCAAAGTCGGTCTTAAAGCAGTCAACGCCGATGTCTGTTAACCCTTTCAGCTTGTCGGCATACCACTGGCAGGCGTCCGGGTTGGTGAAGTCGTAAATGGCCAGCCCCGGCTGCCATTTATCCCACTGCCACAGCGATCCGTCCGGGCGTTTGAGCAGATAGCCTTTTTCTTTCAGCTCGTTAAATACCGGCGATTTCTGGCCGATATACGGGTTAATCCACACGCAGATTTTCAGCCCTTTTTGCTTCAGGCGGCGGATCATGCCTTCCGGGTCAGGGAACGTCACCGGGTCCCAGGCAAAATCGCACCACTGGAAGGCTTTCATCCAGAAGCAGTCAAAGTGGAAGACGTGCAGCGGCAGATTACGCTCCGCCATGCCGTCGATAAAGCTGTTGACCGTCGCTTCGTCATAGTTGGTGGTGAACGAGGTGGTCAGCCACAGGCCGAATGACCAGGCGGGAGGCAGCGCCGGGCGACCGGTAAACTGCGTATAGCGGTTCAGCACCTCTTTCGGCGTCGGGCCGTCGATCACAAAATATTCCAGATGCTCGCCTTCGACGCTGAACTGTACTTTGGAGACTTTCTCCGAGCCCACTTCAAAAGAGACGCACTGGGGATGATTCACCAGCACGCCATATCCGCGATTGGTCAGGTAGAACGGGATGTTTTTATACGACTGTTCGGTACTGGTGCCGCCGTCGCGGTTCCAGGTTTCCACCGTCTGGCCGTTTTTAACCAGCGCGGTAAAGCGCTCGCCGAGACCGTAGACCGTTTCGCCGACGCCCAGATCCAGCCTTTCGAAGAGGTAATTGCGCGCGGTGTGGGTATCCTGCACGTAGCCATTATTTTTCACCTGACTGCCGGTCATGCGCACGCCGTCACGCAGAAAATCCAGCGCCCACTCTTCGCCTTTGGTAACGCGCACGCTGAGCGAGCCGCTTTTCAGCTCGGCAAATTGATCGTTGTTTTGCATCTCCACCTGAACATCTTTCAGGACGTTGAGTGGATAGTGCGGCCCTTTGTCCAGCGCGCCCTGAAAGTGCTCAATGCGCACGCCGACGATGCCTTCCTGCGGCGAGAAAAAGCGCAGCGTAAACAGCGGTGTATCCAGTTGCCCGGCGCGCTCGCGCACATCGCGCGGCGCGGCATGGATCACCATCTCATTCCCGTGCTGTTCAACGTCATAGACCTGGACAGGATGGATGACATTCAGACCCGCCTGGATTAGCCAGTTTCCGTCACTGATTTTCATAATTAGCTCCTTTAGTTCTGCAATGCTTTGCTGGTCATGACTTTCTTGTCACGACGTCCGCCCTGCGCCAGTTGCGCCAGGATGTCGTTCATTAACGGTGTTTTCAGGGAGTAAAAGCGTTTCGCGATAAGCGCGCTCAGCAGGTAGCAGACGGCTGGCACGATGGTGAACAGGGCAATAATAATGGAGATCGTAGCGCTGTTCTGGGAGGTCGCTGCGGCCTCATAGCCGCCGCCTGCCAGCATCCAGCCGATCATCGCGCCGCCCAGCGCCAGGCCCAGTTTCAGCACGAACAGCGTTCCGGCAAAGCTGATCCCGGTCAGGCGTTTGCCGTTGCACCATTCGCCATAATCAACGGTATCGGACATCATCACCCACTGGATTGGGGTGACGAGCTGGTGCAGCACGCCAATGACGAAGATAAAGGCGAACATCAGCAAACTGGCGTTCATCGGCACAAAGAACATCGCCACGCTGAACCCGGCCAGCAGGGCATTCGTCACCCAGAAGATGGTGACTTTACATGTTTTGTCGGTAAGCGGTTTCGCCAGCGCAGAACCAATCAGATTGCCGACGCAGTAGAAGGTCAGGAACCAGGTAAACAGTCCCGGCGCCCCCATGATCCAGGTGACGTAGTACATCATTGCGCCGCCGCGCACGCACACTGCGAGGATATTGAGAATGGTCAGCAGACCGACAATACGCCACTGGTCGTTTTGCCAGATATCACGCAGGTCTTCACTCATTTTCGTGGTGCCCGGTGGTGCCACCACGCGCTCTTTGGTGTTGAAGAAGCAGAACGCCAGCATCAGGAAGGCAACGACGGAGAGCACGGCAATTCCCCACTGAAAGCCGAATGCTTTATCTTCACCGCCGAGCAGTTCAACCAGCGGCATCATCAGCACGGTGGAGCACATCCCGCCCATCGTCGCCAGCACGAAGCGCCAGGACTGAAGGGAGATACGCTGCGTCGGATCGTTAGTAATCACGCCGCCCAACGCACAGTAAGGGATGTTGACCACGGTATAAAGCAGCGTCAGCAGCGTGTAAGTGACTGCGGCATAAATCATTTTCCCGTTCATGCTCAGGTCCGGCGTGCTGTAGGTCAGCACGCAGACAATGCCGAACGGCAACGCACCAAACAGCACCCACGGGCGGAACTTACCCCAGCGGCTGCGGGTACGGTCAGCAATCAGCCCCATGCAGGGGTCGGAGACTGCGTCCAGCACACGCGCCAGCAGGAACATGGTTCCGACAAAACCAGCGGGGATCCCAAAAATATCAGTGTAAAAAAACATCATAAACATCATGACGTTATCAAAAACGATATGGCTGGCGGCGTCACCCATGCCGTAACCAATTTTCTCTTTAACGGAAAGTATCTGACTTTTCATCGTTCATTCCTTGATGCCATAGAGTACTCGCGTACAGATGAGAAGCGTTTTAAACCATCCTCATCAATGGCGATATTCCGTTTTCTGGTTATCAAATTATGTTTCTTGTTTTCTGTGATCGTCGTAGGAAAAAAAATGAGGAAAACGGTAACTCACTGATTTTGTGAGGTTTTGTGCAGCGCAGAAAAGGATATGTTAAAGGAAGTGTGAAAAAAGCGTGTTGGGGGATGTGGAAACCGCAGGAAGTAGCTATAATGCGCCCGCCTCCATGTAGCAATCGAGGCGCGGAAGATCGTCGTCTCCGGTGAGGCGGCTGGACTTCAAATCCAGTTGGGACCGCCAGCGGCCCCGGGCAGGTTCGACTCCTGTGATCTTCCGCCAATTATCATCTCACCATGTCCGAAAAAGTCCTTTAAAACCAATATTTACAGCAATTTAGCGAATAACTACGTCCGTATCAGTCCGAGCGAATCTCCCTAAATCCACGAAAAATATGTATAGTGTTGTGTATAATTTTTTCATACACAGATTTTACTTATACACATGCCACTTACAGACATACAAATTCGACGCGCTAAGGCACAAGATAAGCCCTACACCCTTAATGATGGACAAGGTTTATCCTTGCTCATAAATCCCGACGGGAGCAAAGGATGGAGGTTCCGCTACCGGTTTGCAGGTAAAGCCCGGTTAATGTCATTTGGTTCCTACAGTCTCGTCTCGCTTGCAGAGGCTCGCGACAAACGCGAAACAGCACGCAAGCAGGTAGCAAATGGCATCGATCCAGTCGAAGAACGTAAAGCTCAAAAGCTGGCACAACAGCTCTCATCAGAAAATTCATTCGAAGCCATATGTCGAGAGTGGCATACAAACAAAGCCGATCGCTGGACAGTTGCCTACCGCGAAGAAATCATTAAAACATTTGAGCAAGATATTTTCCCGTTCATTGGTAAACGCCCTATCAGTGAGATCAAACCTCTAGAACTGCTTGAGGTGCTACGACGAATAGAGAAGCGTGGAGCACTAGAGAAGACACGTAAGGTGCGCCAAAGATGCGGCGAGGTATATCGCTATGCAATCATAACTGGTCGTGCTGAATACAATCCCGCACCTGATTTGGCTATCGCATTGACCGTTCCCAAGCAAAAGCACCATCCGTTTTTATCCGCCGAAGAACTACCCCATTTTGTTAGAGATCTTGAAGGGTATACCGGCAGCATCATCACGAAAAACGCGACTAAGATTGTTATGCTAACTGGCGTAAGAACTCAGGAGATGCGCTTTGCTACGTGGGAAGAGGTTGACCTCGAGAAAGGTATATGGGAAATCCCAGCAGAACGGATGAAAATGCGTAGGCCTCACATTGTTCCTTTATCGATTCAGGTAGTTGATCTATTTAAGCAACTCAAACCAATTACCGCCCATTACCCTTATATCTTCGTAGGTAGGAATAACCGCAGCAAACCGATCTCGAAAGAAAGTATTTCACAAGTGATTGAGTTACTTGGTTACAAAGGGCGTGCTACAGGTCACGGTTTTCGCCATACCATGTCGACAATATTGCATGAACAGGGATTTGATAGTGCTTGGATTGAAATGCAATTGGCGCATGTTGATAAAAACAGTATTCGTGGCACATATAACCATGCATTGTATTTGAAAGGTCGAAAGGAAATGCTATGTTGGTATGCCAACATTTTGTATCCCCTTGTATAAAGTAATACAAGTGCGGTAGCGTTGACTCCTCCAAGATAATGATACGTGATAACATAACAATATTATGCGGAATATACTATGACTAACACAGTTGAAGCTATTTTGTTTGATTTAGATAATACATTGGTAAATACCAATTCATTAAAGGAGTATAGGGAAAGTACAAATAAACAGCCCTTGACTGATGAACAACTATCAACGACTAAATTGTATCCTAAAACAAAATCAATATTGGAGCAATTAAAGCAAAGTAATATTACTTTAGGGATCGTTACTAACTCACCTAGAAAATATGCACTTGATATACTTGATCATCATAGTATTAAAGACTATTTTGACACAATAGTAACTTATAATGAAGTTGGTCATGATGGGATAAAACCATCGCCACAAGGAATAAATTTAGCTTTATCCAATCTGAAGTTAAATAATAGTAACAATATACTATTTATAGGTGATGATGCCAAAGACATTAATGCGTCGTATGCTGCTGGAATAAAACCTTTAGCTCCAGCTTGGGCCTCTAAAGAGTTTATTGGTCAAATGCCAGCGGCTATGATTAGTACCCAATGCCTTACAGAGGAAATCAGTAATTATAATCACATTGATTTGATTGCAGATAGATGTGCAAACTTTAATACTTTCGATATAGATAAAAAGTGGTTGTTCTTCATACCCATGAACAAAGATGGTAAAATTGGTGCCATCAAAAAGAATGAAATTGAATTCATTTGCTTAGGTCGCTATTTTAGTCAAAAGAATAAATTGACAGCAAAAATTCATGAGCAACATACTCTTTCAAAAGAAATATATAAGAAAGAAACTGACCCAAAATATGTAGCCCCAGAATATTGGGTAGAACTTCTTTCATTCTTTGTAGAAAAAACCCCAGAGTATTTATTTGATGAAAGAGAAACTTTTGACATTGTTACCGTCATTCCAGCTAAGAAGGGTAACAATAGACGCCTAGAAAATTTACTCAATCGAATAAGTCGTCATTCAAAAAACCATAAAACTGCTTACATACCCGATCTCTTTAATTTTTCAGAAGGTGCTCAGAGTTTAAAAACATTAGGGAGAGATGAACGTGAGCATGAGATTAATAAAAATCTGAATTTCAACTCTAAATACGCATCAATAATCAGAAATGCGAAAATATTAATCATTGATGATGTTATTACGACCGGCTCAACTTTGAAAGGGGCCAAGTTACTCTTAGAACAAATGCAGCCTCAGAGAGTGTTATCAATTGCGTTAGCAAAAACAGTTAGCATTAGCGAAGAAATGCAGTTTTGCGATAAATGTGGCAGGCTAATGCGCGTACGAAGAAATGCAAAAACTGGTGAGCATTTCATGGGTTGTACAGGATTCTTCGAAAACCCTCAGTGTCGACACACCATGAGTATTCCTTAATTTTCCTAAGGTAAGATTATTCCCTATCTTTTATTGATACTTCCTTTGCTGAAAGATAGGGGATATAATATATTTATATTGGCGATTTACTTTAAGGGTGCTGAATGAAAACTGTATCAAATGATACACAAAAGCTTTTAGCAATTAAATTCCTCAAGGGTATTGGTGAAAAAACCATTTCATCACTTTCAACCATGCGGAATTTTTCTGAAATGTCGATACATGACATATTGAAACTATCTCTAAACAAAAAAGATAATTATAGTATTACGGATATAAATGAAGCATCAGAGTTGGCGCAGCAGCAAATTAATATCGCTGATAAAAATGGCCATGTGATAATTTCTTTCTTCGATGACTCATACTCTCTAAATCTCAAAAATGCCGGGTACTCTGCTCCAATATTGTTCTGTAATGGTAATATAAAGTGTCTCAGTGAAGATAATCTAACCATTATCGGTACAAGGGAACCAACTAAACACGGAGAAATTATTGCCGAAAAAATCACTAGTTGGTTTGTTAAAAAGGGTTGGAATATTGTAAGTGGCTTAGCCTTTGGTGTTGATAGTATTGCACATTCTGCATGTATTGAAAGTAATGGTAAGACAATCTCTGTATTGGCTCATGGTCTCGAGAAAATTTACCCTGCTAAAAACAAAGATCTAGCAAAGCGTATTGTTGATAAAGGTGGATTGTTAGTTTCTGAGTATCCATACAACTCTTATGTAGGGCGCTCCAATTTTGTCCAAAGAGATACTATTCAAGCTGCTATTTCAACTGCTGTGATTTTAATACAAACAGGCATACCCGGTGGTAGCCTTCATGCATCTAGAGCATCGTTACAATTTGGAAGACCTCTAATTGTTGCTGGGCAATCTAAAAGTGACATTATGAATAGAGAAGATAAAGCCATTGGAAATGACGCTCTTATTAATTCTAGCTATGAAGATATTAGGAAGATGTTGAAAATTAATGATTTCAATAAAGACCTTCTACTTCCCTTAGTGAATAGAAATCATTATGAGTCAATAGAAAGTAAATTGCGGACCATGTCAAAAATAAATTGCAGTCCTGATAATATATTAAACAGTAATATGGATTTAAATTTCTGATCTTACGATATTAATAATACAAACAATCACTGATATATATTTAATTTAGCCGCTAATATAGCGGCTTTTTTATTTATGGTACTAAGCAATTCACAATATTTAAAATTGCATAAACTTTAATTGTGCTCTCTCATGCCGTTTGTGGTGTATGTCATAGTGATCAACTCTGAAGGAAATATTTAAAAGCCCCAACAGCGCGCAATGCTCTCCCCGCCACGCCTGCCCGCTTGAGGGGGCGTTTTTAATGCAGGTGCATGAAACGCCGCAGGCCGCGCCGGTGCTGGCGTGGCGGGAGATAAAAAATACGGGGATTTGCATGCAAAATCATGCACCCTGTGAATGCATGACTTTTTTCGGTAAAAATGGCGGGATTTTTCGGTTTTTTGTGACGGGCTACTGTGCGGTTAATTCAGCCCGGCGGCGGGCATAAATCATATGCTGCGCCGGGGTGTATCGTTCCTGACTGTCAGTTCGCGAGGCCGCGTCGGGCCTCAGTCCGATGGCCGTTAAAATCGCGGCATCCTGTTCGCAGTAAGCCGGTTTTTTTCCGCCCGCAAGCCAGAGAGAAAGTGCCTCACGCAGATAAATCACTGACCGGTCGACGGCACGGTCCTTTACGGTGCCGGTCTGTCCTGCAACGGCCATCAGTTCGGGGGCGAAAATGGATGCCAGCGTGTCGCCGTGCTGCTGCATGAATTCATCCAGCCGGTCGCGGATACTGATATGCTGCACCGCCTCGTGCGAGCGGATATAGCGTACGGCGGCCCCGTTAATTTCCCATTTTTTGATGTCGATAATCTCACGCAGTTCCTGCAAACGCCCGTCGGGGTGGTCAGTGCCTGCCGTGGTCTGTTCGCGGTATTCCTGTTCGGCGGCGGCCAGCGCTGCCTTGTGGTTCAGCCAGGCGGATTTGTTGGTTTCACAGGCGTCATACGCCTGTTTCAGGGTCAGGGTGGTCATGATGCACTCCGGGATTAGTAAAAACGCTGTTTTCGGGTTTTGTCGGACTCGGTCACAATAAACGTATCTTCCGCGAGGTCGGTTTCCGCCGGGGACTGGATAATTTTGTCCACCGACTCCATCGCCCGGAATGAGGCCGAGCAGACAACGCTCGTGCACTGGTAATAAATCTGCTTCACCGTTTCCGACAGATAGCGACTGGTGCGGGTGTGGGCTGCACTTTTGCAGAAGGGGCAGTGCATCATGACATCAGCCCCCGCGCTTTCAGGTCAGCCTCACGCTCGCGCATCTCCCTGAAGAACTTCTGACGACTGCCGGATGTCGAGCCTGTGTGGTGGTTCATGTGCGGCAGGGTTTCAGCCGACAGCCCTGCCCGGAAAAGGACCGGCTCGTCGTTCAGGCGGATATGACAGTTTTTTACCGCCTCCTTAAGCCATGCCGTCACCTCCTGCATTACTTCCTCATCCGGCTCCACATAGCCTGTGGCAATCTCATTCTGTCGTTCGAGCACGCCGCCGCGCGCCAGAATTTTCAGCTTCATCGCCCGGACCAGCGTCCCGCACGAATCCCGCAGCGCTGCATCGAATTCATGCCCGGCATACAGGGTCAGGGTGTGGCGGTGCGCCTGGCGGTATTTATTGGCCGTGCTGTTACAGGACGCCTTAAGTTTGTCCCGCTCAAAATTCAGGACTTCGGTCATGGCGTCACACTCCTGCGCCAGTTCACGGGAGGCAACGCGCATCAGGTGGCGGTTTTTCAGCTCGTCGGACAGGACAGCCCCGGCGGCGCGAAAGGCCTTTCGCCATGCGGCGGTGTCACTTTCGCTCTCCAGCTCCAGCCCGGCTTTCTGTTCAGCGGTGCGGGCAATCGCCGCGATGGTGTCGTCCATTCTGCGGGCTTCAGCAAGGTGGGCGGCGCGGGCAGTATCAAGCTGCTCAAAAGCCGGTTTCAGGCAGTCAGGAATGGTGGTGGCGGTCATGGTGGTTCTCCTCAGTATGTTCTGTGGAGACAATTCTGCCGTGCCGGGCACAACAGGGCGATTCATTGCAGTTGTGGCACATTCCACACAAACAGCCCCTTAAACCCGGCTTGCCAGAGAAAGGGTGCAGGTAAACCCCCTTTACCGTTTGTTTTTTACTTATAACTGTTCACTACTGTTCACTGGAAATAAAAAGATAGTTAATACAGTAAGTTAAAGAGTGAACAGTTGGGAAAAGAGTGTTCACCGACTGTTCACAAGTGTTCACGCAGTGCTTTTTTATACCGACACCGTGCTTAGACCTTTTTTAGATAAAAACCTGGATATGTATAAATAAAAGAAATAGATTCTTTGCCATGGGATTATCAAAGATTGTCAGTGATTGTCATCGTTTGCCACTGTTTGCCATCTGATTGTTAACGGGTTGTTGTGTGGTGACTCACGGCAAAAAGACTTGTTGCCCTGAGAGAAAATATTCACAAAATAGAGAGCTACCCGAGGCCGGACGGACACGACCGGCACTGTATGGACTTTATGAGGTAGCCCGATGCACACCGCTTTTTCTTCCCCGTCTTCCGCCCCTGCCGCCCCGCTGATGCCGGTGTCTGACGCCGCTCAGGAGCGCTTTCTGCGCCTGCCCGAGGTGATGCACCTCTGCGGCCTGTCACGCTCCACGGTGTACGACCTCATCAGCCGCAGCGCCTTTCCGCAGCAGGTTTCCCTCGGCGGGAAAAACGTGGCGTGGCTGCACTCTGAAATCACCGCGTGGATGAGTGACCGCATTGCCGCCCGTAACCGGGGCTGTGACGCATGATGATGGCTGCTCAGCAAAAAGCCCCTTTTTCTGGCTTGCTTCTTCCGCCCGTTTCCAGGTATAGTTTTCCCGCTGTCGCAAAATCGGCAGCCGGGCGTGAGAACCCGAGTTTAACTATGGCGACATCAGACGCGCCTTGCGTCTTTTTTTATGTCTATGCCTATGCGCTCCCATTCTTTAGGCAACGGTTCTTTGCCCGTTGCGCTATCAGAGTTATGGTGGCTCAGGCGGGGCAGCTTTCGGGCTGGCCGGTTTCCATAGTTGCCGGTTTCTCACCCCCGTCTGGGCTACCACCATTGCGTGAGAACTCCGGTGGTAGCTGTAACAAGCTAACTATGGAGGTTGCCCCTATGGCTACGACCCTCACCCTGTCTCATCCGCAGTTTGTCTTTGTGTTTGCCGCCGTCCGCCGCGCAGACCGTCAGCCCCATATCCTTATGCTCCGCACCGTTGCCGGTGACGAGCGCGCCGCCCGCCGCACCCTTGTCCGTGACTATGTACTGTCCCTTGCGGCCCGCCTGCCGGTGGAGGTGTGCGCATGAAACAGCCCGCCATCACCCTGAAAGACCTCGAATGCCTTGAGCACCTGCGCAACCTCGGCCAGCTCGTAACCGACATGGCGCAGGTGCAGGACTGCACAAGCCTGCGCCGCAGCCCGGCGCAGCATTTACAGCTCACCTCCGTGATTTACCTCATGACCGCCCAGCTCGACGGCGTGGTCGGCCGGTGCAGTCACCAGTGGCTTAACGGGGAGGCTGACGCATGAACCAGACCCTTACCCCCGTCCTGCGCATCGCGCTTTACCGCCGGGCCGTGGCCTGTGCCTGGCTGAATGCGTGCGAGCGCCAGCACCGCTATCCGCACCTCACCCTTGAGACGGTGGAGAATGCCATCGCCGCACAGCTTGAGGGCTTCTACCTGCGCCGGCACGGCGAAGAGAAAGGCCGCCTGATTGCCTGCGCACTGCTGGAAGACTTAATGCAGGCCGGGCCGCTTAAGGCCGCCCCGGCGCTGACCTTTCTCGGCCTCGCCGTGATGGATGAACTCTGCACCCGCCATATCGCAACGCCTGTCCTGCACTGAGGGAAAACACCATGAAAATGAACGTAACGGAAACCGTGAAACAGGCGTGCGGCCACTGGCCGCGCATTCTCCCGGCGCTGGGGGTGAAGGTGATTAAAAACCGTCATCAGCCGTGTCCGGTGTGCGGGGGCTCAGACCGCTTTCGCTTTGACGATAAGGAAGGACGCGGGACGTGGTTCTGTAACCAGTGCGGCGCGGGCGACGGGCTTAAGCTGGTTGAAAAAGTCTTCGGCGTCTCGGCCTCAGAGGCGGCCGGAAAAGTCAGCGCCCTGACCGGCAGCCTGCCGCCGGTGGCAGCGCAAACCCTGAGCGAAGCGGAACAGGCTGAAACGGCGGCCAGCCGTGCGGCGGCGTCCCGGCTTGCCACCTCATTACTGGAAAAAGCCCGCACCGGCACCGGCAACGCCTACCTCGCACGCAAGGGCTTTCCCGCCCGCGAGTGCCTGATGCTGACCGCCCCGCACAAAACCGGAGGCGTGGCGTACCATTCCGGCGATATGGTGGTGCCGCTGCATGATGCCGCCGGGACGCTGGTCAATCTCCAGCTTATTAACGCAGACGGCCTGAAACGCACCCTGAAAGGCGGACAGGTCAGGGAAACCTGTCACACCCTTGAAGGAAAAAAACAGGCCGGAAAACGGCTGTGGATAGCGGAGGGGTATGCGACCGGACTTACCGTGCATCACCTGACCGGGGAAACCGTAATGGTGGCGCTGTCCTCCGTAAACCTTCTTTCTCTGGCGAGCCTTACCCGGCAAAAGCATCCGGCCTGTCAGATTATCCTCGCCGCCGACCGCGACCTCAGCGGCAACGGCCAGACCAAAGCTGTGGCGGCCGCAGAAGCCTGTGAAGGGACTGTGGCCCTGCCGCCGGTATTCGGCGACTGGAATGATGCGTTTACGCAACAGGGGGAGGACGTCACGCGCCGGGCGATTTATGATGCCATTAAACCGCCTGTTGCCAGTCCGTTCGACACCATGAGCGAGGCGGAGTTTACCGCCATGAGTACCAGTGAAAAGGCGATGCGGGTGCATGAGCACTACGGCGAAGCGCTGGCCGTGGATGCAAACGGCCAGCTCCTCTCCCGATATGAACACGGCATCTGGAAAATCATTCCGCCGTCGGACTTTGCCCGCGACGTGGCCGGGCTGTTCCAGCGCCTGCGCGCCCCGTTCTCGTCCGGGAAAATTGCCTCACTGGTCGACACCCTGAAACTGATAATCCCGCAGCAGGCCGCCCCGGCGCGGCGGCTGATTGGCTTTCGCAACGGCGTGCTGGACACGAATACCGGTATATTCGCCCCTCACCACAAATCGCACTGGCTGCGCACGCTGTGTGATGTCGATTTCACCCCGCCGGTGGAGGGCGAAACGCTGGAAACCCATGCCCCGAACTTCTGGCGCTGGCTTGACCGTGCCGCCGGTGGCCGTCAGGACAAACGTGATGTGATACTCGCCGCCCTGTTTATGGTGCTGGCGAACCGCTACGACTGGCAGCTCTTTCTCGAAGTCACCGGCCCCGGCGGCAGCGGGAAAAGTATTCTGGCCGAAATTGCGACGATGCTCGCCGGAGAAGATAATGCCACTTCGGCCAGTATCGAGACACTGGAGTCGCCCCGCGAGCGCGCGGCCCTTATCGGCTTCTCGCTGATACGTCTGCCTGACCAGGAGAAATGGAGCGGTGACGGGGCAGGCCTCAAGGCCATCACCGGCGGCGATGCTGTCTCGGTCGACCCGAAATACCGCGACGCCTACTCGGCCCATATTCCGGCGGTGATTCTGGCCGTGAACAACAATCCGATGCGCTTCACTGACCGCAGCGGCGGCGTGTCCCGTCGCCGGGTGATTATTCACTTCCCGGAGCAGATAGCCCCGGCCGAGCGCGACCCGCAGCTTAAGGATAAAATTGCCCGCGAGCTGGCCGTCATCGTCCGCCAGCTTATGCAGCAGTTCAGCGACCCGATGAGCGCCCGGACGCTGCTCCAGTCGCAGCAGAACTCCGACGAGGCACTCAGCATCAAGCGTGACGCTGACCCGGCTTTTGATTTCTGTGGCTATCTGGAGGCACTGCCGGATGCTGACGGGATGTATATGGGGAATGCCAACATCGTCCCGCGTCAGCCGCGACTTTATCTGTATCACGCCTATCTGGTCTACATGGAAGCGCACGGGTATAAAAACACCCTCAGCCTGACGATGTTCGGGAAGGGACTGTCGGCCATGCTGAAAGAGTACGGCATGCATTATGACAAACGCCGGACAAATCAAGGGATGCAGACCAACCTCGCACTGAGGGAGGAAAGCAACGGCGACTGGCTGCCGAAATGCGACGACCCCGCCACAACATAATCCACTCAGACCGGCAGCCGCCGGTCTTTTTTATCTCCCGCCCCCGCCATGTGAACAGTGTAGTGTTCACTGTTCACCAGGTATTCACAACTTAACACACTGTTTTTAATTAATAAAAAGCACGAGTGAACAGTGTGAACAGTTTTTCCGAAAAAACTTTTTACCCTCAAAAATTATCAGACCACTCAGAACCAAGAGAGGGTGATGCTAGCATCAGTCTGTGTTAATCAATGGATACATGTTAATACGCAGTGAATGAAATTGATCGATAGCTATACGATAATCATTAAAACCATAACTCCAATATGGTTATAGCGGAAAAATAAAAGCTGCGTTTGTAAGCATGTCCAACACGGAAGCGACAGTTTGGACGGGGATTTTATTTTTCCCGCTGTAAAACCTGCATAAAATCTCTTGCCGTACCTTGATGTACTGAAATCATGAAGATTTTCCCTAGCAAGTGGCAAGCGAATTGTTGACCTCTGACAAATCCTCCCCGGAAAGATCCGCTATTTATTTTCTTATAATTTGCACATAATGTCAGAGAAGACCGTTTTGAAACGTATCATCCAGCGAATGTCCATGCTGGAAGATGATTTATGATTATTCGGATCAGTTATCTCTGTTTTCACATGACGTACTATTACCTATAAATTACAAAAATGGCCCGGCCTTATTGAATAGCAACATAACAGCAGAAGTACAACGAATGTGGATCACCGGTGAAATGATGAAGAATAAAACGCCTACATATGAAGATTATCAGAACCATACTGGACTCCATTACCATAGGTTATGGAAAGCAACGGGAGACGACTGGATCTGCCCTGGGTGCGGACGCAGCAAATTTCAAATCATGAGATGGACACTCAGATTTCCGAAGACACAGAATGCTTTTATGGACTGGGTTGCAGCGTTACACAAACACCACGACCATTCTGCTGACTATAGGGGTTTAGACGTGCCCCGATTTTCTCAGACACTAATCTGTGATCAGTGTAATTCAGCAGATGGTGCAGTAAAGAAGAAGCTTGGGCTACCGAAAAATTTCTCATTTTCTCCACAGGAAATGCGGGTATTCATCAAGGCGACACCGCATGAAAAACATGAAATTGATTATAAGCGAGCACTTGAACTCTTTCAGAGTACAGTAATCATGACTTAACGTATTGCGATTAAAGGAAATGAAAATGAAAATGATTTCGTACTGGAAAAATTCTAAGCCATTCCATGAAGACGACGGGATGGTATTAATTTATGGTTACTATGACCATAAGCACGAACATAACGGAGGCACCAAAGAACTCGGCGTTCATTGGGATGGATATCCACAATCGCATGGAATACTTAGTCCCTGCGTCATACCGACTAAAACACGTAATGCTATGCTCTCTGGCCTTTTGCATCAGGCGGTAACAAGTGGTAATAAGCAGATGATGAATAATATTACAGAAGCAATTGAGTTCTTTAGCATTTGACATATGCTCCTTCTCTGCACTCGATGGAAAACCTTAGGGGTGAACAGTAAAGTATTCACTGTTCACCAATCCTTCACCACATAACCATATGAATATTATAAATAAAAATTATTAGTGAACAGTTTGAAGAGTTTTCCCAAAAAAAGTTTTTAGATAAGATCGGTCACTGGTGCTTCATCCATAGAGAGTTTTTCAGTCAAGCAAATGTGTATAGCCATGTGTATAACAAATAACTACATAAACTATAAATATCAATAAATACATAAAGTTACATTCTCTATATCACTCCTGTGATCTTCCGCCAAAATTGCTGCTTGTGCTTGATTCCAGCGCTACTAAATCCTTTCTGATATTTTATTAATTAATTACCGTTGCTGATATTTATTACTCCTGGAAAGGCAGTGGGTATATCACGTTCAGACATCTGGACCTGGTAGAAAAATTAACGATATCCTCACAAAATATTTTCTCAGATCTTTCCCTGCAAAATAAACGCCATACGCGTATCTCTGGCATACTAAGCGAATTACAGCGGTGTGGGTCAGAGGTAAAAGGAGGCGGCATGGCAGATAAACATTTAACCCAATCCCCGGCAGGTGAATTCATTATGTTTACCAGCGATGACGGGGGTGTACGCGTTGAATGCCGCTTTGAGCAAGAAACACTCTGGTTGCCCCAGGCAACCATTGCGAATCTTTATCAGGTTACTCCTCAGGCCATTACACAACATATCAAAGCGATCTACGAAGAAGGCGAGCTTGAACAAAACGCAACCTGTAAGTCTTACTTACAAGTTCAACAGGAAGGGAATCGTCAGGTAAACCGCAATATGCTTCACTACAGCCTGCCCGTGATCCTCGCCGTTGGCTATCGTGTCCACTCCACTCGAGGCACTCAG
The DNA here is from genome assembly GCF_032071645.1 of Superficieibacter sp. NCBI lineage: Bacteria > Pseudomonadati > Pseudomonadota > Gammaproteobacteria > Enterobacterales > Enterobacteriaceae > Superficieibacter > Superficieibacter sp. Next base: position 24,361 of record NZ_DAMAPU010000021.1, read on the forward strand.
TTCCGCAAATGGGCAACCAAAACACTCCAGGAATACCTGATTAAAGGTTTTGTGATGGACGATGAGCGGCTGAAGAATCCGCCTGTTGGCTTATCGGCTGTACCCGACTATTTTGATGAGATGCTCGAACGCATCCGCGATATTCGCGCCAGCGAGCGCCGGGTTTATTTACGCCGGATGCCCCCACAAGCAAAATCATTTGGCGGCATAACAGGGGCATCCATCCTGATTAATTAACCCCCCCTATAAACGCCCCCAATTCCCGATTAAACCGCTCACTCTCCTCAATAAACGGCGTATGCCCTGAATTTTCGAAAACCAGTGACTGAATGCGCGGATTGACCGCCTTTGCCCGCGCCAGCGAGGGCTGGGGATTCACCAGCGCATCGTGTTTGCCGTAAATAAACAGTAAGGGAATGCGCGCAGGCTTCAGCCCTTTTTCAAGAGGGACACGCAGGGAGGGCACGGCGCGCTGCATCGGCCATGCGGCCAGCGCAGCGTTTGCCAGCAGACGCTCAAAGGTGGCGCTGTCCGGCTGCTGATGGAAACAGAGCCGCAGGAAGTCGCGTTCACCGTCGAGGTGGGTTTTTAAGTCGCTGGCGGTCATGTCCCGATAGACAGCCGGGTGCGCCGGGATTTGTTCCGGGGTGAGTTCCACTACGCCGTCAACGTATACCGCCCCGCTGAGACTGGCATCGCCATGCGCTGCAAGATAGCTGGTGATCACCACGCCGCCCAGCGACCAGCCCACCAGCAGCGGTTTTTTAGCGTGGCTGCCTTCAATTACTGCCGCCAGATCATCCCCCCAGAGCCTGCTTTCACTGTAAGCACTCTCCTGTTGCGGCTTTGCAGAAAGCCCGTGCCCGCGCAGGTCAAAAGTAATTAGCCGGTAGCGCTGCAACTGCGCGTCCTGGATCTGTTTTTCCCAGTTCAGATGACTGCCCAGCAGACCATGAATAAAGATAATCGGCCTGCCCTGCGGATTGCCGCTCTCCTGCACCGCAAGCGTTACGCCGTCGGGCGCGGTCACGGTGTAATTTTTGATTTGCGCAAACAAGGCACCAGAAAACAGCAGCAGGAATAGCGGAATTAACGAGCGACGTAAGGTAAAAAGTAACATAAAAAGCTCCTCTGATTATGGTTTCATCGCTATGCTGAACCCTGACACTAATGTCAGAGTCAAGCAGCAATCAGGGGAGCGTAAAATGCAGTTAACTATTGGCGAACTGGCGAAAAAAACAGGCGTCAGCGTGCGATCGATTCGCCATTATGACAGTCACGATCTGCTGACATCCTCCCGCGCCTGCAATGGATACCGGTATTTCCCGCCGGAGGCCGTCGCCCAGGTGCGGCAAATCCAGCGGCTGATCGCGACTGGCTTTAGCATCGCCGAGATCCGCAGTTTTCCTGATTGTATGCGCCTGATAGAGGGCACCACGTTTTGTCCCGAAACGCAGGCCATTCAGCATAAAAGGCTGGCGGAGATCGAACGGCAAATTGATGAGCTTGAGCGCCGACGAGCGCGGTTAAAGAAGACGTTGATGCAGGGTGAGCGCGGTGAGTAATCCGGTTGCCGATCAAGCGGAAACCTCCGGGCTGCGTCTGCCGACAAAATGCGATTTAAACGGGTTGCAGAAACTGCCTCTTGTCAGCGACTGATTTCAGACTGGCCGGGCCTGGAGAGAAAAAGCCCGCTGCCTGCATGTCCGTGATGCGTGCCGCCCGGGCGCAGCGGAAGAAATAAAAAATGGCGAGGAGCCCCCTCGCCATTTACCTTCAAACTGCATCAGAAATTATACGTCAGCCCCACCGTATACCGACGCCCGTCCAGCACCGTGTCATAGGTTTCGTAGTCAATCTGCTTATCCAGCACGTTATACACGCCCGCCGACACCAGCAGATTTTTGTTGGCGTTGTAACGCAGACCTGCGTCGATTTGGGTATAGGACGGCGTGCCTTCTGCCATTGACGTCCGGCTTAAATATTCAGAGGTTTTACCGCGCAGGTTCAGACGGCTCCAGAAGCCAAGATCTTCCTGTGCCTGCCAGTCCAGGGTGGTGTTGAACATATGCTTAGGCATTTTGTTCAACGGCTTGCCGGAGAACGGGCCGCTCTTTTGCTCGGAGTCGGTATAGGTGTAGTTGGCGGTCAGACTGAGGTCGCGCGTGATATCCCAGCCGAAGCTGGATTCCACGCCGCGCATATTGGCTTTATCGACGTTAACGCGATCGCTGACAAAATCATAGCTGTGATTGCCAATGGTGCACGCCGGATCGGCGCTGCTGTTACAGCGGCGAACTTCGGTGATCTTGTTTTTAAAATCGGTATTAAACAGGGTAATTCCCGCGTTGAGATTTTCATTGTTATCCCACAGTAGGGCAATCTCTTCGCTCAGGCTTTTTTCCGGCTTCAGATCCGGGTTGCCGACGATGATACCGTCCAGCCGCCCGCCGCCCGTGACCTGTCCCCAACTGGCGGAGGACTGACGCAGATCCGGCGCGCGGTAGCCCGCAGACACGCCACCTTTTAAAGTCCACTGCTCGGCAAGATGCCAGACGCCATAGCCGCGCGGTGTCCAGTTGGTGCCGTAGTTTTCGTCTTTATCCATGCGCAGGCCGCCCGTCAGCGTGAAGCTCTCGGTCATCGCCCATTCGTCTTCGGTAAACAGCGCCCAGCTCCAGCGGGTCAGCTTGTTCAGGCCGTCCGCCGCTTCAAGCTGGTTGCCGTTATCATTCAGTTTTTCATAACGATACTGCCCGCCAACCGTCAGCGTATGATCGCCGAGGAAGATCTGGTTCTGGTTGTTAAAGGTGGTGTTGTACGACTTCATCTCGCGACCGGGGTTGGCCGACTTTTCCTGCTGGATGTAGCTGCTGGTGTTGAACTCATCGTAATAGCCGTTGTGCGTTAACCCATATGTCGTGTGCTCATAGCGGCTTTTGCTGGCGGTATTCGGCGTACAGGTGCTGCCACGGCAACTTTCGGCAGCCATTGATTTGCCCGGCAGGCTGTTACGATCCTGCAATTCGCGCGCGATATCCAGGTCAAAATCGTTTTTCTCGTCGGGCGTGAAGTTCAGCGTCACCGCGCCGTTGCGCAGCTTCTGCTCGTTGTAGCCGTTGACGATCTGATCTTCCGCCCGGCGGGAGAGCAGGCCGGTCACTTTCGCGCCCAGCAATCCTTCAATAATCGGACCGGACGCCCAGGCGTTAGTCTGGAACAGGTCGCCGGAATCGTTATTTTCCTGGAACGTGGCGTCGCCGTGCAGGGAACCAGTCCAGCCCAGCGAATTCGATACTTTTTTGGTGATCACGTTAATCACACCGCCCATGGCATCGGAGCCATAAAGCGATGACATCGGGCCACGAATGACTTCAATGCGTTCGATGGATTCCAGCGGCGGCAGCCAGCCCTGCTCGATCCCGGAATTATCGCTATTGGGACGTGTTCCCCGGGTACTAATACGTTTGCCGTCCACGAGGAATAACGTGTACTGAGAAGCCATACCGCGAATACTGATATCGCTGCTGCTGCCGCCACCGGTAACAACGACGCCCGGTACGTCTTTCAGCGCATCGGTCACATCACGGTAGGCTTTATCCTCTATTTGCGCTTTAGAAATTACGGAAATAGACGCGGGCGCGTTCTGGATTTTTTGTTCGAAGCCGGTGGCGGTAATGACCATCGTGTCCTGAGCATCAGCCAGAACGGTTGCGGGACACGTAGCGAAACACCCCGCAGCAGCGAGTAACTTGACCTGAGAGATTTTCATTTTTTCATTCCTTAGAATAAAACGAGCCTGCCAAAAAGCGGACGCAAAACATCGAGAAATTTTTTATTTATGGCGAAATAAGAAGCGAAACGGCGCGATCTTAGGAGATATGTTTGCGAATGTAAACAATAATGAGAACTATTTACATTTATTGAAATAAAGCGTCAGGCAGGCACAAATAACCCTGAATTTTCTCCATGTTATTATTTATCACCCGGTGGGATTATTTATTACCGGCGGAAATAATCCTTTTTTCCGTAAGGATATTGCTTATTTCCCTTTCATCAGCGCGGCGGATTCCCCAATGCTTTCGCAAATTTAAAGTAAACTCATAATAATCCACTCGTTACCTGCTTCAGTGAGGCCCGGCGTGCGTATCGCGACGATTACCAATTTTGCTTACATCGCAACGGTTGTTCTTACACTCTCTTCCGGCGTTGCGCTTTTTATGGCGTCAAATGCTGACCGGGCAGAAAGAGCGGCGGTGAAGCAGAGTCGTGATTTCGATACCGCCACAGAGCAACTGGAGAAAGAAGCATTTTCGCTCACCGACAGAGCCCGTCTGGCGGTGGTTAATCCGCAGCCGGAGAACATTCAGGCGTGGAAGGCGGAACTGGCGCAGGATCGTCGCCTGGAAAAACACCTGAACGCGCTGAAGGATATTGGCGCATCGGCGGAAGAACTGATGCTACTGCGCGACGGCCTGACGGCGCTGGATACGCTGGAAGATGAACAGCAGGCTGCCATTACCGCCATCGAACAAGGCAGACATGACGAAGCGATCCGCCTGTTGTTCAGCGCAGATTATGAGGGACAACTGTCGCAGGCAGAATATCGCTTTGCCCATTTTGAAAGCCTGATTAATCAGCGCACAGACGCCACGGTTGCCGAAGCCACCCATTTCTCCCAGCGTCTGCGCACGCTCTCGGAAATCATGGTCGCGCTGACCGCGCTGCTGTTTTTGTTTGTGCTCGGTTTTATCATCAAGCATCGCATATTGCGGCCGGTGGTGACGCTAAGCGACGTCGTAAACCGGCTGGCTTCGCAGGATTATGCGGTGGAAACGCCGCTGCTCGCGCAGGTCGATGAGATCGGCGATATGGCGCAGGCAATCCATATTTTTCGTGAAAACGGGATGGTCCGCCAGCGGCTGGAGCAGGAGCGCGATGCCGACTGGATAACGCGCAATCTGCTGGCCCGGATGACCCAGCGGCTTCAGGGCTGCGAGTCGCATCGCAGCATTATTAAGGTCGTGAAAGTTTTCGCGCCTAAAGTGATGCCGGAGATGGGTGGACGTTTGTATATTCTCGACCCGCAAAGTAACAGCATGAAATGCATGGCCAGCTGGCTGAGTCCTGCGGGCGACGACGCGCCGTTTATGCCGGAGAGCTGCTGGGCGCTGAAGCGCGGACAGTTGCACAGCCCTTCACGCGATACGGTAGATATTCCCTGCGAGCACTATCCCGCGCAAATTGCCGCCAAAGCGATTTGTGTGCCGCTGATCGCCCAGAATAAACCCATTGGCCTGCTGACGTTTGATAACCACATCAGCAATAAAAAGCCGCCGTATATCTACCTCGAACTGATGGCGGAGACGCTTTCACTGGCGCTGGCAAACCAGAAACTGCGCGATACGCTGACGGAAAAAGCGATGTACGATCCGCTGACCGGGCTGCGCAATCGCCATAATCTTGACGACATCCTGCGCACGCTGATTGAAAATGCGGAAACCAAAAAGAGCTGCGTCAGTTGCCTGATGATCGATATCGATTATTTCAAAAGGCTTAACGATACCTGGGGCCACGGAGCCGGAGACAAAGTGCTGCGGGAGACGGCGCGGATCATCAGCGAACAACTGGACGAAAATAGCGTGGCGTTTCGCTACGGCGGCGAGGAGTTTTTAATTCTCCTGCCGGATTTTGAAGAGCTACAGGCGAAACATGTTGCCGAGAAGATCCTGCATAACATCACCGCGCACCGTATGCTCTATGAACTGCACGAGGTGGGGCCTGTCTCCGTGTCTATCGGGCTGGCGACCTGGCCGACCCACGCCAGAGAGAGCAATCTCGTCCGGGCGGCGGATCTGGCGCTGTATCTGGCGAAAGAGCGCGGGCGCAGCCAAATCGTGGTAGCGAAAAAAGTGTCTTAAACCGTAAACGTTGGCCAGTGAATATCGTTAACGCCGTTTAACAGCGGGCGCGCAAAAAGAAATCCCTGGAAGCGGCGGATGCCCGCGGATTCCAGCCAGCACCACTCTTCCACGCGCTCAATGCCTTCGGCCACCAGCGTAATCTCCATATCCGAGCAGCATTTGATAATAGAATTCACAATTGCCTGCTTGGGGCCGCTCAGGTGAATATTACTGACGATCTCGCGGTCGATTTTAATTTTGTCGGGCTGGAATTTTGCCAGTAACGACAGGCCCGCATAGCCGGAACCGAAATCATCAATAGCCAGCCCCATACCAGCAGCGCGCAGCTTTTTCAGGGCGCTGTTGAACTCGCCAAAGCCGGAGATCATTTCATTTTCAGTGACTTCAACAATTACCTGCTCAGGGCTAAGGTTATGCTCATGGACTTTTTCCAGTAAAAAATCGACCGCGCCGGGAATAAAGACCAGCGACCCAGGCAAAAGATTAATGGCAATTTTATGACTACCAATGCCGATTTTTTCGGCAAGCGCGAAGGCGTACGCTTTGGTTTGCAGATCCACTTCATAGATTTGGTCATCCGGGATCGCCGAGAAAAAGTGCTCCGGGCTACCGCCATTATTACTGCGCACCAGCGCTTCCAGCGAGCTGATGGTACGCCCCAGCGGTTCCACAATCGGTTGCAGGGCGAACTGACACATTTGATCGGGCAGGATATTTGGCAACGGCGGCCGAAACGGCGGCGTTTTCGGCTCCAGCACCCAGCGGGTGGCGTCAAAACGCTCGTCAGGCCGGGCCTTACGCTCGCTGGTCGCAAAAGTTTCAATGAACTTAAAGACCCGATCCTCCGCCGCCAGATAACTCTCCAGCTTTCCGTGGCGTAGCACGGAATCAAGGATCGTCTGCGGCAGTTCAAGGCGCAGATCGAACAGTACCATGCCGACATTTTCAAAGCGGCGGCGCGGCGCGTAATCACGCATCATCTCAACGACGTGCTGATGCCGCACATCGCGACTGATTTTAGAAAACAGCGCGTCCAGCGTCTCTTCTTCTCCTTCCAGCACCTGCAAAAAATGCGCACCGTCAAACAGCAGCATACCGGTGACGCCGAGCGCCGTATTGTTCCGCTTCGCGGTCTCAACCAGCGTATCAAGCGGCAACACGTCATCGGATGGCGTAAGCTGGCTGCGGTAAATGAGCGTCGTAAGCACGATGAGGCGCTCCCTGAGATCGTGTTAAAAAAGGCTATATAACATATTTAACACACCAGCCAGAGTTGTCACATATTGAATGAGTTCTTTCTTAATATTTGTGGGGGAAAACGCCAGACGGCGAAAGGTTGTACGTTTTGGCGAGGCAATATTGCGAGCCGCCTTCCTGATTTCTCCTTTGCATATTGAGGCTTTATTTACAGAGGACATAATGGCTGACGAATGCACATGGAGGGTATAGCTATGCAGAGCTTCGGGACTATAATGAACGAATCGAACGATTCAATCGAAAAGGCGAACTTCATGCAGACTCTGACCGCGAATGAAGCAAAAACTCAGTTTGGCGATATGTTGCTCAAAGCGCAGCGAGAACCCGTGCAAATTAGTCGCAACGGTAAACCGGTGGCTGTCGTAGTCTCTATCGAAGATTATCAGCATATGGAAGCGCTAAAGCTCCAGCTTTTACAAGAAAAAATTCATCGTGCCCGCCACGATATCGCCGTCGGAAATACAGTCGATGGCGATACTTTTTTCGCTGAATTGTTGGATTCGAATAAAGGATAAAAGGTGGGCTACAGACTTACCGCAGAAGCGCAACGCGATCTCAAAGAGATCCTTGAATTTACAGAGCAAAAATGGGGAAGGAAAAAGTCACAAGAGTATTTCTCCCGTATACGCGAGATATTGTCGCGGCTGGCAGAAATGCCTGAGATTGGGCAGCCCCGATATCCTGAACTGAGTGCAGGAACCTATAGCTTTCCCTGTGTCAGCCATATGATTTATTACCTCATCGAAGACAGCGAACTGGTGGTGCTGGCGGTTTTGCACCAAAGGCAACTCCCTGCGCATCATCTGTTAACACGATAATAAAGGCCGGATGCGCTGCTTCATCCGGCTTTCAGCCTTACACCGCAACGATTTGCATGGCGTTTGCCGACAGCAACCTCATCCAGCACATTCATCATCATGGTCAGCGCACCTGTCGGTAACTCAATGCTATGGCTTTTCTTATCATCGGACACGATTGAAATATGCTGGGTTTCAAGTTTGGTCGAAATATACCACGCACAAACCAGGAAGCATGGCGCAAAGAGCAAAACAACGGGCCACCAGAGAGGCTAAGCTAGAAGTTCTTCTAATCTGTTTTACCCACTCACTCTCTTGCCTGACGGCGTCTGTTTTAGCGCCTCTGGCACTCACACCCGCTTAAATTCAGGAGTTACTATGACGGTTACTATTCTCGGCTATGCCGCGCAGTCCGCAAAAGCACCTCTGGCACCTTATCAGTTCGAACGCCGCGATCCGCGCGAAGATGACGTGGTTATCGACATTCTGTACTGCGGCGTCTGCCATTCCGATCTGCATCAGGCGCGTGACGACTGGGGGTTCAGCCAGTACCCGGTGGTGCCGGGCCATGAAATCGTCGGCCGGGTGTCCTCGGTGGGCGGCAAGGTCAGCAAATTTAAACCCGGCGATCTGGTCGGCGTCGGCTGTATGGTGGATTCCTGTCGCGAGTGTTCGCCCTGTCAGTCCGGGCTGGAACAATACTGCGAAGAAGGATGCATCCAGACCTACAACGGCGTTGATCGCCACGACCATCGTCCCACCTACGGCGGCTATTCCCGCTCCATTACCTGTACGCAGGACTTCGTGCTGCGCATCCCGGAAAGTCTGGATGCGAAGGCCGTTGCGCCGCTGCTCTGCGCCGGGATCACCACCTGGTCGCCGCTGATCCGCTGGGGCGTCACCAAAGGCACCAAAGTCGCGGTGATTGGTCTGGGCGGGCTGGGACACATGGCGCTGAAGCTGGCGCACGCGCTGGAAGCGGAAGTAACGCTGTTTACCCGCTCGCCGGGCAAAGAGGCCGATGCACGTCGTCTGGGCGCGCACCACGTCGTGCTCTCCACCGACAGCCAGCAAATGGAGGCGGTGAAAGGCGAATTTGACCTGATCATCGATACCGTGCCTTACGCGCACGATATTAATCCGTACATGCCTGCGCTGACCCTCGACGGCACGCTGGTTTTTGTCGGCCTGCTCGGTGATATCGACCCGACGCTGAATACGCTGCCGATGATTATGGGCCGTCGCTCGGTCTCCGGCTCCTGCATTGGCGGCATTGAAGAAACCCAGCAGATGCTGGATTTTTGCGGCGAGCATAACATCACGTCGGACATCGAAATGATTCGCATGGATGAGATTAACGATGCCTACGAGCGCCTGCTGAAAAGCGACGTGAAGTATCGTTTTGTGATCGATATCGGCACATTACAGGCGTGATCGGCTAAGGCCACCGTGGTGTGGACGCACACCACGGCGGATGCCGGTAAGATTCAGCGCTGTCCGCGAAAGGTTTTTCGCCATTCGCTCGGGCTGACGCCAAAATGGGTTTTAAACTGCTGGCGAAAGGTGATCGCTGACTGAAAACCGGCGTGCTCCGCCACCTGCTCAATACTTAAATCCCCGCCCTCAAGCAGGCTCTGGCTGCGGCGCAGCCGTCCGGTGACGATCCAGTCGGCGACCGTCTGCCCGGTGGCTTTAACAAAGTGGCGCGTCAGCGTGCGGCGGCTCATCGACGCCACCCGCGCCAGCGCGTTGATATCATGCGGCTGCTCAGGATGGCGTTGCAGGTAATCAATCAGCGTATTAATGCGCGCGTCCCGGGTGGTCTGCGGCACGGAATGCTCGATAAACTGCGCCTGCCCGCCTTCGCGCCAGGGCGGCACAATCATCCGCCGGGCGATTTGGTTAGCGATCGCGCTGCCGAAATGCTGGCGAATAATATACAGACAGCAATCCAGCGCCGCTGCGGTTCCGGCGGAGGTGATCAGCCGGTCGTCATCGCAATAGAGTGCGTTAATCTCCGGCAGCGCCTGCGGGAAAAGGCGCTGAAAATCCGCCGCGTATTCCCAGTGCGTCGTCGCCCGTTTCCCGTCCAGCAGCCCGGCGTAACCCAGCACAAATGCACCAAGACACAGGCCCACCACCTGCGCGCCGTTACGATGCGCTGCCGCCAGCGCGTCGAGCAAGGGCTGCGGCGGGCGCTCGTCAACGCTGTGCCAGAACGGGACGATGACGATTGCCGCCCCGGCCACCGCTTCCAGCCCGGCAGGCGCGTTGACTGAAAATCCGACAGCTGAATCCACTCTGCCCGGCGTTAACGCGCAGATTTTCAGGTCAAACAGCTTACGCCCCGCGATTTTGTCGCCAAACAGAATCGACGGCACGGAGAGGTGAAACGGGCTAAAGTGCGGCGTCACGATAAGGGCGACGGTGAGTGTAGTCATCATCATGTTCCTGCGTTCGGGCCAGGCCGGTCGTTATCAGAATGCTAAAAAGTCAGGGCTTCGCCGTCCTGCGGGATAAAAACCTGCTCGCCGAACTGGTTGGCATCCACGTATTCACGCAGCGCCGCACGGGTCAGCAGGCAGTGATTAAGCGCCTCCATATGGGTGGCGACGATCTGCGCCTGCGGCACAAGACGATGCGTTTTAAACACCTCTTCCGCCCCCATAATAATCGGCCCCACGCCGATAATATGCGCCCATCCGGCATTGAGCACCACTACCTCCGGCTGGTAGCGGCGCAGCGCCACTTCTACCGCTGGCACCCAGAGCGTATCCCCGGCGAGATACAGCGTTTTTTCCTGCGGATGGGTAAAGACCACACCGCAGGCGTCGCCCAGCCTGGCGGCAAGCTGCGGGTTGGCATACGCCTCATCCGGGCCGTGCTGACCGTCGGTTTTGCTCAGCGTGATATCGCCAAACGCGGTGTATTCTTCCAGCTGGCGCAGATGAGTAAATCCCTGACCGCGCAGTAAATTTTCGTCGCTGGCGTTTTGTACGAAGACGGGCATAGAGGTGGGGATAAGCGCGGCGGCAGCGGCGTCCCAGTGATCGGCGTGGGTGTGGGTGACAATCACCGCATCCACCGCCAGCAGCGTTGCCAGCGGCACCGGCAGATCGGTACGCGGGTTGCGCAGTTCGGCGCGAACGGAACCGGCAAAACCGGGGTAAGCCTCTTTCTCCGCCAGCAGCGGGTCGATCAGAAAGCGTTTTCCGCCATAGGTGATGAGCTGGGTGGCGTTGCGTATCTGGGTAATATTCATTTTTCATCCGGCGTCTGGTGAGTCAGGATGAAAAGTATAAATAGCGCGCCTGCGGCGTACCGCAGGCGCAGGGGCATATAACGATGGGATCGGGTCAGTTTTACTGGCCGTGGCGCGCGGGCGCGAGACGCAGGATCAGCATTCCCACCAGCGCGGCAACGACAGAGCCAGCCAGGACGCCGATTTTCACTTCGTCCACCAACATCGGCGAGCGGGCAAACGCCAGGTTACCGATAAACAGGCTCATGGTGAAACCGATACCGCACAGCACCGACACGCCGTAGATTTGTATCCAGGTGCTGCCCTGTGGTCGCGGCGCGAGGCCAGTTTTGATGGTCAGCAGCGCCATGCTGAAAACGCCGATTTGTTTACCGACAAACAGCCCCAGCGCCACGCCAACCGGAACGGGTGAAAGCACATCGTTCATCGTCATGCCACCCAGCGAAACGCCCGCGTTAGCGAAACCGAACAGCGGCAGGATCAGAAACTTAACCCACGGCAACAGACCGTGCTCAAGGGTATCGATGGGCGCGGGCTGCCGGGCATCTTTGCCGCGCAGCGGAATAAACAGCGCCAGCAGTACCCCGGCGATAGTGGCGTGAACGCCGGATTGCAGCATAAAGAACCACAGCACCGCGCCCGCCACCAGATAAGGCAGCAGGCGTTTTACGCCCATCCGGTTCATCATCAGCAGCAGCAGCACAACGCCTGCCGCCGCTGCCAGCATCACGCCGGAAAGCCCCCCGGTGTAGAACAGCGCGATGATGATCACCGCCCCCATGTCATCAAGGATCGCCAGCGCCGAGAGGAAGATTTTCAGCGAGGCCGGGACGCGGCTGCCGAGCAGCGCCAGCACACCGAGCGCAAAGGCGATATCCGTGGCGGAGGGGATCGCCCAGCCCGCCACCGTTTCGCCGTTGTTGGCGTTAAAGAAAAGGTATACCAGCGCAGGCACCGCCATGCCGCCCAGCGCGGCAAGACCGGGCAGCGCGCGCTGCCCCCACGTTGCCAGTTGCCCGATCAGCAGTTCCCGCTTGATCTCAAGCCCCACCAGCAGGAAGAAAATCGCCATCAGCGCGTCGTTGATCCACAGCTCAACGGACAGCCCGGCAAATTTGAAATGCAGCAGCTCACGATACAGCGCATCCAGCGGCGAGTTAGCGACGATAATTGCTATCGCCGATGCCACGATCAGAATAATGCCTCCGGCAGCCGGGGCATGGAGCAGGGCGGCGAGCGTACTACGTTGGCGCGGCTTATCGCGGGTGATTTCTTCTGGCACTGTGGCCTCCTTGTCATATTGATGCGCTTCGCAGCGGGGGGTGAAATTTACCACAAACTCCCCGCCGGGTGCCGCTTCGGGCAGTAAAAACAGGTAAAGGCCGATCAGCGCTTAAGATGCTGTTCAAGCCAGGGTAAAAGCTGCTTTTTGCGGCTTAACATGCCCGGCACCGCGCAGGGTTCGGCTTGGGCAAGCGCCGGGCCGGAGAAGAGAAGCGTGGAGGCGTTTTCAGTGATATCGGTCAGCATCAGCACTACCAGCGCCGCCCCGCTTTGCGCCACCAGCGCATCCATTGCCACGCGCAGATCGTCGCGAATGGCATCGACCTGGGTCAGCGAATACAGCTCCAGTTGCGCCACGCGGACGTCATGCCCGGCGAGGGTAAAGGCTTTGATATCTTTATTCAGCAGTGCGTCGGCGCTCATTCCGCTGATATCGGTTTTCGCTGCCAGCAGGTCGCGGGTGAAGGTTTCACGATCCACGCCCGCCAGTGCGCTAAGCGCCTCCACCGCCAGATGATCGTCCCCGGTAGTGGTGGGTGAGCGCAGCGCCACCGTATCGCTGATTATCGCGCCTAACAGCAGCGTGGCGTGGGCGGCGGAGAGCGTTTCCGGCTTCAACAACTGCCACAATAGCGTGGCGCTGCTGCCGACGGGCTTGATCCACACTTCGGGCGGCAGACGGGTGATCAGGCCGCCGAGCCGGTGGTGATCGATAATGCCGACGATATTGCTTTCCGGCAAAGAGTGCGGCCCCTGCGCGGGTTCGGTGAAATCCACCAGCCAGACATCCCGATCGTCAAGCGCGCTGTCCAGCAGCGCGGGCGGCGTCAGCCCTGCCGCACGGAAAATAAACCGGGTTTCGTTATTGAGTTCGCCCAGACGCCATGCGCAAGCGTCCCGGCCTTGTTGATTCAGCCATTGCGCGGTGACAACGGCGGTGCAGACAGCATCGCTGTCAGGGTGAAGGTGACCAAAAACATGGATCATTGACGCCTCCGGGCGGCAGTTTTTAGTCACCGATTATATCATTCCCAGCCAGGGACCGCGCCGCCGTTGAAGATTTTCTCCGCCGCCGTCGCCACTTCCGGCGACTGGTAAGCGTGGATAAAATCGCGCACGTTTTCAGCGTCTTTATTGTCTTCACGGGTGACAATAATATTCACATACGGCGAGTTTTTATCTTCGATAAACACGCTGTCGTGTACGGGTGAAAGCCCGGTTTGCTGGATATAGGTGGTGCTGATAATCGCCACGGTGACTTTGGGATCGTCCAGCACGCGCGGGAGCTGTGCGCCCTCCAGTTCCATAATATTCAGATTCAGCGGATTAGCGGTGATATCCAGCGCGGTTGGCAGCAGGCCCGGATTAGGCTTCAGCGTAATCAGCTTTTCTTTTTCCAGCAGCAGCAGAGCGCGCCCCAGGTTGGTCGGATCGTTCGGAATGGCGACCGTATCGCCCTGTTTCAAATCCGCGACGGCCTTAATTTTTTTCGAGTAGCCCGCCATCGGGAAAACAAAGGTATTCGCCACCGCGACCAGTTTGTAATTATGCGCTTTGTTATCTTCAGCGAGGAAAGGTCGATGCTGGAAAACGTTGGCATCCAGCTCGCCGTTGGCGGTCGGATCGTTCGGCAGCAGCGAGCCGCTAAATCCGACCAGTTCCACATCCAGATCGTATTTTTCCTTCGCCACTTTTTTTGCCACTTCGGCGACGTCCTGCTCCGCGCCGTTAATAACGCCGACCTTAATATGCTTCGCATCGCTGCTGTTGCCATCGCAGCCTGCCAGTACCAGTCCTGCCAGCAGCAACGCCGCCACGCTGCGCAAATGAGGTATCGCAAATTTCATGGGTTTATCCTTTTTGAAATAAAAACGTCCACAGTAAGAGATAAATATACCGGGACGGGGCGGCAACCTGAAAATGAAAAGGTCTCAGCAAGGCGGGAAAAGGCGGAGAGACGAGCTTAAAATAAAATCGGTAAGTCTTTATTTATTCTGTAAAAGCGGGGGGCTTATCCGCTTTCATAGCCAGCGCGTATTGTGAAAATATTTCATCTGGGTCGCGCGTCTGGCTTTTCTTTTACCGCCGCTTCTTCAGAGAGTCCCCCTGCATTCCCTGATGCGGGAAATCCCCCCTGTTTTCCGGTGAGTTTTCATGCGTAAGGCTTATGTTATGATGCGCCGCGTTAAAAAATAACCAGGTCAGAGGAAAAAATGGGATCGACCAAAAAAGGGATTATCTATGTCTTATTCGCCGCCGTCCTGTGGGGCAGCTCCGGCGTCTGCGCGCAGTATATTATGCAGGAGAGTCAGATCGCGGCACAGTTTCTGACCATGATACGGCTGCTGTTTTCCGGCTTCATTCTGCTGACGCTGTCACTCATTCATGGCGATAAAATCTTCGCCATTCTGAAAACGCGCAAAGATATCATCAGCCTGCTGCTGTTTTCGCTGGTCGGCGCGTTGACCGTCCAGTTGACCTTTCTCGTCGCCATCGAAAAATCGAACGCGGCGACAGCGACCATTCTGCAATTTTTATCGCCGTCGATTATCGTCGCGTGGTTTGCGGCTGTGCGTAAAAAGCGTCCCGGCGCGCTGGTGTTTCTGGCCATTTTTACCTCGCTGGCCGGCACCTTTTTGCTGGTGACGCATGGCAATCCGACCTCGCTTTCCATCTCCCCCGCCGCGCTGTTCTGGGGAATTGCCTCGGCTTTTGCCGCCGCGTTTTATACCACTTATCCGTCGGATCTGATTGCCCGCTTCGGCACGCTGCCGGTGGTGGGCTGGAGTATGCTGCTGGGCGGTGCGATGCTGTTGCCCTTCTACGCCGGTAATGACGTGGAGTTCATGGTGAACGGCGGGCTGCTGCTGGCGTTTTTCTATCTGGTGGTGATTGGGACGGCGCTGACTTTCAGCATGTACCTGAAGGGCGCACAGATGATTGGCGGCCCCAGGGCGAGCATTCTGAGCTGCGCGGAGCCGCTGAGCAGCGCGCTGCTGTCGCTGCTGCTGTTAGGCGTAACCTTTACGCTCCCCGACTGGCTCGGCACGCTGCTGATTTTGTCATCGGTGGTGCTGATCTCGCTGGATTCACGGCGCAAAGTGCGCCCGCACTAGCCCTTCACGCGCACTTTTGTTGCCACCAGTAGCGCCGTCAGCAGCATCAGGCTGCCGGAAAGTACCAGCGGTGACAGCAGGCCGAGGTTATCAAGAGCGTAACCGCCGATCGCCGCGCCGCAGGTATTGGCAAGCTGGATCACCGCGACCTGGATCGATCCGGCTTTTTCTGCCTGATCGGAAAGAGTGCGGGTGATCCACGTTGACCAGCCCACCGGCACCAGCGCAAACGCCAGCCCCCATACCACCGCCACGATTGCCGCAACGGTTTTATCCGTCCCCCACAGGATCAGCACCAGCGCGCTGAGCGCCAGAACCAGCGGCGCACAGGCCAGCGCCATTTTTACCGAGCGTTTGAGGATCGGTGCCGAGAAGGAGGTGCCAATGAAGCTGGCGATACCAAAGCTCAGCAGCACCAGCGTCAGGCCATCGACATCAAACCCTGACAGGGTGGTGAAAATCGGGCGGATATAAGTAAAGAAGGCAAACTGTCCGGCGAAGGACATAAAGATGGCGATCATCCCCGCCAACACGCCAGGACGCTTCAGTAAGCCGAACATATTCTGATGATGTTCCGATTTGCCTGGCAGTGACGGCAGGGTTTTCCATACCCAGATGATGCAGATGAAGCCCATCAGCGCCGCCGCGTTAAATACGTTGCGCCAGCCGATAATCCCGCCCAAAAAGCTGCCCAGCGGCGCGGCAATCACCAGCGCAATGGAAACCGCGCCGAAAATGATCGACAGCGCTTTCGGCACGGTACGCGCGGGCACCAGGCGCATGGTCAGCGAGGCCGACATTGCCCAGAAGCCGCCGAGCGCCAGCCCCAGGCAGGCTCGGCCTAATAGCAGCAGGGTGAAATTCCCGGCGAAAGACACCAGCAGACAGGAGAGGGTTAACAAAATCGCGAACAGGATCACCACGTAGCGGCGGTCGGTGGCGCGAATTGTCTGCGTAATAAACAGGCTGGAGAACATCGCCACAAACGCGGTGACGGTAACGGATTGCCCGGCCAGCCCTTCGGAAATCCCCAGATCCTGCGCCATCGGCGTCAGCAGGCTCACCGGTAAAAACTCAACGGTAATCAGGCACGCGACGCAAAACGCCACGGCAAATACCGCCGCCCAGTTCGGGCGTCTGACTTCATCCTGCGGGGTGTGGAGATGATGCTCACTCATGATAATGACCTGGGGTGATTTTTAACGTTCAGCCGCACAGTGTAACATTTTGAATGTGATCTACTTAACGTTTCGGCAACTATAGGCGGAACAGGTGTTTTTGTGGCGGTGGCGGGGAAAAGCCCTCACCCCAGCCCTCTCCCACAGGGAGAGGGAGCAGGACGTGCCACGGTTGGGGTTAGGTGGATCGCCCGGCCTGCACGCTGATCGGTTCCCTCTCCCTTGAGGGAGAGGGTCAGGGAGAGGGGAAAAACCGGCACCGGACGTCACCCCGCGCCCGGTCAGTTCCCTCTCCCTCAAGGGAGAGGGTCAGGGAGAGTGCGAAAACCGGCACCGGACTTCACCCCGCGCTCGGTCAGTTCCCTCTCCCTTGAGGGAGAGGGGGAAAACCGGCACCGGACGTCACCCCGCACTCGGTCGGTTCCCTCTCCCTTGAGGGAGAGGGTCAGGGAGAGGGGGAAAACCGGCACCGGACGTCACCCCGCGCTCGGTCAGTTCCCTCTCCCTTGAGGGAGAGGGGGAAAACCGGCACCGGACGTCACCCCGCACTCGGTCGGTTCCCTCTCCCTTGAGGGAGAGGGTCAGGGAGAGGGGGAAAACCGGCACCGGACGTCACCCCGCGCTCGGTCAGTTCCCTCTCCCTTG
>NZ_DAMAPU010000022.1:0-39469 GCF_032071645.1 Superficieibacter sp.
TGGGAGATGTGGATCGCTTAAGCCAGCGCTTCGGTGACGAACTCAATAACGACGCCGGACTGTTCCCTCTCCCGGAGGGAGCGGGTCGGCACCGTACCGGCAATTCCCCCTCACCCCGGCCCTCTCCCTGGGGGAGAGGGAGTGATCGGTGCCACGGCTGGGAGATGTGGATCGCTTAAGCCAGCGCTTTGATGACGAACTCAATAACGACGCCGGACTGTTCCCTCTCCCGGAGGGAGAGGGAGTGATCGGTGCCACGGTTGGGAGATGTGGATCGCTTAAGCCAGCGCTTCGGTGACGAACTCTATAACGACGCCGGGCCAGTCCCCTCTCCCTTGAGGGAGAGGGTTAGGGAGAGGGGGAAAGTACGACTCCCGCCCCTCTCCCTGAACCAAAATCACGACCTCTTACTGTACAGCGGTAGCCAAATCACCAGCCGCAGGCCACCGAGCGGGCTGTCTTCCGCCTTCACCCAGCCGCGATGCTGCTGGATTGCCGTTTCAACAATCGCCAGCCCAAGCCCGGTGCCGCCGGATTCGCGGTCGCGGGCTTCATCAGTACGGTAGAACGGGCGGAAAATCTGCTCGCGATCTTCAGGGCTGACGCCCGGACCGTCATCATCTACGGTGACGGTGATCCCTTCTTTGTCCACCGCAAAACCGACCGATATTTTGGTATGCGAATAGCGCAGCGCGTTGCGGACAATATTCTCCAGCGCACTTTCCAGCGCGCTGGGGTTGCCGTACAGCGGCCACGGGCCTGGCGGATATTCAATCGTGAAGGATTTGCCCATCTGCTCTGCTTCAAAGGCGGCGTTATCCAGCACGTCTCCCCACAGTTGATTGGCCTTCATCGTCTGGCTGACCAGCGCGTTCTTTTGCTGATTGCGCGACATCACCAGCAGATCGTTAATCATGCTGTCCAGCCGGTGCGCTTCGGTTTCAATGCGCTCCAGTTCTTTGCTTTCACCGCTGCGGCGACGCAGCAGGGCGGTGCCGAGCTGAAGACGAGTCAGGGGCGTGCGTAGCTCATGGGATATGTCCGACAGCAGGCGCTGCTGGCTGGTCATCATCCGCTCCAGCGCTGTCACCATCTGGTTAAAACTGGCTCCCGCCGCCTGAAACTCCTGCGGTCCGGCTTCCAGTTCAGGATGTTGCCGCAGGTTGCCCTGCGCCACCTCGTCCGCCGCGTTTTTTAACTTACGCGCCGGGCGTGCCAGGCTCCACGCCAGCCACAACAGCAGCGGTGCGCTCACCAGCATAGTGACGATTAACAGTAAAAGCGGGCGGTCAAACAACAGGTTGATAAAGTCGGACTGTGAACTGCTGGCGGGGCGGATCAGGTAAAGCTGATAGTTGTCTTCACCATCGCGAATCGAAAACGGTCCGACCATCTCGACCCGACCGTATTTTTTCTTTTGCGGCTGATCGGCATCATCAGACTGGCCGATAAAGTTACGAATGATCTGCATTTCGCTGCGTTCTGCGCCAATCACTCTCCCTTCGCTGGTCACAAGTACCAGCCGCTGCCCCGGTGGAGCCCATTTGTCGATAGCGCGAAACAGCCGACGCCACCACATCAAATCATTTGGCGGATCGGTGGCAAGTTCAGCTTCAACATGCTGTTCTATCATTACGCCCTGGCGCTGCTCGCTTTCCAGTAGTTCGGTCATCTGGCGCGAATCGAGCTTGGGCAGCATGAGCACCAGCATCAGTACCAGTGCCAGCGTGAGCCAGAAAATGGCAAAGATCCTGGCGGTCAGGCTTCCAATCATGAAGCGGAAACCATCAGATAGCCACGCCCGCGCAGGGTTTTAAACCACGGGTGGCCGTCTTTCCGCTCCGGCAGCTTGCGCCGCAGATTGGAGATATGCATATCGATAGCGCGATCGAACGGCGTCAGACGTTTACCCAGCACTTCCTGGCTAAGATGTTCGCGAGAAACCACCTGACCGAGATGCTGCGCCAGCAGATACAGCAGGGTGAACTCGGTGCCGGTCAGTTCCAGCGTTTCACCGTCGAAACTGGCTTCCTGACGGCCCGGATTAAGGCTAAGGCCGTCCACTTCAACCGTCGGCGAACCCGTGTCGCTATTTTGCTGCTGCTCACTCCAGTGTGAACGGCGCAAAATAGCGCGGATACGCGCGACCAGTTCGCGATCGTTAAACGGTTTAGGTAAATAGTCATCCGCGCCCAGCTCAAGGCCAAGTACGCGATCCAGTTCGCTGCCGCGCGCGGTCAGCATAATAACGGGTGTCTGGTGTGTCTGGCGTAGCTCTTTAAGCGTGTCGATACCGTTTTTCTTCGGCATCATCACGTCGAGTAAAAGCAGGTCGATGCTGTCATCAATCAACGTCAGCGCCTGTTCCCCATCGTGAGCAACTAAAACGTTAAAGCCTTCCATGTCGAGTAGCTCTTTAAGTAACGAGGTGAGCTCCCGATCATCATCAACTAACAGGATTTTATTCATTTTTTAAATACCTCCGAGGCAGAAATTACGTCATCGAAGCGCGCTAATCCATGACTTTACGTTGTTTTACACCGCCTGACGCTAGTTTGCAGCCTGAATCGTAGACTGTCTCTCGTGGAATCGCGAAACAAAGTTTTTTGGGAGCAAGTGATGCGCAAAGTTGCCGCTGCCGTCATGGCCTCAACGCTGGCACTCAGTCCTTTAAGCCAGGCTGCTGAAGTCGTTACCGGCGATAACTGGCATTCGCACGAAGGACTTATGCAGCGGGGCAGTCAGCAGAGCCACATGTTTGACGGCATAAGTTTAACCGAGAATCAGCGCCAGCAAATGCGCGATCTCATGCAACAGGCCCGGCACGAACAGCCCCCTGTTAATGTTAGCGAAATCGAGGCAATGCACCGCCTGATTACCGCAGAAAATTTTGATGAAAGCGCTGTGCGCGCCCAGGCTGAAAAAATGGCGCAGGAACAGGTTGCCCGGCAGGTCGAAATGGCCCGCGTCCGCAACCAGATGTTTCGCCTGTTAACGCCGGAGCAGCAAGCGGTTTTAAATGAAAAGCATCAACAACGGATAGCGCAGATGCGCGACATTGCACAGCTTCAGCAGAGTGCCCCGTTGAAACAGTTTAATCGCAGTAACTGATGTACCAGTAGTGACATACCCTGTTTTTCCTTGCCATAGACACCATCCCTGTCTTCCCCCTCATGATGAGGGGGTTTTTTTTGAATGGTCAAAATAATTTTCATATAAAATACAGCAAGTTAACTATCTTCAAAATTGACTAAGCGTTGACCATATCCCTGCCGGGCTGGAGAGCGTTCACGCGCTTTGCCGCTGGTCAATCGACATAAACTGCCCCGCGTTAATCGCATTTTCTCCAGGGTCCGCGCTATCCCTCAACTCTCCGTTGTATTCAGGACGATAAATCAGGAAGGATATAAATGTATCTTATTAATTTAGATGAGTTTTTGTGGCTTCAGGGGGATGATTCATGGCTAATATGATTTTTTGCCGGGTTTATTGAATTTATCCTCCTGCTCTGTGTGTCTGATGAAGACTTCGCCCGCAAATATTCTTAAATAACGCAGTACCCGCTACCTTTTCTTCCTGCCCGCGACCTACGTTATACTAGGCGGGGATAACGCAGGAGAATCTATGAATCAATCCTATGGGCAGCTGGTTAGCCGCGCCGCCATTGCTGCTACGGTAATGGCGTCCTGTTTATTAATTATCAAAATTCTTGCGTGGTGGTACACCGGCTCGGTCAGTATTCTTGCTGCGCTGGTCGATTCTCTGGTCGATATTGCCGCTTCGCTGACTAACCTGTGGGTGGTGCGGTACTCCCTTCAACCTGCCGATGACGAGCATACCTTTGGTCATGGTAAGGCGGAGTCGCTGGCGGCGCTGGCGCAGAGTATGTTTATCTCCGGTTCGGCGCTGTTTCTCTTCCTCACCGGCATTCAGCATCTCGCCAGCCCACAACCGATGAGCGCGCCCGGCGTGGGGGTCGTCGTGACGCTTATCGCGCTGGTCAGCACGTTGATTCTGGTCACATTTCAGCGCTGGGTGGTACGAAAAACCCATAGCCAGGCCGTGCGCGCCGATATGCTTCATTATCAGTCTGATGTTATGATGAACGGAACCATTCTCATTGCTCTTGGTCTGTCATGGTATGGCTGGCATTGGGCGGATGCGCTGTTTGCGCTGGGGATTGGTGTTTATATTCTGTACAGCGCGTTACGTATGGGGTATGAAGCAGTGCAGGCTCTGCTGGATCGCGCACTCCCTGATGCAGAGCGGCAGGAAATAATCAATACCGTCACCGCCTGGCCGGGCGTGAGTGGCGCTCATGACCTACGAACGCGGCAGTCAGGGCCGACCCGCTTTATTCAGATTCATTTAGAAATGGACGACAATCTGCCACTGGTTCAGGCCCATCTGGTCGCCGAACAGGTTGAGCAGGCTCTTTTACTTCGTTTTCCGGGATCGGACGTCATTATTCACCAGGATCCGTGCTCGGTAGTACCTCAGGAACAACAAAGACTTTGAGTGGAATTTTTTCTTTGTAAAAGTGTGGGCTGGATCGGCATTTTTTGTATAAATTAGCGCCATTTGGCCTGACCTGAATCAATTCAGCAGCAAGGTATTGATATACTATCGGCAGTATTCGTTACGTACTTTGGGTGAGCCTAAGTCCGTTTCCGGCATCAGATTTCATTTTGCAATTCTAAGTTCAGAGGTAGTCATGATTAAGAAAATCGGTGTGTTGACAAGTGGCGGCGATGCGCCGGGCATGAACGCTGCTATTCGTGGCGTTGTCCGTGCAGCATTGACGGAAGGTCTGGAAGTGATGGGCGTGTATGACGGTTATCTGGGGCTGTATGAAGATCGTATGATCCAGCTCGACCGCTACAGCGTTTCCGACATGATCAACCGTGGCGGTACTTTCCTCGGCTCCGCGCGCTTCCCGGAATTCCGTGAAGAACACATCCGTGCCGTGGCTATCGAAAACATGAAAAAACGCGGTATTGATGCGCTGGTTGTTATCGGCGGCGACGGCTCCTACATGGGCGCAAAACGCCTGACTGAAATGGGCTTCCCGTGCATCGGCCTGCCGGGCACCATTGATAACGATATCAAAGGAACCGATTACACTATCGGTTACTTTACCGCGCTGGGCACTGTGGTTGAAGCTATCGACCGCCTGCGCGACACCTCCTCTTCTCACCAGCGTATTTCCATCGTCGAAGTGATGGGCCGCTACTGTGGCGACCTGACCCTGGCTGCGGCAATTGCCGGTGGCTGTGAGTTTGTGATGGTGCCGGAAGTGGAATTCAGCCGTGACGATCTGGTTACCGAAATCAAAGCCGGTATCGCCAAAGGTAAAAAACACGCCATCGTCGCGATCACGGAACATATGTGTGATATCCACGAACTGGCAGACTACATCGAAAAAGAAACCGGCCGTGAAACGCGCGCTACCGTTCTGGGCCACATCCAGCGCGGCGGTTCACCGGTGCCTTATGACCGTATTCTTGCTTCGCGCATGGGCGCGTACGCTATCGACCTGCTGCTTGCAGGCCACGGCGGTCGCTGCGTCGGTATTCAGAACGAACAACTGGTTCACCACGATATCATCGACGCTATCGAGAGTATGAAGCGTCCGTTCAAGGGTGACTGGCTGGATACGGCTAAGAAGCTGTACTAAGACGGTAAATGCCGGATGAAGCCTGGTGCTCGTCCGGCGTTCCCAAAATGAAAAGGGAAGGCGCAAGCCTTCCCTTTTTCGTTCTTGAGCGGAAGCGGTTATTCGATATCCAGCGGATCTTCGGAAAGAATGATGCCGGTATTGTCGGCATACAGATGATCGCCGGAGAAGAAGGTCACGCCGCCGAAATTAACGCGCACGTCGCTTTCGCCGATGCCTTCACCCGTTGCGCCCGCCGGAATAGCGGCAATGGCCTGAATGCCGATGTCGAGTTCTTCCAGGTCGTCAACCTGACGAACCGAACCGTACACCACAATCCCTTCCCATTCATTTTGCGTGGCGGTGCGGGCAAGTTCCGCATCAATTAACGCGCGCCGAACGGAGCCGCCGCCGTCGATCAGCAGTACCCGGCCACGGCCATTCTGTTCGAGCAGATCGTACAGCAACCCGTTATCCTCGAAACATTTCACCGTGGTGATTTGACCACCAAACGAGGAACGGCCACCAAAGTTGGTAAAGAGCGGTTCCACGACGTTAACATCTTCCTGGTAGATGTCACAAAGTTCGGAAGTATCATATTTCATAGGCTTAACGTTCCGTTGCTGCGAGAACCTTCAGTATATCGCGCCAGACGCGCTGTTGGCAAAATCAACAATGTTAATTGATATTTGTCAGCTAATTGACCTTCTGACTTAAGATAATCCCTATCACAAACAGTAAATTAACCAGCAATGCCCCTTTTACGGTGCGTTCCAGCATTGGACGCATGGCGAGCGGGTCACGCTCACGCATGACGTAGCGCGCCTGCCTGACCAACAGCGGCGCGGCCAGGATAAACAGCCAGCCCCACGGACTGCGCAGAGAAATCAGATTGAACAGCGCGAGGCACGCCAGCGCGCCCATCAGCAGGCAAACATGATAGCGCCGGGCGTTAACCGGTCCCAGGCGCACTACCAGCGTGTTCTTGCCGTTTTGCCGATCGCTGTCAATATCGCGCAGGTTATTGATGTTCAGCACCGCCGTCGCCAGCAGGCCGCAGGCGGTGGCTGGCAGGATAATCGCCGGGATCAGCGTATGGGCCTGCAAATACCAGCTCCCCATGACGCTCAGCCAGCCAAAGAAAATCAGCACTGAAACATCACCCAGGCCGATATAACCATAGGGGCGATTGCCCATCGTATAGGTGATGGCCGCGATGATAGAAAGGCAACCCAGCACGAGAAAACCGATAAAATCCGCCATGTTCTGACAGGCCAGCGCCACCAGCACCAGCCCGGATATGCAGGACAGGGCGATGGTGATAATCAGCGCGCGCTTCATCTGGGCGAGGGTAATCGCCCCTTTTTGCATTCCGCGCAACGGCCCGATGCGGTCTGGCTTGTCGCTGCCTTTAACCGCATCACCGTAGTCATTTGCCAGATTAGAAAGGATTTGCAGCAGACCGGCGGTGATGAGCGCCATCAGTGCGACCAGCGGATCGAAATAGCCCTGCCACCAGGCGAGCGCGGTGCCGACCACTATCGCGCTAAAAGCGAGTGGGAGCGTTTTAGGTCGCAGGCTTTCCAGCCACGCCTGGGTTGAGCTAAGAGGTTGTTCAGTCATAATCCCGGCTAATAAAAATGGGGCTAATTAGCCCCATCTGAAGTGATGAAAACGTATTGAGGCCGATTATAAGATAAAACGGCTCAGATCTTCATCTGCCACTAAAGCATCCAGGTGTTTGCTCACATAGTCGGCATCAATCGTGATGCTTTCACCGTTCAGATCGCTGGCGTCGTAGGAGATATCTTCCATCAGACGCTCCAGAACGGTATGCAGACGACGTGCGCCGATGTTTTCGGTGCTTTCGTTGACCTGCCACGCGGCCTGGGCAATGCGTTTGATACCGTCGTCGGTAAACTCAATGTTCACCCCTTCGGTGGCCATCAGCGCTTTGTACTGCACGGTGACGGAGGCGTTAGGCTCGGTCAGAATGCGTTCGAAATCGTTGGTGGTCAGCGCCTGTAGCTCGACGCGGATCGGCAAACGGCCCTGAAGTTCCGGGATCAGGTCCGACGGTTTAGCCACCTGGAATGCGCCAGAGGCAATAAACAGGATATGGTCAGTTTTGACCATGCCGTGCTTGGTGGAAACGGTGCAGCCTTCCACCAGCGGCAGCAGGTCGCGCTGCACGCCTTCACGCGAAACATCCGGGCCGGAAGACTCGCCACGCTTACAGATTTTGTCGATTTCGTCGATAAACACGATGCCGTGCTGTTCAACCGCATCGATGGCATCCTGCTTTAACTCTTCCGGGTTGACCAGCTTCGCCGCTTCTTCTTCAATCAGCAGTTTCATCGCGTCTTTGATTTTCAGCTTACGCGGTTTTTGCTTCTGGCCGCCGAGGTTCTGGAACATCGACTGAAGCTGGCTGGTCATCTCTTCCATACCCGGAGGTGCCATGATTTCAACACCCATCGGCGCAGCAGCGAGATCGATTTCAATTTCTTTGTCGTCGAGCTGACCTTCGCGCAGTTTTTTACGGAATGACTGACGGGCAGCCGACGGTTCCTGCGGTTGTTCAGCCTGGCCCCAGTTGTTTTTGGCCGGCGGGATCAGCACGTCGAGAATACGCTCTTCCGCCATTTCTTCGGCGCGGAAACGGTTTTTCTCGATCGCATGGACGCGAACCATTTTCACTGCGGCATCGGTCAGATCGCGGATGATAGAATCCACTTCTTTACCTACATAGCCCACTTCAGTGAATTTAGTCGCTTCAACTTTGATGAACGGCGCGTTCGCCAGCTTCGCCAGGCGACGGGCAATTTCAGTTTTACCGACGCCGGTCGGGCCGATCATCAGAATGTTTTTCGGGGTGACTTCGTGACGCAGATCTTCTTCAAGCTGCATACGACGCCAGCGGTTACGTAACGCAATAGCCACTGAACGCTTGGCAGCATCCTGACCGATAATGTGTTTGTTCAGTTCGCTGACAATTTCGCGTGGGGTCATTTCAGACATGGGAGATCCTTACGCCTTAGACGGTAATTCTTCAATAGTGTGGAAGTGGTTGGTGTAGATGCAGATATCGCCTGCGATCCCCAACGCTTTCTCCGCAATTTCGCGGGCACCAAGCTCAGTATTTTCCAGCAGCGCGCGGGCGGCGGCCTGGGCATAGGGGCCACCGGAGCCAATCGCAATCAGGTCGTTTTCCGGCTGAACGACGTCGCCGTTACCGGTAATGATCAGCGAGGCGTTTTCATCGGCAACTGCCAGCAGCGCTTCAAGCTTGCGCAGCATCCGGTCGGTGCGCCAGTCCTTCGCCAGCTCAACGGCGGCTTTCACCAGGTGGCCCTGATGCATTTCCAGTTTGCGCTCAAACAGTTCAAAGAGGGTAAAGGCATCGGCAGTGCCGCCCGCAAAACCGGCGATCACTTTGTCGTTGTACAGGCGACGCACTTTTTTGACGTTGCCTTTCATTACGGTATTGCCGAGCGTGGCCTGACCATCACCAGCGATGACCACCTGACCGTTACGGCGTACGCTTACTATTGTTGTCACGAGATGCCCCCCTGGGTGCAAAAGCGGAGTATGCGCCCCGCAGAGTTTGCGGGGCTGAATGCAATTATAAATGGGGGGGATTTTGGGGGTTTCAACCCCCGGAAGCGACTCGAATGCAGTTTGCGTGACCGGCCATTTTCAGACGATTAAGCGTACCGTCGGCGTTATCTTTGCCTTTGATCGGCCCAATCACCACCCGGTTAATGCTGTTGCTGGTGGTGATATGTGAGTCAAAACCTTCAAACGCCAGCTGCGCGCGCACGGTTTCGGCCTGCTCCGCGCCCTTAAAGGCGCCGCACTGCACCATCCAGCGACGCTCGTCTTTTTTCTCTGCCGTCTGCTTCGGTGCTTCAGGCTCGCGCGTGACCGGTGCGGCCTGCTGCGTTTTAGGCTGCGTGGCGTTGGTGTGGGCTGGCGTCTGGATCAGATCCTGATACGGCTGCTGGGTCGCGGTTTGCTTCGGCGGCTGGCTTTGGCGCGGCTGCTGAACGGGCTGCTGCGTACGCGGCGGCTGGGCAGGCTGGGTGTTGGTCCACTGCTGTTGCTGGGCCTGCTGCACCTGGCGCTGACGCTGGAGCGTCTGCTGGCGCTGTTCCGGCGTTTGCTCGTTCCACGGGACTTCATTGAGTTGCGTGGGCTGCTGGCGCATATCGGCCTGCATCTGCTCCAGCAACTGGCGTTGTTCGTCGGTCAGCTGGTTTGGATTCACCACTTCACCACCCGCAGAGGGTTCTGTCGGCGTGCGAATGCCTGGCTGGCGGCTTTCCAGCTCTTTGATGTACTTCCAGCGTTCTTCAGGTTTTGGCGGCAGGCCGTTACCCGTGACCTGACGACCCTGAAGCGTTTCTGACTCTTCTTTTTTATGATGGGTAATAAAGTACAGTCCGCCAATAAAGGCAACCAGTACAGCCGCAGCAATGGCGACCATCGCTGGCGAAACAGCAGGCAGGTTCCGTTGCTTTTGGCGTGAAGTGCTCTTTTTGCGCCGCGAAGAAGCCGGTTGGCTGCGGCGTACATAATCTCGTTGTGCCACTATCGTTTCGCTGTATTTATTTGTTATCTGTCCGTCATGTTACTTAAGCCACGGGCCTTTGACCAGACAGGGGAGTCTTAAAGCGAGTTTACTTTAAGACAATATGTTACCCGTACTGCCCCGGATAATCAGTTCACAATCCAGTAAGCGTGAACCGCTGCTGACATTTTGTCCGTGTAACTGGTCGAGCAGAAGCAGCATCGCTTCACGACCAATCTCAAAGCGCGGCTGCGCCACGGTCGTCAGCGGAGGATCGCAGAACTCAGACAGCGAGATATTATCAAAACCAATGATAGAGAGATCGTCAGGCACTTTCAGCCCCTGACGTTTGGCATACGAGAGTGCGCCAAGTGCCATGACATCGCTATGGCAAAAGACCGCCGTGGGCGGCTTCGGTAGCGCAAGCAATTGCTCCAGCGCTCTGGCTCCCGCTTCATAGGTAAAGTTACCGCGTGCGATGTAATGCGGATCGACGGTGATCCCGCAGCGGCGTAGCGCCTGAACATAGCCCTGCAACCGATAGTGGCACAGCGGCATTTCTTCCGGCCCGGCAATGCAGCCAATGCGCTGGTGCCCCAGCTCGTGCAAATAATTCACGGCATCAAAGGCGGCAGTTAAGTTATCGATATGTACCGTCGGTAACTCCAGCTCTGGCGCAAATTCGTTAGCCATCACCATCGGCGGTAAATTACGCTGCTCTTCGATACTGGCGTCAAACGGCAGCCGGGAGCCAAGCAATAACATGCCGTCAATCTGCTTGGTAATAATCAGATCGATAAAGGTTTTTTCCTGCTGATTCTGATGGGCGCAATCGCCTATCAGGACCAGATAACCCTCTTGTGCGGCGGTAACTTCAATACCCCGGATAATTTCACTAAAAAACGGATCGCAAATATCCGGGACAATCACCAGGAGGGTGCGTGACTCATTACGTTTTGTATTACGGCCAGGCGCTTGTGGATAATAACCCACGTCAATTGCCGCTTGTTCCACCCGATTACGGGTAGCCTGAGACACTTTTTCAGGATTCATTAAGGCCCGCGATACGGTAGCCGTTGAGACTTTTGCCTTAAGAGCAACATCCTTCATGGTTGCCGAAGCAACCGCTTTCCTGGTATTCACCTGTATTCTCCTCGCATAGCGGCGCAGGCACAGAAACATTCCCTGTCTCTGACATCACACACATTTTTATCAGATAGTTATCTGAAGAGTTACAGAAATTTCATGAAAAGTGTGACGAGTGTTAAATTTCTCGATCCGCCTCGCATCGTGGCGGGCTAGCCCTCAATGGGATCGACATCTAACACCCATTTCACCCGGCGGGATTCCGGCAGGGTGTTGATCAGCACCAGCGCGCCGCTGACCACATGTTGCAGGCGCACGCGCGAAGGGTGTTGCAGCAAAATTTGCCAGCGGTAGCGGCCGCCGCGTTTTGGGGCCAGCGCCGGTACTGGCCCCAGCAGCCACAGCTTGTCGTCCGCCAGCGGGCTGGCCTGTAACAGGTTGCGCAGTTGCTGAAGGAACACGGGAGCCTGCTGATTATTATGGTCTTCCGCGCGGATTAACACGTGGCTGGTCCACGGCGGCAGCTGCATGGTTTGACGCTCTGCCAGCGCCTGCTGCGCGAAGGCATCGTAACCCTGATGTAACAGCGTTTGTAATAAAGGATGCTCCGGGTGATGGGTCTGGAGCAACACTTCGCCCTGCTTGCCCGCGCGCCCGGCACGCCCGGAAACCTGGGTATAAAGCTGGGCAAAGCGTTCTGCGGAGCGAAAATCCGCCGAGAACAGCGCACCGTCAACGTCCAGCAATGCCACCAGGGTGACGTCCGGGAAATGATGTCCTTTTGCCAGCATCTGGGTGCCAATGAGAATGCGCGCGCCGCCACGGTGAACCTCTGCCAGATACTGTTCCAGCGAACCTTTGCGGCTGGTGGTATCACGGTCGATACGCGAAATCGGTACGCCGTTAAACAGCGGCGTCAGCGCCTGCTCAAGCTGTTCCGTCCCCATTCCGACCGGCACCATGTGCGTCGAACCGCAGGACGGGCACTGGCGGGGGATTGGACGCTGGCTGTCGCAGTGATGGCAGCGCAGGTGATGCTGCGCCTGATGCAGCGTGTAATAGTGATCGCAGCGCGAACACTCGGCGATCCATCCGCAATCGTGGCATAACAGCGCGGGCGCAAAGCCCCGCCGGTTGAGAAACAGGATCACCTGATTATCGGCCTGAAGATGCTGGCGCATCCGGGCGATCAGCGCCGGGGAAAGCCCGGCCTGCAACTGCTGGCCTTTGAGATCGAGCACATGCTGATTCGCCGGGCGGGCATTACCGGCGCGGCGGGTCAGTTTAAGCTGATGATATTTCCCCTGACGCACATTGTGCAGCGTTTCCAGGGCAGGGGTGGCGGAGCCAAGAATAATCGGGATCTGCTCACTATGTGCGCGATACACCGCCAGGTCGCGCGCGTGATAGCGCCAGCCTTCCTGCTGTTTATAAGAACTGTCATGCTCTTCATCAATGACGATCACGCCGAGGTTTTTAAACGGCGTAAACAGCGACGAGCGCGTGCCGATAACAATTGCCGCCTCGCCATTTTTGGCTTTCAGCCAGGCGGAGAGGCGCTCGCTGTCGTTGAGACCGGAGTGCAGCACTTCTACCGGCGCGTTGAAACGTTCACGAAAACGGGCGATAGTCTGCGGCGTCAGGCCAATTTCCGGCACCATCACCAGGGCCTGTCTGCCCTGCGCCAGCACGTTTTCGAGAACGCTTAAGTAGACTTCCGTTTTACCGGAGCCGGTCACGCCTGCCAGCAGCCAGGCGGAGAAGCTATCCGATGCGCTGTGGATTGCGCCAACGGCGGTGGCCTGCTCGGTATTCAGCCGCAACCGTTCACCGGTCACGGCATAACCCGTGCGCCAGTCGCTCAGCGCGACCGCTTCACTGCTCAGATCGCTCAGTCCTTTTTTACGCAGCGTCTGTAAGGCCGCGTCGTTAAATTCCAGTTCCGCCACCTGATGCCGCCAGATCTTCCCCTGGCGCAGCGCGGCCAGCGCCTGCTGCTGCTTCGGCGAGCGTTTCAGGCTGTTAATATCCACCGCCTGGCCCTGTTCAGTCGCGAACCAGTACCAAAGCGGCGCGGCGCTGGCGGGTTTGCCCTGTCGCAATAAAATCGGCAGGGCGTGAAACAGCACGTCGCCGACAGGATGATGATAGTAATCCGCCGCCCAGAGCAATAACCGCCAGACGGAGGTCGAAAAGACCGGCTCGTCATCGAGCACTTCAACCACGGCTTTCAGTTCGCTGAGCGGCAAATCGCTGGTATCGCTGACCGACACCACGATGCCGATGCGTTCCTGCTGCTTGCCAAACGGCACGCGCACGCGACAGCCCGCTGTCACCGACATCTCCTGCGGCAGCAGGTAGTCGAAAGTGCGGGGCAGCGGAACGGGCAGCGCAACGTGAGCAACGGGCATAAGATCATCCTGACTTGAAAACTGGCGGGATAGTATACACATTGTAAGAGGCGGCGAGCGGATCAGTTTGCATCCGCTGGTTAAATTCTGTATGATTCGCCCCCTTTGGTGCGTTAAGCGCGCATTAAAAACAACTATCATTCAACATCGCGTGGTGTCTGGCGTTAGGGCTGGAAGAGCGACGCGGCCTTAAACTGAGGTTTTCCATGAAAAAAGATATTCACCCGAATTATGTAGAAATTACTGCAAACTGCTCTTGCGGTAATGTGATCAAAACCCGCTCTACCGTGGGTCACGACCTGAACCTGGACGTGTGCAGCAAATGCCACCCGTTCTTCACTGGCAAGCAGCGTGACGTTGCGACCGGTGGCCGTGTTGACCGCTTCAACAAGCGTTTCAGCATCCCAGGCAGCAAGTAAGTTATTGCTTCCAGAAAAAAGCGCCGCAAGGCGCTTTTTTTGTATCTGCATTATCAATAATGCAAATGATACCAACTCCCCCATAAATGAAACGGCGTTCTCTATTTAATGATAAATTGTTTCTATTGTTGATCCTGGTCTTTACGATCTTTATTTTTCTGCCATTTATTTTGATTTTTGGCAAAAACCGAAAGGTTTTTATTAAGCGCCTCCAATAAACTCCCTGTCGTCATATAAATCTACTATCAGGCATTAATTTTTATCAGTGATTGGCTCATTGGTGAAATTGATTAGTTTATTTTATTTTCGCGTTCTCTTTTTGAGAGGGTTTGTTATGAAGTCGAAATATGCTTTATTACTTGTTCCATTAATTTCCGGTGCTGCCCATGCAGGTTATGTTGATTATCGTCATGAATATTATGACGACGGGCGTAATTATGACCGTGTTTATATGTCTCACCGTTTTGCGACGGGTTTTGGTGTTGCGGTAGAGGCCGTCTCCCGTTCAAATGATGCGCAGTCTGAAAAGCCGCTCAATAATATGGAAGGCAACAGCAGCGAGTATACGGCAAGCTACCAGACGGTCTGGCACGATCTGGTCTGGCAGCCAGGGATTGCAGTGGAGACAGGCGACAACATTGCTATCTACAAGCCGTACATCCGCGTGCAGTACAACATCAGCGATAACTGGTGGACCGCCTTCCGCTATCGTCAGGAATATGCGCGACGTAATACAGACGGTAAAGACGATCGCATGGTTTACCGCCCGGAAGCCTGGCTGGGTTATAACATCGATAACTGGATGTTTGAACTCAACGGCTTTTATAAATTTGCCGATCATGAGAATTTATATAATAACGAAAAGCGCGATTATGAATATAACTTCCGCGTGGCGCATAAATTTGGTCAATGGGTACCGTTTGCTGAAGTTGGTAACGTTTCCTCTGGCTATAACACCGCAACGACCGATGATCGACAAACACGTTATCGTGTAGGTATTGGCTACAACTTCTGATGATTATTTAAATAACTGCACGGCTTATGCCGTAAAAATTCCAGTGCGTAAATATCAGGGTATACAGATGAATAAGCGCAAAATTGGTATTGCAAATTATCTGGCGTACGGCTCCGGCGATTGCCTCGGGGCGGGGACGACAGCGCTTACCGCAGCATGGTTACTTTATTTTTATACGACGTTTTGTGGACTCACGCCTATTGAAGCAACGTTTATTTTCGCGATGGCGAGAATTCTGGATGCTGTCGTCAGTCCGCTGATGGGCTATCTGACCGACAATTTCGGCAATACGTGGTTAGGTAAACGTTTTGGCCGCCGCAAGTTCTTTATTTTACTGGGTATTCCTTGCGTGTTCTCCTATAGCTTAATGTGGATGGGTGACATGAGCTATTGGTATTACCTGTTTACCTATCTGCTGTTTGATATCGTCTACACCATGATTCTGGTTCCTTACGAAACGCTGGTGCCGGAAATGACCGATGACTTCAAACAAAAAACCAAATTCTCCGGCGCGCGCATCGGGATGGCACAACTGTCGGCGATTCTGGCGGCCTTCCTGCCGGGCGTCTTGCTGAATCACTTTGGTAAAGATAACGCTGTCTCCTTCTTCTATGCCAGCCTGGTCTTCTCCATCATGTGCGCCGTGGTGCTCACGCTGGTGTGGTGCTTTACCTGGGAGCGCACCCGCAGTGAGGAAGAGCTGGCGGCGCAGGCTGAAAAACTCACCCTCGGG
This sequence comes from Superficieibacter sp., assembly GCF_032071645.1. Lineage (NCBI taxonomy): Bacteria > Pseudomonadati > Pseudomonadota > Gammaproteobacteria > Enterobacterales > Enterobacteriaceae > Superficieibacter > Superficieibacter sp. The sequence goes on from NZ_DAMAPU010000022.1 coordinate 15,894, forward strand.
CAAAGCCTGCGTCGACTGGTGATCGAACTCAGTTCCACCTTCCGCATCCGTATTTTCCGCCAGCATCTCGGGATGTACCTGGGCGGCTATATCGCGCAGGATGTTTTCAACGCGGTCTTCACCTATTACGTGGTGTTTGTGCTGATGCAAAGCCCGACGCTGGCCTCGGATCTGATGGGGACGATGGCGATCCTGCAATTTATTGCGGTAATGGCGATGATCCCACTGTGCATTCGTTTCGGGCAGGCGCCGTCCTATCGCGTCGTGGTGGTGCTGTTTGGCTTAAGCGCGCTGTCTTATTCTGTCCTGTACTACAGCGGGATGAGCGATAACTACACTTTACTGCTGTTGATTTCCGGGATTGCCGGGCTGGGGCGTGGCGGCATTAACTACATTCCGTGGAATATTTACACCTATATTGCCGATGTGGATGAAGTGGTAACCGGTCAGCGTCGCGAAGGGATTTTTGCCGGGATCATGACTCTGACGCGTAAAGCGTCGCAGGCCGGGGCGGTGATGCTGGTGGGTATTGTGATGCAGATGTCCGGCTTTGTTTCAGGGCAGTCCACCCAGGTGCCAGGCGTTAGCCACACCATTATGATGGTGCTCAGCGGCGGTACGGTGCTCGTGCTGCTGATCGGCTTCCTGATTTCGCTGAAGTTCCGCCTGAACCTGAAAACGCACAGCGTTCTGCGGGAGGAAACGCTGAAAATGCGCCTGGCAGGGCGTCTGACGCCGGAGGCTATCACCCCGGAAGCACGTCAGACGGTAGAAATGCTGGCCGGGATGCCTTACGAGCAACTGTGGGGTAACAATACCATCGGCTATCTCAACCAGCGCAAGGCAGTGCAAAGGCAAAGCGTTTTACATCCATAAAATTGTCAGAAAAAAGGCAGAGGAAAACCTCTGCCTTTTACCGACGGGTGAAAATATCTCACGATGACATCCTTGTGAACACGTAATGGCGGTTCAGCATCATGGAACCGCCAGCTGTATCAGTACTCCCACGTCTCCGGGTCGATCCCCAGCTCACGCATGATCACTTTTGCATCTTCCGGGATCTCATCGCTGCGCTCTTTACGCAGATCGGCGTCATCCGGTAACGGTTGTCCGGTAAAGGCGTGCAGGAACGCTTCGCAAAGCAGTTCGCTGTTGGTGGCATGACGCAGGTTGTTCACCTGACGACGCGTGCGTTCATCGGTGAGGATTTTTAACACTTTCAGAGGAATGGAAACCGTAATTTTTTTGACTTGCTCACTCTTCTTACCGTGCTCAGCGTAGGGGCTGATATATTCGCCGCTCCATTCAGCCATGAGTTACCTTTGATCCTCTCAGTATTAATAAAGGGCCGGGCATACCCAGGCCGTAATTGCGCGTAGTTTACCTTAGTGAGAACGCCGTGACACGAGGTAAGCATTCCCAGATGTGCGCTAATGCATATAATTTTAACGGCTATTTGCCATTTGCTCAATCTATACGCAAAGAAGTTTAGATGTCCAGATGTATTGACGTCTATTGTAACAATGTTTACTCTGGTGCCTGACTTTTCACAGATCTTGCCAGGACACTCCCATATGACGCGTAAACAGGCCACCATCGCAGTGCGTAGCGGGTTAAATGACGACGAGCAGTACGGCTGTGTTGTCCCGCCTATCCATCTTTCCAGCACCTATAACTTCACCGGTTTTAATGAGCCGCGCACGCACGACTACTCACGTCGCGGCAACCCTACGCGTGATGTGGTCCAGCGCGCGCTGGCCGAGCTGGAAGGCGGCGCGGGTGCCGTGTTGACCAATACCGGTATGTCGGCGATCCTGCTGGTGACGACGGTGTTCCTGAAGCCTGGCGATCTGCTGGTTGCGCCGCATGACTGCTACGGCGGCAGCTATCGTCTGTTCGATAGCCTGGCGAAGCGCGGCTGCTACCGGGTGCGGTTTGTCGATCAGGGTAACGAAGAGGCTTTACAGGCGGCGCTGGCGGAAAAACCGAAGCTGGTACTCGTCGAAAGCCCAAGTAATCCATTGTTACGCGTCGTGGATATTGCGAAAATCTGTCAACTGGCGCGTGATGCCGGGGCAGTCAGCGTGGTGGACAACACCTTTTTAAGCCCGGCGCTGCAAAATCCACTGGCGTTAGGGGCCGATCTGGTATTGCATTCATGTACTAAATACCTGAACGGTCACTCGGACGTGGTGGCCGGGGTGGTGATTGCAAAAGATCCCGAGCTTGTCACCGAACTGGCATGGTGGGCCAATAACATTGGCGTCACCGGCGGCGCGTTTGACAGCTACCTGCTGCTGCGCGGTTTGCGCACGCTTTCACCGCGCATGGACGTGGCGCAGCGTAACGCGCAGGCGATTGTCGATTACCTGAAAACCCAGCCGCTGGTGAAAAAGCTATATCACCCGTCGCTGCCGGAAAATCAGGGGCATGAGATTGCGGCACGCCAGCAGAAAGGATTCGGGGCGATGCTGAGTTTTGAACTGGATGGCGATGAGCAAACGTTGCGTCGCTTCTTAAGCGGGCTGTCACTGTTTACGCTGGCGGAATCCTTAGGGGGAGTGGAAAGTTTGATCTCCCACGCCGCCACCATGACGCACGCGGGTATGGCACCGGAAGCGCGCGCCGCCGCCGGAATTTCCGAGACGCTACTGCGCATCTCAACCGGTATTGAAGATGGTGAAGATTTAATTGCCGATCTGGAAAATGGCTTCCGGGTCGCATCGAAGGGGTAATCATGAGTGTGATAGCGCAGACAGGGGCGAAAGTTCGTCAACTGCATAAATTTGGTGGGAGTAGTCTGGCAGATGTGAAGTGTTATCTGCGTGTCGCGGGCATTATGGCGGAGTATTCGCAGCCGGGCGATATGATGGTTGTCTCTGCGGCAGGCAGCACTACCAACCAGTTGATTAGCTGGCTGAAACTTAGCCAGACCGATCGCCTCTCTGCGCATCAGGTTCAACAGTCGCTGCGTCGTTATCAAAGCGAACTGATTGCGGGTTTACTGCCCGCTGACGTTGCCGATGGCTTAATCAGCGCGTTTATCCACGATCTTGAGCGGCTGGCGGGATTACTCGACAGCGGCATTAGCGATGCCGTCTATGCGGAAGTGGTCGGGCATGGCGAAGTCTGGTCAGCGCGTCTGATGTCAGCCGTGCTCAACCAGCAGGGGCTGGAATGTGTCTGGCTGGACGCGCGTGAATTCCTGCGTGCTGAACGTGCGGCGCAGCCGCAGGTCGATGAAGGCTTATCTTACCCGCTGCTGCAACAGCTACTGGTGCAGCATCCGAATAAACGTCTGGTTGTGACCGGGTTTATCAGCCGCAATAATGCGGGCGAAACCGTCCTGCTGGGGCGTAATGGTTCCGACTACTCCGCCACGCAAATTGGCGCACTGGCGGGCGTTTCCCGCGTCACCATCTGGAGCGACGTGGCGGGCGTGTACAGCGCTGACCCGCGCAAAGTAAAAGATGCCTGCCTGCTGCCACTGCTGCGTCTGGATGAAGCCAGCGAGCTGGCGCGTCTGGCCGCGCCGGTACTGCATACCCGTACATTGCAGCCGGTGTCCGGCAGCGATATCGATCTGCAACTGCGCTGTAGTTATACGCCGGATCAGGGTTCAACGCGCATTGAGCGCGTGCTGGCGTCCGGCACGGGCGCACGCATTGTGACCAGCCATGATGACGTCTGCCTGATTGAGTTTCAGGTGCCAGCCAGCCAGGATTTCAAACTGGCGCAGAAGGAGATTGACCAGCTTCTCAAGCGCGCGCAGGTGCGCCCGCTGGCGGTGGGCGTTCACAACGATCGCCATCTTCTGCAATTCTGCTACACCTCTGAAGTGGCCGACAGCGCGCTTAAAATTCTTGATGAAGCCGGACTGCCGGGCGAATTACGCCTGCGTCAGGGGTTGGTGCTGGTGGCGATGGTGGGCGCGGGCGTCAGCCGCAACGCGCTGCACTGCCACCGCTTCTGGCAGCAGCTTAAAGGCCAGCCGGTTGAGTTTACCTGGCAGTCGGAAGAGGGCATCAGCCTGGTTGCCGTGCTGCGGACCGGTCCGACTGAAAGCCTGATCCAGGGGCTGCATCAGTCGGTTTTCCGCGCGGAGAAGCGCATCGGCCTGGTGCTGTTCGGCAAAGGCAATATCGGCTCGCGCTGGCTGGAACTGTTCGCCCGCGAGCAAAGTACGCTTTCGGCGCGGACCGGTTTTGAATTCGTACTGGCAGGCGTGGTGGACAGCCGTCGCAGCCTGCTGAACTATGACGGGCTGGATGCCAGCCGCGCGCTGGCGTTTTTCAGCGATGAAGCGGTCGAGCAGGATGAAGAATCGTTGTTCCTGTGGATGCGCGCGCACCCGTATGACGATCTGGTGGTCCTTGACGTCACCGCCAGCGAGCAACTCGCCGATCAGTATCTGGATTTCGCCAGCCACGGTTTTCACGTCATCAGCGCCAATAAACTGGCGGGTGCCAGCAGCAGCAATAAGTATCGTCAAATTCACGACGCCTTTGAAAAAACCGGGCGTCACTGGCTGTATAACGCCACGGTCGGCGCGGGGCTTCCCGTAAACCATACGGTGCGCGATTTAATCGACAGCGGCGATACTATCCTTTCCATCAGCGGGATTTTCTCCGGTACGCTTTCGTGGCTGTTCCTGCAATTTGACGGCAGCGTGCCGTTTACCGAGCTGGTGGACCAGGCGTGGCAGCAGGGACTGACGGAGCCGGACCCGCGCGTCGATCTGTCCGGTAAAGACGTGATGCGCAAGCTGGTGATCCTCGCGCGCGAAGCGGGCTATAACATCGAGCCGGATCAGGTTCGCGTTGAATCGCTGGTGCCTTCGCACTGTGAAGAGGGTTCGGTTGACCATTTCTTCGAAAACGGCGATGAGCTGAATGAGCAAATGGTGCAGCGTCTGGAAGCAGCACAGGAAATGGGGCTGGTGCTGCGCTATGTGGCACGTTTCGACGCCAACGGTAAAGCCCGCGTCGGCGTGGAAGCGGTGCGTCCAGAGCATCCGCTGGCCTCATTGCTGCCGTGCGATAACGTCTTCGCCATCGAAAGCCGCTGGTATCGCGATAATCCGCTGGTGATCCGTGGGCCGGGCGCGGGGCGCGATGTGACTGCCGGAGCGATTCAGTCGGATATCAACCGCCTGGCACAACTGCTGTAATCACGTGTCAGCATTCGCCGCAAAAACCGCTTTTGCGGCGAATAACCCTTCATTAAACCTGCGGGTTACGCAGCGTCATAGCGCTTTTCCCTCGTGGAGGTAGTGGCTTCGTAAGAGAGTGTCACGGCTTTATCCTGAATCTTTTTCATCTTTACTGAGTAATCCTCACGCCTGGCAACCATTTTTCTGTTGACGCCATCCGTCTTTTCCGTCATTTTTACATCTGGACGTCTAAACGTATAGAAGTTCACAACACAACAAATAATGACATGCGATAGATGAGGTAAGGTATGAGCTTTTTTCACGCCAACCAGCGGGAAGCCCTGAATCAGAGTCTGGCCGAAGTACAGGGTCAGATTAATGTTTCCTTTGAATTTTTCCCGCCGCGCACCAGTGAAATGGAGCAAACCCTGTGGGCCTCTATCGATCGCCTGAGCAGCCTGAAGCCGAAGTTTGTCTCCGTGACCTACGGCGCTAACTCCGGCGAGCGCGACCGCACGCACAGCATCATCAAAGATATCAAAGAGCGTACCGGGTTAATTGCTGCCCCGCACCTGACCTGCATTGATGCTTCGCGCAACGAGCTGCGCGCCATTGCCCAGGATTACTGGAATAACGGCATCCGCCAGATTGTCGCCCTGCGCGGCGATTTACCGCCGGACGGCGGCAAACCGGATATGTATGCCGCCGATCTGGTCGGCCTGCTGAAAGAAGTGGCGGATTTTGACATTTCCGTGGCGGCCTACCCGGAAGTTCACCCGGAGGCGAAAAGCGCGCAGGCGGATTTGCTGAATCTGAAGCGTAAAATCGATGCCGGAGCGAATCGCGCCATCACCCAGTTCTTTTTTGATGTCGAAAGCTATCTGCGTTTTCGTGACCGCTGCGTCTCGACCGGCATTGATGTTGAAATTGTGCCGGGGATCCTGCCGGTCTCGAACTTTAAGCAGGCGAAAAAATTCGCGGATATGACTAACGTGCGCATTCCGTCCTGGATGTCACAAATGTTCAGCGGACTGGATAACGATGCCGAAACCCGCAAGCTGGTCGGCGCGAATATCGCAATGGATATGGTGAAAATTTTAAGCCGTGAAGGCGTGAAAGATTTCCACTTCTACACCCTCAACCGCGCCGAGATGAGCTACGCCATTTGCCACACGCTGGGTGTGCGTCCGGCGGAATAAAGCGAATGGCTCTTCGTGATGAAGCGCCATTCGCCGTCTTACTGATTACCGGGCTGCTTGCCCCACGGCAGGCTGTCGTAGGAAATCAGCGCGTTTTTCCTGTAGGGATTCCCAATCCAGCGGGTGGCTTCGACAAATTTCGGGCTGACCAGCGAGCGCGTTTCGTCGTAGCCGCTATAGCGCAGTCCGGCTAAATCTGACCAGGTATGGATGAGCTGCGAACTACTGTATTTGCGGTTCACGTCGCCGGAAAAATCGCGTGGATGCGCAGCCTGCCACTTTTCTGACGTCCACAGCAGGAATGGAATGGTGTACATATGCCGCGTCGGATTTTCCTCATTACGCCCCTGGATACTGTGCGGCGGGGTGTCGTAAACCTCTTCTCCATGATCGGAAAAATAGAGCAGAAACCCGTCAGGGTCGGTCGCTTTATAATCTTTAATCAGGCTGGCGACCACCCGGTCATTAAACAGATTGGCATTGTCGTAGGCGTTATACGCTTTCTGTTCTCCGGCACTTAGCCCGGCGGGCAGATCATCTTTTTTGCCATCAAATTTCCCCTCGCCTGGCGGATAGCGATACTGATATTTGAGATGCGTTCCCAGCAGATGGACGATGATAAATTTCTTCGGCGCGGGATCGGCCAGCACCGCTTTAAAGGGAGCCAGCACGTTGGTGTCATATTCGCGGGCGCTCTGCATCCGCTGCTGATTCATATAAAACTGTTCGTCGGTCTGCTTCGAGAAGACCGTCAGCATGGTATTACGGGCGGTTAACGTTTGCTGGTTAGTGATCCAGAATGTCTTGTACCCGGCCTGTTTCATCATATTCATCAGCGACGGTTGGGTCAGGTACATATCAGGGTGTTTTTCATCGGCAAAGTTTAGCGCCTGTTGCAGGATCTCAATGGTGTAGGGGCGCGACGTCACCACGTTGTTAAACACGGTGAGCTGACTGTCCGTTTTATGCAGCGCGTCCAGTTCCGGCGTCGTTTCACGCGAATAGCCATACAGACTCATCCGCCCACGCTGGGTGGACTCGCCAATGACCAGCACCAGCGTGCGCGGCGCGTTGCCGGAGGTATCTTGCAGATTTGCCAGCGGAGGGAGTGCGCTGTTTTTATCCAGCAGGCGATTCAGGCTGTCCAGTTGTCGACGGTATTGGTAATAGCCACTGATAAACTGCCACGGTGCGGCAGGTTCCAGACGGGTAGACAGCGTGGCTACCGATCCTTCGAACGATTTATCTTTGAAAATCATGTTCACGGCAACCGGATGCACGACCAGCCCGTACAGCAGAGCGCCAGAAATCAGCCAGCGCCAGCGGCCGGGAAGATAAACCGGACGCAGTCGCGACCAGAGCAGGATCGCCACCGCCGTATAGATGACGGCGATGATAATCAGCTTCAGGCTAAAATACTGGCTGAGGTATTCCCCCGCTTCGCTGGCGTTGGTTTCAAACATCACAAACAGCACGCTTTGCGAGAATTCCTGCCCGTAAATCACGTAATAACTCAGTACCGCGAGTGAGGCCGCCCACAGCATCACACCGATCAACCCCGCGAGCAAACGGGTTCTTTGTGGCAGCAGAAAGAGCGGGATCAACCACAGAGTGCTGAACAACAGCGAATCGCGCAGGCCGTTAGTGCCGCTAAAACCGCTGAAGGTTATGACCGCCTGTAAAAGGGTAGAGAAAAAACAGAAATAAAGGATGGCCAGGCCGAGCGCTTTCCCGCTAAACCTCTGCGGTGACGAAGGAAATGACGAAGACATACGTTTGACCCGTAAACAAATTTACCGGCAAGCGTAGCGGCGAAAGATTAAGCCAACCTTAATTGTCAGAAAGATAGTCAGAAAGATAATGAAGGGGGAATGTCCCTCTCCCGCCGTGGGCGAGAGAGGGAAGGGGAGGATTAACCGGTATTACGCATCCCGGCGGCAACGCCTGCGATCGTCACCATCAGCGCCTGCTCAACGCGGGGATCCGGCTCTTTGCCTTCTTCCTCTGCGCGGCGCGAACGGTGCAGCAGTTCGGCCTGGAGCACGTTCAGCGGGTCGGTATAGACATTACGCAACTGGATAGATTCGGCAATCCACGGCAGATCCGCCATCAGATGCGAGTCGTTAGCGATCGCCAGCACGACTTTAATGTCATCTTCCAGCAGGGCGCGTAGCTCACTGCCCAGCGGCCAGAGTTCCTTTTTCACCAGCCGTTGGTCGTAATACTCTGCCAGCCATAGATCGGCTTTCGAATAGACCATCTCCAGCATTCCCAGACGGGTAGAGAAGAACGGCCAGTCGCGACACATGGCTTCCAGTTCGCTTTGCTTACCGTCTTCCACCACTTTTTGCAGTGCGGCCCCCGCGCCCAGCCAGGCGGGAAGCATCAGACGGTTCTGGGTCCAGGCGAAGATCCATGGAATAGCACGCAGCGATTCGACCCCGCCAGTCGGACGGCGTTTTGCCGGACGCGATCCCAGCGGCAGTTTACCCAACTCCTGTTCAGGCGTGGCAGAGCGGAAGTAAGGCACAAAGTCTTCGTTTTCACGCACGAAACCCCGGTACATATCGCAGGAGATATCCGACAGTTCGTTCATGATATGACGCCAGGCATCTTTGGGTTCCGGCGGTGGTAGCAGGTTAGCTTCCAGAATCGCACCGGTATAGAGCGACAGACTGCTGATGGTGATTTCCGGCAGGCCGTACTTAAAGCGAATCATTTCGCCCTGCTCGGTAACGCGCAGCCCGCCTTTCAGGCTTCCCGGCGGCTGGGAGAGCAGCGCCGCGTGGGCTGGCGCGCCACCACGACCAATCGAGCCGCCACGGCCGTGGAACAGCGTCAGTTCAATCCCGGCTTTTTCGCAGGTTTTGATCAGTGCATCCTGCGCCTGATACTGCGCCCAGGATGCCGCCATCACGCCCGCATCTTTTGCCGAGTCGGAGTAGCCAATCATCACCATCTGCTTGCCCTGGATGAAGCCGCGATACCAGTCGATGTTCAGCAACTGGCTCATGACATCGTTGGCATTATTCAGGTCGTCGAGAGTTTCAAACAGCGGCGCAACCGGCAGCGCAAAGCCGATACCCGCTTCTTTAAGCAGCAGGTGAACGGCCAGCACGTCAGACGGCGTTTTCGCCATTGAAATAACGTAAGCGGCAACCGAGCCGTAAGGCGCTTCCGCAATCACTTTGCAGGTATCAAGCACTTCACGCGTTTCTTCGCTCGGTTCCCACTGGCGCGGCAGCAGCGGACGTTTGGAGTTGAGTTCACGGATCAGGAAGGCTTGTTTATCCGCTTCCGACCAGCTTTCGTAGTCGCCAATGCCGAGGTAGCGGGTCAGTTCGCCCAGCGCTTCGGTATGACGGGTGCTTTCCTGACGAATATCAATACGCACCAGCGGGACGCCGAAACACTTCACGCGGCGCAGGGTGTCGAGCAGTTCGCCGTTGGCGATGATGCCCAGCCCGCACGCCTGAAGAGACTGGTAGCAGGCGTACAGCGGTTCCCACAGCTGCTCGTTCTGGGTCAGCAGGCCCGTTGGCTTCGGTAGCTTTTGCCCTTTCAGACGCGCTTCCAGCCAGGTTTGCGTTGCCATGAGCTGACCGCGCAGATTTTTCAGCAGGTAACGGTACGGCTCCTGCGCACCCGCTTCTCCGACCAGCTCACGCAGGTCGTCGCTGCATTCGACCATCGACAGTTCGGAGATCAATAGCTGAATATCTTTCAGGAACAGGTCGGTGGCTTTCCAGCGGCTCAGCAGCAGGACATGGCGGGAAATGTCGGCGGTGACGTTCGGGTTGCCGTCGCGGTCGCCGCCCATCCAGGAGGTGAAACGCACCGGGACAAAATCTACCGGTAGCCGATAGCCAAGGTGTTCTTCCAGTTGTTCGTTCAGTTCGCGCAGGTAATTCGGCACACCTTCCCACAGACTGTTTTCCACCACCGCAAAGCCCCATTTCGCTTCGTCTACCGGCGACGGACGATGTTTACGGATTTCATCCGTATGCCAGGACTGGGCGATCAACTGGCGCAGACGGCGCATCAGCTGATTGCGTTCGTAATCCACCAGATCGTTGTTATCAAGCTGCTTCAGGCAGGTGTTGACCTCACCCATTTTGTGGATCAGGGTACGGCGGGTGATTTCCGTCGGGTGGGCGGTCAGCACCAGCTCCAGCGACAGAGACTCAACCGCTTTTTTAATCACGGCCTCGCTAAGTTCCGGCTGATTTTTCAGTTTTTTGAGGGTGCGGGCGATAATTTCCGGGTTGCTGGCACCTTCGCCCTTCGGCGAGATGCTGTGATACTGTTCGGCGGTATTCGCCAGGTTCAGAAACTGGCTGAAGGCACGAGCCACCGGCAGCAGCTCGTCATTGGACAAGTTTTGCAGCGTGGTCAGCAGCTCCTGACGATTGGCTTCGTTTCCCGCACGGGAGGATTTCGACAGCTTACGGATCGTTTCTACGCGGTCGAGGATGTTTTCTCCCAGCGCGTCTTTGATGGTCTCTCCCAGCAGTTTGCCGAGCATACTGACATTACTACGCAAAGCGGAATATTGTTCGTTCATGTTACCCCAGACACCCCATCTCATTTTATTTTGTTATACCCAATTCTCTGCAACAGGGAGCATCGGGTATATGACACCGTCTTTTATAAAGCCACGTAAAACCCCTGACGTCAATTGCTGCGAAATCGCTTCAGCAAACGAATAAATGACGGCAATTTACGAAATTTAATTCACGTTAAAACAGATAAGTGGTGCTTATGGAAGCGGGCGGATTTTACCCGCTTCGTGCCGACAAAAATGCGCTTAATGCCAGCAAAAATGGTGCACAACCTGCGTGATTAACTCGCGCGTCGGTTTGATATACCGCGTCTCCAGATATTCATCCGGCTGATGCGCCTGATTGATCGATCCGGGGCCAAGTACCAGCGTCGGGCAGCGGGTCTGGATGAACGGCGCTTCGGTACAGTAATTCACCACTTCGGTTTGCGCGCCAAGCAGTTTTTCAACCACCTGCACCAGCTGGTGATCCGGCGGGCATTCGTAGCCCGGAATCGGCGGATGCAACTCAGAGATGGTCAGACGGCCCGGCCAGCGTTCGCTTACCGGAGCCAGCGCGTCGTTCAGCAGGCCGTTAAGATCGTCAAGCGTCATGCCCGGCAGCGGGCGGATGTCCATATGCAGCTCGCAGCAGGCGCAGATGCGGTTTGCCGCATCGCCGCCGTGAATATGACCGAGGTTGAGCGTCGGATAAGGCACGGTAAATGCCTCATAGTGAAAGCGCTCTTTTAAATTGTCGCGCAGGTGCAGGATGTGACCGATGGCATCATGCATCAGCTCAATCGCATTAACGCCGCGCGCCGGATCGCTGGAGTGACCGGACTGACCGAGCACGCGGATGGCGTTAGAAATGTGGCCTTTATGCGCGCGCACCGGCTGGAGCGACGTCGGCTCACCGATGATGGCACAATCCGGGCGCAGCTCGGTGGTTTCGGCGAAATAGCGCGCGCCGGCCATGCTGGTTTCTTCATCGGCGGTGGCGAGCACGTAGAGCGGTTTTTTCAACCGGGTGACGTCAACATCCCGCAGGGCGTCGAGCACAAAAGCGAAAAAGCCTTTCATATCCGCCGTGCCGAGGCCATAGAGTTTGCCTTCATGCTCGGTCAGGGTGAACGGATCGCGGGTCCAGCGACCGTCATCAAAGGGCACCGTGTCGGTGTGGCCTGCGAGCAGCAGTCCGCCCGCGCCGTGCCCGATGCTGGCCAGCATATTAAATTTGTTGCGCGTGCCGGGCACCGGTTGCACTTCAACATTGAACCCAAGATCGCCGAACCATCCCGCCAGCAGAGTGATTAAAGAAGCATTACTCTGATCGAGCGCTTCTTCGGTCGCGCTAATGGACGGCGTGGCAATCAGGGCGCGGTAGATCTCGATAAATGGGGGTAGTTTATTTTTCATTGTTGACACACCTAAGGTCGTGATAGTATCAATATTCATGCATTATTTGTGAATAAAAATACACTAACGTTGAACGTAAAGGAACCCGATGTTGAATACGCTGATTGTTGGCGCTAGCGGTTATGCGGGCGCTGAACTTGTAAGTTACGTGAATCGCCATCCTCATATGACCATAACCGCTTTGACCGTGTCAGCGCAAAGCAATGATGCAGGAAAGTTAATTTCTGATTTGCATCCGCAGCTGAAGGGCATTGTCGATCTGCCGTTGCAGCCGATGTCCGATATCAGCGAGTTTAGCGCAGGCGTGGATATCGTGTTCCTTGCTACCGCCCATGAAGTCAGCCATGACCTGGCCCCGCAGTTTCTGGCGGCGGGCTGCGTGGTGTTCGACCTGTCCGGCGCATTCCGCGTAAATGACAGCGCGTTCTATGAAAAATATTACGGCTTCACCCATCAGCATCCTGACCTGCTGGAGCAGGCGGTTTACGGGCTGGCGGAGTGGAGCGCGGCTAAGCTGAAAGACGCAACGCTGGTGGCCGTTCCGGGCTGCTACCCGACGGCGGCGCAGCTGGCGCTGAAGCCCCTCATTGATAATGACTTACTGAATGTGAATCAGTGGCCGGTGATCAACGCTACCAGCGGCGTGAGCGGCGCGGGGCGCAAGGCGGCTATTTCGAACAGTTTTTGCGAAGTGAGCCTGCAACCCTACGGCATTTTTAATCATCGCCATCACCCGGAAATCAGCACTCATCTCGGCACAGACGTGATTTTCACTCCGCATCTGGGTAGTTTTCCGCGCGGCATTCTGGAAACCATCACCTGCCGTCTGAACGCGGGCGTGACGGCGCAACAGGTAGGCGAGGCGTATCGCCAGGCCTATGCTGAGAAACCGCTGGTGCGCCTGTACGATAAAGGCGTTCCGGCACTGAAAAACGTGGTTGGTCTGCCATTCTGCGATATCGGCTTTGCGGTGCAGGGCGAACATCTTATTGTGGTGGCAGCGGAAGATAATCTGCTGAAGGGCGCAGCGGCGCAGGCGATGCAGTGCGCAAATATTCGTTTTGGCTTTGCTGAAACTTTGTCTCTTATTTAAGGTGCGATGATGAATCCATTAATTATCAAACTCGGTGGCGTTCTTCTGGATAGCGAAGAGGCGCTGGAGCGTCTGTTTACCGCGCTGGTCAACTACCGCGAGTCGCATCAGCGTCCGCTGGTGATTGTTCATGGCGGCGGTTGCGTGGTCGATGAGTTGATGAAGCAGCTCAATCTGCCGGTGACGAAGAAAAACGGCCTGCGCGTCACGCCTGCCGATCAGATTGATATCATTACCGGCGCGCTGGCGGGGACCGCCAATAAAACGCTGCTGGCGTGGGCGAAGAAGCACCAGATTGCGTCGGTGGGGCTGTTTCTTGGCGACGGTGACAGCGTGAAAGTGACCCAGCTTGATGAATCGCTGGGCCACGTCGGGCTGGCGCAGCCTGGCTCGCCGACGCTGATTAACAGCCTGCTGGCGGGTGGTTTTCTGCCGGTCGTCAGTTCCATTGGCGTGACCGATGAAGGGCAACTGATGAACGTCAATGCTGATCAGGCGGCGACGGCGCTGGCGGCGACGCTGGGTGCTGACTTGATCCTACTGTCTGACGTCAGCGGCATTCTGGATGGCAAAGGCCAGCGGATCGCTGAAATGACGGCGGCAAAAGCGGAACAGCTGATCGCCCAGGGCATCATTACCGATGGCATGATTGTCAAAGTGAATGCGGCGCTCGACGCAGCCCGCACGCTGGGTCGCCCGGTGGATATCGCCTCATGGCGTCATGCGGAGCAACTGCCCGCGCTGTTTAACGGGACCTCCATCGGTACGCGTATTCTGGCATAAGATTACCTTTCCCTCTGACGACCGCAGGGGGATACATTCAACAAATTTAAGGAAGCACACTATGGCACTTTGGGGCGGGCGTTTTACTCAGGCGGCAGATCGGCGGTTCAAACAGTTCAACGACTCTTTGCGCTTTGATTACCGACTGGCAGAGCAGGATATTATTGGCTCTGTGGCCTGGTCGAAAGCGCTGGTGACGGTGGGCGTCTTAACGGCTGATGAGCAGTTACAGCTTGAAGAAGCGTTGAACGTCCTGCTGGAGGAAGTGCGCACCGATCCGCAGCAAATCCTCGAAAGCGATGCGGAAGATATTCATAGCTGGGTGGAAGGTAAGCTGATCGCTAAGGTCGGCCAGCTCGGTAAAAAGCTGCATACCGGACGCAGTCGTAACGATCAGGTGGCAACCGATCTCAAACTGTGGTGCAAAGATACCGTCGGCGAGCTACTGACCGCTAACCGTCAGTTGCAGAGTGCGCTGGTGGAGACGGCGGAGAATAATCAGGACGCGGTAATGCCGGGTTACACTCACCTGCAACGCGCGCAGCCGGTGACGTTTGCCCACTGGTGTCTGGCTTATGTCGAAATGCTGGCGCGTGACGAAAGCCGTTTACAGGATGCGCTTAAGCGTCTTGATATTAGCCCGCTGGGATGTGGCGCGCTGGCGGGCACTGCGTATGAAATCGACCGTGAACAGCTGGCGGGCTGGCTGGGTTTTGCTTCGGCAACCCGGAACAGCCTGGATAGCGTTTCCGATCGCGATCATGTGCTGGAACTGCTTTCTGACGCCTCTATCGGGATGGTTCACCTTTCCCGTTTTGCCGAAGACCTGATTTTCTTCAACACTGGCGAGGCCGGTTTTGTCGAGCTTTCCGATCGCGTAACGTCGGGTTCTTCCTTAATGCCGCAAAAGAAAAACCCGGATGCGCTGGAGCTGATCCGGGGTAAATGCGGTCGCGTGCAGGGCGCGCTGACCGGCATGATGATGACCCTGAAAGGTCTGCCGCTGGCGTATAACAAAGATATGCAGGAAGACAAAGAAGGACTGTTTGACGCGCTGGATACCTGGCTTGACTGCCTGCATATGGCGGCGCTGGTGCTGGACGGCATTCAGGTGAAACGTCCGCGCTGTCAGGAAGCGGCGCAGCAGGGCTATGCGAACGCGACCGAGCTGGCGGATTATCTGGTCGCCAAAGGCGTGCCGTTCCGTGAGGCGCACCATATTGTGGGCGAGGCGGTGGTTGAGGCTATCCGTCAGGGCAAGCCGCTGGAAGAACTGTCGCTCGGTGATTTGCAAAAATTCAGTCCGGTGATTGGCGATGATGTTTATCCCATTCTGGCCCTGCAATCCTGTCTGGATAAGCGCGCGGCGAAAGGCGGTGTGTCACCGCAACAGGTGGCGCTGGCGATTGAGCAAGCGAAGGCCCGGCTGATTTAAGCCCGGATAATTTCCCCAGGGCAAAAAAAAGCGGACCGTCTTGGTCCGCAAATAATTCACGTTGGCTTTAGGTTTCGAGAGAGACTCTCTGAAGGAGCAGTGGCTTCGAGGGTTAAACAAAGTACCGTCTCGCTTCTGATGACAATTATTGTACAGAACGCTTGATAGGGATAATCGTTCGTTGCTATGCTATCTATCGCCATGAACTATCGTGGCGATGGAGGAAGAACAATGAATATCCGCGATCTTGAATACCTTGTCGCGCTGGCCGAGCACCGCCATTTCCGCCGGGCCGCCGATTCTTGTCACGTCAGCCAGCCCACGCTGAGCGGTCAAATTCGCAAACTGGAAGACGAACTGGGCGTGATGCTGCTGGAACGCACCAGCCGCAAAGTGCTGTTCACCCAGGCAGGGCTGCTGCTGGTAGACCAGGCGCGCACCGTGCTGCGTGAGGTCAAAGTACTTAAGGAGATGGCGAGCCAGCAGGGCGAAACCATGTCCGGCCCGCTGCATATCGGTCTGATCCCAACGGTCGGGCCTTATCTGCTCCCGCATATTATTCCCATGTTGCATCAGGCGTTTCCAAAGCTGGAAATGTATCTGCACGAAGCGCAAACGCATCAGCTCCTTGCCCAGCTTGACAGCGGTAAGCTGGATTGCGCGATCCTCGCGCTGGTCAAAGAGAGCGAGGCGTTTATTGAAGTCCCGCTGTTTGATGAGCCGATGAAGCTGGCGATTTATGAAGATCACCCGTGGGCGGAGCGCGACCGCGTGCCGATGTCCGATCTGGCGGGCGAAAAACTGCTGATGCTGGAAGACGGTCACTGCCTGCGCGATCAGGCGATGGGATTCTGCTTCGAAGCGGGCGCGGATGAAGATACCCACTTTCGCGCAACCAGTCTGGAAACGCTACGCAATATGGTGGCGGCGGGAAGCGGCATCACGCTTCTGCCTGCGCTGTCTGTGCCACAGGAGCACAAGCGCGACGGTGTGGTTTATCTGCCCTGCATTAAGCCGGAACCGCGCCGCACCGTCGGGCTGGTGTACCGTCCGGGATCGCCGCTGCGCAGCCGTTATGAACAGCTGGCGGAGGCCATCCGCGAGAAGATGGATGGCCACTTTGAACAGACGTTAAAACAGGCGGTTTAACCCGTTTAGTGCCGCAACCCGATAGGCTTCCGCCATCGTCGGGTAGTTGAAGGTGGTGTTAACAAAGTATTCAATGGTGTTACCGCCACCTTTCTGCTCCATAATCGCCTGGCCGATGTGAATAATTTCGGCCGCGCGCTCGCCAAAGCAGTGAATGCCAAGGATCTCTTTCGTCTCCCGATGGAAGAGGATTTTCAGGGTGCCGACGTTCATCCCCACGATTTGCGCGCGCGCCAGATGCTTAAACTGCGCCCGCCCGACTTCGTATGGCACTTTCATCGCCGTCAGCTGCTGCTCGGTTTTACCGACGGAACTGATTTCCGGGATAGTATAAATACCGGTGGGAATATCTTCTATCAGATGCGCGGTGGCTTCGCCTTTGCTCATGGCCTGCGCGGCGATGCGACCCTGATCGTAAGCGGCAGACGCCAGACTCGGATAACCAATCACATCTCCAACCGCATAAATGTGCGGCAGGGCGGTCTGGTACATGCTGTTGACTTTCAGTTGCCCCCGGTTGTCCGCCTGTAACCCGATATTTTCCAGCGCCAGCGAGTCGGTGTTGCCGGTACGTCCGTTGGCATACAGCAGGCAATCCGCCTTGAGCTTTTTGCCGGATTGCAGATGCATGATCACGCCGTCGTCCGTGCCTTCAATGCGCTCATACTCTTCGTTATGGCGAATGACCACGCCGCTGTTCCAGAAATGATAGGAGAGCGAATCGGACATCTCCTGATCGAGAAACGCCAGCAGGCGATCGCGGGTATTAATAAGATCGACTTTGACATCCATTCCCCGAAAGATCGACGCATATTCGCAGCCGATCACCCCGGCACCGTAGATGATCACATGACGGGGTTCATGGTGCAGGCTCAGGATTGAGTCGCTGTCATAGATGCGCGGATGAGAAAAATCGACGTTAGCCGGACGGTAGGGGCGCGAGCCGCAGGCAATCACGAATTTTTCCGCCGTCAGCGTTTCCACCGTGCCGTCGTGGCAGGTCAGCGCCAGCGTATGCTCATCCACGAAGCTGGCGTCGCCCTGCAAAATTTCACAGTGGTTACGCTCGTAAAAACCCTGACGCATCCGCGTCTGCTGGTTAATGACGTTATCAGCATGGTTGAGAATATCGGCGAAAGAGGAGCGTAAAAGCCGGGAATGGTCGCTATAAAGCGGGTTTTGGTTGAATTCGATAATACGGCTGACGGCGTGGCGAAGGGCTTTGGAGGGGATGGTGCCCCAGTGAGTACAGCCGCCGCCGACGTTGTGATAGCGCTCAATGACGGCGACCCGCGCTCCCTGCTTAACCAGACCCATCGCAGCGCCTTCGCCGCCCGGTCCAGACCCAATGACTATTGCATCATAATCCCAGGAATGTGGCATGGTATGACTCACCTGTTTTTATACATAAAATAAACATGATGATAACATTTGCCGTTCTTTAACCCAATTATCGTTATGCTTTTTTGCGCAATAAAGCTGAAACAGCTCGTAAACAATCATTCACATCCTGCGCAAACAGATCCTTTTTAATCTCTGGTATAGTGCTTTCTGGGCCTTAGGAAGGATTCAGACATCGTGATGGGCGTAAGAGCGCAACAAAAAGAAAAAACCCGGCGTTCGCTGGTAGAAGCGGCATTTAGTCAACTGAGCGCAGAGCGCAGTTTTGCCAGCCTGAGCCTGCGTGAAGTCGCGCGCGAGGCGGGGATTGCGCCCACTTCATTTTATCGCCATTTTCGCGATGTGGATGAACTGGGCCTGACCATGGTCGACGAGAGCGGGCTGATGCTGCGCCAGCTGATGCGTCAGGCGCGTCAGCGTATTGCCAAAGGCGGCAGCGTGATCCGCACATCGGTCTCCACGTTTATGGAGTTTATCGGCAATAACCCGAATGCCTTCCGCCTGCTTTTGCGTGAGCGTTCGGGCACATCAAGCGCATTTCGCGCCGCCGTTGCGCGTGAAATTCAGCATTTTATTGCGGAACTTGCCGACTATCTGGAAATCGAAAATCACATGCCGCGTGCCTTTACGGAAGCGCAGGCGGAAGCAATGGTCACCATTGTGTTTAGCGCTGGCGCAGAGGCGCTGGACGTGAGCGCCGAGCAGCGCAGGCAATTAGAAGAGCGGCTGGTGTTACAACTGCGCATGATCTCGAAGGGCGCTTATTACTGGTATCGTCGGGAGCAGGAAAAGCCGACACCTCACCCGGAGTAAAAAGGAAGGGCAATGAAACAGACCGATCAGGATCGAGGCACGCTGCTGCTGGCGCTAATCGCTGGCTTATCTGTCAATGGCACTTTCGCCGCGCTGTTTAGCGCCATCGTGCCGTTCTCTGTATTCCCCATTATTTCGCTGGTGCTGACGGTGTACTGTCTGCACCAGCGCTACCAGAATCGCACCATGCCCGTGGGGTTACCGGGGCTGTCCGCAGGCTGCTTTATTCTCGGTATTCTGCTGTACAGCACGGTGGTGCGGGCAGAATATCCGGCGATTGGCTCTAACTTCCTGCCTGCGGTGCTGTCGGTGATCCTGGTGTTCTGGGTCGGCAGCCGGGTACGCCATCGCAGGCATAACGTTTCCAAAGAGTAATCACTTGCGGGTAAGCAGCACCCCGCACTCCATATGGTGCGTGTAGGGAAACTGATCGAACAATGCCAGGCGCGAGACGTTGTGCGT
This sequence comes from Superficieibacter sp., assembly GCF_032071645.1. Classification (NCBI taxonomy): domain Bacteria; kingdom Pseudomonadati; phylum Pseudomonadota; class Gammaproteobacteria; order Enterobacterales; family Enterobacteriaceae; genus Superficieibacter; species Superficieibacter sp. The sequence goes on from NZ_DAMAPU010000022.1 coordinate 35,340, forward strand.
CTGGCTTAGCGTCTCCAGGTTTTTGCACAGCGTTTCCGGGTTGCAGGAGATGTACAGGATGCGCGGATACGCCTGCACCATTTTCTCGGTTTCGCTGTCCAGCCCGCTGCGCGGTGGATCGACAAAAATCGTTTCGCACTGATAGCTCTTCAGATCAATCCCCTGTAAACGGTTAAATTCGCGCACGCCGTTCATCGCCTGGGTGAATTCTTCCGCCGCCATGCGGATAATCTGCACGTTATCAATATGGTTGGCGCTGATGTTGTACTGGGCCGCCGCAACGGAAGGTTTCGCGATTTCGGTCGCCAGCACGCGGTCAAAATTGCGCGCCAGCGCCAGCGAAAAATTACCGTTGCCGCAGTACAGCTCCAGCAAATCGCCGGTGGCGTCCCGGGTGGCGTCCAGCGCCCATTCCAGCATCTGAATGTTCATCGCTGCATTAGGCTGGGTGAAGCTGTTTTCTACCTGACGATAGATCATTTCACGTCCGGCGACGGGCAGTCGCTCGTCGATATAATCCTGGTCCAGCGCGATTTTGGTTTTGGTCGCCCGGCCAATCAGATGCACATTGAGATTTTGCGCACGCAGGACATCGCGCAGCGCCTCCGCCTCCTGACGCCACTCGTCATCCAGCTTTTTATGGTACAGCAGCGAGATCACCGCCTGATTGCTCAGGGTGGTGAGGTAATCGATCTGAAAGAGCTTGTGACGCAGAACGCGGTTATGACGCACGCCTTCAATCATCGCCGTCATCAGTTGATTGATCAGCTCACTCGCGGCCGGAAAGCGGTCAACGCGAATGCGGCTTTTGGTCTGTTGATCGAACATGATGTGGTAGAGGTCATCGCCGTCATGCCAGAGACGGAATTCGGCACGCATCCGGTAATGACTGACCGGAGAACGAAACACCTCCGGCACCCGCGCGGTAAACGGCTGCATCATGCTTTGCAGGCGGACAACTTTCTCAGCAAGCTGCGCTTCGTACTGGTCTGTCGGAAGGTGTTCGGGGGTCATGATCGGTCCTGAATAATAAAAGTACGCGGGGATTGTAGGGATTGCTCAGGGGATGTCCAGCCCTCGATGCTTAAATAGATGTCTGGACTTCTGCATAAGACTAAATGTAGCATCCCCGTTCCGGTCCTGTGAGTTAAAAGGGAATCCAGTGTAAATCTGGGGCTGACGCGCAGCGGTAAGGAAAGTTGGGATGAGTGCAAACGCAGACACTGCCGCAAGGTGGGAAGTCATCATCCTGAAAAATTTCCAAGCCCGAAGACCTGCCGGGAAACGTCGCATTTGGCTACCATCATCGCGTGCTATCGATGGAGCCTGCGGCATCCTTCTTATATTGTGGATGCTTTTACAATGATTAAAAAAGCTTCGCTGCTGACGGCGCTCTCCGTCACGGCTTTTTCTGGCTGGGCGCAGGATAGCAACCCGGACACTCTGGTGGTAACAGCAAATCGTTTTCAACAGCCGGTGAATACCGTTCTGGCACCGGTCAGCATCGTCACCCGTCAGGATATCGATCGCTGGCAGTCAACGACGGTAACGGACGTCATGCGTCGTTTGCCGGGCGTGGATATTGCGCAGAATGGCGGCATGGGCCAGCAGTCCTCTCTCTTTATTCGCGGCACTAATTCCAGCCACGTGCTGATTCTGGTCGATGGTATTCGCCTCAACCAGGCGGGCGTGAGCGGATCTTCCGATCTCAGCCAGTTCCCGATTTCGCTGGTGCAGCGCATTGAATATATTCGCGGACCGCGCTCGGCGGTATATGGTTCCGATGCCATCGGCGGCGTGGTGAATATTATCACCACGCGTGAAAAAGACGGGACGACGCTGAATGCCGGGGTAGGATCGCACGGTTATCAAAATTACGGCGGCAGCACCCAGCAGACGCTCGGCGAAAATACCCGCGCGACGCTGGCGGGCGATTATACGTATACCAAAGGCTTTGATATTAAAGCCGACGGAAATACGGGTGGATTAGCGCAGCCGGATGACGATGGTTTTATGAATAAGACGCTGTACGGCGCCCTTGAGCATAATTTCTCTGACCAGTGGAGCGGGTTTGTGCGCGGCTACGGTTACAACAACCGTACCGACTACGAAGGCTATTACAGCTCGTTTACCCCGGACACGCTGGTGGATACTCGTCAGCTATACAGCCAGACCTGGAACGCGGGCCTGCGCTTTAATAATGATATCTTCCATTCCCAGCTCTATTCCGGTTACAGCCACAGTAAGGATTTCAACTACGATCCGCATCTGGGGCGCTATGACTCTTCCGCTACGCTGGACGAAATCAAACAGTACAACCTGCAATGGGCGAACTCGGTTGATGTCGGACACGGAAATATTGGCGCAGGCGTGGACTGGCAGAAACAAAGTACCGAGCCGGGTACTAACTATGTGACGGATGGCTACGATCTGCGAAACACTGGCGTTTATTTGACCGCGCTGCAACAGATTGATGCCTTTACCCTCGAAGGCGCAGCACGTAGCGATGATAACTCCCAGTTCGGTCAGCATGAAACCTGGCAGGGAAGCGCGGCATGGGAGTTTATCGAAGGCTATCGTTTCGTGGCATCTTACGGCACCGCGTTTAAAGCGCCGAATCTTGGACAGCTTTACGGTTTCTATGGCAACGACAATCTCGACCCGGAAAAAAGCAAACAGTGGGAAGGGGCTTTCGAAGGCCTTACGGCCGGGGTGAACTGGCGCGTATCGGGCTATCGCAATGACATTGATAATCTGATCGATTATGACGATCAATTAATGTCGTATTACAACGTTGGTAAAGCGCGGATTAAGGGCGTTGAAGCGACGGCCTCCTTTGATACCGGGCCAGTAACGCACAGCGTGGGTTACGACTATGTTGATGCGCGTAATGCGCTGACCGATAAGCCGCTGGCGCGCCGGGCGAAACAGCAGGTGAAGTATCAGCTTGATACTCAGCTCTACAACGCTGACTGGAGCCTGACTTATCACTATCTGGGTACCCGGTACGACGCGGACTACAGCACTTATCCAACCCGCAATGTGAAAATGGGCGGCGTAAGTTTGTGGGATGCAGCAGTTTCGTATCCAGTCACCTCACACCTGACAGTTCGTGGTAAAATAGCCAACCTGTTCGATAAAGATTACGAGACAGTTTATGGCTACCAAACTGCAGGACGGGAATACACCTTGTCTGGCAGCTACACCTTCTAATCCGCGACCCACCGTGCTGGTGTTTGACTCCGGCGTCGGTGGGTTATCGGTCTATGATGAGATCCGGCATCTCCTGCCGGATCTGCACTATATCTATGTTTTCGACAACGTCGCATTTCCTTATGGAGAGAAAAGCGAAGCGTTCATCGTTGAGCGCGTTGTTGAAATCGTTACTGCGGTTCAGAGCCGCTATCCCCTGGCACTGGCGGTGATCGCCTGTAACTCGGCCAGCACCGTTTCACTTCCTGCGCTGCGTGAAAAATTCACGTTCCCGGTGGTGGGCGTGGTTCCTGCGATCAAACCTGCGGCGCGCTTGACGGCTAATGGCATTGTCGGATTGCTGGCGACACGCGGCACGGTGAAACGTCCTTATACCCACGAGCTAATTGCACGCTTTGCCAATGAATGCCGAATCGAAATGCTTGGCTCTGCGGAGCTGGTGGAGCTGGCGGAGGCCAAACTGCACGGCAACCCTGTACCCTTAGACGAACTGCGCCGTATTTTACGTCCGTGGCTGCGGATGCCTGAACCGCCGGATACCGTTGTGCTCGGATGTACTCACTTCCCGCTATTACAGGAAGAATTATCGCAGGTGCTGCCGGAAGGCACCCGGCTGATCGATTCCGGTGCGGCAATTGCTCGCCGAACGGCCTGGCTACTTGAACATGAAGCACCGGATGCGAAATCAACCGCTGCGAATATGGCTTTCTGTATGGCTCTCATGCCAGCGACTGAACAATTACTGCCCGTTTTACAGCGCTACGGCTTTGAAACGCTCGAAAAACTGGCAGTTTAATGGTGTTTTGCGTAAAAAAGAGACGGTTGAAAAGTTTTTTGAAAAGAGGGCTTGTCAACGCCGAAGAACTCCCTATAATGCGCCTCCACTGACACGGAACAACGGCACACAGGCCGCCGGG
>NZ_DAMAPU010000023.1:0-37405 GCF_032071645.1 Superficieibacter sp.
CTCTTTCAGAGTCAACCCCGTTTTTCAGGATTTTTCTCTTCAACCGAACCGGCTGTTTGTGTGAAGTGATTCACATCCGCCGTGTCGATGGAGGCGCATTATAGGGAGTTCTCGAACGTCCGCAATAGCTAAATTGCAGAAAAATGACTGACTGCTGCATTCCCCAGCAAAACCCCCACTTATACCCATTTACACACAGAATTATCCACAGACTGACAAAAGCATAAAAATTCGCGAGCGGTGCGCAAACGTTTTCGTTACAATACCCGCGTATTTTGACGGATGCCCCGCCTGGGGCGTTAGCTGAGTTTTTACGAGAAAATTCACCTAACGCTCTCTGTAATCGTCAAATCCAGGGGATTTACCATGCAACAACGTCGTCCAGTCCGCCGCGCTCTGCTCAGTGTTTCTGACAAAGCCGGTATCGTCGAATTCGCCCAGGCACTTTCCGCTCGCGGTGTGGAACTGCTGTCTACAGGCGGCACTGCCCGTCTGTTAGCAGAAAAAGGTCTGCCAGTGACCGAAGTTTCCGATTACACCGGCTTCCCGGAAATGATGGATGGACGCGTGAAGACCCTGCATCCGAAAGTACATGGCGGCATTCTGGGTCGCCGCGGTCAGGATGATGCCATTATGGAACAGCACAGCATCTCTCCTATTGATATGGTGGTTGTTAACCTTTACCCGTTTGCCCAGACCGTCGCCCGTGAAGGCTGCTCGCTGGAAGACGCGGTAGAGAACATTGATATCGGCGGCCCAACCATGGTGCGCTCCGCTGCCAAGAATCATAAAGACGTTGCCATCGTGGTAAAGAGCAGTGACTACAATGCCATTCTTAAAGAGATGGATGCCAACGACGGTTCGCTGACCCTCGACACCCGTTTCGATCTCGCCATTAAAGCTTTCGAACACACCGCCGCCTACGACAGTATGATCGCCAACTACTTCGGCAGCATGGTTCCGGCCTATCACGGCGAAAGCAAAGACGCGGCGGGCCGTTTCTCACGGACCCTGAACCTGAACTTCATTAAGAAGCAGGATATGCGCTATGGCGAGAACAGCCACCAGCAGGCCGCCTTCTATATAGAAGAGAATGTGAAAGAAGCTTCCGTTGCCACTGCCACCCAGGTGCAGGGCAAAGCGCTTTCCTATAACAACATCGCGGATACCGACGCGGCGCTGGAATGCGTCAAAGAGTTCAGCGAACCTGCCTGCGTGATTGTGAAGCACGCCAACCCGTGCGGCGTGGCGGTCAGCACGTCTATTCTTGATGCCTATGACCGCGCCTACAAAACCGACCCGACCTCCGCATTCGGCGGCATCATCGCTTTTAACCGCGAGCTGGATGCTGAAACCGCGCAGGCTATCATTTCCCGTCAGTTTGTGGAGGTGATCATCGCCCCGTCCGCCACGGATGAGGCGCTGAAAATTACCGCTGCCAAACAAAACGTGCGCGTCCTGACCTGCGGCCAGTGGGCTGAGCGCGTGCCGGGTCTGGATTTCAAACGCGTTAACGGCGGTCTGCTGGTTCAGGATCGCGATCTGGGGATGGTGAGCGAAAGCGAACTGCGCGTGGTCACCAAACGCCAGCCGACCGAGCAGGAGCTGCGCGATGCGCTGTTCTGCTGGAAGGTGGCGAAGTTTGTAAAATCCAACGCCATTGTTTATGCCAAAGGCAATATGACCATCGGTATTGGCGCAGGCCAGATGAGCCGCGTTTACTCCGCGAAAATTGCCGGGATCAAAGCGGCTGATGAAGGTCTGGAAGTCAAAGGTTCTGCGATGGCTTCCGACGCCTTCTTCCCGTTCCGCGATGGGATCGATGCCGCCGCTGCCGCAGGCGTAAGCTGCGTGATCCAGCCTGGCGGCTCCATCCGCGATGACGAGGTTATTGCCGCCGCCGACGAGCACGGCATCGCGATGGTCTTCACCGATATGCGCCACTTCCGCCATTAATGGAGCGAGACATGAAAGTATTAGTGATTGGTAATGGCGGGCGCGAGCACGCGCTGGCGTGGAAAGCCGCACAGTCGCCGCTGGTTGAGACCGTTTTCGTCGCTCCCGGCAATGCGGGTACCGCGCTGGAGCCGACCCTGCAAAATGTCGCGGTCAGCGCGACCGACATTCCGGGGCTGCTGACCTTTGCGCAGAATGAAAATATCGATCTGACCATTGTCGGCCCGGAAGCGCCGCTGGTGATTGGCGTCGTGGATGCCTTCCGCGCTGCGGGCCTGAAAATTTTTGGCCCGACGCAGGGTGCCGCGCAACTGGAAGGCTCCAAAGCATTTACCAAAGATTTCCTCGCGCGCCATCAGATCCCGACAGCGGAATACCAGAACTTTACCGAGGTAGAGCCTGCGCTGGCGTACCTGCGCGAGAAAGGCGCGCCGATTGTTATTAAGGCTGACGGTCTGGCGGCGGGTAAAGGCGTGATTGTCGCCATGACGCAAAGCGAAGCTGAAGCCGCCGTTCACGATATGCTGGCCGGAAACGCCTTTGGCGATGCGGGCCATCGCATCGTGATCGAAGAGTTCCTTGATGGTGAAGAAGCGAGCTTTATCGTGATGGTCGATGGCGAGCACGTCCTGCCAATGGCTACCAGCCAGGATCACAAGCGCGTTGGCGATGGCGACACCGGGCCAAATACCGGCGGGATGGGCGCTTACTCGCCTGCCCCGGTGGTGACCGATGAGGTCCACCAGCGCACGATGGAACGCATCATCTGGCCAACCGTAAAAGGTATGGCGGCGGAAGGCAATACCTACACGGGCTTCCTGTATGCCGGGTTGATGATTGATAAACAGGGTAATCCAAAGGTTATCGAGTTTAACTGCCGCTTTGGCGACCCGGAAACCCAGCCAATTATGCTGCGCATGAAGTCCGATCTGGTGGAACTATGCCTGGCGGCCTGCGAAGGCAAGCTGGATGAAAAAACCTCCGATTGGGACGCGCGCGCCTCGCTGGGCGTGGTAATGGCAGCGGGCGGGTATCCGGGCGACTACCGTAACGGCGACGTGATCCACGGCCTGCCGCTGGAAGAAGTTGAAGGCGGAAAGGTATTCCAGGCGGGCACCAGACTTGCGGACGACGATCGGGTGCTGACCAGCGGCGGGCGCGTACTGTGCGTCACAGCGCTGGGTGATACCGTTGCTGAAGCGCAGCAACGGGCGTATGCGCTAATGAGCGATATCCACTGGGACGGTTGCTTCAGCCGTGGCGATATCGGCTATCGGGCGATTGCCCGCGAGCAAGGGAAATAACCTCCCGCACGTTGTTTGGCCCTCTCCCGTCGGGAGGGGGTCAAGAACGTCTTCCTGCCCAACCTTCGTCTTACAGCCTCAGAAGTTCTTTTCCGTCGGCTGCCAGGTACAGAAATCTTCATTTGCGACCAGCAACAGCTGCGAACCTTCCGGCGCTTCCAGCCATGCCACGCTTACATCAGCAGAAGAATGGCTCTGGCGACGTTCAATATGGCTTAACGCGCGCGGCTCAAAATCAGGAGTCAGGGTCTGGCCTTCACAGGTTGTGATGGTGTGATTCTGATGCCAGCGCCCCTGATGCAGGACTACACGGCCCTGACGCAGCGCATCGCTGGTCTGGCGAATTTGCCGGGCACGATAACGGTAGAGTTCGATACGGTCGCTGGAGATCTGCTGTTTCTCGCCATTGACGTCGTGCTGCATAAAGCTGAGTTCACCACGATCGTCGAAGCGAACGCGGATATGTTCCGGGGGGGTATCGTAGATGTTGAGTTCAATCAGCGCGAGGCTATCGCCCTGCCAGCGGTATTCGCTGGTTGAGGTAGTGCCGCTATGCCACGGACTGAATACGGAGAGTAAATGAACCTCTCCGTCGATATCTTTGCGCCAGATCCGCACCGCGCCCCGATCGTCAGCGTAACCGCTGGCGGTAAAGGGAGGCAGAGACGAATCGTGGCTACAGGCGGTCAGCAACAGTGCACCCGCCAGCATCAGCGTTCGACGCCAGACAGACAAAAGGGGCGAGAACGCCCCTTCGTTAAAACTGTTCGCTGCCACGCTATATTACTTAACGGCGTCTTTCAGCGCTTTACCAGAGACAAATGCCGGCACGTTAGCTGCGGCGATTTTGATCTCTTTACCGGTCTGCGGGTTGCGGCCAGTACGCTCAGCACGGTGGTTCACTTTGAAGGTACCGAAACCAACCAGTTGTACAGCATCACCTTCTTTCAGAGACTCAGTAATAGCAGCCAGAGTAGATTCCAGAGCAGATTTTGCCTGTGCCTTAGACAGATCAGCCTTGTCCGCAATTACATCAATCAGTTGAGTCTTGTTCATAAGTTATCCTTACAATGTGTTTATCGCTTGCTAAGCATCGAGTGCGATGGAAATGCCTGAAAAGCACTCTCCTGCATACACGCACCGATAGCCACTTTATTTTCGCCCTCCAAATGTAGACCAGACGGGGGGCAGATGGGAAGCCTCCAGGCACGACAAATCAGGCGTTAAATCACGTTTTATTGTCTCATTGCTGCAAATTTATACCGATATTGCTCTCACCCGCCTCGCGCAGGTCCGCGCGCAGCCCTTTGATCAGCTCGATATCGCGCTCTTCGCAGTCGGCAAGAAGGCGGAAAATCTCCCACTGAATATCCCATTCCTGCTCTACCGCCGGGTTTTCTTTCAGCTCTTCATCGGTCATTTCGCGACCGGCCTGGGTCATTTCAAGCATCGCAACGGTAGTGATTGACGCCTTACTGACCTCAATAGCGTGCTCCAGCGTTTCACCGCTCAGGCGCGAGTGAATAAGTTCGCTCAACGCGACGCAGGCATCAATGGCGGGATAAACGCCGTACAGATCGTAATCGTCCGCCACCGGAATGGCTTCTTCCAGCTTTTCGAGCTGACTGTCGAAATTCACCTTTGCGTCTTTGACCGTCAGCGTTTCCCAGACCAAATCAACAAGACGGCGGTAGAGAAGCGGATCGGCAAACTCGGTCTGCTGGCAAAACATCGCGTAATTAGGGTACATACGCTCGCACAAACAGGCCATAAACGTAGTGTGCTGCCAGCTTTCCAGCTTTTCCAGCCGCAGATGAATCGGGTTTTGTAGCATGATGAGTTCTCGAATTCGGAAATTAGCGGCAGTTTACCTGAATCAGCGGTTAATTTCCTGCCATCGCACAAAGGCGGTGCGTTGCGACGCTACCGCATCGGCCCAGCGCGTCGGCTCCGGCAGGCGGTAGCCTTTCGTGCAGCGCTGTACCCATGCCAGCGCGGTATCGGTGCTGACCCGATGACCGGTCGCAACGAACAACGGATTACAGCGCGCCTTGCTGCGCCAGACCCACGCGAGCTGCTCGCCTTTGTCCATCAGCGGTGCCAGCGCGCCCGGTTCCTCACTAAGCGGCCCGAATTTGCCGCACAGGCGTTTTTTCGCCACGCCAATCGTCGGCACGTCCACCAGCAGGCCAAAATGGCTGGCAACGCCCAGACGACGCGGATGGGAAATACCGTGGCCATCCACGAACAGCAGATCCGGCTTTTGCGATAGCATTTCCCACGCCGCCATCAGCGCGGGATATTCGCGAAACGAAAGGAAGCCGGGAATGTACGGCATTGTGGTGGCGATACGCGCCACCTGATGCTCAACCAGTTCCAGCGAAGGATATTTTAGCAGCACCATCGCGGCCCGCGTCACCTCTCCGCCCTGCTCGAATCCGACATCCGCCCCGGCGATCAGCTGCGGCGGATCTTTTTCAAGGCGATCTTCCCGGATAACCGATGAGGCAAGCTCTAATTGTTGAGCACGTAGTGACGCCAGATCCATAACAACTCCTTACTTGTGGTAAGGCGCAGAGAGACGGTGAACCGCCTCGACAAATACGCCTGCATGTTCCGGTGGGACATCCTGATGGATGCCGTGACCAAGATTGAAGACGTGGCCTTCACCCTGGCCGAAACCTGCAAGTATAGTCGCCACTTCCTCTTCAATGCGTTCAGGAGAGGCATAAAGCATCGACGGGTCCATGTTGCCCTGTAATGCTACTTTGTCGCCGACGCGACGGCGCGCATCGGCAATATCAGTCGTCCAGTCGAGGCCCAGCGCGTCGCAGCCGGTTTCAGCAATCGCTTCCAGCCACTGACCGCCGCCTTTGGTAAACAGCGTCACCGGCACGCGTCGGCCTTCGTTTTCACGCAGCAGACCATCGACAATTTTATGCATGTAATAAAGCGAGAACTGCTGGTAGTCGCGCCCGGTCAACACGCCGCCCCAGGTATCAAAAATCATCACCGACTGTGCGCCTGCTTTGATTTGCGCATTCAGGTACGAAGTGACGCTTTTCGCCAGCTTATCAAGCAACAGATGCAGCGTTTGCGGTTCGGCATACATCATCTTTTTGATAACGGTAAAGGCTTTACTGCTGCCGCCTTCGACCATGTAGGTTGCCAGCGTCCACGGGCTGCCGGAAAAACCGATTAGCGGCACCTCGCCTTTTAACGCGCGGCGAATGGTGCGTACAGCGTTCATAACGTAGCCCAGCTCCAGTTCAGGATCGGGCACCGGCAGTTTGTCGACGTCGGCTTTGCAGGTAATGGGCGAGGTGAAACGCGGGCCTTCGCCAGCTTCAAAATACAGACCCAGCCCCATCGCGTCCGGGATGGTCAGGATATCCGAGAAGAGGATCGCCGCATCCAGCTTATAGCGGCGCAGCGGTTGCAGGGTGACTTCACAGGCCAGCTCAGCGTTTTTGCACAGCGACATAAAATCGCCCGCCTGGGCGCGCGTCGCTTTATATTCCGGCAAATAGCGCCCGGCCTGGCGCATCATCCATACCGGTGTGACATCAACAGGCTGACGTTGCAGCGCGCGCAGGTAACGATCGTTCTTCAGTTCGGTCATTATGATTTCCTTTTACGTTATGCCGGACAGTATATAAGAAACTAGGCGTCCTCTGCCCGACACAATGCCACGGTATCTTCGATCAGGCGTCTCGCCACGGTTCCCGCCTCAGGCAGCAGCGGCAAGTTGTCATAGCGATACCAGCCTGCATCCAGCAACTCTTTCGGGTCGATGACGATTTCGCCGCTATCGTATTCGGCCATAAATGCAGTCATCAACGACTGGGGGAACGGCCACGGCTGGGAGGTCACATAGCGCAGATTTTTCACGGTAATGCCGCTCTCTTCCATGACCTCGCGGGCGACGGTTTGCTCCAGCGTTTCGCCCACTTCAGTGAAGCCCGCCAGCACGGTATAAACGCCGTTGCGATGGCGCGTGTGCTGGGCCAGCAAAATGGCGTCGCCGCGACGTATCGCCACGATGATGCACGGCGCGATTTGTGGGTAGTAGCGTTCGCGACAATGGCTGCACAGCATCGCCCATTCGGTCTTGCTGGGATGCATGGCATGACCACAGTAGCCGCAGAATTTATGCGAGCGGTAAAATTCGGCAAGCTGCACGCCGCGCCCGGCCAACTGGAATAATCCGGCATCCTGAGTGATGACCTGACGCACCGATCCCATCTCATGACGACGCCCCTGCTGCACCAGCCATACCGCTTCGCCTTCCCATTCGCCGATATGGAGTGCGCGCTGACCCACAAGATCAAAATTTCCTGCCTCGCCGTGTGGTAATTCTCCGGTGGGCAGCCATAATTTTTGTTCATGGCTGACTATCCACCAGCCGCAATCTGACTTCTCGATAATACGGTCCATAATCACTTGCACAACCTTAGTTTCACTGGCATGTTGGTAACATTATTTTCACATCTTTAGTGAACAATTTTTCTAATCTTAATTTTACGGGGTCATTTATGCTAAACCACCTGGAAAGACTAACGGAGCGCGTTGGGGGAAGTAATGACCTCGTCGATCGCTGGCTACAGGTGCGCAAGCAGTTGCTTGTGACGTACTACAACCTTGTGGGCCTTAAGCCAGGCAAAGAATCCATCACCCAACTCGACGAAAAAGCGCTTGATGATTTCTGCCATAACCTCGTTGATTATCTTTCCGCCGGTCATTTCAGTATTTATGAACGCATTGTCAATGAAATGGAAGGGGCAAGCCCACTTATCGCCGCCACCAAACTGTATCCGCAACTGGAAGCTAACACTCAGGAAATCATGGGTTACTACGATTCCAGTCTTGAAAGCGCTATCGATCATGATAACTGCCTCGAGTTTCAGCAGGCGCTCTCCGCTATTGGTGAAGCGCTGGCGGCACGCTTTACGCTGGAAGATAAACTGATCCAACTGGCGTTTGATTACAACCTGAGTGAAAGCGCCAATGACGAAAGCAACGTCGCACGACCTGCTTGAGTTCTTAAACATTAACGCGTAATTTGTATACACCCCTGCGGGGGTTTTTCTTGTCGGAGTGCCTATTTTAGGCTGAGACCGTTCATTCGGGATCCGCGGAACCTGATCAGGTTAATACCTGCGAAGGGAACAAGAGTAATTCTGCTTTTGGCTTTGCCTTTACGGGCAAAGTACATCCATTACTCCATCCGTTGTCTGACAAGCCACGTCCTTAACTTTCTGGAATGAGCTATGTCTGCCACTAAACTGACCCGCCGCGAACAACGCGAGCACGCACAACGTTTCATTGATACCCTTGAAGGCACCGCCTTCCCTAACTCCACGCGCATTTACATCACCGGCTCCCGGCCAGATATCCGTATCCCGATGCGTGAGATTGCGCTTAGCCCGACGCTTATCGGCGGCGCTAAAGACAACCCGCAGTTTGAAGAGAACGAAGCCGTCCCGGTCTACGATACCTCCGGTCCGTATGGCGATCCCGACGTCAAAATCAACGTCCAGCAAGGCCTGGCAAAGCTGCGCCAGCCGTGGATTGATGCGCGGGATGACAGTGAAGAACTGTCCGACCGTAGCTCCGCGTACACCAAAGCGCGGCTAGCGGATGACGGTCTGGACGAACTGCGCTTCAGCGGCCTGCTAACCCCGAAACGGGCGAAGAGCGGCAAATGCGTAACCCAGTTGCACTACGCGCGTCGGGGCATCGTGACGCCGGAGATGGAGTTTATCGCCATCCGCGAAAATATGGGACGCGAGCGCATCCGCAGTGAAGTGCTGCGTCAACAACATCCGGGTCAGGGCTTTGGCGCACGCCTGCCGGAGAATATCACCCCGCAATTCGTCCGCGATGAAGTTGCCGCCGGACGGGCAATTATTCCGGCCAACATCAATCACCCGGAATCCGAACCGATGATCATCGGGCGCAATTTCCTGGTGAAAGTGAACGCCAATATCGGCAACTCGGCGGTGACCTCCTCGATTGAGGAAGAAGTGGAAAAACTGGTGTGGTCTACGCGCTGGGGCGCGGACACGGTGATGGACCTCTCCACCGGACGCTATATTCACGAAACCCGCGAGTGGATCCTGCGCAACAGCCCGGTGCCTATCGGTACAGTGCCGATCTACCAGGCGCTGGAGAAGGTCAACGGCATCGCTGAAGATCTGACCTGGGAAGCTTTCCGCGACACCTTACTGGAGCAGGCGGAACAGGGTGTGGACTACTTCACCATTCACGCAGGCGTGCTGCTGCGCTATGTGCCGATGACCGCCAAAAGGCTGACCGGCATTGTCTCGCGCGGTGGCTCGATCATGGCGAAATGGTGCCTCTCCCATCACCGGGAAAACTTCCTCTACGAGCGCTTTCGTGACATCTGTGAAATCTGCGCTGCCTACGACGTTTCCCTGTCGCTCGGCGACGGCCTGCGTCCCGGCTCGATTCAGGATGCCAACGACGAGGCGCAGTTTGCTGAACTGCATACGCTGGGTGAACTGACTAAAATCGCCTGGGAATATGATGTGCAGGTAATGATTGAAGGTCCGGGCCATGTGCCGATGCAGATGATCCGCCGCAATATGACGGAAGAGCTGGAGCACTGCCATGAAGCGCCGTTTTATACGCTGGGACCGTTGACTACCGATATCGCGCCGGGCTACGACCACTTCACTTCCGGCATTGGCGCGGCGATGATTGGCTGGTTCGGCTGCGCGATGCTGTGCTACGTCACCCCAAAAGAACACCTCGGCCTGCCGAACAAAGAAGACGTGAAGCAGGGGCTGATCACTTACAAAATTGCGGCTCACGCGGCGGATCTGGCGAAGGGGCATCCGGGAGCACAAATCCGCGACAACGCCATGTCAAAAGCGCGCTTCGAATTCCGCTGGGAAGATCAGTTTAACCTCGCGCTCGACCCGTTCACTGCCCGCGCTTATCACGATGAAACCCTGCCGCAGGAATCCGGCAAAGTGGCGCACTTCTGTTCAATGTGCGGACCGAAATTCTGCTCAATGAAAATCAGCCAGGAAGTCCGTGATTTTGCGGCGAAGCAGGAGCAGGAATCCGGCATGGCGGAAATGTCCAACAGCTTCCGCGCAAAAGGCGGCGAGATCTACCTGCGTCAGGAGGAAGTATGAGTTATCAACCTGATTTTCCGCCGGTCCCCTTCCGGCTGGGACTGTATCCGGTGGTCGATAGCGTGACGTGGATCGAACGTCTGCTGGACGCGGGCGTGCGCACACTCCAGTTGCGGATCAAAGATAAGCGCGATGAGGAGGTGGAGAACGATGTCATCCGCGCTATCGCGCTTGGTCGGCGCTACCACGCCCGGCTGTTTATCAACGATTACTGGCGGCTGGCGATTAAACATCAGGCTTACGGCGTACATCTGGGTCAGGAAGATCTGGAAACGACCGACCTGAAGGCGATCCAGGCGGCGGGGCTGCGGCTCGGCGTATCGACGCATGACGATATGGAAATCGACATCGCGCTGGCGGCACGACCTTCCTACATTGCGCTGGGCCACGTCTTCCCGACGCAGACGAAACAAATGCCTTCCGCGCCGCAGGGGCTGGATCAACTGGCGAAACATATTCGTCGGCTCGCAGATTATCCGACGGTCGCCATTGGCGGCATCAGCCTTGAACGCGCCCCGGCGGTGCTGGCAACCAGCGTCGGCAGCATTGCGGTGGTCAGCGCCATTACCCAGGCGACAGACTGGCGGGCGGCAACTATGCAGCTTCTTGAACTGGCGGGGGTAGGCGATGAACGATCGTGATTTTATGCGCTACAGTCGCCAGATCCTGCTGGAAGATATCGCCATCGACGGACAGCAAAGGCTGCTCGACAGCCGGGTGTTAATTGTCGGGCTGGGCGGGCTGGGCTCGCCCGCCGCGCTCTATCTGGCGGGCGCAGGCGTCGGCACGCTGGTGCTGGCGGATGACGACGAGGTACACCTGAGCAATCTGCAACGGCAAATTGCTTTTACTACCGATGACATCGCCCGTTCCAAAGCGCAGGTTACGCAGCAACGTTTGTCCCGACTCAACCCGGACATTGAACTGGTGGCGCTGGCACAGCGACTCGCTGGCGACGCGCTACATCACGCGGTAGCCAGTGCCGATGTGGTCCTCGACTGCACCGATAATATGGCGACGCGCCAGGCGATTAACGCCGCCTGCGTCGCCCACGATACGCCGCTCATCACCGCCAGCGCCGTCGGCTTCGGGGGTCAGCTTATGGTGCTGACGCCACCGTGGACGCACGGCTGCTACCGCTGCCTGTGGCCGGATGAGAGCGAGCCGGAGCGCAACTGCCGCACGGCGGGCATTGTTGGGCCGGTGGTGGGCGTGATGGGCTCGCTCCAGGCGCTGGAAGCCATCAAACTTCTTAGCGGCATCCATACCCGTCAGGGCGAACTGCGGCTTTTCGATGGGCGGGCAAATAGCTGGCGTAGTCTGAGCCTGCGCCGCGCCAGCGGCTGTCCGGTATGCGGAGGGCGTCATGCAGATCCAGTTCAATGATGAGCCGATGCAGTGCGCGGAAAATCTGACCGTCGCGACCCTGCTCGACCAGCTTCATCAGTTAAAACCGGGCGTGGCGCTGGCGCTCAATCAACAGATCCTGCCGCGCGAGCGTTGGGAGCAACAGATCGTGCAGGAAGGCGATCAGATCCTGCTTTTTCAGGTTATCGCCGGAGGCTGACATGTTACGTATCGCAGATAAACACTTTGATTCTCACCTTTTTACCGGCACCGGGAAATTTGCCTCGTCGCAACTGATGGTGGATGCCATCCGCGCATCTGGCAGCCAGCTGGTCACGCTGGCGATGAAACGGGTGGATTTACGCCAGCACAATGACGCCATTCTCGCGCCGCTGCTGGAAGCGGGTATCACGCTGCTGCCGAACACTTCCGGGGCAAAAACGGCGCAGGAAGCGGTATTTGCCGCGCAGCTGGCGCGCGAAGCGCTGGGCACAAACTGGCTGAAATTAGAGATCCACCCGGATGCCCGCTGGCTGCTGCCGGACCCAATTGAAACGCTGAAAGCCGCCGAAACGCTGGTCAAACAGGGCTTTGTGGTGCTGCCATATTGCGGAGCCGATCCGGTGCTGTGTAAGCGTCTGGAAGAGGTCGGCTGTGCGGCGGTGATGCCGCTCGGCGCGCCGATAGGCTCCAATCAGGGACTGGAAACGCGGGCGATGCTGGAAATCATCATTGCACAGGCGACGGTGCCCGTGGTGGTGGACGCCGGGATCGGCGCGCCCAGCCACGCGACGCAGGCGCTGGAAATGGGCGCTGATGCGGTGCTGGTCAATACCGCCATCGCGGTGGCGGACGATCCGGTGCTGATGGCGCGTGCCTTCCGGCTGGCAGTAGAGGCAGGTGTGTTGGCGCGTCAGGCAGTTCCGGGCGCGCGCAGTATGCAGGCGGTTGCCACCAGCCCCCTCACCGGGTTTCTGGAGGCCAGCGCATGAACACCTTTACCGACCGCTGGCGCACGCTCGACTGGGACGATATCCGCCTGCGCATCAACAGCAAGACCGCTGCTGACGTGGAGCGGGCACTTAGCGCCACACACCCAACGCGTGACGATATGATGGCCCTGCTCTCCCCTGCCGCCAGCGATTATCTGGAGCCGCTGGCGCAGCGGGCGCAACGTCTGACCCGCCAGCGTTTTGGCAATACGGTCAGCTTTTACGTCCCGCTTTATCTCTCTAATCTGTGCGCCAACGACTGCACCTACTGCGGTTTTTCCATGAGTAACCGCATCAAGCGTAAAACGCTGGATGAAGTGGAAATCGCCCGCGAGTGCGAGGCGATCCAGGCGCTGGGCTTTGAGCATTTGCTGCTGGTGACGGGCGAGCATCAGGGCAAAGTCGGCATGGATTACTTTCGCCGCCATCTACCAGATATCCGCCGCCGTTTCGCCTCGTTGCAGATGGAAGTCCAGCCGCTGGCGCAGGAGGAGTATGCCGAACTGAAAACGCTCGGGCTGGATGGGGTGATGGTTTATCAGGAAACCTATCATGAAGCGAAATATGCGCAGCATCATCTGAAGGGCAAAAAGCAGGACTTCTTCTGGCGGCTGGAAACGCCGGATCGTCTGGGGCGCGCGGGGATCGACAAGATCGGCCTCGGCGCGCTGATTGGCCTGTCCGATAGCTGGCGCGTGGATTGTTATATGGTGGCGGAGCATCTGCTGTGGTTGCAGAAACACTACTGGCAGAGCCGCTTTTCGATCTCCTTTCCGCGCCTGCGTCCCTGCACCGGCGGAATTGAACCCGCGTCAATCATGGACGAGCGCCAGCTGGTGCAAACCATCTGCGCCTTCCGCCTGCTGGCCCCGGAAATCGAGCTGTCGCTCTCCACGCGAGAATCTCCATGGTTCCGCGATCGGGTGATCCCACTGGCGATCAACAACGTCAGCGCATTCTCCAAAACGCAGCCCGGCGGTTACGCGGACGATCATCCTGAACTGGAGCAGTTTTCGCCGCATGATGCGCGTCGCCCGGAAGAGGTCGCCGAAGCGCTTACCGCACGCGGTCTTCAGCCAGTCTGGAAAGACTGGGATAACTATCTGGGACGCGCCTCGCAATAATGGCGCAACGCCTTGCGATGAAGTGAAAAAGCCTCCGTAATGCCTCGCAAAATCAGCGTCGGGAAGTGGCAAGCCGTTTCCCGACGCTTTACGCTCTCCATGTCAGCAATTGAGGCTGACCAGGGCGGAGCTCTTTCCTCTCACCGCCCTGCCTCATCCTCAATAAACGGTCACTTTCGCCACTTTTGCGACTTTGCCGTCGCGGGACGGATTATCCGGCGTTACGCCCAGCGCAATCGCCCGGTACAGACCCGCAAGCTGAGCAAACAGGACATACAGCATGGCAGAGAAAGATTCGTGCTGCTGCGCCAGTTCAGGAGCCGCAAAATGATAGTAACGATCGCATACGGCATGACCTTCCGGCAGCGCGTCATGACCGATCCCCACGATCTGCGCTGCCGCGCTGCGCTCGCGGGTCAGTTCCGTCATCATATCGAGATCGTAACGGTGAATTTCCGGGCGGGCGGCGAGATAGCCAATGACGGTGGCATTGCGGTTGACGGTGAGTTTCGGGCCATGACGGAACTCCAGCATTGAGTGCCAGGCGGTCATGATGCGTCCGTTGCCCATCTCCAGCAGTTTAAGGCTGGTTTCGCAGGCGATGGCCTTCAGCGACAGTGCTCCTACCGCGACCATATTATCGCGCGGCTCAGCGGCCCACTGTTCGATGTCCGCCGCAAAGGTGTCGAGAAAATACGTCGCGCCGCGCTGAAGTATCGGCAGAACATTTTCCAGATCTGACCAGCGCGCCGGGGCCAGCAGCAGAATGACGTACCACATCGGAAGGGTGAATTCGGAGGTGGCGGCAAAACTGCCGTTGGACGTGCCTTCCGGCACCGCGATAAACAACCCATTTGCGTGCTCGCGGGCAAGCGTTGCCAGGCGGCTCTGCGCATTATTGGTGATAGCGATGTGCGGCGTCTGCGGATATGCCGCCAGCTGACGCTCCACAACCTTAACCGTTTCCGGCGTATTACCGGAGCTGCTGACCGACACCAGAATCAAGTTTCCGCACGCAAGTTCCGGGGCCAGCACCAGATCCGTCGCCGGGATCACCTCGACCTGACGCGGCAATACGCTCTGCAACCAGTTGAGGCTGGACTGCGCCGCCAGCAGCGAAGAGCCTGCGCCAGTGATGACAATGCGACTGTCGGCATCGCACTGGTTCCAGAAAGCATCAACGGCTTCCCGCTGCGCCGTTACCTGGGCAAAACCTTCCTGCCACAGCCGCGGCTGATTGACTATTGCGGCAGCGGTTAACGCTGCGCCTTTCTCCTGCCACCAGCTTTCGTTATGATTTAGCATAATGATTCCCAAATTTTGTTGTCCTTACGCCTGGCAGATGTTGCGCATTCGCATCCCGCCGCCAGACTTTTGTAAATACTTTTCGGGGCCGCCATGAAGCCACTGTATGTTATGATCCGCGATACGCTGCGGCGTGATATTCAAAATCAAAAATATCCCGTTGGTTCACTTATTCCTTCAGAACGCGAACTGGCGGACACCTTTGGCGTAACGCGCGCGACGGTGCAAAAAGCGATTACCCACATGGAGCAGGAAGGGCTGGTCAAAAAGGTCATCGGCAAAGGCACATTTGTTTGCCGGACCTTTGCCGCGCCGATTTACCTGCTTAACCCTGAAGGTAAAAACAGCGCGCTGGGCGTGACTCAGGAACTTAGTGAGAAAGCCACTATCACCAGCCAGCTGATTTACCATGTCCGGCAACCGGCGGGCGATTATCTCGCCAGTCAGTTTGGCGTCTCACCGGATGAGCCTGTTCATGCCATTCGCCGCGTGCGTTTGTTTGACGACGTTCCTGCGCTTATCGAAGACAGCTATATTCCGCTGGCGATTGTCGCCACCATTGATGACGACACGCTCGAGCACCATTCGCTGTACACGTTTATCGAGCACGCCTGCCAGCAAAAAATTGGCGGCACCGATTCTGAAGTGACCGCCAGCCTGTTTGATGACGAAATGGCCCGACTGCTGCGCGTTCCGGTGAACTCGCCGATGCTGCACATTAAAGAACGCACCTGGCTTGCTGACGGCACGGTGTTTAACTACTCGTGGAGCTATAACCGTGGCGATCTGTTCAGAATGCGCAGCCATAAAGTGCTTACTTCCTGAAGAACTGCGGCAGGTATTCGCGGTGAGCTTCCAGTAACTCATCCAGTACCACTTTAGCCAGCTTACCTGACGGAACCAGAGGGTTAAGCGTCAGAGCCTGAAGCGCCGCACCGTAACTTCCGGTTACTGCCGCTTCGACCGCCATCTCTTCCCAGGCTTTCATCAATGAAACCAGCCCGGAAACGGTGGCAGGCAACGGATCGTTATTCAGCGGGATCGCTCCGTAGCGGCCAATCACGCAGGTGGTTTCAATCGCCACGTTATCCGGCAGAGAGCGGATGGTGCCGTTGTTGCGCACGTTAACCGTCATCAACAGGTTTTTGTCGTTGTAGATAGCGCTGATCAGTTCACAGGCTGCTTCGGAATAATACGCCCCCCCGCGCTGCTCAAGCTGTTTGGGTTTTTCATGCAGGTCGGGATCTTTATACAGTTCAAATAACTCATGCTCGACCGCTTTAACCACCTCGCCCCGCGTGCCATGCTCGGCGTAATCCTGAAGCTGCTTTTCCAGCACGTTGCTGGTAGTGTAGTAATACTGATGATACGGGCAGGGAATGACGCCAAGGTGCTGAATTTGTTCCTGGAGCCAGGGAATGTCCGGGATATTTTTCGGTTTATGAGCGCTGTCATAGCGCAGGTTTTTCAGCACGTCCGGCATGACGTCTTTGCCGTCCATATAAACATGGGTGCCGTACAGGAAGTGGTTCAGGCCAACCAGTTGAAGCAGGAAGCGGGATTTATCGACGCCGAGGATTTCCGCCACCATCCGCTGCATTGACTGCGACAGGTTACATAACCCGACGCACTTGATGCGGCTGTGCTTAATCACCGCTTCAGTGACGATACCGCTTGGATTGGTAAAGTTGATCAGCCAGGCATCAGGACAAAGCTCTTCCATATCGCGGCAGATATCCAGGATCACCGGAATAGTACGCAGCGCCTTTGCCAGTCCGCCCGCGCCGTTGGTCTCCTGACCAATCATGCCGTGCGAAAGGGGAATGCGTTCATCCTTAATGCGCGCATCCAGCTGGCCCACGCGTAGCTGGGTGGTGACAAAGTCAGCATCTTTAAGCGCTTCCCGGCGGTCAAGGGTGAGATGAACGTTGCAATCAATACCCGCCGCTTCCACCATCCGTTTTGCCAGCATACCGACAATTTCCAGCTTCTCCCGGCCAGCCTCAACGTCAACCAGCCAGATTTCACCAATCGGCAACTCATGATAACGCTGAATAAAACCTTCAATGATTTCTGGAGTATAAGAACTACCACCGCCGATAGTTACGATCTTGAGTTTCTTATTCATCATGCAATCCTTTTAATATTCTGTAACAGGTAATTCGGGTGTACTTTCTTGCTGCTGACTGGATTCATCGCGCAGGTACTGTTTATCCAGGGTCATCACGAAGGGATAATAAATCGTCATCGCGACAATGAGATTGATGGCCTGAAATAACATGCCTTTCCAGCCGCAGATTAAAAAGCCACTAATAAAAATGGGCGTGGTCCACGGAATTTCCAGCCCGGACGTTAACGGCAGAAAACCAAACGCCATCGCGCTATAGGTGATGACGCACAGCACGACCGGCACAATAATGAAAGGGATCAGTAACAGGGGATTTAACGCAATCGGCACGCCAAAAATAATCGGTTCATTAATATTAAAGATGGCAGCCGGAGACGCTAACTTGGCGATTTCGCGCATACGTTTACTTTTGGCACGAAAAAGCATGACCAGCAGCATTGCCAGCGTAAAACCGGTTCCGCCACAAATCAGGAATACATCGCGGAACTGCTGAGTGATGATATTGACCGGTGGCAGCCCGGTTTTCATCGCCTGCATGTTTTCCATGGTCAGCGAACGCCAGATAGGTCCCATAATCGCCGAGACAATAGAGTCGCCATGCAGGCCAAAGAACCAGAAGAAGCTGATGAAAAACTCCGCGACCATCTGCGAGGGCAAAGAATTACCCAGCTTCATCATCGGCGCCTGAAGAACGGTGAAGATCATCTCCTGCACGGTGCCAAAAGAGGTGCTTTCAAACAGCAGGCGGATAAGCCAGAATACCAGCACAATCAGAAAGGAAGGGATCAGAGAGCTAAAACTGTTCGCCACCGCCGGAGGGACGCTGTCGGGCATGGAGATCATCAGCTTAGGATGGTTAAGCAGTCGATAAAGCCTTACCGCCACCAGAGTGACGATAATCGACAAAAACAGCCCCTGCGCACCCAGGGCAAAAACCGGGATAACGTCGCTAATTGCGTCGCCCTGCTCCTGCGGCAGTTTGAACGGAGTAATCAACAAAAAAGAGACCAGCGAAATCAGGGCGCAGGTTATTTCATTCAGTTGCCAGCGTTTTGCCAGACTGATGCTAATACTAACGATAACCAGTAACGCCATAATTGAATAAGTGGCATCAAGAATATAATTCAGCCGACCAATGAATTTATCGCCCAAAAGGTTAATCACAAATTCGTTATAGCCGGGAAAAGGAAGGTTAGCGATCAGCAAAAAGAAAGAGCCAATAATCAGGAAAGGCATAATCCTGATAAACCCGTCCTTGATAGCAGAAAGATAGTCGTTATTTTCGATCTTCATTGCCATCGGCAACAATTTTCTTTCCATTAATTCAGTGAAATTGTTCATTCCATCCCCACCGCGCTGCTGTTTGTTTTAGTGGTATATACCACATGAGAAATACTATTCAGCTTCGTTTTTTATGTCAACGCATCGGGCATGAATGGGGGAGGATTAACTGCGTTTTGTGATGGGCCACACATCGGGGTGCATGCGCAGGTTTTCTGTTCAAGAAAGCGGCAATGCTGACGATCTAATGACAAAATGTAACCGGTTTCATTTTTTTACAGCTTACTTTGTGACGCCTTACACACATTCAAAGCAAAGGAGTTGTCTGCCTTTACTGCAAAGGATAAAGATGTAGAACCAAGGAATAGTGAGGGCTAGTTATGAAGAACATCGTTTTATGCTGTGCCGCAGGTATGTCCACCAGCATGTTGGTTCAACGTATGAAGGACGCAGCTCAGAAGAAAGGGATCGAAGTCTCGATCAAAGCTGTGCCGGTCGCTGAATTTAATGACAACATTGCTACGGCGGATATTGTGTTACTCGGACCGCAGGTGAAATACGAGCAGGCTAAATTACAGGCGCAGGCCGATCCGCTGGGCAAAAAAGTCGCAGTGATTGATATGATGGATTACGGCATGATGAAAGGCGATGCCGTCCTTGAGAAAGCCCTCAAGCTGATGGAGTAATGAAGTGGAAGATTTAGAAACTATTATTATGGAACTGCTGGTTAACGCTGGCGCTGCACGTAGCCAGGCGTTGACGGCACTGCAACTGGCGCGTAAAGGCGATTTCACCGGTGCAGAACAGGCGATGGAAGAGTCCCGTGAGTACGTGAAGCATGCGCATAAAATTCAGACGCAGCTGATCGGCCTTGATGAAGGTGCAGGCAAACTGCCGGTTAATCTGATCACCGTTCATTCCCAGGATCACCTGATGAACGCGATGGTTATTCAGGACCTGGCGGGCGATATGATTGAACTGTATCGCCGTCTGCCGTTAGTGAATTAATAACGGCATTGCAGGTAAAAAAGGCGAAGCGTGATCTTCGCCTTTTTGCTGCCTGCTATCTGAGAATTTCATACGGCTGTTTTTGTCTGTTGCCGGAATAGTGATATATCAGCGCGTCCTGCGTGCCCCTCGCGATAATACTGTTTTCCGTTCCCCAGATTTCAAATAAAAAAAAGCCAGTCAGGAAACCTGACTGGCTTTTTACGCTAAGCGTAACGATTACTCGTTGTCGGAACCGCCCAGGCCTGCGTTCAGCAGTTCTGCCAGGCTGGCAGACGCATCTTCAGCAGTCACCTGCGGTGCAGCTGGCTGTTCGCCCGCTGCGCGACGGCGCATACGATCCTGGTGGTACGCATAACCCGTACCTGCCGGGATCAGACGACCCACGATAACGTTCTCTTTCAGGCCGCGCAGTTCGTCACGTTTACCCGCAACGGCTGCTTCGGTCAGGACACGCGTGGTCTCCTGGAACGATGCCGCAGAGATGAACGACTCGGTTGCCAGAGACGCTTTGGTGATACCCAGCAGATCGCGGGAGAAT
Source organism: Superficieibacter sp. (assembly GCF_032071645.1). Lineage (NCBI taxonomy): Bacteria > Pseudomonadati > Pseudomonadota > Gammaproteobacteria > Enterobacterales > Enterobacteriaceae > Superficieibacter > Superficieibacter sp. Next base: position 20,153 of record NZ_DAMAPU010000023.1, read on the forward strand.
GTAGCTTCCACTTTGCCGTTCGCTTCCAGATCGCGGTTTGCAATCTTGACGCGGGAGTATTCAACCTGCTCGCCTTCCAGGAAGTCGGAGCTGCCTGCGTTTTCGATGGTCGCTTTACGCAGCATCTGACGAACGATAACTTCGATGTGCTTATCGTTAATCTTAACGCCTTGCAGACGGTAAACGTCCTGAACTTCGTTGGTGATATAACGCGTTACCGCGTGTACGCCACGAAGACGCAGGATGTCATGCGGTGCTTCCGGACCGTCGGAAACCACGTCACCACGTTCGACACGCTCACCTTCAAACACGTTGAGCTGACGCCATTTCGGGATCATCTCTTCGTACGGATCGCTACCATCTACCGGGGTAATAACCAGACGACGTTTCCCTTTGGTTTCTTTACCGAAGGAAATAATGCCGCTGATTTCAGCCAGGATTGCCGGCTCTTTCGGACGACGGGCTTCGAACAGGTCCGCAACGCGCGGCAGACCACCGGTGATATCCTTGGTACCGCCGGATTCCTGCGGAATACGCGCCAGGGTGTCACCAGAACTGATCTGTACGCCATCTTCCAACTGAACAATCGCTTTACCCGGCAGGAAGTACTGCGCAGGCATATCGGTACCAGGGATCAGAACGTCGTTACCGTTCGCATCAACAATTTTCAGCGCCGGACGCAGGTCTTTACCACCCGCAGTACGTTCCGCAGAGTCCAGAACCACCAGAGAAGACAGGCCGGTCAGTTCGTCAGTCTGACGGGTGATGGTCTGGCCATCAATCATGTCAGTGAAACGAATGAAACCTGCTACTTCAGTGATAACCGGCATGGTATGCGGGTCCCAGTTTGCTACGGTTTCGCCGCCAGCAACCTGTTCGCCATCACCCTTCGCCATTACCGCACCGTAAGGTACTTTGTAGCTCTCTTTGGTACGACCGAATTCATCGATCAACTTCAGCTCGGTGTTACGAGAAGTCACCACCAGCTTACCGGCAGAGTTCACAACCGACTTCGCATTGCTCAGACGGATGCTACCTTTGTTTTTCACCTGGATGCTGGATTCAGCAGCCGCACGCGATGCCGCACCACCGATGTGGAAGGTACGCATGGTCAGCTGTGTACCCGGCTCACCGATGGACTGTGCCGCGATAACGCCGATAGCTTCACCTTTGTTGATGATGTGGCCACGCGCCAGGTCACGACCATAGCAGTGCGCACATACACCAAAGTCGGTGTCACAGGATACAACGGAACGTACTTTGACGGAGTCAACGGAGTTCTCTTCCAGCAGGTCACACCAGTGCTCGTGCAGCAGCGTGTTGCGTGGAACCAGAATGTCCGCCGTACCCGGTTTCAGAACGTCTTCCGCAGTCACACGACCCAGTACGCGATCGCGCAGCGGCTCTTTAACGTCACCACCTTCGATAACCGGGGTCATGGTGATGCCTTCAAGCGTGCCACAATCGTCTTCGGTAACAACCAGATCCTGCGCAACGTCAACCAGACGACGCGTCAGATAACCGGAGTTCGCCGTTTTCAGTGCGGTATCCGCCAGACCTTTACGCGCACCGTGAGTGGAGATGAAGTACTGGAGTACGTTCAGACCTTCACGGAAGTTCGCGGTGATCGGCGTTTCGATGATGGAGCCATCCGGCTTCGCCATCAGACCACGCATACCAGCAAGCTGACGAATCTGTGCCGCAGAACCACGCGCACCGGAGTCGGCCATCATGTAGATGCTGTTGAAGGAAACCTGCTGCTCTTCTTCGCCGTCACGGTTAATCACGGTTTCAGTTTGCAGGTTATCCATCATCGCTTTGGATACACGATCGTTCGCCGCAGCCCAGATATCGATAACTTTGTTATAGCGTTCGCCCGCTGTTACCAGACCGGACTGGAACTGTTCCTGAATCTCAGCAACTTCGGCTTCCGCTTCGCTGATGATCTCGTGTTTTTTCTCCGGGATGACCATGTCATCGATACCAACGGATGCACCTGAACGCGCTGCATAAGCAAAGCCGGTGTACATCGTCTGGTCCGCAAAAATAACGGTCGGTTTCAGGCCCAGAATGCGGTAACAGGTGTTCAGCATTTTGGAGATAGCCTTTTTACCCAGCGCCTGGTTGACGATGGAGAAAGGCAGACCTTTCGGTACGATCATCCACAGAATGGCACGGCCAACGGTCGTGTCTTTAATGCTGGTAACCGCTACGAGTTCGCCGTTTTCATCTTTTTCATATTCGGTGATACGCACTTTTACACGCGCATGCAGAGAGGCCAGGCCAGCGCGATAGATACGCTCAGCTTCTTTCGGGCCAGTCAGCACCATGCCTTCGCCTTTGGCGTTAACACAGTCACGGGTCATGTAGTACAGACCCAGTACCACGTCCTGGGACGGAACGATGATAGGTTCGCCGTTCGCCGGGGACAGGATGTTGTTGGTAGACATCATCAGCGCACGCGCTTCGAGCTGGGCTTCCAGCGTCAGCGGTACGTGAACAGCCATCTGGTCACCATCGAAGTCGGCGTTATAGGCCGCACAAACCAGCGGGTGCAGCTGAATAGCTTTACCTTCGATCAATACCGGTTCAAATGCCTGGATACCCAAACGGTGCAGAGTGGGTGCACGGTTCAGCAGTACCGGGTGTTCGCGGATCACTTCGTCCAGGATATCCCAAACGACAGCTTCTTCGCGCTCAACCATTTTCTTCGCGGCTTTGATGGTGGTGGCGAGGCCACGCAGTTCCAGCTTGCCGTAGATGAACGGTTTGAACAGCTCCAGCGCCATTTTCTTCGGCAGACCGCACTGATGCAGACGCAGGTATGGACCTACGGTGATTACAGAACGACCGGAGTAGTCAACACGCTTACCGAGCAGGTTCTGACGGAAACGACCCTGCTTACCTTTGATCATATCGGCCAAAGATTTCAGAGGACGTTTGTTAGAACCGGTGATTGCACGACCGCGACGACCGTTATCCAGCAGAGCGTCAACCGCTTCCTGCAGCATACGTTTTTCGTTGCGTACAATGATGTCCGGCGCAGCCAGATCCAGCAGACGTTTCAGACGGTTGTTACGGTTAATAACGCGACGATACAGATCGTTCAGATCCGACGTAGCGAAACGACCACCATCCAGCGGAACCAGCGGACGCAGATCTGGCGGCAGAACCGGCAGAACGGTCAGGATCATCCACTCCGGCTTGTTGCCAGACTGTACGAACGCTTCAAGCAGTTTGATACGCTTGGTCAGCTTCTTACGCTTGGTTTCGGAGTTGGTTTCGTTCAGCTCTTCGCGCAGAGTTTCACACTCTTGCTCCAGATCCATGCTCTTCAGCAGGGCCTGGATTGCTTCCGCACCCATTTTTGCGTCGAATTCGTCGCCGAACTCTTCCAGCGCATCCAGATACTGTTCTTCAGTCAGGATCTGCTGGCGTTCCAGGTTAGTCATACCGCCTTCGATAACCACATAGGATTCGAAGTACAGTACGCGTTCGATATCGCGCAGCGGCATATCAAGCAGCAGACCGATACGGGACGGCAGAGATTTCAGGAACCAGATGTGCGCAGTCGGAGACGCCAGCTCGATGTGGCCCATACGCTCACGGCGTACTTTAGTCTGGGTCACTTCAACGCCGCACTTCTCACAGATCACACCACGGTGTTTCAGGCGCTTGTACTTACCGCACAGGCACTCGTAATCTTTTACTGGCCCAAAAATACGGGCGCAGAAAAGGCCGTCACGTTCAGGTTTGAACGTACGGTAGTTGATGGTTTCCGGCTTCTTAACTTCACCGAAAGACCATGAACGGATCATGTCTGGCGAGGCCAGAGCAATTTTGATCGCATCAAACTCTTCGGTTTTAGTTTGCGCTTTCAGAAACTTTAATAAGTCTTTCACGGATTTGCTCCCGTCGGAGTTAGCACAATCTGGCACCGGGTTTTACCCCGGCACCAGTGACCTGTTTGAGCGAGAGTTACTCGTCTTCCAGCTCGATGTTGATACCCAGAGAACGGATTTCTTTCAACAGTACGTTGAAGGATTCCGGCATACCTGGTTCCATCTGATGATTGCCGTCCACGATGTTTTTATACATCTTGGTACGACCGTTGACGTCATCAGACTTAACGGTAAGCATTTCCTGCAGGGTGTATGCTGCGCCATATGCTTCCAGCGCCCACACTTCCATCTCACCGAAGCGCTGACCACCGAACTGTGCCTTACCACCCAGCGGCTGCTGGGTAACCAGGCTGTAAGAACCGGTAGAACGCGCGTGCATCTTGTCATCAACCAGGTGGTTCAGTTTCAGCATGTACATGTAACCTACGGTTACCTGACGTTCGAACTGTTCACCAGTACGGCCATCAAACAGCGTGATCTGACCGGAAGTCGGCAGGCCACCCAGTTGCAGCAGTTCCTTGATTTCAGACTCTTTCGCACCGTCGAATACAGGCGTTGCGATTGGCATACCCTTACGCAGGTTTTCAGCCAGACGCATCACTTCTTCATCGCTGAAGGTGTTCAGGTCAACTTTCTGACGAACATCAGCGCCCAGATCGTAGGCACGCTGGATGAATTCGCGCAGTTTCGCGACTTCCTGCTGCTGTTTCAGCATGGCGTTGATCTTATCGCCGATACCTTTCGCAGCCATACCCAGGTGAGTTTCCAGAATCTGACCGATGTTCATACGAGACGGTACACCCAGCGGGTTCAGTACGATGTCTACCGGCGTGCCGTTTTCATCGTAAGGCATATCTTCGATCGGGTTGATCTTAGAGATAACACCCTTGTTACCGTGACGACCTGCCATCTTGTCACCAGGCTGGATCCGACGTTTAACCGCCAGATAAACCTTAACAATCTTCAGCACGCCCGGTGCCAGATCGTCGCCCTGAGTGATTTTGCGGCGTTTCGCTTCGAGTTTTTTCTCGAACTCGTGTTTCAGTTCGTCGTACTGCTCAGCCAGTTGTTCCAGCTGATTTTGTTTCTCTTCGTCGGTCAGGCCCAGTTCCAGCCAGCGATCGCGCGGGAGTTTGTCGAGCTTGTCAGCTTCAACGCCACCGGAAATCAGTACGGCGCGGATACGGCTAAAGAGGCCCGCTTCGAGGATTTGCAGTTCTTCAGACAGGTCTTTTTTGGCCTGCTTGAGCTGCATTTCTTCGATTTCCAGCGCACGTTTGTCTTTTTCCACGCCATCGCGGGTAAAGACCTGAACGTCGATAACCGTACCGGAAACACCGTTTGGCACGCGCAGAGAAGAGTCTTTAACGTCAGACGCTTTCTCACCGAAGATCGCACGCAACAGCTTCTCTTCTGGGGTCAGCTGGGTTTCACCTTTCGGCGTTACCTTACCCACCAGAATGTCGCCACCGGTCACTTCCGCACCGATATAAACGATACCGGATTCATCCAGTTTAGAGAGCGCAGCTTCACCCACGTTCGGGATGTCAGCGGTGATCTCTTCCGGCCCCAGCTTGGTGTCACGGGACACGCACGCCAGTTCCTGAATATGGATGGTAGTGAAACGGTCTTCCTGAACTACACGCTCGGATACGAGGATGGAGTCTTCGAAGTTGTAACCGTTCCACGGCATGAACGCTACGCGCATGTTCTGACCGAGCGCCAGTTCACCGAGGTCAGTGGACGGACCGTCTGCCAGCACATCGCCACGTTCAACCGGCTCACCCAGAGACACGCACGGCATCTGGTTGATACAGGTGTTCTGGTTAGAACGGGTGTATTTGGTCAGGTTGTAGATGTCGATACCCGCTTCGCCCGGATACATCTCGTCTTCGTTAACTTTAATAACGATACGGGAAGCATCAACGTACTGAACGGTACCGCCACGCTTAGCAACGGACGTTACACCGGAGTCAACGGCAACAGCACGTTCCATACCGGTACCCACCAGCGGCTTATCAGCGCGCAGAGTCGGAACCGCCTGACGTTGCATGTTCGCACCCATCAATGCACGGTTGGCGTCATCGTGTTCCAGGAACGGGATCAGGGACGCACCGACGGAAACCACCTGCTGGGTGGAAACGTCCATGTAGTCAACCTGGTCGTTGCTGAACAAGCTGGATTCACCTTTGCTACGGCAGGTAACGAGATCGTCAACAAAACGACCTTCTTCGTCCAGGTTGGTGTTCGCCTGGGCGATGACATAGTTACCTTCTTCAATCGCAGACAGGTAATGAATTTCGTCGGTCACAACGCCGTCGGTGACTTTACGGTACGGCGTCTCAAGGAAGCCATATTCGTTAGTCTGTGCGTACACGGACAGGGAGTTGATCAGACCGATGTTCGGACCTTCAGGCGTTTCGATTGGACATACGCGACCGTAGTGAGTCGGGTGTACGTCTCGAACTTCAAAGCCTGCACGTTCACGGGTCAGACCGCCTGGGCCGAGTGCGGAGATACGACGTTTATGCGTAATCTCAGACAGCGGGTTGTTCTGGTCCATAAACTGAGACAGCTGGCTGGAGCCGAAGAACTCTTTCACCGCTGCGGAAATCGGTTTGGCGTTGATCATGTCCTGAGGCATCAGGGTATCCAGATCGCCCAGAGACAAACGCTCTTTTACCGCACGCTCTACACGTACCAGGCCAACGCGGAACTGGTTTTCCGCCATTTCACCTACGGAACGGATACGACGGTTGCCGAGGTGGTCGATATCATCGACTTCGCCTTTGCCGTTACGGATATCAATGAGCTTCTTCATCACTTCAATGATGTCGTCTTTGCTCAGGATACCGGAACCTTCGATTTCGTCGCGCAGCAGAGAACGGTTGAACTTCATACGACCAACCGCAGACAGATCATAGCGGTCTTCGGAGAAGAACAGGTTCTCAAACAGGCTTTCAGCCGCTTCACGAGTCGGCGGCTCACCAGGACGCATCATACGGTAGATTTCTACCAGTGCGCTCAGGCGATCGTTGGTCGGGTCGACGCGTACAGTCTCAGACATGTACGGACCGTGGTCCAGATCGTTAGTGAACAGCGTTTCGATACGTTTGTGGCCAGACTGGCTCAGCTTAGCCAGCAGATCGAGGCTCAGCTCCATGTTAGCCGGGCAGATCAGCTCGCCAGTAGATTCGTCAACGTAGTCTTTCGCAGCAACTTTGCCCGCGATGTACTCAACCGGAACTTCGATAAGTTTAATATCGTCTTTTTCCAGTTGGCGAATGTGGCGCGCGGTAATGCGGCGGCCTTTTTCGACGTACAGCTTGCCATCAGCTTCGATGTCAAAGGAGGCGGTATCACCACGCAGGCGTTCCGGCACCAGTTCCATTTGCAGCTTGTTGTCGCGGATCTCGAAGACCACTTTTTCAAAGAACAGGTCAAGGATCTGTTCAGTGGTGTAGTTCAGCGCGCGCAGAATGATGGTCGCAGGCAGTTTGCGGCGACGGTCAATACGCACGAACAGGTTGTCCTTCGGATCGAATTCGAAGTCCAGCCAGGAACCACGGTAAGGGATGATACGCGCGTTATACAGCACTTTACCCGAAGAGTGGGTTTTACCTTTGTCGCTGTCGAAGAACACGCCAGGACTACGGTGCAGCTGAGAAACGATAACACGCTCAGTACCGTTGATAACAAAAGTACCGTTGTCGGTCATGAGCGGAATTTCGCCCATGTACACTTCTTGTTCTTTGATGTCTTTAACGGTGCCTTCCGGCGCTTCGCGCTCGTAAATCACCAGACGCAGCTTCACACGCAGCGGTGCGGAATAGGTCACACCACGGATCTGACATTCCTGAACGTCAAACACCGGTTCGCCAAGACGGTAGCTAACGTACTGTAGCTCTGAATTACCGCTGTAGCTCTGAATCGGGAATACGGAGCGGAAAGCTGCTTCCAGACCGTACTGTCCTTCAGGATCTTGCTCGATGAACTTCTGAAACGAGTCAAGCTGGATAGAAAGGAGATAAGGAATGTCCAGAACCTGCGGACGCTTTCCAAAATCCTTACGAATACGTTTTTTCTCGGTATAGGAGTAAACCATTAGGGTTCCTCAGCTCGCTGACAAGTCGACCCACGCTGTCCATCAAAGGGACAGTTTATGCAACACTATTTTGTTGACCGGAAAATGGAACACTTTCCGCAATGCCTGTTGCTATCACGCTTAAACCATTTCATTGCGATTTACACAGGACAGATGCCCTGTCGCAGTATATTAAGTCGTCGATAGAAACAAGCATTGTCAGGACAACCAGTAGTCAAACAGTGTGAAATGCTACCGGTGCCTTACAGCGCAAAAAGGCTGGTGACCAAAAAGTCACCAGCCATCAGCCTGATTTCTCAGGCTGCAACCGGAAGGGTTGGCTTATTTAACTTCAACTTCAGCGCCAGCTTCTTCCAGAGATTTTTTCAGAGACTCAGCGTCATCTTTGCTCACGCCTTCTTTCAGAGCGGCCGGAGCAGATTCTACCAGGTCTTTAGCTTCTTTCAGACCCAGGCCAGTAGCGGCACGAACTGCTTTGATAACGGCAACTTTGTTAGCGCCAGCAGCTTTCAGAATAACGTCGAATTCAGTTTTTTCTTCAGCAGCTTCAACCGGGCCAGCAGCTACAGCAACAGCGGCAGCAGCAGAAACACCGAATTTTTCTTCCATTGCAGAGATCAGTTCTACAACGTCCATTACGGACATAGCGGATACTGCTTCAATGATTTGATCTTTAGTGATAGACATTTAAATTGTTCCTGAATATCAGAATAAGTTTATACGTAAGCAGATGCTTTACAAAGAAAAGTGCAATTAAGCAGCTTCTTTCGCATCGCGTACAGCAGCCAGAGTACGAACCAGTTTGCCAGCCGAAGCTTCTTTCATGGTTGCCATCAGGCGTGCAATTGCTTCTTCGTAGGTCGGCAGAGTTGCCAGGCGGTCGATTTGCGACGCCGGGATCAGCTCACCTTCAAAGGCAGCGGCTTTGACCTCAAATTTTGCATTCGCTTTTGCGAAATCTTTGAACAGACGAGCAGCAGCGCCCGGGTGTTCCATAGAATATGCAATAAGGGTCGGACCAACGAACGCGTCTTTCAGGCACTCAAACTGAGTACCTTCAACAACACGGCGCAGCAGGGTGTTACGAACAACACGCATGTAAACGCCGGCTTCGCGACCTGCTTTACGCAGTTCGGTCATTTTATCTACAGTCACGCCACGGGAATCCGCAACTACTGCAGACAGCGCGCCTTTGGCTACTTCGCTGACTTCAGCAACAATCGCTTGTTTGTCTTGAAGATTTAAAGCCATTAGCTTTGCTCCTGGATGTTTGCCAGAACTTAGGTTCTGGAACTCACTTCGCTCTTCTCAAAGAAAAGAACGTCTTAATACGGTGAGCAGAAACAAGCCAAAGATACTTATAAAATGTCTTCAGGTTCTGTCACCGTCTACGCAGGCAATAAATTAAGTCTCTTGCGAAACGCCTGCGGTCTTGGACGGAGGCCTGGATTAGGCCAGGCTCCAACCGAAATCTTTTCGTGGGCGAAGATTGTAGACAAATCCACCGCCCACGTAAAGGCTAATCTTAGTTCGCAGAAGCGCTCAGACCAGCCTGGTCAACGGCAACGCCAGCACCCATGGTGGTGGAGATGCTGATTTTCTTGATGTACACGCCTTTCGCCTGGCTTGGTTTTGCTTTTTTCAGCGCAACCAGCAGAGACTCCAGGTTTTCTTTCAGTTTATCAGTATCGAAATCCACTTTACCGATGGTGGTGTGGATGATGCCGTTTTTGTCGTTACGATAACGAACCTGACCGGCTTTAGCGTTCTTAACCGCTTCAGCAACGTTCGGCGTTACAGTACCAACTTTCGGGTTAGGCATCAGGCCACGCGGACCCAGAACCTGGCCAAGCTGGCCAACAACGCGCATTGCATCCGGGGAAGCAATAACAACGTCAAAGTTCATTTCGCCTTTTTTGATCTGTTCAGCCAGATCTTCCATACCTACCAGTTCAGCGCCAGCCGCTTTAGCAGCTTCAGCGTTTGCACCCTGGGTAAATACGGCTACGCGTACAGAGCGACCAGTGCCGTGCGGCAGTACAGTTGCACCACGTACGTTCTGGTCAGATTTACGCGCGTCGATGCCGAGGTTAACGGCAACGTCTACGCTTTCAGTAAATTTAGCGGTGGCCAGCTCTTTCAGCAGAGCAATGGCTTCGTTAACGTCATACTGTTTGGTAACGTCAACTTTCTCGCGGATCACACGCATGCGCTTGGTCAGTTTAGCCATTTCTTAATCCTCCACTACCAGGCCCATGGAACGTGCAGTACCTTCGATGGAGCGAGTCATCGCTTCAACATCGGCACCAGTCATGTCGGCAGCTTTGGTCTGCGCGATTTCCTGCAGCTGAGCGCGGGAAATTTTACCTACTTTGTCTTTGTTCGGCTTGCCGGAACCAGACTTGATACCAGCCGCTTTCTTCAGCAGAACTGCTGCCGGAGGCGTTTTGGTAACGAAGGTGAAAGAACGGTCAGCGTAAACGGTAATAACAACCGGAATCGGCAGACCTTTTTCGATGGAATCAGTTTTGGCGTTGAACGCTTTACAGAATTCCATGATGTTCACACCCTGCTGACCCAGTGCTGGACCAACCGGCGGACTCGGGTTCGCCATACCAGCTGCAACCTGCAGCTTAACGTAGGCTTGTACTTTCTTAGCCATTCTAAAATCCTCAATATGGGTTATAGCGCCTTTACACACTCTTTCAGGCGACCTGAATGATTTGTGTAAGTAACGGCTCCCCGTGATAAATGCGTTTTACGGATACAAGACCCATAAAAACAAAAGGCGCGAAATTGTATGTCAATTTCGCGCCTGGTGCAACGACCATATCGCCGTTTTTTTATGCTTTTTCTACCTGGCCAAAATCCAGCTCGACCGGAGTCGCACGACCGAAGATAGAAACAGAGACTTTCAGGCGAGACTTCTCGTAGTCCACTTCTTCAACCACGCCGTTAAAGTCTGCAAACGGACCGTCGCTGACGCGCACCATTTCACCCGGCTCAAACATCGTTTTCGGACGCGGTTTATCACCAACCTGCTGCAGGCGGTTCATGATCGCATCAACTTCTTTGTCGCTGATGGGTGCAGGACGGTCAGACGTACCACCAATGAAGCCCATTACGCGCGGCACGCTGCGCACCAGGTGCCAGCTCGCGTCGTTCATGACCATCTGGACCAGTACGTAGCCCGGGAAGAATTTGCGCTCGCTTTTGCGGCGCTGTCCGCCACGGATTTCGACCACTTCTTCGGTCGGCACCATGACTTCACCAAACAACTCTTCCATATTATGTAATTTGATATGCTCACGCAGCGACGTTGCTACGCGGCCTTCAAAACCGGAAAACGCCTGAACGACGTACCAGCGCTTTTTAGGAGCTTCAGACATCTCAGAACCTCAGGCCAGTGATAAAGGATACCAGGCGGACCAGAATACCATCCAGCCCCCACAGGATGAGTGACATAACAGCAGTCACTGCAGCCACGATCAGCGTGGTGTGCAACGTTTCCTGACGAGTTGGCCAAATCACCTTGCGGACTTCGGTTCTCGCTTCGCGGGCAAAGGCCACGGTCGCCTTACCTTTCGTTGTCAACAGCGCGACACCACCCGCTGCAGCAATCAGAATTACTACTGCCAGCGCGCGTAGCGGCAGCATCATGTCACGATAGAGGTAGTTGCCGACGATAGCTACAAGGAGCAATACAGCCACAACCAACCACTTCATCGCTTCCAGGCCGCGCCCGCTTCCCTGAGCTTCGGTATTCGCACTCATAAACCAACCTGTCAAAAGAATCAGACAAACATTTTCACCCCGCTTGTGCGAGGCAAACCTAACCGAAAGGCTGTGCGGCGTTTCGGACTATATACTTCATCAAACGCCCTCTACAGAGCCTGTCTCAGCAATGATTATGACAAAAAAAATCACTGATGAGCCAGGTTCTGGTGTGAAAGCGTGCAAAAAGGGCATCAAATGATGCCCTTTTATTGCGCATTGCGTCAAATGTTATCAGTGATTAACTGAGAACTTTAGCAACAACGCCCGCGCCAACGGTACGGCCGCCTTCACGGATTGCGAAACGCAGACCGTCGTCCATCGCGATCGGGTGGATCAGGGTAACAACCATTTTGATGTTGTCGCCCGGCATTACCATTTCAACGCCTTCCGGCAGTTCGATGGTGCCAGTCACGTCAGTTGTACGGAAGTAGAACTGCGGACGGTAGCCTTTGAAGAACGGAGTGTGACGGCCGCCTTCGTCCTTGGACAGGATGTACACTTCAGATTCGAACTTGGTGTGCGGCTTGATGGAACCCGGCTTAGCCAGTACCTGACCACGTTCGATTTCTTCACGTTTGATACCACGCAGCAGAACACCTACGTTCTCACCGGCACGGCCTTCGTCCAGCAGTTTGCGGAACATTTCAACGCCGGTACAGGTGGATTTCGCGGTATCTTTGATACCAACGATTTCAACTTCTTCACCAACTTTGATGATACCGCGCTCTACACGACCGGTAACAACGGTACCACGGCCGGAGATGGAGAATACGTCTTCGATCGGCAGCAGGAACGGCTTGTCAATCGCACGTTCTGGTTCAGGGATGTAGGAATCCAGGAAGCCAGCCAGTTCGATGATTTTTTCTTCCCACTCAGCTTCGCCTTCCAGCGCTTTCAGAGCAGAACCACGGATGATCGGGGTGTCATCGCCCGGGAAGTCGTACTGGGACAGAAGTTCACGAACTTCCATTTCTACCAGTTCCAGCAGCTCTTCGTCATCAACCATGTCGCATTTGTTCAGGAACACGATGATGTACGGAACGCCTACCTGACGACCCAGCAGGATGTGCTCACGGGTCTGCGGCATCGGGCCGTCAGTCGCAGCAACAACCAGGATCGCGCCGTCCATCTGCGCAGCACCGGTGATCATGTTTTTAACATAGTCGGCGTGGCCCGGGCAGTCTACGTGCGCGTAGTGGCGGGTCGGGGTGTCATATTCAACGTGAGAAGTGTTGATGGTGATACCACGAGCTTTTTCTTCCGGCGCGTTATCGATCTGATCGAATGCGCGAGCAGCACCGCCGTAGGTTTTAGCCAGTACGGTAGTGATCGCAGCGGTCAGCGTTGTTTTACCATGGTCAACGTGGCCGATAGTACCGACGTTAACGTGCGGTTTTGTACGTTCAAACTTTTCTTTAGACATCGATTGTCCCTCTAAGACACGGATAAATCGGTGATATCACCACATCAACCAGGCAACATGCCCGACTTGTTGAATGTTAAGTAACAGAGAGAAACAGGGAGGAGAAGTGAAGTGGTGCTGATACCCAGAGTCGAACTGGGGACCTCACCCTTACCAAGGGTGCGCTCTACCAACTGAGCCATATCAGCACGTCTGGAGCGGGCAGCGGGAATCGAACCCGCATCATCAGCTTGGAAGGCTGAGGTAATAGCCATTATACGATGCCCGCATCCTGAAACTCGGCTACCCAGTTCTTTCTGTTTAAGCTGGCTCGTTTTACCGCGCCAACTCAAGCTACGCTTCGCATAGCCAGAAATGGTGGTGGGGGAAGGATTCGAACCTTCGAAGTCTGTGACGGCAGATTTACAGTCTGCTCCCTTTGGCCGCTCGGGAACCCCACCGGGCTTGATGGTGCCGACTACCGGAATCGAACTGGTGACCTACTGATTACAAGTCAGTTGCTCTACCTACTGAGCTAAGTCGGCATCAAGTAGCGCGCATTCTAGGTAGACCAGCGGCTGCATGCAACTAAAAAATTGCATAAATTGTTCTATCGCTCACATTTTGTGCGCAAGTGGACAAATATGACGTAAATTCGTCCATTGCAGAGCATTATTTCGCCTTGATTGCCGGGGCTTTTCTCACGCCAGGTTCACAGAATTACCAGGTGCTATAGCCTTTGCAGGTAGAGGATTGCACGTCCAGAGGCGATTTTTTCTTATCTTCTTTTTCATCTGGTGTTAACCTCCTGCCCATTGTGTAAATTAACTGAAATGTGCCGCGCCTTCGTCCCTTTTCTGTCTGCGGGTTGAAGGGCAGCGAGAAACATGCTTATGAGCAAAAAAGAACATCCGTTAATGACGCCCTACATGGAATTTGACCGCAACCAGTGGGCTGCTCTTCGTGATTCTGTCCCTATGACCCTGACCGAAGGCGAGATCGCCCGGTTAAAAGGCATCAACGAAGATCTTTCTCTGGAAGAAGTGGCGGAGATTTATCTACCGCTGTCGCGTTTGCTCAATTTTTACATCAGTTCCAATCTGCGTCGCCAGGCCGTACTTGAACAATTTCTGGGGACCAACGGGCAGCGTATTCCTTATATCATTAGCATTGCCGGTAGCGTAGCTGTCGGTAAGAGCACTACCGCGCGCGTATTGCAGGCACTGCTAAGCCGCTGGCCGGAACATCGCCAGGTAGAACTTATTACTACCGATGGTTTTCTGCATCCAAACCAGGTGTTGAAGGATCGGGGGTTAATGAAGAAGAAAGGCTTCCCCCAGTCCTATGATATGCATCGGCTGGTCAAGTTTGTTTCTGATATTAAATCGGGCGTTCCAAATGCTACCGCGCCGGTTTACTCGCATCTTATTTATGATGTGATCCCCGATGGCGATAAATCAGTGACCCAACCGGATATACTCATTCTGGAAGGATTAAATGTTTTGCAGAGTGGGATGGATTATCCACACGATCCGCATCATGTATTCGTCTCGGATTTCGTTGATTTCTCTATTTATGTCGATGCGCCGGAAGAATTATTACAAACGTGGTATATCAATCGCTTCCTGAAATTCCGTGAAGGGGCATTTACCGATCCGGATTCTTATTTTCACAATTACGCGAAGTTATCTAAAGAAGAAGCTGTGAATGTTGCTAATTCGCTGTGGAATGAAATTAATGGCTTGAATTTGAAAGAAAACATTCTTCCTACCCGCGAGCGCGCAAGCCTGATTATGACTAAAAGCGCCAACCATGCTGTCAGGCAGGTTCGTTTACGTAAGTAGAAAAAAGGGAGCGCTGGCTCCCTTTTTTATTCTGCGCTGCGAAGAGAGATCTCTCCGCCCATCCAGGGTTTAATTTCCCCGTTTTGCTCCAGCAACAGTGCTCCCTGAGTATTAATTCCGCGGGAAATACCTACGATTTCTCTGTCACCAATAATAAGTTTGACCTGACGATTAATAAAGTTATCAAGTTTTTCCCAGCGAGAAAGATAGGGAGTCAGTCCTTCCTGTTCAAAAAGTTGAAGAGATGTGCGCAGCTCATTGATTAACCGAACCGCAAGCGCATTGCGATCGATGACGATCCCTGCTTCCTGCAGGTTGATCCAGCCCTGGTTAACAACCTCGGCTTCGACACGCCGCATTGCCATATTAATGCCTGCACCGATGACAATTTGCGCCGCATCACCGGTTTTGCCGGTCAGCTCAACGAGGATGCCTGCCAGCTTGCGATCCTGTAAGTAGAGATCATTCGGCCATTTGACTCTGACCTGCGTAGCCCCCAAATCGTGTAGCACCTCCGCCATGACAATGCCGATTACCAGGCTTAAGCCTATCGCCGCTGCCGGGCCCTGCTCAAGCCGCCAGTACATGGAGAGGTAGAGATTTGCGCCGAAGGGAGAAAACCACTTTCTCCCGCGACGTCCGCGACCGGCCTGCTGATACTCCGCCACGCAGACATCGCCGGAACTCAGCTCACCAATACGATCCATCAGGTACTGGTTTGTTGAATCAATAACGGGCAGAACCGCCACCGTTCCATAATCGATCTGGCTACGGATAAATTCTTCATTAAGTAACTGGATAGGCTCCGGCAGGCTATAGCCTTTTCCGGAAACGGTAAAAACATCCACGCCCCAGTCGCGCAGAGTCTGAATATGTTTATTAATTGCCGCGCGGCTCATGCCCAGCCGCTCTCCCAGCTGCTGACCGGAATGAAAACCGCCATCAGAGAGAATAGAAATTAGCGTTAACGGGATGGTGTTATCTCTCACGCAATAATCTCCACAGCATTTATTTCGCCAGCGCGTCCAATGAAACGGACTTCAGGCTCAAGCCATACATTGAACTTTTCACCGACTCGCAGGCGCACCTGGTGTGCCAGGTCGACAACATCTTCACCACGGGCATGACCAGTATTGATAAGAACCAGCGCCTGCTGCTGATGAACCATCGCTCCGCCCGACTGCACGCCTTTTAGCTGGCACTGGTCTATCAGCCACCCGGCGGCAAGTTTAACGGTACTATCTGCCTGCGGGTAATGCGGTGCGCCAGGGAAAGCAGCAAGGAATACCTGTGCCTGCTCGCTGCTTATCACCGGGTTTTTAAAGAAGCTACCGGCATTGCCGTTAATTTTCGGATCGGGAAGCTTCGTGGTGCGCATATGACAGACCGAGTCATATACCTCTTGTGGAGTCACTGTCGCAGGATCAAGGCGTGTTAAATCGCCATAGGTCAGTACCGGCTGCCATTGTTCAGGCAGACGCAGACCTACTGCAACAATCGCGTAGCGATCCTGATATTCATGTTTGAAAATGCTGTCGCGATAGCCGAAGCGGCACTCAGAGGCGGTCAGGCGCAACGCCTTCCCTGTGGCTAATTCAATGCAGTCGACATAATGACAGACACGTTGTAACTCCACGCCATAAGCACCGATGTTTTGAATGGGGGACGAACCAACGCAGCCAGGGATCATCGCCAGGTTTTCGAGTCCAGGCATTCCGTGTTGCAGCGTGTATTGCACCAGGTGATGCCAGTTTTCTCCGGCACCAACGTGCAGGTGCCATGCGTCAGGATGCTGCGTAATTTTAATGCCTTTGATACGGTTAACGATCACCGTACCGTCAAAATCTTCAAGAAACAGGACGTTGCTACCCTCGCCGAGGATTAATACAGGCTGCTGCTGCCGGGTGGCATTCTGCCATGCGCTGATGAGTTGTTGTTCAGTCTCGGCACAAACAATTTCTTTTGCAGACTGATCGATGCCAAAGGTATTCCAGGGCTTAAGGGAGTGATTCATAGACGCTATCCTGATGCAATTTCACCGCTAGTTTACCGCATATGTCGTGGTATGGGTGATTAGTTTGTCGCTCCGGGAAGTAGCGTTAAAAGAGGATGAAGCCTGAGGCGTAGAAACGCAAAAAGCCCGTCCTTGCGGACGGGCTTTTTACCTGTTTGATGCCTGGCAGTTCCCTACTCTCGCATGGGGAGACCCCACACTACCATCGG
>NZ_DAMAPU010000024.1:0-35114 GCF_032071645.1 Superficieibacter sp.
GTCAGGCTGCGCGATCCACCAAACTCCAGCCGGGGCACGTCCTGCCCCCTCTCCCTTGAGGGAGAGGGCCGGGGAGAGGGGGGAATTGCGGGTACTTAACACATCCAGGTCCGATTACCCGAGCCTTTGAAAAAGATGAATTTGGCTGAAAGCCTGATTCCTTCGCTTTATTTCCAGGCATAAATATGACTTTTTATTCATAAAATGCTTAAGTGACCGGCATTCGTCAGGACAGCGCGTCTTTACTGATCCCCAGCCGTTTCATGCGTGACAGTAGCGTGGTGCGTTTTAGCCCCAGCCGCTGTGCCGCGCCTTTTGGCCCGGCGACCACGCCGTTAGTCTCTTTCAGCACCCGCATAATCAGCTGATACTCATCTTCGCCGTCCTGCGCCGTTTCCGTTGCCGGTTCCGGCTGCACGGGCGCGGCGGCGCTCATTTCCGGTAATGAAAGCTGCAACACGTTGCCCCGCGTCAGCAGCACCGCGCGTTCGATAACGTTTTCCAGTTCGCGCACGTTGCCGGGCCATGACATCTGGCTAAGCAGGCGCAACGTTTCCGCCGGAATGCTGTCGATATTGCGCCCCATCCGGCGGGCGGTTTTAAAGGTCAGCGCTTTCACCAGCAGCGGAATATCTTCCGGGCGCTCGCGCAGTGGCGGCAGGTGGATCGGGAAAACGTTGAGACGATAATAGAGATCGTTACGAAATTCGCGATCGGCCACCATTTGCTGAAGATCGCGATTGGTTGCGGCGATCAGCCGGACATCGGTACGAATCAGCTTATTGCTGCCGAGGCGCTCAAACTCCTGCTCCTGCAATACCCGCAGCAGCTTTGGCTGTAGCTCCAGCGGCATATCGCCCACTTCATCAAGAAACAGCGAGCTTTTATCCGCCAGTTCAAAACGCCCGATGCGCTGGGCGCTGGCCCCGGTAAACGCGCCGCGCTCGTGTCCGAACAGATCGCTTTCCAGCAGTCCGGCGGGCATGGCGGCGCAGTTCATTTTGACCATCCGCCGCGCGTTGCGCCCGCTGAGGTTGTGGATCGCGCGGGCGATCAGCTCTTTGCCGGTGCCGGTTTCGCCGAGGATCAGCACCGTGCTGTCGCTCTGCGCGACCATCTCGACCTGGCGCAGGACGTTATGCATGGCTTCGCTACGCCCGATAATCTCGCCGAAATCGCTGTCGACGTTATTCAACTGCTCGGTCAGCGCCAGGTTTTCATCCACCAGCCGCTCTTTCAGGCGGTGGATCTCCTGATAGGCCAGCGCGTTGTCCACCGCAATCGCCACCCGCTCGGCGATTTGCCGCAGCAGCCGGAGATTAGTGGTGGTAAACGCTTTTTCATCGCACTGCGCCAGCTTCAGCACTCCCAGCATCGAATCGCCGGACATCAACGGCAGCAGGCACAGGGTCTGGATTTGGTTATCCCACATCTCAAACAGCAGCCGCTCGTAGGGGGCCAGCCGATCCTTCTCCTGCAAATTAAGCAGCAGCATTTCTTTGCTTTTGAATACCCGCTCGGAAAGCGTCCCGGCTTCGTCCACTTCGCTCTGATCGTGGATCGGCTCGTTGGCATCCAGATAGTGCGTGGAGTGGATATTCAGCTTGCCCTTGCGGCTACTGCGCAGCACCACGCTGATGGCATCAATGCGGAAGTAATAGTGGATCTCTTTCGCCACCTCGCTGACCAGCTCGTCCATATCCAGCCGGGAGAGCACCGCGTTGGTGATCGCCACCAGAATCCGGTAGTTATCGCGCTCCCGGCACAGCAGGTCGTAATCAACGTTATTGCTGACCCGGTTCTGGATTTGTTCCGCCACCACGCCGACAATTTGCGCCAGCGCGTACAGCCGCGCGTACTCTTTATCGGTCCACGGGCGATTGTCATTGCGGATAAATTCGCAGCCGCCGAAGATGCGCCCTTCTGCGGCGAGCGGCAGCAGGCAATAGTGACCAAAAGACGGGTACAGGCTACTGGCAAGCTGCGGCCAGGCCTCACTGAATTCGTCCCAGCCGCAGTGCATCGCTTCCGGGCGTGACAGCAGACGTCGCACCGGACCATGAGCCAGCACGGTTTCGTCTTCATATTCTTTGATCTCGCCTGCGGCGTGCGCGGCGTAATATCTGGCCCGGTGATTGCCATCGCGCAGCAAAATTATTGCCGCGCGGTCCGCCAGCGCAGACTGCCTGACGAGTTGCGAAAGCGTTTCGCTCAGCGCGGCAAGATCCGGCTGCTGTAAAAGAGTCCGGGTGATATCGAACAGCCCCTGCTGACCGAGATCGCCCATCGGTGTATACGACATTGCTCTTGTCCACAAAGCGCCTTCAGGCGGCGCGTAGAATAGTGAATATTGTTATAAGTACATTCTTAACCGGAATTAACAAATTCGCGGCAGCGGTTCGGCATGGGGTAAATCCAGCGTCCGTTTCACGCCGTACAGCCCGGTAAGACGGACCCCTTTACGTTCAACGACTTCCCCTATGATAGCAGCATCGCGTCCCAGGGGGTGTGATTGAAGTTGTGCGAGTACGGTCTGCGCCGCTTCCCGACTGACGGCAATCACCAGTTTGCCTTCGTTGGCAAAATTCAGCGCGTCCAGCCCCAGCAGTTCGCAGACGCCGCGTACCGCGTCTTTTACCGGCAGATGCTGTTCCTGAAGTTCAATGCCCGCACCGCAGGCGGCGGCGAATTCATGCGCTACCGCATTCACCCCGCCGCGCGTGGCGTCGCGCAGCGCTTTAATGCCCGGCGTGTGGCGCAGGGGCTGGATCAGCGGCGTCAGAACCGCGCAGTCGCTGCTAAGCGCGCCGTCCAGCCCAAGCTGTTCACGCAGGTTGAGGATCGTTGCGCCATGATCGCCGAGCGTCCCGCTGACCAGCAGCACGTCGCCTGCGGTGAGCGTCTGCGCGCCCCAGCGGATATCCGCCGGAATGGCACCCAGGCCCGCCGTATTGATAAACAGCTTATCCGCCGCGCCGCGCGGCACCACTTTGGTATCGCCGGTAACGATGGCGATATCCGCTGCCTTTGCCGTTTGCGCCATGCTCGCCACCACCGCTTCCAGAGTCGCCATCTCCAGCCCTTCTTCCAGAATAAAACCGCAGGAAAGAAAGCGGGGGATCGCGCCGCTGACCGCCACATCGTTGGCGGTGCCGCAGACGGCCAGCTTGCCAATATTGCCGCCGGGGAAAAAAAGCGGGTCAATCACGTAGCTGTCGGTGGAGAAGGCCAGCCGGTCGCCGTGGGCGGTGAACCGGGCGAGATCCAGCCGCGCCTGATCTTCCTGCTCCGCCAGCCACGGGTTGGCGAACGCCTGCATAAACAGGTCGCTAATCAACTGCTGCATCGCCTGGCCTCCGCTGCCGTGGGCGATCTGAATACTTTTCATGCTTCACATTCCTGACTACGGTATTGATACCAGGCGGCACAGGCTCCCTCGGAGGAAACCATCAGCGCGCCGAAAGCGCTCTGCGGATTGCAGGTGTTGCCGAACAGCGGGCAGTGGTGCGGCTTACAGCGTCCGGTTAACACGTCCCCGCAGCGCGCGCGCGGATCGTCGCAGGTTTGCTGCCGGGCCGGGCGAAAATGCGCTTCGGCATCGAAACGCTGATACGGCGCGGTGAGCTGCACGCCGGAATCGGCAATCAGCCCCAGCCCGCGCCATTCGCTTTCGCCTTTCACCGCAAAGACATCGGCGATTGCCGCCTGCGCGCGTAAATTTCCGCTATCCGGCACCACCCGACGGTACTGGTTTTCGACCTGGCTACGGGTCGCTATTTTCTGCTCAACCAGCATGTTCACGCCTTGCAATAGATCAAGCGGTTCGAATCCCGCCACCACCAGCGGGCGCTGATAGCGATCGGCAATAAAGCCGTAGGCGTCCACGCCAATCACCATGCTGACGTGACCGGGAGCAAGAAACGCATCAATACCGTTATCCGGCTGCTCAAGCAAACTGCGCAGGGTGGGGATCAGCGTAATATGCTGACAAAAAAAGAAAAAGTTTTCGACGTTTTGCGCCAGCGCCTGTTGAAGGGTGATGGCGGTGGCGGGCATGGTGGTTTCAAACCCCAGTCCGAAAAACACCACTTTGCGCGTCGGATTCGCCTGCGCCAGCTTCAGCGCGTCCATCGGCGAGTAAACGATGCGCACGTCCGCGCCGCGCGCTTTCGCCTGCATCAGCGAGCCGTTTTTTCCCGGCACCCGCAGCGCATCGCCAAAGGTGCAAAAAATCACCTCCGGGTGGCTGGCGATTTCCAGGCAGGCATCAATACGGCCCATCGGCAGCACGCATACCGGGCAGCCGGGGCCGTGAATAAATTCAATGTTGTCAGGAAGAAGCTGGTCGAGGCCAAATTTAAAAATGGCGTGGGTGTGGCCGCCGCAAACTTCCATAATCCGCAGCGGGCGTGCGGCGGTATGATCCAAATGCACCGCCCGCGCTTTCAGGTGGGCAATCAATTGCATCACCTGTTCCGGGGCGCGGTATTCGTCAACGAAGCGCATTATTGTTCCTCGCCATACAGTAGCGCCCCGACGTCCGGCTCGACTTCAAACATGTTTTGCAGCGCGTCGAGGGTATCGCGCGCTTCCGCCTCGTTGATGATGCTCATCGCAAAACCGACGTGGACCAGCACCCACTGACCGAGGCGCGGCTCGCCGTGTTCATCGACGCTGCCGACCAGCGTCAGATCGACGTCACGCTGGATGCCACAGACGTCAACCTTCGCCAGATTGCCGTCAATGGTGCGGATTTGACCCGGTACGCCTATGCACATCGTTGCGCCTCCAGCCAGGCGAGCCAGCGATCCATGCCTTCGCCGCTGGTGGCGGACACCAGCAAAATGTCAATATCCGGGTTCACTTCGCGGGCGGCGGCAAGGCATTTTTCCACGTCGAAATTCAGGTACGGCAGCAGATCCACTTTGTTAAGCAACATCAGCGAGGCGGCGGCAAACATATGCGGATATTTCAGCGGCTTGTCCTCGCCTTCGGTGACGGAAAGCACCGCCACCTTCGCGCGCTCGCCGAGATCGAAACTCGCCGGGCACACCAGGTTGCCGACGTTCTCGATAAACAAAATGCCGCCATCCGCCAGCGGCAGGCGCGGGGCGGCATCGGCGATCATCTGCGCGTCCAGATGGCACCCCTTCCCGGTATTGACCTGAATCGCCGGTGTGCCGGTGGCGCGGATGCGTGCGGCGTCGTTAACCGTCTGCTGATCGCCTTCAATGACCGCGCAGGGCACGCGCGCTTTCAGCCGCAGCAGCGTTTCGGTCAGCAGCGTGGTTTTACCGGAACCAGGGCTGGAAACCAGGTTCAGCACCAGATGCTGGCGGGCGGCAAAGCGCGCGCGGTTGCGGGCGGCAAGCTGGTTGTTTTTATCCAGCACGTTGATTTCGACTTCCAGCATCCGTTTCTGACTGATGCCGGGCGCATGGGTGCCCGCTTCGCCATGACCGTAGTGCAGGTCGCCGCTGTCAGACTGTTGCGGTTGAAAGTCCGGGGCTTTCACGCCGGTGATGGTTAACGCCGGGCGGGAGGCGGGGGCAAACGGCGCGCTGCGAAACGCGGAGTGGGGGTTATGCTCATCGCCTTCTATATACAGGTTGCCTTGCGCGCAGCCGCATGTGGTACACATAATTTACTCCTGATCGATTTCAAGACGCTGGATCTGTAAGCCGTCGTCGGCCACGATGCGCAGCGCGTCGCTCTGACACTGTGGGCAGCGGCGGACGTGCTGTGACACCAGCCGCACATACTGCTGGCAGGTTTCGCACCAGCACTCAGCCTGCTGTTCTTCGACATGCAGTTCACAGCCTTCCGCCAGCGTGCCACGGCAGACCAAATCAAAACAAAAGGTCAGCGCGGCAGGCTCCACGCAGGAAAATGCGCCGACTTTCAGCCATACCCCGGTGACGCGTTTTGCGCCGTGTGCCGCAGCCTGCTGTTCAATGATTTCCAGCGCCCGCTGGCAGAGGGTGATTTCGTGCATAACGCCTCCCGGTATTAGATGCCCCGTTAATGCAATATCAGTGCCAGTTAATAAAAGAAGAAAGCGGAAATCTGTCGGTGACGATGTCGAGATGACGATATGACATGTCAATAATTCGTGCTTTTTTATATAAATTATTTATAAATCATGCACTTAAAAATTGGCATGGAACGTGCTTAAACAGGCTGGTCTCTTTCAACCGGGTAACCTGACATGACTATTTGGGAAATTAGCGAGAAGGCGGATTACATCGCGAATCGACACCGTCGCCAGCAGGATCAGTGGCGCATCTACTGCAACTCTTTGGTTCAGGGGCTCACCCTGTCTAAAGCCCGTCTGCATCACGCCATGAGCTGCGCGCCGGAAAAAGATCTCTGTTTTGTGCTGTTTGAGCACTTCACAATTTACGTCACTCTGGCGCCAGGCTTTAACAGTCACACCATCGAGTATTACGTTGAGACAAGGGATGGTCAGGATAAGCAACTGATTGCACAGGCATTGTTAACCAGCGACGGTAAAGTCGATGGCCGCGTTGACAGCCAGGATCGTGAGCAGGTGCTGGAACATTATCTGGAAAAAATCGCCTCCGTGTATGACAGCCTGTATGCGGCGCTGGAAAACGATCTTCCTGTTGATTTAAGCCAACTGGTGAACAAACAGGGACAGGCCACGCTGGCCTGAAGTTACGCGTGTCGACAAGTGTCGAAGATGACAGTTGTCGGCATGATTTCGTCAAAAATGACTATCACCTGAGGAATGCCTGGTGAATCGTTTTGTAATTGCTGACTCCACCGTCTGCATTGGCTGCCGCACCTGTGAGGCCGCCTGCGCAGAGACGCACCGGCAGCACGGTTTGCAAGCTATGCCGCGCCTGCGCGTAATGCGTAATGAAAAAGAATCTGCCCCGCAGCTTTGCCACCACTGTGAGGATGCGCCCTGTGCCGGTGTTTGTCCGGTCAATGCCATCACCCGCGTTGACGGCGCGATCCAGCTCAATGAGAGCCTGTGCGTAAGCTGCAAACTGTGCGGCATTGCCTGCCCGTTCGGGGCCATCGAATTTTCCGGCAGTCGCCCGCTGCACGTTCCGGCGAATGTGAATACCCCCAAAGCGCCGCCTGCGCCTCCCGCGCCTGCCCGCGTCAGTACGCTGCTGGACTGGGTGCCCGGCGTGCGCGCTATCGGCGTGAAATGCGACCTTTGCCATTTTGATGAGCAGGGTCCGGCCTGCGTGCGTACCTGTCCGACCAACGCGCTGATGCTGGTGGATAACCGGGATATCAAACTCGCCAGCAAGCGCAAGCGCGCGCTGACGATCAACACCGACTTCGGCGATTTGTCGCTGTTTCAGTCGCAAAGCGGGGAGGCGAAATGAACGCGGCTTCTTTAATTGACCAGGCGGTGCTGTGGTATGCGGCAAGCGCGGTGCTGGGGTTAGTGTTTTACCGCTCGACGTGGCTGAGCGGGGCGATTGCCGGTATCGGCGGCGCGGTCGCCAGCGCGATGACGGCGGTGGCGGGCTTTATGGCTCTGCTGAATCCGTCATTAACGAGCTGGCCTGCATTTAATGGCGACATGCCCTTTCTCCATTTTTCTCTGTTTTTTCGTCTCTCAGCCATAAGCGCGACCTGGCTTATCGCCATCGGCTTATCCGCCTTTCTGGTCAGCGTGTTTACCATTGACTGGCAGCGTCATGCGCAGGCGAAAGCAAACGGCTTTCTGATCAACCTGCTGCTGGCGGCGGCCGTTTGCGCGGTCGTGGCGGCGCATCTGGACACCCTGGTGATCATGGCGGAAATCATGGCGCTGTGCGCCGCGTTTCTTACCGGATGCGCGCAGTCGGGCCGGTTGTGGTTTGCGCTGGGCCGCCTGGGAACGCTGCTGCTGGCGATCGCCTGCTGGCTGGTCTGGCAGCGCTACGGCACGCTGGACATCAGTGCGTTAAGTGGCTTTTTCATCAATACCGGTTCTGCCGGTGGGCCAGCCGCTTTTGAGGCGGATATCTGGTTATTGTGGCTGGCGGGATTTGGTCTGCTGGCGGGGATTATTCCTCTGCACGGCTGGGTGCCGCAGGCGCATGCCAATGCCAGTGCGCCTGCCGCCGCGCTGTTTTCTACGGTGGTGATGAAAGTCGGCGTGCTGGGGATGCTGGTGATGCCCATGGCCTGCGCGCAGGTGCCGCTGTGGTGGGGCGTTTTAGTGCTGGTGCTGGGGATGATCACCGCCTTTGTCGGCGGTCTGTATGCGCTGATGGAACATAATATTCAGCGTCTGCTGGCGTACCATACCCTGGAAAATATCGGCATTATCCTGCTGGGACTGGGGGCCGGGCTGGTCGGTGCCGCGCTGCATAATCAGTCTCTGATGGTGCTCGGCATGGTCGGCGGGCTCTACCACATGATCAACCACAGCCTGTTTAAAACCACCCTGTTCCTCGGCGCTGGCGCGGTCTGGTTCCGTACCGGGCATCGCGATATCGAAAAACTCGGCGGTATCGGTAAGAAAATGCCGCTGATTTCGCTGGCGATGCTGGTCGGCCTGATGGCGATGGCGGCGCTGCCGCCGCTCAACGGCTTTGCGGGCGAGTGGGTGATTTATCAATCGTTCTTCAAACTCAGCGTCAGCGGCTCGTTTATCGGCTGCCTGCTGGGGCCGTTGCTGGCGGTCGGGCTGGCGATCACCGGGGCGCTGGCGGTGATGTGTATGGCGAAAGTCTACGGCGTCACCTTCCTTGGCGCGCCGCGCACGGCGGAGGCGGAGAATGCGACCGCTGCGCCGTGGCTGATGACCGCGAGCGTCGTCGTTGCGGCGCTGTGCTGTATTGCGGGCGGCGTGGCCTCACCGTGGCTGCTGGAAATGGTCGCGGGCGCTTTCCGGGTGACGGGAACGCTAACGGCGTCGTCGCAGGTATACGCACCAACCATCACTCTGCTGCTGATCGCCTGCCCGCTGGCACCGTTCATCATGATGCTGATATTCAAAGGCGATCGCCTGGCGCACCGCTCTCGCGGTCCGGCGTGGGTGTGCGGCTACGATCACGAAAAATCGATGGTGATCACCGCTCACGGTTTCGCGATGCCGGTGAAAACCGCGTTTGCTCCGGTTTTAAAACTGCGCACGCTGTTCAATCCCGCGCGCTTTATTCCCGGCTGGCAGTGCGCGGGCACCGCCGTCTTGTTCCGCCGTATTGCGCTGGTTGAACTGGCGGTGCTGGTGGTCGTTGTCGTGATGCGAGGAGCCTGAAAATGAGCCATTTTCTATCGTTAATCCAGGCGCTGGTGCTGTTTGCCGCCGCGCCGCTGCTGGCTGGCGTGACCCGCGTGGCGCGCGCCCGGCTGCATAACCGTCGTGGGCCTGGCGTGCTTCAGGAGTACCGCGACATCCTCAAACTGCTGGGCCGTCAGAGCGTCGCGCCTGACGCCTCTGGCTGGGTGTTTCGCGCCACGCCGTTTGTGATGGCGGGCGTGATGCTGACCATCGCCGCCGCGCTGCCGGTGGTGACGGTCTATTCGCCGCTGGCGCAGGTGGGCGACCTGATCACCCTGATCTACCTGTTTGCCGTCGCCCGTTTCTTCTTTGCTGTTTCAGGTCTGGATACCGGTAGCCCGTTTACCGCCATCGGCGCGAGCCGCGAGGCGATCCTCGGCGTGCTGGTCGAACCGATGCTGCTGCTCGGCCTGTGGGTCGCGGCACAGGTGGCGGGTTCCACCCATATCAGCATGATTGTCAGCACCATTTATGACTGGCCGGTTCCGTACAGCCTGCCGCTGCTGCTGGCGCTTTGTGCCTGCGCCTTCGCCACCTATATCGAAATGGGCAAGCTGCCGTTCGACCTGGCGGAAGCGGAGCAGGAGTTGCAGGAAGGTCCGCTGTCGGAATACAGCGGAAGCGGCTTCGGGGTGATGAAGTGGGCGATCAGCCTGAAACAGTTAGTGGTACTGCAAATGTTTGTCGGCGTCTTTATCCCGTGGGGACAGATGGTGACGTTCAGCGCGGGCGGCCTGCTGCTGGCAATTGTCGTCGCCGTAGTCAAGCTGGTGGTGGGCGTTTTGATTATCGCCCTGTTTGAAAACAGCATGGCGCGTCTGCGTCTGGATCTTACCGGGCGCATTACCTGGGCCGGTTTTGGCTTCGCGTTTTTAGCCTTCGTCTCCCTGCTGGCGACGTTTTAAGAGAGTTTGAGCATGTCTGAAGAAAAAATCGGTCAACACTATCTCGCGGCGCTGCACCAGGCCTTTCCTGGCGTGGTGCTGGACGAAGCCTGGCAGACCAAAGATCAAATCACCATCACCGTGAAGGTTAACTACCTGCCGGAAGTGGTCGAGTTCCTTTATTACAAACAGGGCGGCTGGCTGTCGGTGCTGTTTGGTAACGACGAACGCCCGCTGTGCGGCCATTACGCCGTGTACTATGTCCTCTCCATGGAGCAGGGGACGAAGTGCTGGATAACCGTGCGCGTGGAAGTGGATGCGAACAAACTGGAGTTCCCGTCCGTCACCCCGCGCGTGCCTGCCGCCGTCTGGGGCGAGCGCGAAGTGCGCGATATGTACGGCCTGATCCCGGTCGGCCTGCCGGACGAGCGCCGCCTGGTGCTGCCGGACGACTGGCCGGACGACCTCTATCCGCTGCGTAAAGACAGCATGGACTACCGCCAGCGCCCCGCGCCGACCACCGACGCCGAAACCTATCAGTTCATCAACGAGCTGGGCGACAAGAAAAATAACGTGGTGCCGATTGGCCCGCTGCACGTCACGTCAGATGAACCGGGCCACTTCCGCCTGTTCGTTGACGGCGAGAATATCATCGACGCCGACTACCGCCTGTTCTATGTCCACCGCGGCATGGAGAAGCTGGCGGAAACCCGCATGGGCTACAACGAAGTGACCTTCCTGTCGGACCGCGTCTGTGGCATCTGCGGTTTTGCCCACAGCACCGCGTACACCACGTCGGTTGAAAACGCGATGGGCATCCAGGTGCCGGAACGCGCGCAGATGATCCGCGCCATTCTGCTGGAAGTGGAACGCCTGCACTCGCACCTGCTGAACCTCGGCCTCGCCTGCCACTTCACCGGCTTTGACTCCGGCTTTATGCAGTTCTTCCGCGTGCGCGAAACCTCGATGAAAATGGCGGAGATCCTCACCGGCGCGCGTAAAACCTACGGCCTGAACCTGATCGGCGGGATCCGTCGCGACCTGCTGAAAGAGGACATGATCCAGACCCGCCAGCTCGCGCAGCAGATGCGCCGCGATGTGCAGGAGCTGGTTGACGTGCTGCTTTCTACGCCGAATATGGAAGCGCGCACCGTCGGCGTGGGTCGCCTCGACCCGGAAATCGCCCGCGACTTTAGTAACGTCGGCCCGATGGTCCGCGCCAGCGGTCACGCCCGCGACACCCGCGCCGATCACCCGTTTGTGGGCTACGGTCTGCTGCCGATGGAAGTCCACAGCGAAACCGGCTGCGACGTGATCTCGCGTCTGAAAGTGCGTATCAACGAAGTGTATACCGCGCTGAACATGATTGATTTCGGTCTGGACAATCTGCCGGGCGGCCCGCTGATGGTGGAAGGCTTCACCTACATTCCTGGCCGTTTTGCGCTGGGCTTTGCCGAAGCGCCGCGCGGGGATGATATCCACTGGAGCATGACTGGCGACAACCAGAAACTGTACCGCTGGCGCTGCCGCGCGGCGACCTACGCCAACTGGCCGACCCTGCGCTACATGCTGCGCGGCAACACCGTCTCCGATGCGCCGCTGATTATCGGTAGCCTCGATCCTTGCTACTCCTGTACTGACCGTATGACCGTGGTCGATGTGCGTAAGAAGAAAAGCAAAGTCGTGCCGTACAAAGAACTTGAGCGCTACAGCATCGAGCGTAAAAACTCGCCGCTGAAATAATTGAGCCATTGCGTGGGGGTTTCTCTCACCCCGACCCTCTCCCTTCCTGGGTCAGGGTGAGGGTCAGAAAACCGCACGCAAGCTGGGAGCAACTATGTTTACCTTTATTAAAAAAGTTATCAAAACCGGCACGGCGACTTCGTCGTATCCGCTGCAACCCATTGCCGTGGACCCGAACTTTCGCGGTAAGCCGGAGCATAATCCGCAGCAGTGCATTGGCTGCGCGGCCTGCGTGAATGCCTGCCCGTCGAACGCGCTGACGGTGGAAACCGACTTAGCCACCAATGAGCTGGCGTGGCAGTTCAATCTCGGACGCTGCATTTTCTGCGCGCGCTGTGAAGAGGTCTGCCCGACGGCGGCGATCGCGCTGTCGCAGGAATACGAGCTGGCGGTGTGGAAGAAAGAAGACTTCCTTCAGCAGTCGCGCTTTGCGCTGTGCCACTGCCGCGTCTGCTATCGTCCTTTTGCGGTGCAAAAAGAGATCGACTACGCCATCGCCCTGCTGAAGCACAACGGCGATCTCCTCGCAGAACAGCACCGTGAAAGTTTTGAGACCTGCCCGGACTGCAAACGCCAGCAATGCCTGGTGCCGTCCGATCGTATTGAACTGACCCGCCATATGAAAGAGGCCAGCTAATGAGCAATCTGTTAGGGCCGCGCGACGCGAACGGTATTCCGGTGCCGATGACGGTGGATGAATCCATCGCCAGCATGAAAGCCTCGCTGCTGAAAAACATCAAGCGTTCTGCTTACGTCTACCGCGTGGACTGCGGCGGCTGCAACGGCTGTGAAATCGAAATCTTCGCCACCCTGTCACCGCTGTTTGACGCCGAACGGTTTGGCATCAAAGTGGTGCCGTCGCCGCGCCATGCCGACATCCTGCTGTTCACTGGCGCCGTCACCCGCGCCATGCGCTCACCCGCGCTGCGCGCCTGGCAGTCCGCGCCGGACCCGAAAATCTGTATCTCTTACGGTGCCTGTGGCAATAGCGGCGGCATCTTCCACGACCTGTACTGCGTCTGGGGCGGCACTGACAAAATCGTGCCGGTGGACGTTTACATCCCCGGCTGCCCGCCGACGCCTGCCGCCACGCTGTACGGTTTTGCGATGGCGCTGGGCCTGCTGGAGCAGAAAATCCACGCCCGCGCGCCGGGTGAGCTGGACAGCCAGCCCGCAGAGCTTCTTCACCCTGAGATGGTGCAGCCGCTGCGGGTGAAGGTGGATCGCGCCGCGCGTCGGCTGGCGGGCTATCGCTACGGTCGGCAAATTGCCGACGACTATCTGCGGCTGGTCGGGCAGGGCGATCATCAGGTCAGCCGCTGGCTGGAGGCGGAAAACGATCCGCGCCTGACCGAAATCGTGATGAACCTCAACCAGGTGGTTGAAGAGGCGCGGATCCGATGAGCGAAACGGTGGTGTTCAGCCAGCTGAGCCGTAAATTTATTGATGAGAACGACGCGACGCCCGCCGGGGCGCAGCAAATCGTTTACTACAGTCTGGCGATTGGGCACCACCTCGGCGTCATCGACTGTCTGGAAGCGGCGCTCACCTGCCCGTGGGAGGCGTATCTGGCGTGGATTGCCACTCTGGATGCGGGCAGCGAGGCCCGGCGCAAAATGGAGGGCGTGCCGAAATACGGTGAAATTGTCATCGATTTTAACCACGTACAAATGCTGGCGAATGCGTTTGACCGCGCGCTCGCCGTGCAGACGCCGCAACAGCAGGAATGGAGCCGACTGATGTTAAGTATGCTTCATGATATCCACCAGGAAAGCGCCATCTATCTGATGGTGAGGAGACACCGTGACTGACGTTTTACTCTGTGTCGGCAACAGCATGATGGGTGACGACGGCGCGGGGCCGCTGCTGGCGGAAAAATGCGCCGCCGCACCGCAGGGCGACTGGATCGTCATTGACGGCGGCAGCACGCCGGAAAACGACGTGGTCGCCATCCGCGAACTGCGCCCGGCCCGGCTGTTGATTGTCGACGCCACCGATATGGGGCTGAACCCCGGCGAGATCCGCCTCGTTGACCCCGACGACATCGCCGAGATGTTTATGATGACCACCCACAATATGCCGCTCAATTACCTGGTCGATCAGCTTAAAGAAGATGTCGGCGAAGTGATTTTCCTCGGCATCCAGCCGGATATTGTCGGTTTTTACTATCCGATGACCCAACCGATTAAAGACGCGGTGGACACCGTCTACCAGCGTCTGGCAGGCTGGGAAGGGGACGGGGGATTTGCGGCGCTGTAGGGTGCCACGGTGTCGCCATGGGTGATGGATGAAATTCTGGGCATGGTAGTGGATCTGATCGATCCCCAATAACTGAGTCCGGTCCAGGGTAATCGGGCCTGGTTGTGTTAAGTCGCCGCAATTCCCCCTCACCCCAGCCCTCTCCCTCAAGGGAGAGGGGGCAGGACGTGCCCCGGGTGGAGTTTGGTGGATCGCGTAGCCTTAGGCTGACGACAAACCTAATAACAACGCCGTTCAGTTCCCTCTCCCTTGAGGGAGAGGGTTAGGGAGAGGGGGAGAGTATGAGCCACGGCATCCCCTCACCCCTCCCTTTCCCGGTGGGAGAGGGGGAAAACCAGCACCAGACGTCACCCCGCACTCGGTCAGTTCCCTCTCCCTTGAGGGAGAGGGGGAGAGTAGGAGCCACGGTATCCCCTCACCCCTCCCTCTCCCGGCGGGAGAGGGGGAAAACCAGTACCGGACGTCACCCCGCACTCGGTAGTTCCCTCTCCCTTGAGGGAGAGGGTTAGGGAGAGGGGGAGAGTATGAGCCACGGCATCCCCTCACCCCTCCCTTTCCCGGTGGGAGAGGGGGAAAACCAGCACCAGACGTCACCCCGCACTCGGTCAGTTCCCTCTCCCTTGAGGGAGAGGGTCAGGGAGAGGTAGAAAACCAGTACCGGACGTCACCCCGCGCTCGGTCAGTTCCCTCTCCCTTGAGGGAGAGGGTTAGGGAGAGGGGGGAAAGTATGAGCCACGGCATCTCCTCACCCCGGCCCTCACCCCGGCGGGCGGTTTATTTCACGTTAACCACCAGCGTTTTAATTTCAAATGGCGTAAATGAGAGAACGACGTTGCCCGCGTTTATCGCCACCGGCTCGCCGTTTTCCTCCATCAGATTGCACAGCCGACCGTGGGTTATGTGTGGGTCCAGGGTGATAACGGCGTTGGCGTGGCAACCGTCAAACTCATAGAGGCGGATTGCCAGCCCTTCACTGTCTTCGGTCTTCTTAATGGTTTCCACGCAAACGTGCGGCGAGTCGCAGTGAATAAAGCTGCTGGCGACGACCGGGCTGTCGCTCTGCGTACCGCCAGTGCTGACCTCCAGCCGGACCGGGTTGTTGAACAGCCAGGCTTCACGATTCACCTGACCCTCCACCTCATCGCCGCCGTGTGGGAACAGCGCGTAGCTGAAGGTGTGCTGCCCGCGATCGGCATCAACGCCCGGCGAATTCTGCGAGCGCAGCAGGTTGAGATCGAGAATGCCGTTTTTCGCATAGTGACCGTATTTGCAGTCGTTAAGTAAAGCCACGCCGTAATCACGCTGGGAGTAATCAATCCATTTATGCGCGCAAATTTCGAATTTCGCCGCATCATAAACGTGACTGGTCAGCGTGCTGCGCCGGATCTTACCAAACTGAATATCGCAGTTAACGTCATCGCTGAGGATCGCCAGATCAAACGCGGTGCGCAGCATTTTTAAATTCTCATGCCAGTCCACGGTGGTTTCAAAGGTGATCCGCTTACTGCCGGGCTTCAGGCTAATTTTCTGCCGCAGCGTGGAACTGCCATAGCGATAATGCTGCTCGACAATCGCCTGCGGTCCTTCCTGACGCGACGTTACGTCGGTCAGGGTAAAGAATTCCGGCGTCCTGTCCCGCCACGTAATATCAATATCCCAGCAGTTGCCGCAGATATCGTCATACACCGCTAACTGGTTGCCCAGGGTGCCATTGCGCAGGATCGCCTTGCCGTTTTGCTTATCGATAATCTCGCTGATATGCCCCTGCTCATTAAAAGACACGCGGATAACGTCGTTTTCAAGAGCACTATTCCGGGCGATCATCGCCGGGATTGCCGATACTGGCTGATCGTCCACTGCCGTATAGCCGAAGGCCGGGAGAGTGACATGGCGGTAGCCATCCGCCAGCGCGATCCATTCTTCACGGGCAAACCCGGTCATATTATGGGCAACGGTTTTACCAGGGGGCACGGCACGATAATCAGCAAACAGCGCGAGATAATGCCGGGTCAGTTGTTCGACCTGGGCCAGCAGGATTTCGTAGCGGGCGACCGATTCGTCGTACACGCGTTTGATGGAGGAACCGGGCAAAATATCATGGAACTGATACAGCAATACTTCCTGCCAGATTTCGCGCAGTTGATCCGTTGGGTAAGGCGTCTGGGTATAGAAATACATGCGGCTGGCGGCGAATTCCAGTTCCCGTAACGCATTCTCCATTTTGCGATTGTAGAATTTATTTTTCGCCTGGGTAGTCAGCGTGCCCTGATGTTTTTCTAAATACAGCTCGCCTTTATAATGCGGATAATATTGCTGGTCTTCAGCAATATGGTGGAAAAAGTCGATGGCTTTTCCCTGTTTCACCGGCGAAATACCGTTCAAATCTTTAATCCGCTGCAGCCGTTCCAGGTGT
Organism: Superficieibacter sp.; assembly: GCF_032071645.1. Lineage (NCBI taxonomy): Bacteria > Pseudomonadati > Pseudomonadota > Gammaproteobacteria > Enterobacterales > Enterobacteriaceae > Superficieibacter > Superficieibacter sp. Next base: position 16,559 of record NZ_DAMAPU010000024.1, read on the forward strand.
TCCGGTCCGGGGCCGCCGCCGCCGTCACCAATGCCAAACAGCATCAGGGCGCTGTCGCACACCCCCGCTTCCTGATAGTTCTTTTCGATAAATTTAATGCCGCGCGGTGCCGCAGGGCTATTGTAGTTTTCTTCCGGCAGCATATGCGTTAATACGCCCGTACCATCAATGCCGTGCCAGATAAACGTATGATGCGGGAATTTATTATGCTCATTCCACGAGAGTTTTTGCGTCATAAAATAATCAATGCCGCTTTTCTTCATAATTTGCGGCAGGTTGGCGTTATAACCAAAAACATCGGGAAGCCACAGCATATGAGTGGTTTTCCCAAACTCCTGCTGCCAGAACTGACGGCCATAAATAAATTGCCGGACCAGCGATTCCCCCGATGGCACGTTCATATCCGGCTCTACCCACATATCGCCCTGAATTTCGAAGCGGCCTGCGTTGACCTGCGCTTTAACCCGCTCAAATAACTGCGGGTGATCTTCTTTGATCCACTGAAAAAGCTGCGGCTGGCTGGCACCAAAATGGTAGTCAGGATAACGCGCCAGCAGATCCAGCGCGGTGGCGAAGGTGCGCGCGCCTTTGCGCTTCGTTTCGCGCAGCGGCCACAGCCAGGCCAGATCGATATGCGCGTGACCAATCCCGGTGACGCTAATCGTCGGATCGCCGCCTTTCTTATTCAGCTCCGTCGCCAGGCACTGGCGGGCGGCGGCAATCGCCGTGCCGGAATACCCGGACGCCAGATCCAGCGCCCGCTCCAGACACACCACCAGCCGCCGGTAGCGGGGCGTCTCTGCGTCCAGGCTTTTTAACAGGTCGAAAAGCACCCACGCGTCATAATAGAGCGCGCGCAGTTCATCATGACAAATAGCGATTTCTGCCAGGTCCAGCGTACCGCTGCCCAGATTGCCGAACAGATCGTTGCAGGCCAGATCCAGCCACAGATCGACTTTGCCCTCCGGGCAGTTTTGCGGGGTCAGTTGCCAGACCGTTTTACCCGGCAGCCCCAGACTGGTTTCAAAGGTTGAATCGACGTTGGTCAGGCCGCGCACCGGATTTCCCTCGCGGTCGTAAATCAGCGATTCGCCGCCGCAGTCAAAATGCAGCACCACATGCTGATTGCGGACGGATTCAGGGATGGTGCCGCAGACGTTAACCCACGCGCAGTCCCACAGCTTGCCCCAGTTTTCGCCTTTTTTGAATTCAACGGGCGTCCCCTGTTGACGCTGCGCAAAGGGGACCGGCTCACGCGTGACGCTGCCAAAAACAGTAACGTCAGCAACCGGAGAATAAATGGCGTCTTTTAATTTCTTAATCAGAAAGTCAATATCGTTCAGTGATTTTTGATAAAACTTTAGCATGACAAATTCCTTTTAATAGTAAAAAGCGGATTAATAAATACGCTGTTCATCGTCGCCAAACATTAATAATGCGTGGCTAAAAAAACGGGCGGTATATTGCGTATTTGGCAGCAGATCCCGGCCATGACGCGTTTCGATAATCAGACTGCCGCCCGCCGGATTACGGGCATAAGCAAATGTCTCGCTGCCGAGTTGTTCCAGCATATCGATGGTCAGCGTCAGCGAAGCGTCTCCCTCATCGGCAAATTGTTTTGGACGGATGCCAATTTTTACCCGGCTTCCTTCGGCGATCCGGGTTTTAATGGGGACGGTGATTCTGGCTCCGGCAAATTCCGGCAGTGACACCAGCGCCCCGTGTTCACTCTGGGCAATAATTTCGCCCGCGATAAAATTCATTCTCGGCGAGCCGATAAATCCGGCGACAAAAAGGTTGGCCGGATCGTCATATAATTCCAGCGGCGATCCTACCTGTTCTATTTTCCCCGCGCGCAATACCACGATTTTATCCGCCAGGGTCATGGCTTCCACCTGATCGTGGGTGACATATATTGTGGTGGTTTGCAGTTCCCGATGCAGACGGGCGATTTCGATGCGCATTTGCACCCGCAGTTCGGCATCGAGGTTGGAAAGCGGCTCATCGAATAAAAAGACTTTCGGATCGCGCACGATAGCCCGGCCGATCGCCACGCGCTGCCGCTGGCCGCCCGACAGGGCTTTGGGCTTGCGTTTCAGCAACGGTCCCAGCTCTAACGCGGTAGCCGCCTGCGTCACTTTTTTTTCAATTTCCGCTTTCGGTAAGCCCGCGTGCTTAAGGGCAAACGCCATATTCTCTTGTACCGTCATATGCGGGTAGAGGGCGTAGGTCTGAAATACCATCGCGATGCCACGCTGGGAGGGATCGACGTCGTTCATCCGCACGCCGTCAATGGTCAGCTCCCCGGCGGAGATCTCTTCCAGCCCGGAAATCAGGCGCAGCAGCGTTGACTTGCCGCAGCCGGACGGGCCGACAAATACCACAAACTCGCCGTCGTTAACTTCTAAATCGACATCCTTGATAATTTCAATTTTGCCAAATGATTTATAGATACCCGTTAAATTTACTTTAGCCATTTCACTCTTTACCTTTTTAGCCTGCCACGCTATTTATTGGTCAGGCAGTGTTATTTCACTGAACCTAACATTCCCTGAACAAATTGTTTTTGCATCGCAAAGAAGACCAGCAGCATCGGCACGGTGGCGATCACCGTCACCAGCATAATCGCGCCGAAATCAGGCGAGTAAGCTGAACCCAGGGAGGAAATTACCAGGGTGAAGGTTTTCTGCTCGTTGGATTGCAAAACCAGTAATGGCAATATGTAACTGTTCCATGCCGACATAAATACGATGATAAACGCGGCCGCATAGGTTGAACGCATGACCGGAATATAGACAAACAAAAATATCTTCCACTCTTTTAATCCGTCCACCCGCGCGGCATCGCGTAAATCTCCCGGAAACGCTTTGGTACTCTGGCGAAAATAGAAAATAAGATATACCGACGTAATGCCGGGTAAAATCACCGCCAGATGCGAATTGATAAAGCCGAGCGTTGCCAGCAACGTAAACAGCGGGATCATCGTGGCGGCAAAAGGGATCATCATGGTTAACAGCAGCCCCTGGTAAATTTTTTCTTTCACCCTGGAGCGGAAGATCTCGAAACCATAGCCCGCCATTGAGGAGATCAATAGCGTTAATATGGAACCGACGATGGCTATTTTACTGGTGTTCCACAATATCAGTCCGATATCAAAGGATTCATTCAGCTTTTGAAAGTTGGCGAGCAACTGATGACCAAAAGACATTTTCCCTTTGATAATATCGGTACTGGAATTTGTCGCGCCAATCAGCATCCAGATAAACGGGAATACGGAAATAAAAGAGATCACCACCATAAACAGGTAGGTTAAGCTCCGGCGAATAATTCTGAATCCAGGCATTAATCACGCTCCCTTGCCAGCCAGAACTGAACAAATGCCAGTATTGCCACTAAGACGACAATGACGTAAGAAACCGTCGCGGCATAACCATAATTGGGGACAAACTTGAAGGACAGATTATAAATGTACATCGACAGGGTTAAGGTACTGTTTACCGGGCCTCCCCCGGTAATATTCATGGTTTCATCAAACAGTTGCAGCGTACCGATTGTCGAGGTGACGGTGGTAAATAAGATAACCGGTTTCAGCATCGGAATGGTGATAGATAAAAATTGCCGGGTTTCTGATATGCCATCAATGCGCGCGGCTTCATAAATCGAGCGGTCGATATTTTGCATCGCGGCAATATAAAAGATCATGTTATAACCGGTCCAGTGCCAGGTAATCGCCGAAGCGATGACTATTCGCGCCCAGAAGGGATCGGATAACCACGAAATAGGTTCGGAAATAATCCCTGACGCCAACAGGGCATAGTTAATGATGCCATCAAACGAAAACATGCTTTTGAACAGGATCGAGTAGGCCACCAGCGAAGTGATACAGGGTAAAAAGACCGCCGTGCGCCACAGACCCCGGAATCTGAGGTTAGGGATATTAAGGCACGCGGCGACGATCATCGCCAGCACGATCATCACCGGCACCTGGATCACTAAAAAAATAGACGTGTTAAACAGCGTTTTATGGAAAATCGGATCGTTCACCAGTCGGTATATATTACTCAGGCCGACAAAGCGGGTGATCATCCCCTGTCCGGCATGAAACGACAGCCATAATGATTTCACGACCGGATAAAGCGTAAATGTCACCACCAAAAATAGCGCAGGTAAAACAAATCCCCAGCTATTAATCACCATAGTTTGTTTAGGACGCAATAACGCCATAACGAATCCTCATATAACAGGGTACACAATACCCGTCATACTGCGGGCTGCCGTACCCGCTCGCAGCCCCCAGTAGACGAAGTACACGAAGTTATTGAATCTGCGTTTTTACCTGTTCCTCAATATCGCTTAATGCCTGGTCAATCGGCTTGCCTTTCAGAATTTGCGGAAGCTGCTCAATCAGCGCCATTCCCGCTTCGTCAGAATAGATACCGTAATTTACGCTGGGGATTATTTTCAGCCAGTCGCTAAAATCACTCCAGATGTGCGTATTGCCAAAATAAGGAGCGGGCGCGTTATAGGCATCACCTTCGCGGGCTAACAGATTGGAACTCATTGCTCCCCGCTCTTTCAGGATGGACTGATAAAAATCGATATTGTGAACGTAGATGTCGCTGAGAAAATTAATGGCGATGTCTTTCTGTTTACTGCTGGCGAGAACGTACCAGCTGGAACCGCCGAGGTTAGACGCATGGGTTGCGCCTTTCACTCCTTCCATAATCGGGATTTCGGCAACCCGCCATTTCCCGGCCTGGTTGGGTTCCGCTTTGATGGTGCTGATCCCCCAGACGCCGGTGATCACGCTGGCAACGTTATTTTTATCGCTGTTCAGCGCATTGGTGGCTTCCGCCCAGCCGAATACCGGTTTGACGATCCCGGCGTTGTTGATTTTGACATAATATTGCAGCGCGGCTTTTAATACCGGGTTATTGGCGATCGTTGGCCGATTGTCTTTATCGAAATACCACGATCCTGCGGACTGCATCATGATCGTCACCAGCGGATTATCGCTGGGGTCGGCGGCGAGCATTTTCTTGCCGGTTTTACTGGTGACCTGCTTGCCAATTTCTATGTAGCGATCCCAGGTCAGATTTCTCATATCTGCGTCGCTGAAACCGGCCTGCTCAATGATGTCTTTACGGTAAAACAGCGCCGTTACCCCGGAATCAAACGGAATGCCATAGATTTTATTTTCATAGGTCATGGTCGCTATTTTTTGATTGGCAAAAACGTTGTAATCAATTTTGCCGTCAAGAGGCTCAAATGCGCCGGGATAGAACTGGATATAACGCTGTATTTTATTGTCTTCCAGCAGAACAATATCCGGTAGCCCCTCGGTGACGCCGGAAGCCAGCATGGTCTGAAGTTTTTGCTCAACGTCAGATTTTCCCATGTCCACCACGTTAAAGGTCACATCGGGATGGGTTTTACGGTAAATTTCTCCCGCTTGTTTCATAATGGGAATATTGAAATGAGGGTCCCACGACCAGACAGTAATTTCTTTAGCCTGAACGCTAAATACGGCACCTAATGCCAGTGAGGCAACAAATAGTTTACGCGTGATCATATCCATGATTCCTTTTGATATTTGATGTTCCGAACTTTTTCCGTCTCTCCAGTATTTGCTCATCCATGAGCAAATCCGCTAAATCTCACCGATGCGCGAGGGTAAAAGACCAGTGATATTCCGGCTCCTGCAATAAATATTCAGGATGAACGCTCATGGTCCAGGAATCATCGCCGCCCACACCCATATGGAAACCATCCAGCGTCAGCCATACGCCTTTTTCCTGCTGCATTTGGTGCCAGTGTGAGGTTGTCATTAACTGACGTCGGCCATACGGACTGAGTGAAAAATGGAAACGGCCCGTTACCTGCCAGTCATGCCATGAGAGCGCGCGGGTATCGCAGCGCAGGCCGTTTTCCGACGGAGAGATGTACGGCGTGGTCATCGCCGATAGCGGCAGCGTCCAGCGGGAAAAATGCGCCGATGATTTGCGGTCGGGATAATTTTCATGCGGCCCCCGGCCAAGCCAGGTGACGGGAGAATCATCGGCGACCAGCTGGCATACCGCGCCGATGCGGGGCAGGGGAGGCAGCGTCATATCACGTTTCACGTCGATCGCCACCTGTAACTGACCGGCATGATCGATGCTCATCGTCCACTGGCTGATAATCATCGGCTGGTGACGATCCCCATCGGTCGGTAAGTAGTAAGCGTGGAGGGCGTTAACCACCACGCCGCTGTGCGTTGTGTCGGCGGTGCAGCTGTGGCAATGATGCGCTAAATCATACAGCCCGGCGGCTTTCCAGCGCCCGTCCCAGACGTTCATATTCATGCAGGCCGGATCGCCGCTGCCGACATCGTTATCCAGCGGCGCACGCATAAACTGATCGACCAGCGGTTCCAGAAGCTGTGGCTCGCCATCAACGCGCCATTGGGTGAGTGCGCCGCTATGACGGCAGATTTGCCATTGCTGATTCTGCCAGGCAATTTGATAGTACCGGTCAGTGGCACAGAGTTCAGGGGCGGCAATCAACTCCGCCGCCTGAAGGGCAGGAAGCGGCGTCGGCAGCGGCCACTGTTCGCGGGCGCAGCAGTGACCAGCCTCGGCCCAGGCGGTGGGGGCAATATGCTCGACGGAGATATTCAGCCAGACCATATCATCGTCGGGCTGCGCGGCAAAACCCGTCGCGCACAGGACAATCTGCCGGGTTTCGCCGGGAGCCAGTAATAATGGCAGCGTACCCTGCTGGCGGACGTCTCCCCGCGCTTCAATCGCCCAGTACAGGCGTTCGTTATCGCTGGCTCTGAACAGATATTCGCTGGTGACAGCAATGGTCAGAGGGCGGGTGCTGATTAACTGAAACTGAAAAAACTGCTGATGATATTTTGCTTCGATCAGGCTGGGGTGCGGGGTGCGATCCGGGAAGACCAGGCCGTTCATGCAGAACTGGCGATCGTTCGGGGTATCGCCAAAATCGCCGCCATACGCCCACCACGGATTGCCTTCATCGTCATAGCGGGTCAGGCATTGATCGGCCCAGTCCCAGATGAATCCGCCCTGCAAACGAGGATACTCACGAAAAGCCCGCCAGTAATCGGCAATGTTGCCAAGACTATTGCCCATCGCATGGGCATATTCACATAAGATGAGCGGGCGATTTTCACCGGGTAAACTCAGCCATTTTTTGATGGCCCATTTCGGCGGGTTTTCTTCTAGGGTGGTATCTACGCGCGCATACATCGGGCAGATAATATCGGTGGCCCGGGTATCGGCTCCGCCCCCTTCATATTGCACCGGCCGCGTCGGGTCCTGCTGCTTAACCCAGTTGTACAGCGCCGTGTGAGACGCACCGAAGCCAGATTCATTCCCCAGCGACCAGATGATAATGCTGGGATGGTTACGGTTGCACAGCACCATGCGGGTAACCCGCCCGGCGTAAGCGGCCAGCCACAGCGGATCGTCCGATAAACGGTTTACCGGGTCCATGCCGTGCGTTTCGATATTGGCTTCGTCAATCACGTACAGCCCATAGCGGCTGCATAATGCATACCACTGCGGCTGGTTGGGATAATGCGAGCAGCGCACCGCGTTAAAGTTATTCTGCTTCATCAGCAGAATATCCTCGAGCATGTCCTCGGGGGTAATGGCATGGCCGGTTAGCGGGTGATGTTCGTGACGGTTGACGCCGCGAATCAAGACCGGCTTGCCGTTGACCTGGAGCAGGCCATCCTGAACAACGATGGTGCGAAAGCCGACGTCACAGGCCTCGCTGACCAGCAGCCGATCGTTTTCATCCAGTAACGAAATGACCAGCCGATACAGCCAGGGTTGCTCTGCGCTCCACAATAACGGGTTATCAATCGTGAGTTCGATTTGCAGGCGCTCGGCGTAGCCCTCATGCCCGGCTCCGGCGTCTTTCGTCGCACAGGCGATTTCTTCGTCTTCGCGCCAGAGCGTGGTTTTCACCCGGTATCCGCAGGCGGCAGGAACGTGATGCAGTGTGACGGTGGCGGATAATGTTCCCCGGCGGAAAGCGTCATCCAGCGCGGTTTCAATGGCATAATCGGCAATCGATTGGGTCGGGAGATGGAGCAGGGTGACGGGGCGGAAAATACCGCTCATCCGCCACATATCCTGATCTTCAAGGTAAGTGCCCGCGCTCCAGCGGAAAACCAGCACGCACAGGCGGTTGTTTCCGGGGTGAAGAACATCGCTAAGATCAAATTCAGCAGGCAAACGACTATCCTGGGAATAACCTATCCAGCGACCGTTACACCACAAATGAAATGCCGAATCCACGCCGCCAAATATAATTCGCGTCTGCCCCGTGTTTTGCCAGTCTTCAGGAATAATAAAATCCCGCGAATAACAGCCGATCGGGTTTTCATGCGGAACCTCAGGCGGATTTACCGGGATGGGATAACGAATATTGGTATAGATGGGGGTGTCATATCCCTCGGTTTGCCAGGTGGAGGGAACATTAAGCGATTTTGCATTCGGCAGGGTTTCAGTCAGCCATGTTTCAGGAACATTTTCCGGGCAGCTAAAATAACTAAACCACCATTCACCATTCAGGGAGATTTCTGCCGGGGATACGTGTTCATTGCGTGCGGCATTCTCGCAGTGCCAGCCGTGTAATGGCGTATGGGCTTTGAGTCGGTTGATTGCATTAACTGACTGATTTTGCCAGTCATTTCTCGCGATAATATCGGCCAGCCTTGCAGAGTGGGAAGGCTGTTGAACAGGTTTCATCATCTTATTCATCGAATCCGTTAAGTTATATCTTAATTAAGAGTCACTACAAGTATTGATAAGCATGACTACAAAACATTGCTCACCGGACACGGGATGAATATGTACTCTTGCGGCTATTTCATTGACAGCGATTTATCCGCGAAAGCGCATGTCAGTCACAAACTAATAATTATTAATTTTATTAGTTGCGCATGGCTGCGCAGAGAGGTATATAATGGAACGTTTTTTTTGACTGGATTTTACGATCGCCAAAGAAGGTATCGCTGATAATATATATCAGTGACCAGCTACAGAGTTATTTATTTGTAAAAATAAAACGCGAAATTTAATATCGCGATATTGGGTGAATGATGGCGTTTAAAATAATGTGTTTTTACCTCAGTCAGACAGCGCGCCCCGGCGCTGTCTGAAAGGAAAGCTTAATCCAGATCCGCCCCGTTACTGGCAATCACTTTCTTGTACCACCAGAACGATTTTTTCCGTTTACGATCCAGCGTGCCGTGGCCCGCGTCATCGCGGTCAACGTACACAAAGCCGTAACGCTTGCTCATCTCGCCGGTTGAGGCCGCCACCAGGTCAATACAGCCCCAGGTGGTGTAGCCGATCACCGGAATACCGTCGGCAATCGCTTCGCCCATCGCGCGGATGTGCTCACGCAGATAGCTGATGCGATAGTCATCGTTGATTTCTCCGTCGGCGTTGATTTCGTCATGCGCGCCGAGGCCGTTCTCAACCAGAAACAGCGGCTTCTGATAGCGGTCATACATCATATTCATGGTAATGCGCAGGCCCAGCGGGTCGATTCCCCAGCCCCATTCGCTGACCTGAATATGCGGATTACGCAGCGATTTAACGATATTCGCGGCATTGGTGTTTTGCGCGTTCATGTCTGCGGAGGCGCAGCGCGAGGCGTAATAGCTGAAGGAGACGAAATCGACAGTATTTTTCAGCAGTTCGTCATCGCCGACATCTTTTACAATGGTGATGCCTTTTTCACGGAACGTGCGGGCGGCGTAGGCCGGATACGCGCCGCGCGCCTGAACGTCGATGAAAAACAGGTTTTCCCGATCTTTTTGCAGCGCCATCCACACATCTTCCGGCTTGCAGGAGTAAGGATAAAAATTACCGCCCGCCAGCATACAGCCGACCTGATTCTGCGGGTTCACCTCATGGGCGATTTTGGTTGCCAGCGCGCTCGCCACCAGCTCATGATGCGCGGCCTGGTATTTCACCTGCTCCTGGTTTTCACCCTCTTCAAACACCAGACCCGCGCCGGAGAAGGGGCTGTGCAGCATGATGTTAATTTCATTAAAGGTCAGCCAGTATTTCACCAGACCGTCAAAGGCTTCAAAACAGGTCCGCGCATAGCGGGCAAAAAACTCAACCATTTTGCGGTTGCGCCACGATCCGTATTCCGTCACCAGATGCATCGGCACATCGAAATGGCACAGCGTCACCAGCGGCTCAATATTGTACTTTTTGCACTCGGCAAATACCGCGCGATAAAACGCGATGCCTTCTTCATTCGGTAAGGGTTCATCGCCGTTCGGATAGAGGCGGCTCCAGGCAATGGAGGTGCGAAAGACGGTAAAGCCCATCTCCGCCATCAGCGCGATGTCTTCTTTATAGCGATGATAAAAATCAATCGCCTCGTGGCTCGGATAGTATTCATCGTCGCGCAGGGAAAAGCGTTTTTGCTGACCCAGCTTGACCGCCAGGCGGTTTGCGCCGTGCGGGATCATATCGACGGTGGTCAACCCTTTACCGCCTTCCAGATACGCGCCTTCAGACTGATTAGCGGCAAGCGCGCCGCCCCATAAAAAAGTGTCCGGGAATTTCATGCAGTACCTCGTTCAGTATCCATGTGTTTGACTGGCTCCGCCTCTGTGCGGCGCGCTTCTTCAACCGGAATATCCTCAAAGCCCAGCATCAGGGTGAGGATAAATGACAGCACCACCGCCAGCGCCATGACGCCGAATACCCAGAAAATGGTCATTGGCCGGGCCGGGTCGAAAAACTGGACGCTGGTGAACAGGCCGGGAGCTGCCATCGAATGGCTGGCCAGCCCGGCGATGCCCGCCACCGCGCCGCAGACAAAGCCGCTGATCAGGCTGGCAATCAGCGGACGCTTAAGGCGTACCGCCACGCCGTACAGCGCCGGTTCAGAAATGCCCGCCATAATCGCCGAGGCGGCCGCAGCCAGCGCTGTCTGGCGCAGTTCCGGGTTTTTAGTCTTCCACGCCACCGCCAGCGACGAGCCGCCAAGCGACAGGTTTGCGCCAATTTCTGACGGCATGACCATGCCTTCTTTACCCGTTTCGGCGATGGTCTGAATGATGGTCGGGGTAAACACACGGTGCATCCCGGTCATCACCAGTAGCGGCCACAGCGCGCCCATAATCGCCACCGATAGCCAGCCCAGATAGCCATGAATAGTGTAAACCAGCGCGGAGATGCCGCTACCGATCCAGATACCAATCGGGCCAATCAGCAGGATCGCCAGCGGGGCGGCAATCAGGACGATCAGCATTGGCTTCAGGAAGTTTTTTGTCACCGCTGGCGTGATGCGATCCACCCAGCGTTCGATATACGACAGGCACCAGGTCATCACCAGCGCCGGGATCACCGTATAGGTATATTTCACCGCCGTCACCGGGATCAGCGCAAATTCCACCTGTTCCCCCTGCGCGGCCTTCGCCATTAACTCGATAAACGCCGGGTGAACCAGCACGCCCGCGATGGCAATCGCCAGGGAAAGATTGGTTTTGAATTTGAGTGCCGCAGAGGCGGCGACCATCAGCGGCAGGAAGAAGAATGCGCCGTCGCCAATGACCGTCAGAATGCTAAGCGTGGGCGAGCCTTTACTCAGCACGCCGGTCATTTCGAGGATCATCGCCAGCAGCTTGACCATTGAACCGCCGATGATCGCCGGGATCAGCGGCGACATGGTGCCGATCAGCGCGTCGAGAATGCCCGCGCCGATGCGCTTAAGCGTCAGTGGCTGCTTGCCCGTCGGCTCCACCGGCTGCATGTTTTCCGGCAGCAGGCTCACCACTTCGCGATATGCCTGAGAAACGGTATTGCCAATAATCACCTGACACTGCGCGTCGTTGCGCACCACGCCGAGCACACCGCTGATGCTTTTCAGGGTCGCGCTGTCAATCAGGCTGTCGTCTTTTACTACAAAGCGCAGGCGGGTCATGCAGTGGGTCACTGCGGCAATGTTATCCGCTCCGCCCAGCGCGGAGACCACGGAGTGGGCCAGCGGGGCATAGTTCTTTGCCATCGGATCTGTATCCTGTTTTATCAATAAATAAATTCATCAGCGCGATGCATTGATGAAACTTTGTATAGGAAACCGGTTTCACAAAAGAATGATGAGTTTGAAGCTGGTGGGCAAGATCTAAATTTTTGCGTATTCAGAATCGTGATTCAGATCACTTTGCTTCCCGGCGCGGTCGCAACAGGATGCTGTAAAAGCGCAGGGGCTGAAGTACACTGCTGCTCATCAGGTTCAGAGGATGAAAAACATGGCAACGATGCTGGAGGTAGCGAAGCGAGCGGGCGTGTCGAAGGCCACGGTTTCGCGGGTGCTGTCGGGCAATGGCTACGTGAGCCAGGAAACGAAAGAGCGCGTGTACCAGGCGATCGAAGAGAGCGGCTACCGCCTTAATTTACTGGCGCGCAATCTGGCGACCAAATCCACCCAGACGCTGGGGCTGGTGGTCACCAATACCCTTTATCACGGCGTCTATTTTAGCGAATTGCTGTTTCACGCAGCGCGGATGACCGAAGACAAGGGGCGCAGGCTGATCCTCGCCGACGGCAAGCACAGCGCCCAGGACGAGCGGGAAGCCATAGAGTATTTGCTCGATCTGCGCTGTGACGCGATTATTATCTACCCGCGTTTTCTGAGCGTCGAAGAAATGGACGCAATTATCGAGAGTCATTCGCAGCCAATTATGGTGATTAACCGCCGTCTGCGGCGCAACACCAGCCACTGCGTCTGGTCCGATCAAAAAGCCTCCAGCGTCAGCGCCGTGGCGCAGCTTCTCGAGCTCGGCCATCGCGATATCGCGTTCATTACCGGCTCGCTGGATTCGCCCACGGGCATTGAACGTCTGGCGGGGTATAAAGAGGCGCTGGCGCAGCGCCGCATCCCGGTGCGCGAAGAACTGATTGTGGAAGGGAAATGGACCCCGGCATCCGGCGCAGCGGGGGTGGAAACGCTCGTTGCCCGCAATGTGCCGTTCTCGGCGCTGGTCGCCAGCAATGACGACATGGCGACCGGGGCCATGAAGCAGCTCCATCAGCATGGCCTTCGCGTTCCGCATCAGGTTTCCGTGCTGGGATTCGATGACTCCGCGCTGGCTCCGTGGCTGATCCCCGCGCTTTCCAGCGTAAAAGTTCCGGTGACGGAGATGATTAAAGAAACCATCAGCCGCCTGATTTTTATGCTCGACGGCGGCGAATTTAACTACCAACAAACCTTTCCCGGCGAGCTTATCATTCGCGACTCCATCACCCGGGGTCCGCACGGCTGATCCTCGTCAGCTGTCATCGTCACTTCTGTCGATGACAGCGGTCTCGTTTTTAAATTCCTTTATATATCAACGCAGTAATAGTTGGCGCGGATTATGCATACTCCTGCGCGTTATCCGCCATTACTGGAGAGTTTGATGAACCGTTTCATCATTGCTGACGCGAGCAAATGCATTGGTTGTCGCACCTGCGAGGTGGCCTGTGCCGTGTCCCATCAGCAGGATCAGGACTGCGCGTCGCTGACGCCGCAAAACTTCCTGCCGCGTATTCACGTGATTAAAGGGGTGAATGTTTCAACCGCGACGCTGTGCCGTCAGTGCGAAGATGCGCCCTGCGCCAACGTCTGCCCGAACGGCGCAATCAGCCGTGATAACGGCTTTGTGCATGTGATGCAGGAACGCTGCATCGGCTGTAAAACCTGCGTGGTTGCCTGCCCTTACGGCGCAATGGAAGTCGTGATGCGCCCGGTGATCCGCAACAGCGGCAGCGCGCTGAACGTGCGCGCCGAGAAAGCCGAAGCGAATAAGTGCGATCTCTGCCACCACCGCGAAGAGGGTCCGGCGTGCATGGCCGCCTGTCCGACTCACGCGCTGGTGTGCGTTGACCGTAACAAACTTGAGCAGTTAAGCGCCGAAAAACGCCGTCGCACGGCGCTGGACGCGGCAACTTCCCTGATATTTTAAATTTCATCCCTTTCACTTTTAACAGGTCTGTTACTGATGAAAAAAATTACGAGCGTATGTCCTTATTGTGGTGCTGGCTGTAAGTTGAAGCTGGTGGTCGAAAACGATCGCATTATCCGCGCCGAAGCGGCAGATGGAAAAACGAACCAGAACGAACTCTGCCTGAAGGGCTACTACGGTTGGGATTTTCTTAACGACACCAAACTGCTGACGCCGCGCCTGACGCAGCCGATGATCCGCTATCAAAAAGGCGGCAAGCTGACGCCGGTAAGCTGGGATGAAGCCATTCGCTACACCGCCAGACGCCTCGGCGAGATCAAAGCGCAATTCGGGCCGCGTGCCATTATGACCACCGGCTCATCGCGCGGGACAGGTAACGAAACGAACTATGTGATGCAGAAATTCGCCCGTGGGGTGCTGCACACCAATAACGTCGACTGCTGCGCGCGCGTGTGCCACGGTCCGTCGGTGGCCGGGTTGCAGGAAGCGCTCGGTAACGGCGCGATGAGCAACTCGATTGAGGATATCGAAAACTCCCGCTGCCTGCTGGTTTTTGGCTACAACTGCGCCGATTCGCACCCCATCGTGGCGCGCCGGGTGATCAAAGCGAAACAGAACGGGGCGAAGATTATCGTCTGCGATCCGCGTCGGATTGAAACCGCGCGCATTGCCGATCAGCATCTGCAAATCAACAACGGCTGCAACATGGCGCTGGTGAATGCCTTCGCTTACGTGCTGCTGGAAGAAAATCTCTACGATAAAGAATACGTTGCGCGCTATACCACCGGGCTGGATGCCTATCGCGACGTGGTGAAAGATTATGCGCCGGAAGCGGTGGAGCACCTGACCGGCGTCTCTGCGCAGCAAATTCGTCAGGCGATGCGGACCTATGCCGCCGCGCCGTCCGCCACCATTATGTGGGGCATGGGCGTGACCCAGTTCGGGCAGGCGGTTGACGTGGTGAAAGGGCTGGCGAGCCTTGCGCTGATGACCGGTAATCTGGGGCGCGAGCACGTCGGCGTTGGTCCGGTGCGCGGTCAGAACAACGTCCAGGGCGCGTGCGACATGGGCGTGATCCCCAATCAGTTCCCCGGCTATCAGGATGTGGTCGATCCGCAGGTGCGGGCGAAATTTGCCGACGCCTGGGGAATTGACGTTAATCAGATGGACGACAAAGTTGGCGTGCGGATCACCGAAGTGCCGCATCTGGCGCTGGAAGGTAAGGTCAAGGCCTACTACATCATGGGCGAAGATCCGCTGCAAACCGAAGCGGATTTAGGGCTGGTGCGCAAAGGTTTTGAAGCGCTCGATTTTGTGGTGGTGCAGGACATCTTTATGACCAAAACCGCCGAGCAGGCTGACGTCCTGCTGCCCGCCACTTCCTGGGGCGAGCACGGCGGCGTCTTCACCTGTGCGGATCGCGGCTTCCAGCGTTTTGAAAAAGCCATCGAGCCGAAGTACAACGTCAAGCGCGACTGGGAAATTATCAGCCTGCTGGCCAGCGAAATGGGCTACCCGATGCATTACGACAATAACCAGCAAATCTGGGACGAAATGCGCGAGCTTTGCCCGCTGTTCTACGGCGTGACGTATGAGAAAATGGGCGATATGGGGCACGTACAATGGCCGTGTCCGACGCTGGATCACCCCGGCACCCCGTTCCTTTACGAAGGCAACACGTTCTCCACGCCGGATGGCAAAGGGCATCTTTTTGCCGCCCAGTGGCGCGCGCCTGCCGAACGCCCGGATGAAACCTGGCCGCTGGTGCTGTGTACTGTGCGTGAAGTCGGGCACTACTCCTGCCGCTCAATGACCGGTAACTGCGCCGCGCTGCAAACGCTGGCCGACGAGCCGGGCTTCGTGCAGATCAACCCGCATAACGCCGACGCGCTCGGCGTGAAGGACGGGCAACTGGTGTGGGTGGAATCGCGCCGGGGAAAAGTCATCTCGCGTGCCAGCGTCAGCGAGCGTATTAACAAAGGCAGCGTGTATATGACTTATCAGTGGTGGATTGGTGCCTGTAACGAACTGACCCAGGATAACCTCGATCCGATCTCCAAAACGCCAGAGACCAAATATTGCGCGGTGCGAGTGGTCGCCATTGCAGATCAACGGCAGGCGGAAGAGTATGTGGATACCACCTATCGCAATATGAAAGGACGGCTGCGCGAGGCCGTGGCGGAGTAACAGGAAGACAATGAGCGACAACGGCGTCCGCATCCGCATCTGCGGGAAAGTGCAGGGGGTGGGCTTCCGCCCCTTTGTCTGGCAGATGGCGCAGCAACTGCATCTGCTGGGCGATGTCTGTAACGACGGTGCGGGCGTTGAAATTCGGCTGTTGGGCGACGGCGACGGCGTTGTCGCCCATTTGCTGGCGCATTGTCCGCCGCTGGCTCGCATTGATAGTACCGATCTCCGGGCGATGCGCTGGGAGATCGTCCCACAGGATTTCACCATCCGCCAGAGCGCGGCGGGAAGTATGAGCACTCAAATTGTGCCCGACGCCGCTACCTGTCCGGCGTGCCTCGCCGAAATGAACGATCCGCGCGAGCGGCGCTACCGCTATCCGTTTATTAACTGTACCCATTGTGGACCCCGGTTCACCATCATTCACGCCATGCCTTACGACCGTCCGTTAACGGTAATGGCGGATTTTCCGTTATGTCCCCGCTGTCATGCCGAATATGGCGATCCCGCCGACCGACGTTTTCACGCCCAGCCCGTCGCCTGCGAAACGTGCGGGCCGGAACTGCGCTGGCAGCGCGGCGCAGACACCGCCAGCAAAGAAGCGGCGCTACAGGCGGCGGTGAGCCTGCTGGCGTCCGGCGGGATCGTCGCCATTAAAGGGCTGGGCGGTTTTCATCTCGCCTGCGATGCCCGCAACCCGGCGGCGGTCGCGGAACTGCGCGCGCGTAAACGCCGCCCGACAAAACCGCTGGCGGTGATGCTGCCGGGAGCGGGGGCGTTACCGACGCAGGCTTACGCGCTGTTAACTACCCCAGCGGCACCGATTGTGCTGGTGGATAAATCCTGCGTGGCGGATCTCTGCGCGCAAATCGCGCCGGGGCTGAACGACGTCGGCGTCATGCTGCCCGCCACGCCGTTGCATCATCTGCTGATGCAGGCGCTCAACCGTCCGCTGGTGATGACTTCCGGCAATCTCAGCGGCAGACCGCCTGCTATCACCAACGCGCAGGCGCTGGCGGATCTGGCGGATATCGCCGACGGTTTCCTGCTGCACAACCGCGATATCGTGCAGCGGATGGATGATTCGGTCGTGCGCCAGAACGGGGAAATGCTGCGCCGCGCGCGCGGCTACGTGCCGGACGCGCTGCCGCTGCCGCCGGGCTTTCACAACCTTCCACCGGTTCTGTGCCTGGGGGCCGATCTTAAAAATACCTTTTGTCTGATGCGCGGCGAGCAGGCGGTGCTAAGCCAGCATCTTGGCGATCTCAGCGACGACGGCACCGAAGCGCAGTGGCGCGAAGCGCTGCGCCTGATGCAAAACATCTATGACTTCGTGCCGCAACGCATCGTCCACGACGCCCATCCTGGCTACGTTTCCCGCCAGTGGGCGAGCGGGATGGATCTTCCCGCTGAAAGCGTCCTGCACCACCACGCCCACGCCGCCGCCTGTCTGGCAGAGCACGGCTGGCCGCTGGATGGCGGAGAGGTTATTGCCCTGACGCTCGACGGCATCGGGATGGGGGACAACGGCGCGCTGTGGGGCGGCGAGTGCCTGCGCGTCAGCTACCGCGAATGTGAACGTCTCGGCGGCCTGCCTGCCGTCGCGCTGCCCGGCGGCGACCTGGCGGCACGTCAGCCGTGGCGAAACCTGCTGGCGCAGTGTCTGGCTTTTATCCCGGATTGGCAGCGCTACCCGGAAACGGCGGCGCTGCAACGCCAGAACTGGCCGCTGCTGGCGCGGGCAGTAGCACGCGGGATCAACGCGCCGCGGGCGTCGTCCTGCGGGCGCTTGTTTGATGCGGTGGCTGCGGCGCTGGATTGCGCGCCGGTCACGCTAAGCTATGAAGGCGAAGCCGCCTGCGCGCTGGAAGCGCTGGCGGCGGGCTGTAACGGGGTTGGACATCCGGTGACGATGCCGGTTAATGGCGCTGAACTGGATCTGGCGACCTTCTGGACGCAGTGGCTGAACTGGCAGGCTACCCCCGCCCGGCGCGCCTGGGCTTTCCACGACGCGCTGGCCGCCGGATTCGCCTCGCTGATGCGCAGCCAGGCGCGGGCGCGCGGGATTAATACTCTGGTTTTTAGCGGCGGCGTGATGCACAACCGCCTGCTGGTTTCGCGTTTCCGGCATTATCTGGCGGACTTCACGCTGCTTTTCCCGCAGCAGCTTCCGGCTGGCGACGGCGGGATAGCGTTCGGGCAAGCGGTGGTGGCCGCCGCGCGTCTGCTCCCCCTGGAAGGCTGAGGGGCTGAAAAGCGGTGGATTTGGTGTATGTACGTTCCCCCCTCTCCCCCAGGGAGAGGGGACAGTCCGGGTTCACGGTGAGGTCCGGGGACGGTTTTCCCCCTCTCCCTCGAGGGAGAGGGCCGGGGAGA
>NZ_DAMAPU010000025.1:0-34644 GCF_032071645.1 Superficieibacter sp.
CACGAGCGCGGACAGTTCCCTCTCCTGGGGGAGAGGGTTAGGGAGAGGGCGTTTACGTGGGGAAGGGAAGATAAACGCTCCCCCTCACCCCGACCCTCTCCCTCAAGGGAGAGGGAGAAAACCGACCGTCACCACGAGCGCGGATGGGGGAAAGGGAGAAAACCGACCGTCACCACGAACGCGGACAGTTCCCTCTCCCGGGGGAGAGGGTCAGGGTGAGGGCGTTTACGTGAGGGAAAAAGGATAAACGCTCCCCCTCACCCCAAAAGAGGGACAAATCCACCTGCCATCATTAAGAGGATACCAACGTGCGATTCCCGAACCAGCGTTTAGCGCAGCTCTTCGACATGCTGCAAAACGAGATCCTGCCGCAGGACGAACTGGCCCAGCGGCTGGCGGTGTCCACGCGCACCGTTCGGGCGGACATCACCGCGCTTAACGCGCTGCTGGCGCAGCACGGCGCGCAGTTTATCCTCAGTCGCGGCAACGGTTATCAGCTAAAAATCGACGACCCGGCGCGCTATCAGACCCTGAAAACGACCCATCCCCGCGCGTTGCGTATCCCGCGCAGCGGGCAGGAACGGGTGCATTATCTGGTGGTGCGCTTCCTGACCTCTGCCTTTTCGCTCAAACTCGAAGATCTGGCGGACGAATGGTTTGTCAGCCGCGCCACGCTG
Source organism: Superficieibacter sp. (assembly GCF_032071645.1). Classification (NCBI taxonomy): domain Bacteria; kingdom Pseudomonadati; phylum Pseudomonadota; class Gammaproteobacteria; order Enterobacterales; family Enterobacteriaceae; genus Superficieibacter; species Superficieibacter sp. The sequence continues at coordinate 678 of NZ_DAMAPU010000025.1, forward strand.
CAAAGCGACATGGCGGAAGTGCGCGAGTGGCTGCAACGCTATCATCTGACGCTGGAAACCCGCCCGCGCCACGGCATGAAACTGTTCGGCAGCGAGATGGCGATCCGCGCCTGCCTGACGGATCTGCTCTGGAAACTGGCGCAGCAGGACGGCCTCAACCCGCTGGTGACAGAAGTGGCGCTCAACGCGGGCGTGCCGGAAAAGCTGGCGGGGCTGCTTGACGCCTGCTTCAGCCGCTATCGCATTCGTCTGACCGACGAAGGCGAACTGTTTTTACGCCTCTATTGCGCGGTGGCGGTGCGGCGCATCAGCGAAGGCTATCCGCTGCCGGAATTTACGGTGGAAGAGGTGGCCGAAAACGTGCGCGAGGCCGCGCGTGATATTGCCGTCGCGCTGGAAGACATGGCCGGAAAACCGCTCTCCCCGCCGGAAGAAAACTGGCTACGGGTACACATTGCAGCCCGTCAGGTGCAGGAAATCGCTCCCAGCGCCATCAACGCCGACGACGACGAAACGCTGGTCAACTACATCCTGCACTACATCAACAGCCACTATAACTACAACCTGCTGAACGACGCGCAGCTTCATGCGGACCTGCTGACCCACATCAAAACCATGATCACCCGCGTGCGCTATCAGATCATGATCCCCAACCCGCTGCTGGACAACATCAAGCAGCACTACCCGATGGCATGGGACATGACGCTGGCGGCGGTCTCCGGCTGGGGAAAATACACGCCGTACACCATCAGCGAAAATGAAATTGGTTTTCTGGTGCTGCATATCGGCGTCGGGCTGGAGCGCCATTACAACATTGGCTACCAGCGCCAGCCGCGCGTGCTGCTGGTCTGTGATGCGGGCAATGCGATGGTACGAATGATTGAGGCGGTGCTGACGCGTAAATATCCGCAAATTGACGTTGTGCATACGCTCACCCTGCGCGATTACGAGCAGCGGGAAAGCATCAGCGAAGACTTTGTGATTGCCACCGCGCGGGTCAGTGAAAAAGGCAAACCGGTCGTGACTATCGCGCCGTTCCCGACCGATTACCAGCTTGAGCAGATCGGCAAACTGGTGCTGGTGGATCGCACCCGCCCGTTTATGCTCAACAAATACTTCGACGCGGCCCATTTTCGGATCGTCAATGAACCCATCGACCAGCAGACGTTATTCAAAACCCTCTGCGATCAGCTCCAGCGCGAAGGCTTTGTCGATGCGGAGTTTGTTGATTCCGTCAGCGAGCGTGAAGCGATCGTCAGCACCATGCTCGGCGATGGCATCGCGCTGCCGCACGCGCTCGGGCTGCTGGCGCAAAAAACGGTGGTCTATACCGTGCTGGCGCCGCAGGGCATCCGCTGGGGCGATGAAACCGCCCACGTGATTTTTTTGCTGGCGATCAGCAAGCGTGAATATGAAGAGGCGATGGCGATCTACGATATTTTCGTCACCTTCCTGCGCGAGCGGGCGATGGCCCGGCTCTGCGTCTGCCGCGACTTTAACGCGTTTAAAACGCTGGCGATGGAGTGCGTCAGCCGGTTTTGATGGACGACTACTCCCGTATCCCCTCGCCACGCGCAATGGCAAGAAACGCCATTACCGCGCCATTGTTCGCTTCTTTGCGGCTGACCAGCATCAGGTTGGCGGCAAGTTCTGCCACGTCCAGAGGGCGATACACCACCCCCGGAACGGAAATGTGCATCAGTGGCTCCGGGACCAATGCCAGTCCCTGACCCGCCGCCGCCAGCGTGAGGACGCTCAGCGAACTGGCAGAACAGTGGGAAATATGCGGATCGTGGCCGAGCAGGTGACTGAGGGCGGCATACAGCGACTCGTCCGCGCCGTGGGCATCGTAGAGAATCAGCGGTTCGGCGGCCAGCATCTCCACCGTCAGATGGGATTGACCGGCAAGCGGATGATCATCCGCCATCGCCACGATGCGTTTCCACAGACCAATTTTTTCCGCGACGAGCGCCGGGGAGTGGAGCTTATCGTGATCGGGGGTATAACCGATATCAAGCTGCCCTGCCAGCACGGCGTCAGCCTGGGCAAGTGGGGCGATCTCACTCACCACCAACTCCGCATCAGGATAATGTTGGCGAAAAGTGCGCAAATCGCGCGTCAGCTTGCCGCTAAATACCGCATTCCCGGCAAAACCAATCCGCACCTGACCCGTCTCGCCCCGTAAAGATCGCCGCACGGTTTGACAGGCGTTTTCAGCCTGATCCAGCGTGCGCTGCGCCTCAGTCTGGAGCAGTCGTCCGGCTTCGGTCAATTCCACTTTCCTGCTGGTGCGCACAAACAGCGGGCCGCCAAGCTCCTCCTCCAGCGCTTTAATCTGCATACTCAGCGCGGGTGGCACAATATTCAGCCGTTCAGCGGCGCGCGCAAAATGGCCCTCCTGGGCAACCGCCAGAAAATAACGCAGGTGACGTAACTCCATATGGCGACCCTCATGATTCACTCAAATTGAACGATTGGTCATTTTCATCTAATAGATTTTATCTTTAAGAACGGTAAAACTGAAATTCCTTTCCTGATGGAGTCTGAATGTCATGCAAAATTACCTCGACGATCGTCAACAAATTACCGACCTGCTCACCGGCTGGATGCATCGCGATCTGGGCGAATGGGATCAACTACGCAATCTGTTTCATCCTGACGGCACCATTGAAATCACCTGGTTTGAAGGCGCGGCCAGTGATTTTGTGGATGGCTCCATGCGCATGGGCGCGTCGGATGTCCGTACTAAACACCTGATCGGCACGCCGGTCGTCACTTTTAACAGCGATGCGACAAAAGCCATTGTTGAAACTAACGCGATGATTATCGGTGAAAACGTGAAGCTCAATCTGGGCTGCGTCGGTCACAATCGCTTTTACGATATGGCAGAAAAACGCGATGGCGTGTGGAAGCTGTTCAGACGCCAGAGTATTTACGATATGGCGAGCTTTACCTTCCCGCTCGGCCCGGTGGAAATAGACCAGGAGGCGGTGGCGAAATATCCGCGGGAATATGCGGCTCTGGCGTATCTCCTTGAAAAAACGGGCTTCCCGGTGCAGCGCGTTTTTGCCACGCGCGGAAGTGAACTCGAACAAAAAATGAAGGCGGACGCGAAGCGCTGGCTGGCGGTCTGAAAACAGGAAATCCTTTTACCCGGAGAACATGATGATCTCAACTTTTATTGTCCATAGCGAAAATGCAGATCTTGCCTGCTATCAGGAAGGTCAGGGGCCGCTGTTATTACTGATCGTTGGCGGAAATGGCGACAGTAGCCGTTTTATCGCGCTGTCGGCGCAACTGGCCGATCGTTACACCGTGGTGCGTTATGACCGGCGCGCTAATGCCCGTAGCGGCGGCGATACCGGGGCAGAACTGGATATGGCGCAGCAGGGGCGCGATGCCGCCGCCGTGATCCGCGCCGTGGGCAATCAACCGGCTTATGTCTTCGGCAACAGCGCCGGAGCCAACATTGCCTTAAAGCTGACGCAGGATCACCCCCAACTGGTGCGGGGCCTGATCGACCACGAGCCGCCGATCACCGACTTCCTGCCTGAAGCCGCGCCGTGGCGGGCTTTCTTTGATCGGGTCTACGACACTTATCTGCGCGAAGGGGGCGAAGCAGCGATGCGGCTGTTCGCCACGTCGTTCGAGGGGCTGGCGCTTAACGCCGACGCTCCGGGCGATCAGGATGGTGACTTTGAGCGTTTTATGGCGCATGAGTTCAGGGTAATCAACAGTTTTGTCCCGGATCTGGACGCGCTGCGCCGTGGTGGCGTACCGATGGTGACGGCAGCAGGGCGCGCCAGCGGTAACGCGTTTTATGTACAAACGGCGCATGAACTGGCGCGGCAATTGCCCTGCCCGTGCATTGAAGTCAGCGGTCATCATTTGAGCTACGCCACCGATGCCGCCGTTTTTGCTGATGAGTTACATCATATTATTGAGACGCTGAAGCGCGCGTGACTATACATACGGCGCGCGCAATTCAACGCAAATAATGTACGACCTGATTGCTGCTCCCGCGCCAGATCAGCATCGGGTCTTTGAGATCCTGCATAAACTTGCCGTCTACCAGCACGTTGATCAGATCCACCACTTCCTTCTGCGCGGCGCTGAGTTCATCGAGCTTATAGCCGGTCCACATCCAGATATCCTTGCCGGGGCATTCAGAGCGGATGCGCTGCACCAGCGCGAGGATTTCCGGCACGTTCTGCGGATGCAGCGGATCGCCGCCGGAGAGTGTGATCCCCTGGCGTTTGATGCGCGTGTCGTTCAGATCGCTGATGATCCGATCGGCCATCGCCCCGGTGAACGGCTCGCCGGAGTTCAGCCGCCAGGTGCTTTTGTTGTAACAGCCGGGGCACGCGTGGACGCACCCTGAGACAAACAGGGTGCAGCGGGTGCCTGGACCGTTGACGATGTCGACGGGGTAATACTGGTGATAGTTCATATCCGCTTCTTAAAGTATGTGCCTCGACACCCTCACCCCAGCCCTCTCCCTTAGGGAGAGGGAGTGGCGCGTGCCACGGTCGGGGTTACAGGGATTGCGCAGCCTGAGACTGGCGACTAACCCCATCACAACGCCGGACAATTCCCTCTCCCTTGAGGGAGAGGGTCAGGGAGAGGGGGAGAACTCACCAACAAGCTAACCCCACACATCACAAAACCCTTACCCAATCTGCCCATTTCCCAGATGCTTCACCCGCCGCTTCACTTCTTCCTGCTTGCCCGCGTTAAATGGACGCGCATCCGGGCTACCCAAATACCCGCACACGCGGCGCGTTACCGAGACGCGGGCGGCGTCGTGGTTGCCGCATTTCGGGCAGGTGAAGCCTTTGCTGGTGCATTCGAATTCGCCGGTAAAACCGCACTCGTAGCACTCGTCAATCGGGGTGTTCGTCCCGTAGTACGGCACATGCTGGTAGCTGTAATCCCAGACGTCTTCCAGCGCTTTCAGGTTGTGCTGAATATTCGGGTATTCGCCGTAGCAAATGAAGCCACCACTCGCCAGCGGCGGGTAGGGCGCTTCGAAGTCAATTTTGTCGTACGGATTAACCTTCTTCTCCACGTCGAGGTGGAAGCTGTTGGTGTAATAGCCTTTGTCAGTCACGCCTGCTACCACGCCAAACTCGGCGGTGTCCAGACGGCAGAAACGGTCGCACAGGTTTTCGCTCGGCGTGCTGTACAGGCTGAAGCCGTAGCCGGTTTCGTCTTTCCACTGGTCAACGGCCTGGCGCAGACGCTCAACAATCGCAACGCCTTTCGCACGCAGGGCTTCACTATCGTACATATGCGTTTCACCCGCCAGCGCGTTGATGGTTTCGTGAATGCCGATGTAGCCCAAAGAAATAGATGCGCGACCGTTTTTGAAGATTTCCGCCACGTCGTCGTCGGCGTTCAGACGCACGCCGCAGGCGCCTTCCATATAGAGGATTGGCGCGACGCGGGCTTTGACGCCTTCCAGCCGGGCGATGCGGGTCATCAGCGCTTTACGCGCCAGCACCAGACGTTCGTCCAGCAGTTTCCAGAACGTGGCTTCGTCGCCTTTCGCTTCCAGCGCGATGCGCGGCAGGTTGAGGCTGATCACCCCAAGGTTATTACGCCCGTCATGCACCTGCTCGCCGTTCTCGTTCTCCCACACGCCGAGGAAACTGCGGCAGCCCATCGGCGTTTTGAACGAGCCGGTAACTTTAACTACCTGATCGTAGTTCAGAATATCCGGGTACATGCGCTTGCTCGCACACTCCAGCGCCAGCTGTTTGATGTCGTAGTTGGCATCGCCTGGCTTGTGGTTGAGGCCGTCGCGGATGGCGAAAACCAGTTTCGGGAACACGGCGGTTTTACGGTTTTTACCGAGGCCCGCGATGCGGTTGCGCAGGATCGACTGCTGGATCAGGCGCGATTCCCAGCTGGTGCCCAGCCCAAAGCCAAAGGTGACGAACGGCGTCTGACCATTCGCGGTATGCAGCGTATTGACTTCATACTCCAGCGACTGAAACGCGTCGTAGCACTCTTTCTCGGTGCGGGAGTGCGCGTAGCCATCGGCATCCGGGATCTGCCACTCTTCGGCCGTTTTACGATGCTTGGCAAAGCTGGCGGCGACAAACGGGGCCAGCACTTCGTCAATACGGTTAATGGTGGTGCCGCCGTAAATATGGCTGGCGACCTGGGCGATAATCTGCGCGGTCACTGCCGTGGCGGTGGAGATCGATTTTGGCGGCTCGATCTCCGCGTTGCCCATCTTAAAGCCCTCGGTCAACATGCCTTTCAGGTCGATCAGCATACAGTTGAACATCGGGAAGAACGGTGAGTAGTCGAGATCGTGGTAGTGAATATCGCCGCGCTCGTGCGCCTGCACCACGTCGCGTGGCAGCAGGTGCTGACGGGCGTAGTGTTTGGCGACGATGCCCGCCAGCAGGTCGCGCTGGGTTGGGATCACTTTGCTGTCTTTGTTGGCGTTTTCGTTGAGCAGCGCGGAGTTGGTTTGATCGACCAGACCACGAATTTCCTGATTCAGACGGCCGCGCTTTTCACGTTCGATATCGCGATCATGGCGATATTCAATATAGGCGCGGGCCAGCTGCTTATACGGCCCGGACATCAGCTGGTTTTCGACCGCCGTCTGGATCTCGTTGATATCGACCTGCTGGCGGTCCTGCATCTGGTTACTGACGACTTCTGCGACGGTGGCGCAATAGTCTGCGTCATCGACTCCCGCTGCTTTAGCTGCACGTAGAATAGCTTCGTTAATGCGCTCTGATTTAAACGGCGCTTTGCAGCCGTCGCGTTTCATCACATGCGGTGTCATGATCACTCCATCTTTAAAAGAACAGGTTATCCACAAGGGAAAGGAAGCCCCGATCGGTTTTAATCGTTACTGTATCCAGAGACTTCCGGTATTTCCGGCCCGGTTTATCCACAACCTGCGAAAAAGGCTGTGCTGCAATAATAGACGATAAATACCATATGTTGGGCCGGGGCGCATTTTAAGTTCTATATGTAGTGATTTGCATCAAAGATGTTTGCAGTTTTATTGACGCAGGACAAAGTAAAAAAGGGACGGTACGGAAGACGGGCGCTGTGGCGGATATAATTTTTTGTACTGACTTAATGCCTGAAAAACCCTGAAAAGAGAAAGGAAAAACGAACTGCCCGGCCTGACCGGGCAGCGATAACTTACTGTAACCACCAGACCGCTTCGAAGGGGCGTAGCGTCATCGCGGCGGGCTGACCGGCAACTTCATCGTAGTTGCTCATCAGCACCTGCCAGCTTCCGGCCACCCCTTCCGGCTGCCAGTTCTGGCACGTGCGGCTGAGGTTCGCCACCACCAGCAGCGTCTGCCCCTGCCACTGGCGGCGATAGCACCACACCTGCGCAGACGCCGGGAGCAGGTCTTCGTAGTCTCCCCACGTCAGCACCGGCTGCGTTTTACGCAGGGCAATCAGCGTTTGATAGGTATAAAACACCGAGTTCGGGTCTTTTAGCGCCGCGTTCACGTTGATATCGCTATAGTTCGCGTTCACCGCGATCCACGGCTCGCCTGCGCTAAAACCGGCGTTCGGACCGGCGTCCCACTGCATCGGCGTGCGGCTGTTATCCCGCGAGCGCACCGCCAGAATTGCCAGCAGTTCCTGCGCATCGCGCCCGTTAACCCGCTGTTCGGCGAACATATTGTGGCTTTCAACGTCGCGGTAATCGGTGATGCGGGTAAAGTGCGGGTTAGTCATCCCAATCTCTTCACCCTGATAGATATACGGCGTCCCCTGCATCCCGTGCAGCACCATCGCCAGCATTTTGGCGGCGGGCACGCGGTATTCGCCTTCATCGCCGAAGCGCGAAACGATGCGCGGCTGATCGTGGTTACACCAGAACAGCGCGTTCCACGCCCGGTTGTGCATTCCCTGCTGCCAGTGGCGGAAGAGGGCTTTCAGGGCGATAAAATCCGGCTTCGCGCAGGTCCATTTTTCGCCGCCGGGATAATCCACCTTCAGATGATGAAAGTTAAAAGTCATCGACAGTTCGCTGCCGTCAAGCGAAGCATACTGCTGGCAGTTTTCCAGGCTGGTGGAGGACATTTCGCCGACCGTCATCAGCCCACGCGGGATAAACACATCGCGGCTCATCTCGCGCAAATACTCATGCGCACGCGGGCCGTCGGTGTAAAAACGGCGACCGTCGCCGAGCGGATCGTCCGGGAAAGTCAGATCTTTTGAGATCAGATTCACCACGTCCAGCCGCAGTCCGTCAACGCCGCGATCGGCCCAGAACTCGCAGACTTTTTTCAGTTCGTCACGCACCGCCGGGTTTTCCCAGTTCAGATCCGCCTGCTCCGGCGCGAACAGATGCAGATAATATTGCTCGCTCTCCGCCTGCCAGCGCCAGGCTCCGCCGCCGAACTTTGAGCGCCAGTTGTTCGGTGCCCGATCCGGCGTCCCGTCGCGCCAGAAATAAAACGCGCGGTAAGGGCTTTCAGGACTGAGCGCCTCGCGAAACCACGGATGCTGGGTGGACGTGTGATTAAACACCATATCAAGGATAATGCGCATCCCGCGCGCTTTGGCCTGCGCCACCAGCGCATCAAAATCATCCAGCGAACCGTAGGTCGGGTCGATGGCGGTATAGTTCGCCACGTCGTAGCCGTTATCAACCTGCGGCGAGATATAGAACGGCGTCAACCAGAGGGCATCCACGCCCAGCGTTTTCAGGTAGTCCAGCCGCCGGATGACGCCGCGTAAATCGCCGGTGCCGCTGCCGGTCGTGTCCTGAAAACTCTTTGGATAAATTTGATAGATGACGCCGTTTTGCCACCAGTGAGGAAGGGTATTCATAATGATTTCCTGCAAATGCGAAGGGGCGCAATGGCGCCCCAAAAAGAGTTAAACACTCTGTAACGTGCCCTGACGGTGTTTGCGCTGATACATCACCGTGGTCAGAACAATCGGGATCACAATCGCCACCAGCATCGCCATACTGAAGACCTGCCAGTAGCCCGGTTGAATCGACAGAATACCCGGCAGGCCGCCGACGCCGATGCCATTAGCCATCACGCCGTACAGCCCGCAGAGCAGGCCCGCAAGGCCGGAGCCAATCATCGCGCACAGCATCGGGAAACGGTATTTCAGGTTGATACCGTACATCGCCGGTTCGGTCACGCCGAGGAAGGCGGCAATCGCTGCCGGAACGGAAATTTCGCGCTCGTTATGTTTGCGGCTGACCAGAATCACGCCGACGACGGCCGACGCCTGGGCAATGTTCGACAGTGCGATCAGCGGCCACACCGGGGTTCCACCGAGGCTCTGGATCATCTGCATATCAATCGCCAGCGTGGTCTGGTGGACGCCGGTGATCACCAGCGGCGCATACAGGAAGCCGAACAGCGCCGCGCCTACCGGGGCAAAGCTGCCGGTCATCAGATGGCGCACCGCAAAGGCCACGCCGTCGCCGATCATCCGGCCAAACGGCCCGATCAGCGCGTGGGCGAGGAACACCGCCAGCAGCAGCGAGCAGACCGGGACGATCACCAGGTAAAGGTAGCTCGGCACAATGCGCTTAAGGTTGATTTCAATAAAACCGAGCGCCAGACCCGCCAGCAGCGCCGGGATCACCTGCGCCTGATAGCCCACTTTGGCGATGCTGAACAGGCCGAAGTTCCACACTTCCGGCACCTGTTGCCCAAGTAAGTAAGCGTTCATTAACTGCGGCGAAACCAGCGTGACGCCCAGCACAATGCCGAGGATCGGCGTGCCGCCCATTTTACGTACCGCCGACCAGCAAATTCCCACCGGCAAGTAGAAGAAAATCGCCTCGCCAATCAGCCATAAGAAGTCGTAAATGGTCTTCAGCGCCGGGAACATCTGCGCCAGCGTCTGGCCATTGCTCATCGGCAAATCGCCGATCACGTTGCGAAAACCGAGGATCAGACCACCGCTGATCAGCGCTGGCAGCAGCGGGAAGAAAATCTCGGCGAAGTGCGAGATAAGCTGTTCATACCATTTCATATTCTGCCGGGCGGCTTTTTTCGCCTGCTCTTTATCGGCATGCGCCTGCCCGGTGGAGGCCAGCAGCACTTTATAGTAGTCACCGACGTCGGTGCCAATCACCACCTGGAACTGCCCGGCGTTGGTGAAGCAGCCCTTGACCATCGGCAGTTCTTCGATCGCTTTCGGATCCGCCTGTGCGGGCTGGTTCAGCACGAAACGCAGGCGGGTAATGCAGTGGCTGACGGTGGCGATGTTTTCGCGCCCGCCCACCAGTTCGATCAGTCGATCGATATCCTGTTGGTTAACTTTACTCATCTATAAAGCCTCATGGCAGATGAAAGAGGGGTGAGGGTAATGAACGGGCGCAAGAATATCGCTTCGCTGAATGAGTGAAAACGGGAACGTTCCCGAAACGCAGCGAGGATCACAGAAATTGTTGTTGGCGTGTTAAGAGAGAGTGGCGGGGATCACGATTTGCTGTCGCTCACGGCGGCCGTTGATCTGCTCGATCAACTGCGTCGCCGCCTGGCGTCCGGCCTCGCCGTAGCCCGGATCGACGGTGACGATTTCCGGGTGCAGAAACTTCACCAGTGGCGTATTACCGACGCTCGCCAGTTGCACCGTCTCTATGCGTTGTTCCTGTAAATATTTACTGGCGCCGAGCGCCAGCGTATCGGTCGCGCACACCAGGGCGGTGGTCTGCGGACTGAGCACCTGCTGCACATGTTCATACCCCTGCTTCATGGACAAACCGGGCAGCGCCGACAGCGCAGGCAGGGCGTGTTTTTTGCAGAAGTTTTGCCAGGCCTCATGACGGCGCTGACCGGTGGTGATGTCGTGATGCGGCACGCCGAGATAGCTGATATGCCGATGACCACGATCGTAAAGCCGCTGCATCAGGATCTGGATGGCACCTTCATCGTCATAGCAGACGGAGGCAAAACCGCTGGCATCGCGCGCCATCAGCACCAGCGACGCCTGCCAGCGGGCGAGCATATCGACGTTAATGCCGGTAAAGCCAAACAGCACCACGCCGTCGATGTTTCGCCGCTGAAGCATCCCCAGATGCTCCTCCACCATCGCCGTCGAGAACTGGCTCTCCATCATGATCGGATCGTAGCCCTGCTCATAAAACACCGGCAGCATGGTCTGTACGGCGAGGTTTTCTGACAGCGAATCCAGACGGGTAACGATAATGGCGACGACTTTATCGCTCTGCCCACGCATCGCCCGCGCCGAGCGCGACGGGGAGAAGCCGTGCTGACTCATCACCGCTTCGACGCGTTCGCGGGTGCGCTCGCTGACGCCGCTTTCATTATTGAGCACGCGGGAAACGGTGGATTTTCCTACGCCGCTTAAGCGCGCAATGTCTTTAATCGTCAGCCGGTTTTGCATCCTGTCGTCCCGTGAGATGAAGCGAGTGAATAAAAGAGCTTAACTTTACTGAAGCGCGGGGCAATGAGCAAAGTCTGGTTTACCTGCGGTTTAGCGAAGCGGCGATATCATAGCGCTATAACGGCCACAAATTATATTGAGAAACGTATAATTCGCGGCACTTTCATCTTTCCCACTTACCGGAGGCTTTATGGATCCCGATCCCACCCCTCTCCCACGCTGGAGCGCTTTTAACGTCCGGTAAGCCAGTCTTTTCACTGTCTTACCGCACGCGTAAGGCAGTGACGCCCGTTGCGTCCCTGTAGTTAATCGGCTACCTGTCAGGCTGTGCCTGAAGGATTTTCTGCGCCCGCTGGTAACGGGCGCGGAGGGACTTATTATGTTTATCAATATCACCCGTCAGCTATTTGCCCGGCTGAACCGTCATTTACCCCGCCGTCTGGTGCAGCGCGATCCGCTGCCGGAGGCAAAAAATCTCACTGTCGGGCCGGTCCCGGCGTCACTGAGCGAACGCTGTCTGAAGGTGGCGGCGATGCGCGAAGGCGATCTGTGGTCAGCCTTTAACAGCCACCCGGAAGGGCTGAACGCGGCGGAAGTTGAGGCCGCCCGCGCCCGTCACGGGGAAAACCAGCTTCCGGCGGAGCAACCGTCGCCGTGGTGGGTGCATTTGTGGATCTGCTATCGCAACCCGTTCAACCTGCTGCTGACCGTGCTGGGGATGATTTCCTATGCCACGGAAGATCTCTTTGCGGCGGGCGTGATTGGCCTGATGGTGGGGATCTCAACGCTGCTTAATTTTGTGCAGGAAGCGCGTTCGACCAAAGCCGCCGACGCGCTGAAGGCGATGGTCAGCAACACCGCCACGGTACTGCGGGTGAAAAATGAAAAAGGGGAGAACGGCTGGATCGAACTGCCCATCGATCAACTGGTGCCGGGCGATGTGATCAAGCTGGCGGCGGGGGATATGATCCCGGCGGATCTGCGCGTGCTTCAGGCGCGCGATCTGTTCGTCGCTCAGGCCTCGCTGACCGGCGAATCGCTGCCGGTTGAGAAAGTGGCCCGCACCCGCGATGCGCGGCAGAGCAACCCGCTCGAATGCGACACCCTGTGTTTTATGGGCACCAATGTGGTGAGCGGCACGGCGCAGGCGCTGGTGATCGCGACCGGCGGCAGCACCTGGTTTGGTCAACTGGCCGGGCGGGTGAGCGAGCAGCAGAGCGAGCCAAATGCCTTCCAGAAAGGTATCAGCCGCGTCAGTATGCTGCTGATCCGCTTTATGCTGGTCATGACGCCGCTGGTGCTGCTGATTAATGGCTACACCAAAGGCGACTGGTGGGAAGCGGCGCTGTTCGCGCTGTCGGTGGCGGTCGGCCTGACCCCGGAAATGCTGCCGATGATCGTCACTTCAACGCTGGCGCGCGGGGCGGTAAAGCTGTCCAGGCAGAAAGTGATCGTCAAACACCTCGACGCCATTCAGAACTTTGGCGCAATGGATATTCTCTGCACCGATAAAACCGGGACTCTGACCCAGGATAAAATCGTGCTGGAAACCCACAGCGATATTTCCGGGCGCGCCAGCGAGCGCGTGCTGCATGCGGCATGGCTCAACAGCCACTACCAGACCGGGTTGAAAAACCTGCTCGACACCGCCGTGCTGGAGGGCGTGGAGGAAGACGCGGCGCGCGGACTTTCCACCCGCTGGCAGAAGGTAGATGAAATCCCCTTTGATTTTGAACGCCGCCGGATGTCGGTGGTGGTCAGCGAGCAGCCAGAGGTGCATCAGCTTATCTGTAAGGGCGCATTGCAGGAGATCCTTAGCGTCTGCGCATCCGTTCGTCACAACGGCGAGATCGTGCCGCTGGATGCGCAAATGCTGCGCCGGGTGAAGCGCGTAACTGACACCCTTAACCGCCAGGGGCTGCGGGTGGTGGCCGTGGCGACCAAAATTCTCCCGGCGCGGGAAGGCGACTATCAGCGGATTGATGAATCTGATCTGATCCTCGAAGGGTATATCGCCTTCCTCGATCCGCCGAAAGAGACCACTGCTCCGGCGCTGAAAGCGCTAAAAGCCAGCGGTATCACCGTTAAAATTCTCACCGGCGACAGTGAACTGGTGGCGGCGAAAGTGTGCCACGACGTCGGTCTGGACGCGGGTGAAGTGGTGGTGGGCAGCGATATTGAGCGGCTTAGCGACGACCAGCTGGCGAGTCTTGCGCAGCGCACCACGCTGTTTGCCCGCCTGACGCCGCTGCATAAAGAGCGGATCGTCACGCTGCTGAAGCGGGAAGGGCACGTTGTCGGCTTTATGGGCGACGGCATTAACGACGCGCCCGCGCTGCGGGCGGCGGACATCGGTATTTCAGTGGATGGCGCGGTAGATATCGCCCGCGAGGCGGCGGATATCATCCTGCTGGAAAAAAGCCTGATGGTGCTGGAAGAGGGGGTTATTGAAGGACGCCGCACGTTCGCCAACATGCTGAAATACATCAAAATGACCGCCAGCTCTAACTTTGGTAACGTCTTTAGCGTGCTGGTCGCGAGCGCTTTTCTGCCGTTTTTACCGATGCTGCCGCTGCATCTGCTGATCCAGAACCTGCTGTACGATGTATCCCAGGTGGCGATCCCGTTTGATAACGTGGACGACGAGCAGATCCGCAGGCCGCAGCGCTGGAACCCGGCCGATCTGGGGCGCTTTATGATCTTCTTCGGCCCGATCAGCTCGATCTTCGACATCCTCACCTTTTGCCTGATGTGGTGGGTGTTCCACGCCAACACCCCGGAGGCGCAGACCCTGTTCCAGTCCGGCTGGTTTGTGGTGGGGCTGCTGTCGCAAACGCTGATAGTGCATATGATCCGCACCCGCCGCCTGCCGTTTATTCAAAGCCGCGCCGCCTGGCCGCTGATGTTGATGACGCTGCTGGTGATGGTGATGGGCATCGCGCTGCCGTTCTCGCCGCTGGCGGGATATCTTCAGCTTCAGGCGCTGCCGCTCAGCTATTTCCCGTGGCTGATAGCGATTCTGGCGGGATATATGACGCTGACCCAGTTGGTCAAAGGGATGTATAGCCGCCGCTACGGCTGGCAATAATCTGCTTCAGGAGATGATGCAATAAAGGTGAATAATCCAGGCATGACGCCTGGATTATGTCATTAGCGACGTACAGCGATCGCTTCAATCTCAATTTTCACGTCTTTCGGCAGACGAGCCACTTCAACGCAGGAGCGCGCCGGGAAGGTGGCGTTGTGCTCATTGAAAAACGCTTCATAGGTGGCGTTAACGGTGGCGAAATCATTCAGATCTTTAACGAAAACGGTGGTTTTAACGATATCACCCACTTTCAGACCAGCGGCTTCAACAATGGCCTTCACGTTTTCCAGCGACTGGCGCGCCTGGGCGGAAACGTCATCCGGCACGCTGCCGGTTTTCGGATCGACCGGGATTTGGCCGGACGTGATGATCATGCTGCCAAGATCCACACCCTGAACATACGGGCCGATAGCTGCCGGTGCATTTTCCGTCGCGATAGTTTTAGACATAGTTTCTCCTGAAGTTATTCGATGTGTTCCAGTGGGGGGCATTATACAAACATTAAGGCGGCAGGAGAAAAAGTCTTTCAGGGTCTCGTTCCTGTAGCAGAGAGCGTAGCCGTGAACGCCCTCACCCTAACCCTCTCCCCCAGGAGAGGGGACCGCCCGGCGTTGTGGTCACGTCCGGTTTTCTCCCCTCTCCCCTGAGGGAAAGGGAACAGCCCGGCGTTGTGGCCACGTCCGGTTTTCCCCCTCTCCCCTGAGGGAGAGGGTCGGGGAGAGGGGGAAGCGTTTATCCTCCTTCCTCCGCGTTAACGCCCTCACCCTAACCCTCTCCCCCAGGAGAGGGAACAGCCCGGCGTTGTGGTCACGCCCGGTTTTCCCCCTCTCCCCTGAGGGAGAGGGTCGGGGAGAGGGGGGAGCGTTTATTCTCCTTCCTCCGCGTGAACGCCCTCACCCTAACCCTCTCCCCCAGGAGAGGGGACCGCCCGGCGTTGTGGTCACGCCCGGTTTTCTCCCCTCTCCCCCAGGAGAGGGAACAGTCCGGCGTTGTGGTCACGTCCGGTTTTCCCCCTCTCCCTTGAGGGAGAGGGCCGGGGAGAGGGGGAAGCGTTTATCCTCCTTCCTTCGCGTTAACGCCCTCACCCTAGCCCTCTCCCCCAGGAGAGGGAACAGCCCGGCGTTGTGGTCACGTCCGGTTTTCTCCCCTCTCCCTTGAGGGAGAGGGGACAGCCCGGCGTTGTGGTTACGCCCGGTTTTCTCCCTCTCCCCTGAGGGAGAGGGCCGGGGAGAGGGGGAGCGTTTATCCTCCTTCCTCCGCGTGAACGCCCTCACCCTAACCCTCTCCCCCAGGAGAGGGAACAGTCCGGCGTTGTGGTCACGTCCGGTTTTCTCCCTCTCCCTTGCGGGAGAGGGCCGGGGAGAGGGGGAAGCGTTTATCCTCCTTCCTCCGCGTGAACGTCCTCACCCTAACCCTCTCCCCCAGGAGAGGGGACAGCCCGACGTTGTGGTCACGTCCGGTTTTCTCCCTCTCCCTTGAGGGAGAGGGTCGGGGAGAGGGGGGAGGCGTGCTATCCACTGACCTGCATCACAGTGATCATTGAGTTACCACCGTCCAGGCCATTTTCCATGCGAAGCCGACGCCCGGCTCGTACTGGTTCGCCGACGGGCTCCACTGGACGCAGTAGCCGCTGAACGGGAACGGCTTACACTGGTACACTTTACCGTCTTTTGGCTGGAGCACGCGAGTGCCGGCCTTATAGGACGCCAGGTTTTTCGGGAATTCGTAGTTGTATTTAATGCCCGGAGCTGGCGTTGGCGTCGGTTCCGGCTGCGCGGCTTTTTCTTCCAGCATCAAGTCGATCACGCCCTGGCTGACGATTTCACCGCTCTCATCATAACCGTAGTAGCGCAGCATATGATGTCCGGCGTGCGCATCAACGAGATTCATGGTCAGGGTTTTTGATTCATCCTTTAACGGACGCTGAACGCGGCCTTTTTGATTGCCGCTGTGATCGCTGACGTTCGCATCAAGGAGGACCGAGCCTTCTGCCGTTGCCCGCAGGGTGATGGTGGATTTGCCCTGATCAATTTTGCTGGCGCTGACGTCTGAAACCGTTAACGACTGGACGACCACTTCATCGCCATAGTAAAGGATCATGGTGTCCAGATCGCTGCCCTCGTTAGCATAGACCGGGTTCGCGCCGTGGATAGGTTCAACCATGCCGTGCGCGTCCTTCACCCCCGCGCGGATCTGCGAATGTGCCGCGTTGATGGCGGTTGCCAAATCCCAGGTCCACTGGTCGCTGGCACCTTTTTCATCACTGGCAATGGTCAGCGAGGTACGCAACGAGGTGACTTCGCCCTGGGCGTTGAAGAATTTAGCCACGACGTGATCGCCTGCTTTCAGCGCTTCCCCGGCAATTAAACCGTTCAGCTCTTTGGCCCAGTTATTATGATGGGCGTGCTCATCGCCGCTGGTGCCGTCGCCGTTACCGAAATCAACGTCAATGGCCTGATAAAAACTGTTGGTGGTATCCGCAATTTCCCATACCGCATAAACGACCTGATAACCGGTACGCTGCGGAACATTGCAGGAATGCGTCACCCGAATGGCCGGGGTATTACCGTTACCGTCAATTTCACAAAACGGGGTGTCTTCAAACGCGGCGCGCGTCAGCGGCTTATTTTGATCCCAGTTTTGTTTGGTAATGTAATAACGCCAGTTGGTGGTGCGGTGCGGCGCAGTGTGATACCAGACGAAATCAAACTTGCCGCTGGTGATGGGGGTTTTTGCCCAGCGCGTCGGGCTTTGCTGATCCAGTTCGCCGTAACGGTCTTTACCTGCACTCGCCAGCTTTCCGTCCGGCGGGACGTCACCCGCCGGGTAGCCGCTGGTTTGTTCCACGCTTTGCGGTTCCCACTGCGCGGAGCCGCAGCCGCTATTTTTACCCAATTTACATTGATAGGCGCGGCTTGCCGGCGCTTCTACATAGCCATGAGCAAATACTGATGTATTAAAAAATAATGCCGCAAGGCATAGCGAAACGTGCTTAATTTTCATAATCCATTCCCTGAATAATAAATAATTGTCGAGTTTATTAATCTGGAATATAAATTTCAATCACCGTTCAGCGTGCTGATATTTAATGATATGGTTGATTTTTCACTCTTTTTATTATGATGCGTAATCAGGATTTAATGACAGGAAAAATAAAGCACACCGGATCAGGGTGTGCTTACAGGCTATTTAATTTGCCAGAACGACCTGGTGTGAGAATTCTTTCTCGCAGTATTTACACTTCAGGGCAATATCACTGGTGCGTTTTCTTACGCTAAAACTGGAATTGACCGGCTCGGCGTGGCTGATGCAGTTGCTGTTCGGGCAAATCAGCACCGCGTCGATGCGTTCCGGCAGCTTAGGATGCGATTTCCCTACCACTTCATAGTCGTCGATACGGTTGACCGTCGCCAGCGGCGCATACAGCGCGAGCTGGTCGACCTGCTCATCGGTCAGAAACGTATTCTCAATCTTGATGATATCTTTGCGGCCCATCGCGCCCGACGGTAAATTCAGGCCGACGGTCACGCGCTGCTCGGTCTCGGTCAGTTTGAACAGCGTCAGCAGGCGGAAGCCCACCTGGGCGGGAATATGATCGATAACGGTGCCGCGCTTAATGGCTTCAACCTGGAGTTTATTATCATGGGTCATGAGGATCTCCTTACAGTGCAAAATCGCGATTGAGGACCAGCGCCAGCAGCGCCTGGCGGGCGAAAATACCGTTACCGGCCTGCTGGAAATACCAGGCGTGCGGCGTTTTATCGACATCGGTGGCGATCTCATCAATACGCGGCAGCGGATGTAACACTTTCATATTGTCGCGCGCGTCGTGCAGGTCGCTGGCGCGCAGGACAAACTGCGCTTTGACGTTGGCGTATTCGGACGGGTCGAGGCGCTCCTTCTGTACGCGGGTCATATACAAAATATCTACCTCGGCCACCACCTCATCAATCGCCTGATGGACGCTCCAGGCGATGCCTTTCTCATCGAGCATATCCAGAATGTACTGCGGCATCGCCAGTGCGTCCGGGGCGATAAAGCAGAAGCGGTTGCCGTTGAACTTCGCCAGCGCCTGCGCCAGCGAATGCACGGTGCGGCCATATTTTAAATCGCCGACCATCGCAATCGTCAGATTTTCCAGACGTCCCTGGGTTTCCTGAATGGTGAACAGATCCAGCAGGGTCTGCGTCGGGTGCTGGTTTGCGCCATCGCCCGCGTTGAGGATGGGGATATTGCCTGAAAATTCGGTCGCCAGCCGCGCCGCACCTTCCTGCGGATGGCGCATGACGATGGCGTCCACGTAGGTGCTGATCACCGAAATGGTGTCCGCCAGCGTCTCGCCTTTTTTGCCAAGCGAGGTATTGCTGCTGTCGGAGAAGCCGACGACGCTGGCACCCAGGCGGTGCATGGACGTTTCAAAGGACAAACGGGTGCGGGTGGAAGCCTCAAAGAAACAGCTGGCGATCACTTTATGCTTCAGCAGCTCCGGCTGCGGATTGGCTTTCAGTTTCGCTGCCGTTGCCAGCACCAGCTCAAGCTCCTCGCGGCTGAGATCGTTTATGGAAATGATATGTCTTTGAAATAACGGATTAGCCATGTTTATCTCCTGACGCCTGGGCAAAAAAAAGCCCCTGCAATGAGGGGCTTTGGGAATACGTTGAGCAACGGGAAGAAAAACGGCTGGCCTGCGCCCTGTTTCAGACGCGCTAAGACAGTGTGTCGTAGGCTATGGACCATGCTTCCTCCCGGCAAATTGTCGGCGATTATACTCACCTCTATGTCGGGATCAAGCGATTAATGCCGATTTTATTCAACGCAAACGGTTCTATTGAATATTAATTCATTTTCAGAATGTAATTAATCTGTTTGTGAACCAGCGCGGTACGCTTCACCACCCGTGGCGCGACCCAGACGATGCTGCTACCCGCCACGATGCCGAGCACTTCCGGCAGCGCGTGATAATCCAGAATTCGCGCCACCGCCCGGCCATATCCCGCGACGGTATGGATAAGGATAAATTCGCTGTTGTGCTCCACGCTGACCACCATATCGGCGACGGAGCGGGCGGCATCCGGCACCGGGCGCAGTTGCGGATTCACCGAATAAATTTTTTGTCCTTTGGCGTTCCTGATCTTGATCACGCCCAGTAATTTCAGCAGGCGCGAGACGGTGGACTGGCTGATGTTATCGAATCCGTGCAACTGTAAATCACGGCGAATCTCCTCCTGAGAAAGGTAACGCTTTTCTGCGATCAATCGCTGGCAAACGGTAAGCTGAAGTTGTTCTTTGGCGGAGTATTCACCATATTCCTTCATATTTTAATCCTGTCTGTATCAGAGGGTTTTATACCCGTCATACTTCAAGTTGCTTGTGCGTTGGCTTGACTCGCTCACCCCAGTCACTTACTGGCGTAAGCTCCTGGGGATTCACTGCGTCGCCGCGTTACTCGGTCTTGCAGACCTCGCCCGGTGGGCCAGCGCAAGCGCTGTTCAAAACACTCCGTGTTTTGTCATGCAACTCGAATTATTTAGGGTATAGTAGAAATAATCAGAGCTTATCCTGTCAGCCAGCGGACTTGTTTGTCTTCAGCACGCCTATAGTAATGCCCCCAGGCTTAAGGCCGCCATAATAACCAGCGTCAGGATCGCCAGCAGGGGCGCAACCCACTTCAGATAACGCACGTACGGGACGCGGGCGATCGCCAGCCCCCCCATCACCACCGCTGACGTCGGCGTCACCAGATTCACAATGCCGGACGCGGACTGATAAGCCGTGACCACCAGTTCGCGCTGTACGCCTGCGAAGTCAGCTAACGGTGCCATGATCGGCATGGTCAGCACCGCCAGACCGGAAGAAGAGGGCACCAGAAACGAGAGCACCACTTCCAGCCAGTACATCACGTTGATAAACGCAATGCTCGATAAGCCGCTAACGATCCCTTCGGCGCTGTGCAAAATAGTATGCGTAATCATTCCCTTATCCATAATCACTACAATACCACGCGCAATACCGATGATAAGCGCCACCCCCAGTAATTCCCGCGCGCCGTTAATAAAGGTGGACGTCAGCTCCTCTTCGCTCATCCGGGCGATGACCCCGACGATCACCGCCGCGCCAAGAAAGAGCGCCGAGATCTCCGCCATCCACCAGCCGCGTACCGCCACGCCATAAATCATCACCGCGAAGGCGAGAGCGAAGATCAGCAGGATCAGTTTGCGCACGGCGGTGAATTCCAGCAAATCAGATCCTTTGTTGCCCAGAAAATGGGTCAGGTTTTCTTCCTGCTTATCCGCCACAATCGAGCAGGATGGATCCTGTCGCACTTTACGGGCGTAGCGCATCACCCAGCCAACGCAGATGATCCAGCCCACCACCAGCAGCGCAATGCGCAGGGCGATCCCCGCCGTGAAGGGAATGCCCGCCGCGTTGGCGGCAATCACCGTGGCGAACGGGTTGATCGTCGAGCCCAGCGTGCCGATCCCCGCGCCCAGCAGAATAGTCGAGGCCGCCACCAGCGGATCAAAACGGGCCGCCAGCATCACCGGCACCAGCAGGCTGTAAAAAGGCAGCGATTCCTCCGCCATGCCGTAAATGGTGCCGCCTGCGGCAAACAGCGCCATCAGGATCGGGATCATCCATTCTTCATGCCCGCGCAGGCGAAAAGTCACGCGCTCAATGCCCGCGTCGATGGCTCCGGTTTTGGTGACAATGCCGAGAAAACCGCCGATGATCAGGATAAACAGCGCCACGTCGATGGCCCCGGCCTGCCCGGTTTCAGGATCGTACAGCCCGCTAATCGGTGCCATTAATACCGCGATGATCCCCTGCGGATGGGCGGCGACGCTGGCGTAGGTGCCCGCCACCGGGACTTCTTTACCCAGCGCCTCGTTCATCGCCATATGATATTGCCCGGCCGGGACAATCCACGTCAGGATGGCCACCAGCGCGATAAGAACAAACAAAATGGTATAGGCGGAAGGAAATTTAAAGGTGCTCATGGTGCTCTCCTTGCCCGGCGTACCCTGCGGCACGCCGGGCATGATGTTAGTCGCCGAGTGTCGCCACCATCACCGCTTTGATGGTATGCATCCGGTTTTCCGCTTCGTCGAAGACGATAGAGTGCGGCGATTCAAACACCTCTTCCGTCACCTCCAGCCCTTTCAGCCCGTAAGCGATTTCAATTTCGCGACCCATTTTGGTGTGCTCGTTGTGAAATGCGGGCAGGCAGTGCATGAATTTCACCTGCGGATTGCCGGTGGCATCGATCACCTGCCGGTTGACCTGGTAAGGCTTCATCAGGCTGACGCGCTCGGCCCAGGCTTCTTTCGGCTCGCCCATTGACACCCACACGTCGGTGTAGAGGAAATCCACGCCGTACACGCCTTCTTCAACGTCATCGGTAAGCGTAATGCGCGCGCCGGTTTCTTTGGCGATGGTGCGGCACTGCGCGACCAGCGCCTCTTCCGGCCAGAAGGATTTGGGCGCGACCAGGCGGATGTCCATGCCCATTTTGGCGGCTCCGACCATCAGGGAATTGCCCATGTTATTGCGCGCGTCGCCGAGATAAGCGAAGCGTAACTGGGACAGGGTTTTGCCCGGCGCATGTTCCAGCATGGTCATCAAATCCGCGAGGATCTGGGTAGGATGGAATTCATCGGTCAGCCCGTTCCATACCGGTACGCCAGCGTGCGCGCCCAGCTCTTCGACAATTTGCTGGCCGTAGCCCCGGTACTCGATGCCGTCATACATCCGTCCCAGCACGCGGGCAGTGTCTTTCATCGACTCTTTATGACCAATCTGCGAGCCGCTCGGCCCCAGATACGTCACCTGCGCGCCCTGATCGAATGCGCCGACCTCAAACGCGCAGCGGGTACGGGTGGAGGTTTTTTCAAAAATCAGGGCGATGTTTTTGCCTTTCAGGGTCTGCTTTTCCTGCCCGGCTTTTTTGGCTTTTTTCAGTTCAACAGCGAGGTCAATCAGGAACTGGATTTCAGCGGGCGTGTAATCCAGCAGCTTAAGAAAGTTACGGTTTTTCAGAGAAATAGTCATTTTTTTGTCCTTTCAGGCGAAGTCAGTAAGCGGGTTGCGCGGTGTTTTCGAGGCGGATCAGGGTGCCTTTTTCACCTGCCAGAATGTCCGGGCCATCGGCGAGCGCGCCGATCCCGGCGATGCCATGGCACTCTTCAACGTAGCGGCAGCAGGCGGCGACTTTCGGCCCCATCGATCCGGCGTCGAAGGCCATCTCTTTCAGCAACGCAGGCGTGGCCTGCACCAGCGGGCGCTGGGTGGCGGTGCCCCAGTCGAGGTACACCGCGTCGGCATCGGTAAGGATCAGCAGCGCGTCGGCGTGAAGCTGGCGCGCCAGCAGTGCGGCGGAGAGGTCTTTGTCGATGACAGCTTCAATACCGTGGTAGCCATCGGCTTTATGCACCACCGGCACGCCGCCGCCGCCGTTGCAGATCACCAGATGGTCACGCGCAATCAGTGCTTCGATGGCGTCGCTTTCGACGATCCGCACCGGCAGGGGCGAGGGGACGACGCGGCGGAACCAGGCACCGTCGGCTTTCATCTCCCAGCCTTTTTCCTGTTTCAGCGCGTCGGCCTGCTGCTTGTCATACACCGGGCCAATGTATTTGGTCGGACGGCGGAATGCCGGGTCGCCAGGATCGACTTCGACCTGGGTTAACAGCACGCTGACGTTGCGCTCCGGCAGATGATTTTTAAGTGATTGCTGAAGCATATAGCCAATCATTCCCTGGCTTTCCGCGCCGAGAATGTCCAGCGGGTAGGGCGCAACGGCGTCAAACGCGCTGTTCTGCAGCGCCAGCAGCCCGACCTGCGGACCGTTGCCGTGTACCAGCACCACCCGCCACTGGCGGGTCAGGCGGGCGATAGTGCGTGCGGCGAGGTCGATATTTTTGCGCTGGATTTCTGCTTCCAGCGGCTCGCCGCGTTTGAGCAGGGCATTGCCGCCCAGCGCGACAACCAGAGTGGGTTTCATGTCCATGGCGTTCTCCTTAAATTCCGTCGCGTTCAAGCGGGCAGCTCATGCAGCGCGCGCCGCCGCGTCCGCGTCCCAGCTCATCGCCGGGAATGGGCAGCACGGTGATCCCGGCTTTGTCATATTTTTCGTTGGTCCAGATGTTGCGCTCGTAGCCAATCACCACGCCGGGGCGCAGAGTCAGCACGTTGTTGGCGTCGTTCCATTGTTCGCGCTCGGCTTCGAAGGCATCGCCGCCGGTGGTGATCAGCCGTACCTGATCGAGCCCCAGCGCTTTTTCAATGGCGTGCAGCAGGCTGGTTTCCTGGTGGCGCTCGAGGCCGCCGCGCCCGTCCGGGGTGAGCGTCCAGCACTGCGACTCTTTGCGCACCACTTCGGGGTAGACGGAGAAGGTGTCGATATCGATATGCGTCATCACCGTATCGAGGTGCATACAGGAGCGATGTTTTGGCAGTTCGACCACCACCACGCGTTCGGCCTGGCGATGCTTAAACAGCGAGGTTGCCAGGAACTCCACGCCCTGCGGCGTCGTGCGTTCTGACAGGCCAATCAGCACCGCGCCACGGCCAATCACTAATACATCGCCGCCTTCAAGCGTGGCGTGATCGTAATTAATATTTTCATCGCCAAAATATTTAATAAAATCGCCACCGACAAAAGCCGGATGCCAGCGATAAATAGCACGCAGATTATTCGTTTCACGCTGGCGAGCCGCTTTGGCCATTGGGTTAATAGATACGCCGTTATAAATCCAGCAGGACGTGTCGCGGGTAAATAAATGATTCGGCAATGGCTTCATAATAAAGTCATTAGCGTCGTGAGTATCGACCACCATATTTTTAATAAAGGCGGGAATTTCACCGTAGGTCAGCCCGCCGCTTAAATGACGCGCCAGTTGCCGATGCTGTAAATCCGCCAGCCAGCCGCGAACGTCGGAGGCAAAGCCAGGACCGAGGCGATAATCAGAGATTTGCGTCTCCAGCAGCCAGCCTTTGGCATCAGCAATATCAAGCGTTTGGGTGAGCAGATCGGTTAACAGCAGCACTTCCACGCCCTGATCGCGCAGGGTACTGGCAAAAATATCGTGCTCGACTCCCGCGCGCTCCACCGAGAGCACATCGTCAAAAAGCAACTCCTGGCAATTAGAGGGCGTCAGTCTTTTAAGACTAAGATTGGGGCGATGGAGCATTACGCTGCGTAATTTCCCGACTTCAGAACCGACATAATGTTTTTCCATGATTGTTCCTTACTTCTTTTTAAGAATAAAAAGGGGGCGGCGAAAATATTTCGCGGCTAATGGATAACGTTGTTGTTCGGCTGGGAGATTAAATTATCTGGCAGGTAAAAATGTGACAGTCATCACGCGAAATAAGCGCTGGAGCGATTTATTAATAATTTATGATAGCGGTCAGGAAATAGTTATTTTGTCATGCTTTAAAAATGAATGAATACGCTTTTATGTCCTGGATTATTCTGTATTGTTAATAACATGTTGAGGGAAGGCAGACGGCAGGACGCACTATCTCATTGAAAAATATCATTAAAATATTAACGATCTTGATGTTATGCAAAATCATCAGATTATTATTCAGGACTTAAGCTAAATCGATAAATAATCATGCATATTTACTGCAAAAAGCAGGGACAGCAAAGTGTGAGCGGTCAGTGGTTTTTATGATAAAGGTAATACTTTCAGATGATTAATGTTTTCTTCTCTTAACCGCCTGTCGGAGTTATGCATAACAAGTGCATAAAGATCAAAAGTGCATAACACCCGGTTAATGATCTTTCCAATAAACATGCGCTATCGCAAACCTTCATTAAAAACCGCTGGCAGGATTGGGGGATTTTTCGTATAACGGTTGGAGATGAAACGCTGTTTTAATTAAGGGGTTGAACCATGATCGTTGGCAACATTCACCATCTGCAAAGCTGGCTGCCGCAGGAACTGCGTCAGGCGATTGAGCACATTAAAGCGCACGTTACCGATGCCACGGCGACCGGTAAGCATGATATCGACGGCAGCCGTCTGTTTTATCTGGTCTCGGAAGATACCACCGAGCCGTTTGCGCAGCGTCGGGCGGAGTACCATGCGCGCTATCTTGATATCCAGATCGTCTTAAAAGGCCAGGAAGGGATGACCTTCAGCACCCAGCCGCCTGCGACGCCGGAAACCGACTGGCTGGCGGATAAAGACATTGCCTTCCTGCCGGAAGGTAAAGAGGAAAAAACCGTGGTGCTGAACGAAGGGGATTTTGTGGTGTTTTATCCGGGCGAAGTGCATAAGCCGCTGTGCGCCGTTGGCGTGCCTGCCCAGGTGCGTAAAGTGGTGGTGAAACTGCTGGTGGAATGAGAGTGACCAGAGCGCGCGGGTTTGTCGCGCGCTCCGGGGAGGGTTTTACTGCGCCAGGGTCGCCACCATTACCGCTTTGATGGTGTGCATCCGGTTTTCCGCCTGATCGAACACGATGCTGGCGGCGGACTCAAATACTTCGTCGGTCACTTCCATCCCGCCATGCAGACCAAAGTCCTGCGCCATCTGCTTGCCGAGCGTGGTTTGATCGTCGTGGAATGCGGGCAGGCAGTGCAGGAATTTGACCTGCGGATTGCCGGTGAGCTGCATCATGTGGCTGTTGACCTGGTAATCACGCAGCAGGGCGATACGTTCGGCCCATTTCTCTTTCGCTTCCCCCATCGAGACCCAGACGTCGGTATAAATAAAGTCCGCGCCTTTCACTCCGCTGGCGACATCGTCGGTCAGGGTAATTTTACCGCCGGTCTGTGCTGCCAGCGCTTTGCATTCCGCAACCAGGCTGGCTTCCGGCCAGCAGGCCTCTGGCGCAACCAGACGCAGATCCAGCCCGGTCAGCGCCGCCGCTTCCAGCATGGTGTTACCCATGTTGTTGCGCGCGTCACCGGCATACACCAGCGTCATCTCGCTGAACGCTTTCCCCGGCAGATGCTCCTGCATGGTGAGTAAATCCGCCAGTAGCTGCGTGGGATGAAATTCGTTGGTCAGGCCGTTCCATACCGGCACGCCCGCAAATTCGGCCAGCGTCTCGACGACTTCCTGACCGTGGCCGCGATACTGAATGCCGTCGTACATCCGGCCCAGCACGCGCGCGGTATCTTTAATTGATTCTTTATGCCCAATCTGGCTTCCGGCGGGGCCAAGGTAGGTGACCCGTGCGCCTTGATCGTATGCGGCAACTTCGAAAGAGCATCGGGTGCGGGTCGAGTCTTTTTCGAAGATGAGCGCGATGTTTTTACCGCTAAGCTTTTGTATTTCCTGGCCCTGTTTTTTATCCGCCTTTAGTTTAGCGGCGAGTTGCAGCAGCGTATGAATTTCAGCAGGCGTGAAGTCGAGCAGTTTTAGAACGTGTTTCTGATAGAACGAAGTCATCTTTTCCCTCTCATGACACAGGTCACTTATTGAATTAAAATTCAATTTATATGTATGAATATGCAATTGCAACCCCATTTCAGAAATCTTTGCTGGATCGGCTGGAGGCAATGTCAGCGGTGTGTGACAATATAAGTAACTGCGGCAATTTATGAGGAATCAGCCATGGCAAACCCGGAATACCTGGAAGAGCAGCGCGAAGAGACGCGTTTAACGATTGAAGAGTTGATTGAAGACGGCAGCGATCCTGATGCCCTGTACACCATCGAGCATCACCTTTCCGCCGACGATTTCGACACGCTGGAGAAATTTGCGGTTGAAGCCTTCAAGCTGGGCTACGAAGTCACCGAGCCGGAAGAGCTGGAAGTGGAAGAGGGCGACACGGTGATCTGCTGTGACATCCTCAGCGAATGCGCCCTTAACGCCGATCTGATCGACGCGCAGGTCGAGCAACTGATGAACCTGGCTGAAAAATTCAACGTTGAATATGACGGCTGGGGCACTTACTTTGAAGATCCTGACGCTGAAGAAGGCGATGAAGACGATCTCGATGAAGATGAAGACGACGACGGCGTGCGTCACTAAGTCTTAACTCCGGTGCGGCAGCCCGTCTGCCGCGCTTTCAGGATGATTCATGGATTACCTGCATATACTCTCCCCGATTAATCAATTTCTGCTCTGTAAAACGCCCCAGCCGTGGATCGATAAAGCCCGCGATCCGGCGAATCTCCCCCTGCTGCTGACCGACCACATGGTTTGCGAACTGAAAGCCGCGCAAACCGCGATGCTGCTGGTGCGTAAATATGTTGCCGATAAACGCGGCGGCGATGAACTGCTGGCATGGCTGCAACCGTATGAAGCTTTTACCTTCCGTGAAGGGCCGGAGCCGGACTTTATCGCGCTGCATAAACAAATTGGTAAAAGCGTTATGCCGCGCACCGACGATCCGTGGGGTCGCCAGCTTATTGACAGTATGGTGTTATTAATCAAAGAGGAACTACACCATTTCTGGCAGGTGCGCGAGGCGATGGCGGCACGTAACATTCCCTACGTCAAAATTACCGCCAGCCGCTATGCTAAGAACATGCTCAAAGAAGTGCGCACTCACGAGCCGCTGACGCTTATCGACAAACTGATTTGCGGGGCTTATATCGAAGCGCGCTCCTGCGAGCGGTTTGCCGCACTTGCGCCGCATCTGGAAGAGGATCTACAGAAGTTTTACCTCTCTTTATTGCGTTCTGAAGCGCGTCACTATCAGGATTACCTGACGCTGGCGCAGCAGATAGCGGGTGAGGATATTGCACCACGCGTGCGCCATTTTGGGGAGATCGAAGCGGCGCTCATTACCCGCCCGGACGACGAATTTCGTTTTCACAGCGGCGTCCCGGTATACGTTTAAGGAAATCACATGAAAAAATGGCACATCGCAGTGCTGGCCGGGGTTATCGCCTTCGTTGCCTTCTTCTGGCTCGCCAGCCGATCCTCGTCTAAAACGGAAGATCAAAAGTTCGACGAGATTGTCGGGACGATGCCCACCTACCAGGTTTTGAAAGAGCAGGATCCGCAGCTCTGGCAGCAGATCCGCCAGCGCGCGCTGACGATGCAAAAGGAAGGCAAAAAAGAGCAGGAAATTGTTGATGAGATCCAACCGCAGGTGCTGAATCTGCAAATGAAGCGTCTGCAAACCGCGCCGGATGAAAACGTGGTGGCCTATATGAAAATCAATATGGAGCAGACCGCAGCGGTGCAAAAATCCAGTGATGATGACTGCTACCGTTTCTTGTTCCCGGAAGTGAAGGGCGGGATTAACCCGGTGCGTATTGTGTCGCAGGAAATGTTTAATCGCCGCATGGAAACCGACGCCGCAATGATGCGCGCCGCCGTCGGCCCGAATAAGCATACCGTTACGCCACAGGAGCGGCGGGATGCGCAGCAGGATATTCAGCCGATTGCTCAGGCGCTGAGCCAGAAATACGGTGCGGATTTGTCGATCATGTCCGATCCGCGCACCGGCGTGGGTAAAGAGAAGATCACCTGTAATATTGTTCAGGATCTGTGGAATAACGTCCTGAAATTGCCGCAGGATAAAGCCGCAGGCGTGATTCGTTTCGCGATTGATTCAGCGAAATAATAGATTCAGGGTCGACAAGACCCTGAACCGGATTTTATCTTTTGAGCGGCGCTTTTTATTGTTTCAGCGCCGTTTTTGCCGAATCCATATCAATGGATAAACCACTTTATTTGTCGCATGGCTGAATAAGCAAAACGGCTGGAGCCCGTATCGGTTTCCAGCCGTTTTTTATCGCAGAGAAGAAAAGCCGCGCGCGGGCGCTTTAAAGATCTTTTAGCATCCTGACTTCACAATCCACATGCCCGGTACAGCCGAGCGGGCCGTCAATATGGCGGAAGCCGAGATGTTCGTACAATCCTACCGCCTCTTTCAGAAACGCCGTGGTTTCCAGATAACAGCGGGTAAAACCCTGCTCGCGGGCATGATCCAGCGCGAGCAGCGCCAGTTTTTTTGCCAGCCCCTGACCGCGCGCCGACGGCAAAAAATACATCTTCTGTAGCTCGCAGATATCCGGCTCGCTACAGGCCAGCGGTGCCACCCCGCCGCCGCCCACGACGTTCCCATCCTGTTCGACCACCCAGTAAGCGTAGCCCGGCTGGCTATAGAGCTGATACAGCTCATCCAGGTTGGGATCGGCTACCGTATAGCCTTTGTCAGCGGTAAGACCATATTCAGCGGAAACCTGACGAATGACGGCGGCGATAGCCGAATTATCATTAAGCGTCAGGCGACGCAGCGCGAGGGTTTGCGGCGCAACTACATTCATAACATTACCCAATACACATCACATATTTATACATTGATTTAATACCATTCTCATGGGGGCAGCGCAAGTCACTTACAGAGCGGCAAAAATCTTTTTTCAGCCGATAATGTCAGAGGGTATCGTATTCCCGCCAGCGCAGTCTCTGACGGGAAGTATTTATTCTGGTTATGGATTTATTAATTCAGGGATGTTTTATGCAGTAAATGATAAATAAAACGGCTGCTCATAATCACCCGTTTGTCTTCCGTGGTGACGGCGGTAAATATTTTCCCAATTGTTTAGTGAGTTTTTTATTATGCATTATCACGCCGGGGATTTATCTGCCCTGGGCGCTAATGAAATGCCGTCGCTATATTTATTGCAGGATGGAAGTTAACGGTCAGCCTTTTTCCTGGGGTATGACCGGCGGCAATATTGGGCTAAGCATTTTTATTGTTATCGCCTGGTCTATTGGCGTTTTAGTGCTGATGAATTTAGTGCACCCGGTGGCGGGGATTTTATTGATGCTGGCTGGAATCGGCCTGCTGTCTTTTTTTATTGTCTCGCTGGCTGACGGGCGCATTTGCTTTCGTTCAACTGAGCTATCACGGAATGCCGTACCGGATTTGTGGCGAGCATTTCGCGGGGGAGGGTTCAGGCGCTGCCGCCACTCTGAAAATACAAAGGCCGGGCAATTGCCCGGCCTTTTGCTGTGACGTACCGCGTTGGCGATTACAGCGCGGCAATTACCGCCTGCTGCTCGATCAGCTTCGCTTTCGCTTCGGCGTAACCTTCCAGCTTCTCACGCTCTTTGGCAATCACCGCTTCCGGTGCGCGCGCCACAAAGCCTTCGTTAGACAGTTTGCTTTCGATACGGCTAATTTCACCGTCGATTTTCGCCACTTCTTTCGCCAGACGCGCCAGCTCATCGTCTTTGTTGATCAGACCTGCCATTGGGATCAGCAGTTCTGCGCCGTCGATGATTTTGGTCACCGAAACCGGGCCTTTATTATCGGCAGGCAGCACGGTGATGGTTTCCAGACGCGCCAGAGTTTGCAGGAAGCTGCGGTTGTCGTTAACGCGACGTACCGCATCCTGGCTCGCGCCGCGCAGCAGCAGCTCCAGCGGTTTACCCGGCGCAATGTTCATCTCGGCGCGGATGTTACGCACCGCGATAATCGCCTGCTTCAGCCATTCGGTGTCAGACGCCGCTGCGGCATCGACCTGCGCTGCGTCGTACTGTGGGAACGGTTGCAGCATGATGGTATCGGCGTTGATGCCTTTGATGACCTTCACGCGCTGCCAGATGGTTTCCGTGATGAAAGGAATAATCGGATGCGCCAGACGCAGCAGACCTTCCAGCACCGTCACCAGCGTGTTACGGGTGCCGCGCAGTTCAGCCTCCGTTCCGCCGTTCATGACCGGCTTGGTCAGCTCCAGATACCAGTCGCAGAACTGGTTCCAGGTGAATTCGTACAGAATGCCCGCCGCAATATCGAAGCGGAAGTTATCCAGCGCATCGCGGTACGCTTTGATGGTCTGATTGAATTCGGCGAGGATCCAGCGATCCGCCAGCGACAGGGTCATTTCGCCGCCGTTGAAGCCACAATCCTGATCTTCGGTATTCATCAGCACGAAGCGGCTGGCGTTCCACAGCTTGTTACAGAAGTTCCGGTAGCCTTCCAGACGCTTCATGTCCCAGTTGATGTCGCGACCGGTTGAGGCCAGCGCCGCCAGGGTGAAGCGCAGGGCGTCGGTGCCGTGTGGCTCGATGCCGTCCGGGAACTGCTTCTCGGTGCGCTTGCGGATTTTCTCAGCAAGCTGCGGCTGCATCATGTTGCCGGTACGTTTCTCCAGCAGATCCGCCAGCGAAATACCATCCACCATATCCAGCGGATCGATAACGTTGCCTTTGGATTTAGACATCTTCTGGCCTTCGTCATCGCGGATCAGACCGGTCATGTAGACGGTATGGAACGGCACCTGCGGCTTGCCGTTTTCATCTTTGATGAAGTGCATGGTCATCATGATCATGCGGGCAATCCAGAAGAAGATGATGTCGAAGCCGGACACCATCACGCTGGTCGGGTGGAACTGACGCAGCGCGTCGGTGTTTTCCGGCCAGCCGAGGGTGGAGAAGGTCCACAGCGCGGAGGAGAACCAGGTGTCGAGTACGTCTTCGTCCTGGCGCAGCGCAACGTCAGCGCCGAGGTTATTTTCCTGACGCACGTCGTCTTCGGTGCGGCCAACGTAGACGTTGCCGTTGTTGTCGTACCATGCCGGGATGCGGTGGCCCCACCACAGCTGGCGGGAGATACACCAGTCCTGAATATCGCGCATCCAGGAGAAGTACATGTTTTCGTACTGCTTCGGCACGAACTGAATATCGCCGTTCTCAACCGCTTCAACGGCCGGTTTCGCCAGCACGTCAGCACGCACGTACCACTGGTCGGTGAGCATCGGCTCAATAACTACGCCGCCACGGTCGCCATAAGGTACGGTCAGGTCGTGCGGTTTAATCTCTTCCAGCAGGCCGAGGGCGTCAACGGCGGCAACCACCGCCTTACGCGCGGCAAAGCGTTCCAGCTTCTGGAATTCCGCCGGGATGTCGCTGGAATAGACCGTAGACTCTTCGCCTTTGGTATCAAAGACCTGGGCGCTTTCACGGATATCACCGTCGAAGGTCAGAATGTTGATCATCGGAAGCTGATGACGTTTGCCGACTTCATAGTCGTTAAAGTCATGCGCCGGGGTGATTTTCACGCAGCCGGTGCCTTTTTCCATATCGGCGTGTTCATCGCCGACAACCGGAATGCGGCGGTTAACCAGCGGCAGCACGATGAATTTACCGATAAGATCTTTATAACGCGGATCTTCCGGGTTAACCGCCACGCCGGTATCACCGAGCAGGGTTTCCGGGCGGGTGGTGGCAACCACCAGGTAATCTTTACCGTCGGCAGTTTTCGCGCCGTCGGCCAGCGGATAGCGGATATGCCACATAGAGCCTTTCGACTCGCGGTTTTCCACTTCCAGATCGGAAATCGCGGTGCGCAGTTTCGGGTCCCAGTTGACCAGGCGCTTGCCACGGTAAATCAGATCTTCTTTATACAGGCGGACAAAGACTTCTTTCACGGCATTGGAAAGACCTTCGTCCATGGTGAAGCGCTCGCGCTCCCAGTCCACGGAGTTGCCGAGGCGGCGCATCTGGCGGGTAATGGTGCCGCCGGATTCCGCCTTCCACTGCCAGATTTTGTCGATGAAGGCATCGCGGCCATAGTCATGGCGGGTTTTACCTTCTTCGGCAGCGATTTTACGCTCAACCACCATCTGGGTGGCGATACCGGCATGGTCGGTTCCCGCCTGCCACAGGGTGTTTTTGCCCTGCATGCGCTGGTAGCGGATCATGGTATCCATGATGGTTTGCTGGAAGGCATGACCCATATGCAAGCTGCCGGTGACGTTCGGCGGCGGGATCATGATGCAGAAGCTTTCCTGGCTTTCATCACCATTAGGTTTGAAATAGCCCTGCTTTTCCCACTGCTCGTAAAGCGGCTGTTCGATATCTTGCGGGTTGTATGTCTTTTCCATTATTTCCAGGCTGCCGTATTCAGGTTAAAACCAGCCACGCGGTAGGCTTTGTAGCGTTCGCGCGCCAGTTGTTTCAAAGATTCTTCATAAGGGACGAAGTCTACCACTTCTGTGAAAGCGGTGGCAAAATCTGCAAAGTTTGTGCGCAGGCTGATTAAAATATCGCGCGGGCTGCTGTTTCGCTTTTGCGGCCAGGCGATTTCCACCGGCGCACCGCCGCGCGGGCCTTCACCGGCCAGATTATGCGGGACAAAACTGTCCGCTGGCCTGGCCCACAGCGCTTCGTCGAGGCGGATCGCCTGCGGTTCGTCTTCACAGGCGATGAGCACGCGCTTGCCTGCCCGCCAACGTTCTGCGGCAATTTCACACACCAGTTGCTCGACGGCGCTTAAGCCATCCGTGGTGGTGTCGTTGTCCAGAAGGTAGAACGTTGCGTTTTTCATAGGCTCTGCTTAGTTGGGGGGATAGACGCCCTCTCTCTGCCGGGGGCAGTTGTCTTACGCTATCCCGATGTTCAGGGAATTATTCAGTTATCTTACGTTATTCCATGGGCAGGGCCGTTGGGTTTTCGTCTTCTGCCTTAAGGACGAGCCACAAACGCCCTCTCCCTAACCCTCTCCCCCAGGAGAGGGAACAGCCCGCGTTCGTGGTGACGTCCGGTTTTCTCCCTCTCCCTTGAGGGAGAGGGCCGGGGA
>NZ_DAMAPU010000026.1:0-33747 GCF_032071645.1 Superficieibacter sp.
GTCCACCAAACCCCACCCGGGGCACGTCCTGCCCCCTCTCCCTTGAGGGAGAGGGTTGGGGAGAGGGGGGAATTGCGGGTACTTAACACAATCAGGTCCGATTACCCGGGCCTCTGAAGAAGATAAATTTGGCTGAAAGCCTGACTCCTTCGCGTTATTTTCAGTCATTTGTATGAATTTTTATTCATACAAATGCTTAACTGACCAGCATTAAATGCGTTTATCCGGCTTTTTAACGCGAAGACTAACGGCGTTTAACCGAGCTGCTTACGCGCATTGCGGAAGATGCGCATCCACGGGCTGTCCTCGCCCCAGTTTTCCGGGTGCCAGGAATTGCTGACGGTACGGAAAACACGTTCCGGGTGCGGCATCATCACGGTGACGCGTCCGCTTTCGCTGGTGACGGCGGTTATACCGTTCGGCGAGCCGTTCGGGTTTGCCGGATAGGTTTCGGTGACCTTACCGAAGTTATCCACGTAGCGCAGCGCCACCAGACCTTTGCTTTCAAGCGCCGCCAGGTGCGCGGCGTCGCGCACTTCTACGCGCCCTTCACCGTGGGAAACGGCAATCGGCATCTGCGAACCGGCCATGCCCTGTAGCAGCAGGGACGGGCTTTGCGTGACTTCCACCAGGCTGAAGCGCGCCTCGAAGCGGTCAGAGTGGTTGCGCACAAAGCGCGGCCACAGTTCGCTGCCGGGGATCAGTTCGCGCAGGTTGGACATCATCTGGCAGCCGTTACAAACGCCCAGCGCCAGCGTCTGCGGACGGTGGAAGAAGGTTTCAAACTCGTCGCGCACGCGGGCGTTAAAGAGGATGGATTTCGCCCAGCCTTCACCCGCGCCGAGCACGTCGCCGTAAGAGAAGCCGCCGCAAGCCACCAGCGCCTGGAAGCGCTCCAGCCCGGTACGCCCTTCCAGCAGGTCGCTCATATGCACGTCGATGGCGTCAAAGCCTGCCCGGTGGAACGCCGCCGCCATTTCAACATGCGAGTTAACGCCCTGCTCGCGCAGCACCGCCACTTTTGGCCGTGCGCCTTTGGCGATGTACGGAGCCGCAATGTCTTCACTGATGTCAAAAGAGAGCTTCACGTTGAGGCCCGGATCGTTGTCGTTGGATTTCGCCTCGTGCTCCTGATCGGCACACTCCGGGTTATCGCGCAGGCGCTGCATCTGCCAGGTGGTTTCTGCCCACCATGTCCGCAGCGTGGTGCGGCTTTCGCTGAACACCGCCTGCTCGCCGGAGGAGATAACAAAGCGGTCGCCGCTCACTGCCTGACCCAGATAATGAATGCAGTCCGCCAGACCGTGCGCTTCCAGCACCGCCTCAACCGCTTCACGGTCGGCGGCACGAACCTGGATCACCGCGCCCAGCTCTTCATTGAACAGCGCCGCCAGACGATCGTCGCCGAGAGACGCAATATTGGCGTCAATGCCGCAGTGTCCGGCAAACGCCATTTCTGCCAGCGTCACCAGCAGACCGCCATCGGAACGGTCATGATATGCCAGCAACTGACGGGCAGCGACCAGCGCCTGAATGGCGTTGTAAAAACCTTTAAGCTGCTCAACGCTGCGCACATCCGCCGGTTTATCACCCAGTTGACGATACACCTGCGCCAGCGCCGTCGCGCCGAGCGCGTTGTGTCCGCGCCCCAGATCGATCAGCAGCAGCGCGTTGTCTTCCACGGAAAGCTGTGGAGTGATGGTCTGGCGAACGTCGTCCACGCGGGCAAAGGCGGTGATAACCAGCGACAGCGGCGAGGTCATTTCGCGCTGCTCATGGCCTTCCTGCCAGCGGGTTTTCATCGACATTGAGTCTTTGCCGACCGGAATGGTCAGGCCCAGCGCCGGACACAGCTCTTCACCCACCGCTTTGACCGCCTCATACAGACCAGCATCTTCGCCCGGATGCCCGGCAGCAGCCATCCAGTTTGCGGAAAGTTTGATGCGTTTGATGTCGCCGATTTGCGTGGCGGCGATGTTAGTCAGCGCTTCACCCACCGCCAGACGCGCGGAGGCGGCAAAATCCAGCAGCGCCACCGGGGCACGTTCGCCCAGCGACATCGCTTCACCGTAGTAGCTGTCGAGGCTGGCGGTGGTCACGGCGCAGTTCGCCACCGGGATCTGCCACGGGCCAACCATTTGATCGCGCGCAACCATCCCGGTGACGGTACGGTCGCCGATGGTCACGAGGAAGGTTTTTTCCGCCACGGTCGGCAGATGCAGCACGCGGTTCACGGCGTCGGCGACGGTAATATTCTGTCGGTCGAAGACTTCGCCCGCCGCCTGAAGGCGCTGCACGTCGCGGGTCATTTTCGGGGTTTTGCCCAGCAGAACGTCCAGCGGCATATCGATAGGCTGGTCGTCAAAATGGCGATCGTTGAGGGTCAGATGCTGTTCTTCGGTGGCATCGCCAATAACCGCGTACGGCGCGCGCTCGCGTTTACACAGTTCGTCAAACAGCGGCAGTTGGTCGGCCGCTACCGCCAGCACGTAGCGCTCCTGGGATTCGTTACACCAGATTTCCAGTGGGCTCATGCCCGGCTCGTCGCTAAGGATGTCGCGCAGTTCAAATTTACCGCCGCGCCCGCCGTCGCTCACCAGTTCCGGCATGGCGTTGGAAAGCCCGCCCGCGCCGACGTCATGAATAAAGAGGATCGGGTTAGCGTCGCCCAGTTGCCAGCAGCGGTCGATCACTTCCTGGCAGCGGCGCTCCATTTCCGGGTTGTCGCGCTGCACGGAGGCGAAATCGAGATCCGCGTCGGACTGACCGGAAGCCATCGATGAGGCCGCCCCGCCGCCCAGCCCGATGTTCATCGCCGGGCCACCGAGGACGATCAGCTTCGCGCCAACGCTGATTTCCCCTTTCTGTACGTGATCGGCGCGGATGTTGCCGATCCCACCCGCCAGCATGATGGGCTTGTGATAGCCGCGCAGCTCTTCGCCATTGTGGCTGTTCACCCGCTCTTCATAGGTACGGAAGTAGCCGGTCAGCGCCGGACGACCAAATTCATTGTTAAACGCCGCGCCGCCCAAAGGACCGTCGGTCATGATATCCAGCGCGGTCACGATGCGTTCCGGCTTGCCGAAATCTTCTTCCCACGGCTGTTCGAAGCCAGGAATGCGCAGGTTGGAAACCGAGAAGCCCACCAGCCCGGCTTTCGGCTTCGCGCCGCGCCCGGTTGCGCCTTCATCACGAATTTCACCGCCGGAGCCGGTCGCCGCTCCCGGCCACGGGGAAATTGCCGTTGGGTGGTTATGGGTTTCTACTTTCATCAGGATGTGCGCAGGTTCCTGATGGAAATCGTAGCGGCCATTTTGATGGTCCGCAAAGAAGCGCCCGACGTCAGAGCCTTCCATCACCGCCGCATTGTCTTTATAGGCAGACAGTACGTGGTCCGGCGTCTGCTCAAAGGTATTCTTGATCATCTTAAACAGCGACTTCGGCTGCGCTTCGCCGTCGATCACCCAGTCGGCGTTAAAGATTTTATGGCGACAGTGCTCAGAGTTGGCCTGCGCAAACATATACAGTTCGATGTCGTTCGGGTTACGCCCAAGCGTTGTGAACGCGTCCTGTAAATAATCGATTTCGTCGTCTGCCAGCGCCAGACCGAGACGCAGGTTAGCGTCTGCCAGCGCCTGTCGCCCTTCACCGAGCAAATCCACATGCGTTACCGGAGTCGGTTGATGATGGGCAAACAGTTTTTCCGCCTCCTGCTGCGCGGTAAAGACCGTTTCCATCATTCGATCGTGCAGTTGGGCGGCGACAGACTGCCACTGTTCAGCGCAGAGCGTCGGAGCTTCAACATAATAAGCCACGCCGCGTTCAAGGCGGGCGATCTGCTTCAGCCCGCAGTTATGCGCAATGTCGGTGGCTTTCGAAGACCAGGGAGAGATGGTGCCGGGACGCGGCGTGACCAGCAGCAGTTTCCCGGAAGGCGTGTGGCTGTTGAGGTGCGGGCCGTAGGTGAGCAGGCGCGCAAGCTGCGCGTGTTCGTCCGCCGTCAGCGGCGCGCTCAGGTCGGCAAAATGGACGTACTCGGCGTAAATAGCGCTTACCGGCAGGTTGAACGCCTGAAAGCGGGCCAGCAGTTTATTGATTCGGAATGCCGACAGTGCAGGCGAACCACGCAGAATTTCCATCATAAGTCTCTCGTCTTCTCAGTTTTCAGTGTGCGCAAGGGGGGGAAAACGGGCGTCATTATAGAGAATTGTGCGGCCTGACGAAACCGTTTGCGTCGAAATAAAATGCACGCCCATTTTTAACATTCAGTGTGGCACAGGTCGCGAAAAAGTTGCCAGCAGGCGGATTGTTAAGCAAAATGCCGCTCTTTCTGAAACATACATTCACATTTACAGGGCCAGAGCTAATCGGAGCCAGGCGCAGCGCAGAGAATTAACTGATTGAAAAAATTAAAGATTAATTATCTGCTGTTCGGCATCACGACTCTGCTGGCAGCAACACTGGTGACGGCGCTGTACTGGCACAGCCAGCCGGAAAATCGTCTCGCCGGGATCAAGGCGCGCGGGGAACTGCGTATCAGCACCGTGATGTCGCCGATGACCTATATCAATATCAACGGCAAAATCGAAGGCTTTGATTACGAACTGGCGCAGCAGTTTGCCGATTCGCTCGGCGTGCGCCTGAAAGTGACGGTCAGGCCGACCATCGGGCAACTGTTTGACGATCTGGATAACGGTAAAGCCGATGTGCTGGCAGCGGGTCTGGTGTCAAACAGCGAGCGCGCCAGCCATTATCAGTCCGGTCCGGCCTACTCTTCGGTTTCGCAGCAGCTCGTTTATCGGCTGGGAAGCTATCGCCCCCGCTCGCTGGAAAGTATTAATGCTTCACAGTTGACTATCGCCCCCGGTCACGCGGTGATAAACGATCTGCACGATCTTAAGGCTAACAAGTTCCCGGACCTTGGCTGGACGGTGGATGACAAACGCAGCAGCACGGCGTTGATGGAAGATGTCGCCGCAGGCAGGCTCGACTACACCATCGCGGATTCCGGGGCCATCAGCCTGTTTCAGCGCGTTCACCCGGATCTGGCGGTGGCGCTGGACGTGACCGATGAACAGCCCGTGACCTGGTTCAGCGTTCAGGATGCGGATAAAACCCTCGCCGCCGCGATGGACGCCTTCTTTAATAAGACCACCACCGAAGGCACCCTCGCCCGCCTGGAAGAGAAGTATCTTGGTCACGGCCAGGACTTTGACTATGTCGATACCCGCTCGTTTTTACGGGCGGTGGATAGTACCCTGCCGGATTTTCAGCCGCTGTTTGAGAAATATGCCGACGAGATCGACTGGCGACTGCTGGCGGCGATCGCCTACCAGGAGTCGCACTGGGACCCGCTGGCGACATCCCCCACCGGAGTACGCGGCATGATGATGTTGACCCGCAATACGGCGCAAAGCCTGGGCTTAAGCGACCGCACCGATGCCGAGCAGAGCATCAGCGGCGGGATGCGCTACCTGCGGGAACTGCTGAATAAAGTGCCGGAGACGGTGCCGCAAAATGAGCGCATCTGGTTCGCGCTGGCGGCGTATAACATGGGTTACGCGCATATGCTGGACGTGCGGGCACTGACCGCAAAGCAGAAAGGCAATCCCGATAGCTGGGCGGACGTCAAACAGCGCCTGCCGCTGCTTAGCCAGAAATCCATCTACAGCAGCCTGCCCTGGGGCTACGCGCGCGGGCATGAAGCCTATGCGTTTGTGGAAAATATCCGCAAGTATCAAATCAGTCTGGTGGGCTACCTGATGGAAAAAGAACGGCTCAACGCGCGTGCGCTTCAGCTTGCCGCAGGGTATCCGGCGGTTGCGCCGGATCGTCTGGAGCCAGAATCACCCACGCTGCTTTCATTTATCGCCATGGCCAGCGAAGCGAATCATTCGAAAACGCCAGTGGTCATGCTGGACACGCCTCGCCCCTAACGCTGCAGTTTTGCTTCCTCTTTCAGCACTTTTTTTGCCTGCCGACGATGGCGGAAAAAGTCGCTGAGGATCGCCGCGCATTCATCGCGCAGTACACCTTCGGTAAACCCGACCCGGTGATTCATCCCCGGATGATGCAGGACGTCAATCAGCGATCCGGCGGCACCGGTTTTCGCATCCCGCGCGCCAAAGACCAGTTGACCGATGCGGCTGTGAACCATCGCGCCAGCGCACATTACGCATGGCTCCAGCGTCACATACAGCGTGGTATCGACCAGACGGTAGTTTTGCAGCACCAGACCGCCCTGCCGCAGCGCCATAATTTCAGCGTGAGCGGTCGGATCGTGGCGGCCAATCGGTCGATTCCAGCCCTCACCAATCACCCGGTTGTCATGGACCAGCACCGCGCCGACCGGCACTTCGCCTTCATCCCACGCGCGTTGCGCCAGCGTCAGCGCGTGGCGCATCCAGTGTTCGTGATTCAGTTCAGGGTTGGACAAAGCTAAGACTCCAGATAATAAAACGGGGCGCATTATACACAGCAGTTATCTTTTACACCCGTCATACTTCCCTCCACAGGAGTGAACTCATTCAAGCTGTTGCAGTTTACCGAGCGGGGTGACGCGCCAGCGATGCTGGCAGAAATAGAGCAGTGGGTTATCCTGCTTGCTGTCGCTGTAGCCGCTGTACAGGCGCAGCGGCGTGCCGATGCGCCGCTCCAGTTGCGCCACCTTCTCATGCCCCAGACAGCGCATTGACAGCACCCAGCCGCCGTTGCGTCGGCGGATCTGGCTGGCGATAAGATTGACTCTCGGCAGCCACGGCGTGTCGATATAAACCTGTTCGACCAGCGGCTGCGGCGAACCGGTGATAAGCCAGACGTCGGCATCGGTGCTGGTCAAATATTGCGTTAAGCGATCGTGGACCACCGGAAACGCGGTGACGTGCTGGCGGAACCACGTCACAAACTGACTTTCCAGATGCTTAAGACGGGCCTCGCTATGCCCGAACGTGCAGCCCCAGAGCAGCAGGCTCATCGGCCAGCGTGCGGCGCGTCCTTTAATCAGTAACGCGCAGCCAATCACCGGCAACAGAGGCAGTACAAGCAGCGCATTCAGTGGCTGATGGCGCAGCAGATAGCGCAGGAAGCTGCCAAACATATCCTGCTGATGCAGCGTACCATCAAGATCAAAAAAAACGACACGACGCTCGTGAGTGGCCAAACCTTACTCCTCTGTTCTCATCGCCGGGCCAACATAACCCGGCGGTAATAATAAGTTATAGCCTAACAGAGAGAGTCTGACTTTTCCGGTCAGGTTTACCGCGTGCTTACGCCTGGGTTTCCAGCGCCGCGCGCAGAAAGCCGTTGTGCTCGTCAAGCCGGGCGCGGGCGGTTGCGGCATCCAGCCCGGTCAGCACCATCAGGATCGCCGGTTTTACGTCGTGATCGGTCTGCTGTAACACCTGTTCCGCCTGCCCGCGCGTCACGCCGGTCGCTTCCATCACCATCCGGCAGGCGCGATCCACCAGCTTAATGTTCGTGGCTTTCATATCCACCATCAGGTTTTGCCAGGCTTTGCCAAATTTCACCATCGCGCCGGTGGAGATCATATTGAGCACCATTTTTTGCGCGGTGCCGGATTTCAGCCGCGTCGAGCCGGTGAGCGCTTCCGGGCCAACGACCGGCGAAATGGCGATGGCGGCTTCGCTGGCAATCGGCGAGGCAGGGTTGCAGGAGATGGCGACGGTAGTACAGCCCGTGGCTTTGGCGTAGCGCAGACCGCCGATCACGTAAGGCGTGCGCCCGGAGGCGGCGATGCCGACGACCAGATCCCGCGCGGTCAGATCCAGCGCTTTCAGATCGTCTTCCCCAAGCTGAAGATTATCCTCCGCGCCCTCCACCGCTTTTAAAAGCGCACCTGGCCCACCGGCGATCAGCCCGACGACCAGTCCATGCGGCACGCCGAAGGTGGGCGGACATTCCGACGCATCCAGCACGCCCAGCCGTCCGCTGGTCCCCGCGCCCATATAGATGATGCGTCCGCCCGCCACCAGCGAGGCGGCGGCGGCATCAACCGCCTGCGCCACCTCATCCAGCACCGCGCCCACCGCCGGGGCCACCAGCGAATCTTCATGATTGAGCAGGTTAACCATCTCCCGCGTCGATACCGCGTCCAGCTCCATTGTCCGCGCGTTGCGCGTTTCAGAAATCAGCGAACCGAGATTCATTTTGTCCCTCCAGAATTTTTAATTCATAATAACCTGACTATAATGGAATAGAATATTCGCCCAGGCGAGTGGATTTTTCATTTTATTGTGGCTATCTGATTTTGATCGTGGAGACGTTATGAACTGCCTGATCCGTATTCGTCAGCGCTACCCGACACTGGCGCAGAGCGATAAAAAACTCGCCGATTTTTTACTCTCACAGCCTGATAAAGCCAGACATTTCAGCTCTCAACAACTGGCGCTGGAAGCCGGGGTCAGCCAGTCCAGCGTGGTGAAATTTGCGCAGAAGCTGGGCTTTAAGGGCTTCCCGGCGCTCAAGCTGGCGCTGAGCGAAGCGCTGGCCAGCAGCCCCAATCCGTCGTGGTCGATGCCGGTCCATAATCATATTCGCGGCGACGATCCGCTGCGCGTGGTCGGCGAGAAGCTGATTAAGGAAAAGAGCGCGGCGATGCACGCCTCACTGGATGTGAACAGCGAAGATAAGCTTGCTGACAGCGTGGCAATGCTGCGCGGCGCGCGGCGGATTATTGTTACCGGCATCGGCGCGTCGGGGCTGGTGGCTAAAAATTTCGCCTGGAAGCTGATGAAGATCGGTTTCAACGCGGTGGCGGAACAGGATATGCACGCGTTGCTGGCCATTGTACAGGCGATGGCTCCCGACGATCTGCTGCTCGCTATTTCCTATACCGGCGAACGACGGGAGATTAATCTGGCGGCGGAGGAAGCGCAGAAAGTCGGGGCAAAAGTGCTCGCCATTACCGGCTTTACGCTGAATGCGCTCCAGCAACGCGCGACCCACTGCCTGTATACCATCGCCGAAGAGCAGGCGAGCCGCAGCGCGGCTATCTCTTCCACCAGCGCGCAGATG
Source organism: Superficieibacter sp. (assembly GCF_032071645.1). Taxonomy (NCBI): domain Bacteria; kingdom Pseudomonadati; phylum Pseudomonadota; class Gammaproteobacteria; order Enterobacterales; family Enterobacteriaceae; genus Superficieibacter; species Superficieibacter sp. Next base: position 9,034 of record NZ_DAMAPU010000026.1, read on the forward strand.
CTGCTGACGGATTTGCTGTTTATGGCGCTGGTGCAGCAGGATCTGCAACGCGCGCCGGATCGTATCCGCCAGAGCGAGGCGCTGGTGAAAAAACTGGTCTGAAGGAGTTTATTTATTCAAAAAGAGGCTGTTTCAGCACGCGAGAAATAGCCGAAGAATTAAAATCCCTGCCCTCCCCCCGATAAAAATCAGCCGTCAACTATCCTGCTGGCAGAGACATCAGGCGGCCAGCGGCTAACGCTTGGGCCGTCTTTCGATCTGTGATAAAGTGCGCGCCGCTCCCTTATTTATTCATCATAATGATTAATGCATTAGCGTTAATTATTTGTGATACATATGAAATAAAACTGTTTTACTTTGCATAATTCGAGTGACAGGAAGATCAACGCACCTGCAACCTGAAGTATGACGAGTATGCGCCGTATCTTAATCCGGCGAATAAGTGACAACCTGCTGATTTGCAATTTAATAACGGTAATTTTACCCATGGCATTACTTATTACGAAACGCTGCATCAACTGCGATATGTGCGAACCGGAATGTCCGAATGAAGCTATTTCAATGGGCGACAGCATTTATGAGATTAACAGCGACCGCTGCACCGAATGCGTCGGGCATTATGAAACGCCGACCTGCCAGAAAGTGTGCCCGATCCCGAATACCATTCTGAAAGATCCGGCACGCGTAGAAAGCGAAGAGCAGCTGTGGGATAAGTTTGTATTAATGCACCATGCGGATAAAATCTAACCTTCGATAATGACCGTGGCGCAGGCGTAATGACGCTCATCGGCAAGCGTAACGTGCGAGGATTTCACCCCCATAGCGTCCGCCAGACGCAGCGCTTCACCCCATAACCGCAGGCGCGGTTTTCCCAGCTCGTCGTTGTACACTTCAAACTGATTAAACGCCAGCCCGTTACGGATCCCGGTGCCAAAGGCTTTTGCCGCTGCTTCTTTTACCGCGAAACGCTTTGCCAGGAAACGCACCGGTTGCTGATGCGTCTCCCAGATGGCCCATTCGTTAGCGCTGAGCACCCGCCGCGCAAGGCGATCGCCGCTGCGGGCGATCACGCCTTCAATGCGGGCGATTTCAACGATATCCGTGCCTAAGCCAAGGATCGCCATTAGCGGCGCGCTTCCTGCATCAGGCGTTTCATTTCGGCGACTGCTTCTTGCAGGCCGCTCATCACCGCGCGCCCGATAATGGCGTGCCCGATGTTTAGCTCATGCATTTCCGGCAGCGCGGCGATGGCCTGCACGTTGTGGTAAGTCAGGCCGTGACCGGCATTGACCTTCAGGCCGAGGCTGGCGGCAAAGGTTGCGGCATGGGCGATGCGCGCCAGTTCGCTGGCCTGCTCTGCCTCGGTTTTCGCGTCGGCGTAGCAGCCGGTGTGAATTTCGATATACGGCGCACCGACTTCTGCGGCGGCGCGGATTTGCGTTTCATCGGCATCAATGAACAGCGAAACCTGAATTCCGGCGGCGGCCAGGCGCTGGCAGGCATCGCGCATTTTGTCGCGCTGCCCGGCGACATCCAGCCCGCCTTCGGTGGTGACTTCCTGGCGCTTTTCCGGCACCAGGCAGCAGAAGTGCGGTTTGGTTTCACAGGCAATGGTCAGCATCTCTTCAGTGACGGCCATTTCGAGGTTCATACGGGTATGTAACGTCTGGCGCAGGATGCGCACGTCGCGGTCAGTAATATGGCGGCGATCTTCACGCAGGTGAACGGTAATGCCGTCGGCTCCCGCCTGCTCGGCAATAAAAGCCGCCTGCACCGGGTCCGGGTAAGCGGTGCCGCGTGCGTTGCGTAACGTCGCAATATGGTCAATGTTGACGCCTAACAGTAAATCAGCCATGACTATCCTCAAATTTTTCTGATGATATTTGCGGTGCGTTCCCGTCACCGACTGGAAAATTTTTAGCGTTTCGGCACAAACTGGCGAAACAGCTCCCGGCTTTTTAGCGGTTTACCCCCAAGATACGGCTTAAGCGCCATGCGGGTAAAGCGTTTCGCCGCGCGCAGGGTGTCTGTATCCGGGAATTCGCGGCTGGCCAGCGCCTGAAGATGGTGTCCGGTAAATGTCCGGTTATCGATAACCACGCTGGCAATAAAACCTTTTTCTTCCCGGTAGCGGTAGGTCATGGTTTCTTCAACCGGCTCGCCCGATCCGGCGCAGTGCAGAAAATCAAGGCCATATCCCAGATGCGCCAGCAGCGCCAGCTCAAAGCGGCGTAACGCGGGTTCAGGGGAATCACTTGCGCCTGCCAGCGCCTGAATACAGTGCAGATAATCAAAGAAGAGTTCGGAGAAGCGCGTCTCGTGCTCCAGCACGCGCGACAGCAGCTCATTGACGTACAGGCCGCTGTAAAGGGAAATACCACTCAGGGGAAGCGCCAGAGAGACAGCTTCGGCACTGCGCAGGGTTTTGACGTCGCCGCGTCCACCAAAACGCACCAGCAACGGCGTGAAAGGCTGAAGGGTGCCTTTCAGATTAGACCGTTTTGCGCGTGCACCTTTCGCCACAAGGCGCACGCGGCCCGATTCTTCCGTGAAGACGTCCAGCATCAGGCTGGTTTCGCTCCAGGGACGACTATGCAGTACGAAAGCGCGCTGCCAGCCTTCCATTAACGTTTACTCAGAGATCGTCAACATAACCAAGACTGCGCAACGCGCGCTCGTCATCGGCCCAGCCGGATTTCACTTTCACCCACAGTTCCAGGTGGACTTTCGCTTCGAACATGTCTTCCATGTCTTTACGGGCTTCAATACCGATGGTCTTGATTTTGGCCCCTTTGTTGCCAATGACCATTTTCTTCTGCCCTTCGCGCTCGACGAGGATCAGACCATTGATGTCATAACCGCCGCGCTCGTTAGTGATAAAGCGTTCGATTTCGACGGTCACGGAGTACGGCAGCTCGGCGCCGAGGAAACGCATCAGTTTTTCACGGATGATTTCGGAGGCCATAAAGCGCTGGGAGCGGTCGGTGATGTAATCTTCCGGGAAATGATGCACCGCTTCCGGCAGATGTTTGCGCACGATCCCGGCAACGGTATCAACGTTCATCCCGGTTTCCGCCGACATCGGTACGATATCCAGGAAGTTCATCTGGCTGGCCAGAAATTGCAGATGCGGCAGCAGATCGGCTTTTTCCTGCACGTTATCCACTTTGTTGACCGCAAGGATCACCGGAGCTTTGCCGTCACGCAGTTTGTTGAGCACCATTTCATCGTCCGGGGTCCAGCGCGTGCCTTCAACGACGAAGATCACCAGTTCAACATCACCGATTGAACTGCTTGCGGCTTTATTCATCAGGCGGTTGATGGCGCGTTTTTCTTCCATATGCAGGCCGGGTGTATCAACATAAATTGCCTGATACGGCCCTTCGGTATGGATGCCCACGATGCGGTGGCGGGTGGTTTGCGCTTTGCGGGAGGTGATCGAGATCTTCTGCCCCAGCAAATTGTTTAACAGCGTTGATTTACCGACGTTCGGGCGACCAACGATGGCGACAAACCCGCAATAACTTTTTTCTTCGTTCATTCCAGCTCCAGTTTTTTCAGCGCCTGTTCGGCGGCAGCCTGCTCCGCCTTGCGACGGCTGGAACCTGTGCCGACCACAGGTTCACTCAGGCCACTGACCTGGCAATGGATAGTAAATTCCTGATCGTGGGCTTCACCCCTGACCTGTACCACCAGATAAGACGGTAGCGGCAGATGGCGGCCCTGCAAATATTCCTGTAAACGCGTTTTCGGATCTTTTTGCTTATCGCCCGGACTGATTTCGTCCAGACGGGTCTGATACCAGCTTAGGATCAGCCTCTCGACGTTTTGAATGTCGCTGTCGAGAAAAATCCCACCGATTAAGGCTTCAACCGTGTCGGCGAGAATAGATTCACGGCGAAAACCGCCGCTTTTCAGTTCGCCTGGCCCAAGGCGCAGGCATTCGCCCAGATCAAATTCGCGGGCAATTTCTGCCAGCGTGTTGCCGCGCACCAGCGTTGCGCGCATACGGCTCATATCGCCTTCGTCCACGCGCGGGAAGCGGTGGTAAAGCGCGTTAGCAATAACGTAACTTAAAATTGAGTCGCCGAGGAATTCCAGCCGCTCATTATGTTTACTACTGGCGCTACGATGCGTTAGCGCCTGCTGCAACAATTCCTGATGATGAAAAGTGTAGCCCAGCTTCCGTTGAAGCCGATTAATTACGATGGGATTCATGCGATACCAATAAATGAATGCGTCAACAATTCAGCACACGAAATCGACCTGAGAGTATCAACGCGCTTTCGTGTGCTGTCGCCCCCTTGCGGGAGACAACCTGAAACTTCGGGGGAATATTCTATACACAACGGCAGGGGATGTCGTTAGCCAGAAGGTATTTATATTTTAAATAATTCATCTTGCCGTCAGAATGACGGCAAGATGAATGTTGGGAGGTTATTAATGGATGCCGCCAATGCGATTTAACCGCACACCGGTAGGCCATTCGCCTTCCTGTTTTTCAAAACTCATCCAGATAGCCGTCGCGCGGCCCACCAGATTGGCTTCCGGCACAAAACCCCAGTAACGGCTGTCTGCGCTGTTGTCGCGGTTGTCGCCCATCATGAAGTAGTGTCCTGGCGGCACAATCCACGTCGCCAGCTGCTGCCCCTGCTGCTTGTAATAAACGCCAAGCTGATCCTGAGCGATAGGCACGGTCAATATACGGTGGGTAACATCGCCGAGGGATTCTTTACGCTGCGCCAGACGAATGCCGTTGTCGATGGATTCGTTTTGCCCAACCTCAAAGAAGCCGCTGGTCGCCTCGCCGCCGTTGCCGCGCGCAAAGGTCTGGACAAAATCGCTCGGCTGTACGTCGGAATACGTCACCGGCAGCGCGCTGCCACAGGCCTGACCGGAGCTACAGCCCGGCTGGATAGTCACCTGCTTGGTCACCGGATCGTAGGTGACTTTATCGCCCGGCAGACCGACCGCACGCTTGATATAATCCAGGCGCGGGTCCTGCGGATATTTAAAGACCACGACGTCGCCGCGCTTAGGATGCCCGGTTTCGATCAGCGTGTTCTGGTAGATCGGATCTTTAATGCCGTAAGCAAATTTCTCGACCAGAATAAAATCGCCGATCAGCAGCGTAGGCATCATTGAACCTGACGGGATCTGGAAGGGTTCATAAATAAATGAACGCACGATCAGCACGATCGCCAGCACCGGAAAGACCGATGCGCCCGTTTCCAGCCAGCCCGGTTTCGGGCCGACTTTTTTCAGCGTTTTTTTATCCAGCGTGCCGTCGGTGGCGGCGTCTGCCGCAGCCTGACGCTCGCGCCGTTTCGGGGCAAAGATAAATTTATCGATGCACCACAAAATGCCCGTGACCAGCGTAGCAATCACCAGAATCAGGGCAAATGTATTCGCCATGCCAACTCCTTAAGGATTATTTACCGTCTTTTCCGACATGCAGAATGGCGAGGAAGGCTTCCTGCGGCAGCTCAACGTTGCCGACCTGCTTCATGCGCTTCTTCCCTTCTTTCTGTTTTTGCAGCAGCTTTTTCTTACGGCTGATATCGCCGCCATAGCATTTTGCCAGCACGTTTTTACGTAACTGTTTCACCGTTGAACGGGCGATGATATGGGTGCCGATAGCCGCCTGGATCGCGATATCAAACTGCTGGCGCGGGATCAGATCTTTCATCTTTTCCACCAGCTCACGACCACGGTACTGGGCGTTGTCGCTATGGGTGATTAGCGCCAGCGCATCCACGCGCTCACCGTTGATTAGCACGTCAACACGCACCATCCGCGAGGCCTGGAAACGTTTGAAGTTGTAGTCCAGCGACGCATAGCCACGAGAGGTGGACTTCAGGCGGTCGAAGAAGTCGAGTACCACTTCCGCCATCGGGATTTCATAGGTCAGCGCCACCTGGTTGCCGTGATAGACCATATTGGTCTGCACGCCGCGTTTTTCCACGCACAGGGTGATGACGTTGCCGAGAAATTCCTGCGGCATCAGCATGTGACACTCGGCAATCGGCTCGCGCAGTTCAAAGATATTGTTGACCGGCGGCAACTTGGACGGGCTGTCGACGTAAATGACTTCTTTAGCGGTGGTTTCGACTTCATACACGACCGTCGGCGCGGTAGTGATCAGGTCGAGGTCATATTCACGCTCCAGACGCTCCTGGATGATTTCCATGTGCAGCAGGCCGAGGAAGCCACAGCGGAAGCCGAAACCCAGCGCTGAAGAGCTTTCCGGCTCGTAGAACAGGGAGGCGTCGTTGAGGCTGAGTTTACCCAGCGCGTCACGGAAGTTTTCATAGTCGTCAGAGCTGACCGGGAACAGCCCGGCGTAAACCTGCGGCTTCACTTTTTTGAAGCCCGGTAACGCTTTTTCTGCCGGATTGCGCGCCAGCGTCAGGGTATCGCCCACTGGCGCACCGAGAATGTCTTTAATCGCGCACACCAGCCAACCCACTTCGCCACACTTCAGCTCTGTGCGGTCGATCTGTTTTGGCGTAAAGATGCCTAAACGGTCAGCGTTATAGGTCTGACCGGTGCTCATCACTTTGACTTTATCACCCTTACGCAGGGTGCCGTTTTTAACGCGGATAAGCGAGACAACGCCGAGATAGTTATCAAACCATGAGTCGATGATCAGCGCCTGAAGCGGACCGTCGGGGTCGCCCTGCGGGGCGGGGATATCGCGCACCAGACGTTCCAGCACATCCTGTACGCCAATGCCGGTTTTCGCCGAGCAGCGCACCGCGTCAGTCGCATCAATGCCGACAATGTCTTCGATTTCTTCCGCCACGCGATCGGGATCGGCAGCCGGAAGGTCGATTTTGTTGAGGACCGGCACAACTTCCAGATCCATTTCCATTGCGGTATAGCAGTTTGCCAGGGTTTGCGCCTCAACGCCCTGCCCGGCATCGACCACCAGCAGCGCGCCTTCACAGGCCGCGAGCGAGCGGGAAACTTCATAGGAGAAGTCAACGTGCCCTGGGGTGTCGATAAAGTTCAGTTGATAAGTTTCGCCGTCAGACGCTTTGAAATCGAGCGTCACGCTCTGGGCTTTAATGGTGATCCCGCGCTCACGCTCCAGATCCATGGAATCCAGTACCTGAGCTTCCATTTCACGATCGGACAGGCCGCCGCAAATCTGGATAATACGGTCAGACAGCGTCGACTTACCGTGGTCAATGTGAGCAATGATCGAAAAGTTACGTATATTCTTCATAGATGGAGATTATTATGCCTTACGGATACCAGGAGGCCACGATGCTGAGCCTGACGTTTTTTGTCTGAAACGCCGCATTCTACACTACAACATGAATGCGAGGAAATGCTCATCCTGCGAGCGCAGAATGAGAGAGATAGCAGGATTCAGCGCACGACAATTTCATGGGGTGGAAGCCCGACGCTTAAAATCACCGGCTGCCACGCTTCGCGCGCCGCAAGTTTAGCCGAGAAACCTCTGGCGATTAAAAAACCGCCAACGCCGCCGAGGATCGCGCCGCACAGCGCCGCAGGATCGCTGGCAAACAGCACCTGAAAAACAGAGGCGACGAGAAACAGCCCCACCAGCGGTGACATGTAGACCAGCAGCGCGGAGCTGAGCAGGCTGCCTTCGGCGATACCCAGTTCAACCTTCTGCCCGCTGACCAGCGGCTGCGCGCTGGGCACGCTGAGAGTATGCTGCGTCTGCGGCCCCAGCTTGTTCAGCACGCGGCTGCCGCAACCGACGCGGGAAGCGCAGCTGTTGCAGGAGGCTTTAACGTCGCAGCTGACCTGCGCCATGCCGTTATGCCAGGAGATGACGGTCGCCCATTCTTTAATCACTGGGCGGCCTTAAATTTGACGCTGTCAGCGATGCGTTTCGCGGTTTGCGGAGGCAGTTCGCCGACGATGGTAATGTCTGTGTTATCGCGCAGCGTCGTGCTGACGGTGCGGCGGCCGGTGCGCAGCATTTGATCGCTGCTGGAAGGCGTTGCCCGGCTGACATTGACCGAAAAGCTGAACAGCCCATCGGAGTAAAGCCGCGATTCAATAGGCACTTCAACCGTTGGCAGCGAGCGTCGGCTGCTGGAAACCTCGTTAAACCCCTGGGGGAGCCAGGACGGATTCCAGTTAAAGCTGGCTTTATCACCCGCCGGAACGGACAGCAGTGGCGGCAGATTGGCTTTCGCCAAACTCTGCATATTGCTGGCGACGGTTTCATTCATGTTGAAAGCGATAACGCGGAACTGCTCCAGCGTTTCACCATCGCGATCCAGCAGATCGACGCGCATCGGCAGTTTAGTTTCTGCATCCAGCCAGACGATATAGCTGTAACGGGTGCCGTCACGCGCTACCACGCGGATCACTTCGCACAGCCGATCCGCAATGCGGGTTCTGCCGACGGAGATGAAATCGTACCAGGGAGAAAGACGTTTGAAATTGGTGTACACCAGCGACGGCAGCGAATCGACGATGTAGTCGCCGTTGAGCGTGAAGGGATCGAGGCCTGGCTCAAAATAGCTGATCTCGTTGCCACGCTGCACGACTTCGCGGCGCGGGCCGTCCATCTGCAATAGCTGCGCGAGGGTCTGGTTGTCCAGACGCGCGTGGCGATAACGCAGAGATTCGACGCCTTGCTTATTGATGCTGATAAATGACAGCTCGTAATTGAGTGACTGGCTGGCCAGGTTCATCTGCTGCAACAACGCCCCGGACGAGACATCAGCCGAGGCGTTGGCGGAGAAGAACAGGCTACCTGTCACCAGTGACATGGCACACCAAAGTTGCTTCATTACTGCGATTGTGTTCCTAAAGTCTGATTACCCGGCACCTGAACAGCGGCCTGCTGCGTTTGTGCTTGTTCAAACTGAAGCTGCTCAGAGTGCAGGCGACGTTGCAGTTCGTAATCCTGCAACATGGCATTAATACGGCGACGCTGCTCCTGAACCTGCTGCTGTTGACCGCCATTTGACGCAACCGCGCCCTCTGCCGGTACGCCCAGGCTTACCGGACTGGCTTTGCCCATCATCGGTAGCGTATTGAATACCGGCGTTTCGGGCTGCTGGGTCGCTTCGCCCTGCTCATTATAGTGCTGGACCCCGACGATAACTGCAAGCGATACGCATGCCGCTACGCCCATTTGCGTTAGTTGGCTGGCCCACGGGCGGACTTTATGCCAGAACGGCATTTTCTGCCACTGCTGCGGTGCAGGCTGCGCCTCTGGGATCAGCGACGCAGGCTCACTCGCAATGGCGGCCATTACGCGGGAGGAGATATCGAAATGGAGAACGTCACCGGTATCGCCTCGCAGCGAATCGCGGATGAGATGGTAGCTCTCCCAGGTTTTTTGCATTTCCGGGGAACGAGTCAGTTCACTGAGCAACTCGCTATCCAGGGTTTCACCATCCATTAAAGCGGAAAGTTTTTCTTTCTGCATGCCTAATACCTTTTTCAGTATCCCGCTATCGTCAACGCCTGATAAGCGGTTGAACTTTATTATCAATAGCTTCCCGAGCACGGAAGATGCGCGAACGCACTGTACCCACCGGACAATCCATGATGACGGCTATCTCTTCATAGCTCAGGCCATCCAGCTCACGCAGGGTGATAGCCATGCGTAAATCTTCCGGAAGCATCTCTATGGTCCGAAAAACGATCTGTCTCAGTTCTTCAGACAACATTAAGTTCTCAGGGTTCGAAATTTCTTTCAGCGCACCGCCACTTTCGAAGTTTTCAGCCTCATTGGCATCCACATCGCTTGACGGTGGACGGCGTCCCTGAGCAACCAGGTAATTTTTAGCTGTATTGACCGCAATGCGGTACAGCCACGTATAAAAAGCGCTATCTCCCCGGAATGAATCCAGCGCGCGATAGGCTTTGATAAACGATTCCTGTACGACATCAGGCACATCGCCTGAAGGTACATATCGGGAGACAAGACTCGCCACCTTATGCTGATAGCGCACCACCAGCAGGTTGAAAGCTTTTTGATCTCCCTTCTGGACCCGTTCCACCAGAATCTGGTCCGTTAACTGCTCGCTCATCCGAGGTAATGTCTCCTCAAACCTAATTTCCACGCGTAATCGAAACGCCACTCTATACACTGCAATCTGAGCAAGCAGAAGGTTAGAGCGTCAATTGAATGTAAAGTTCCGTCACGCCTTTGTTTTGCTGACCGTTTGTTATCTCTCATTATAAGTCTCTTGAATGCGCACTACGCACCTTCCCTGAGTAAACACCGCAGCACGCCAGCAGAGTAACGTAACACAGGGACGATTTCATCACAAAATCCGTGACTAACGATCTGCCTCGCAAAATATTTTGCCAGGTGGCGCGTTTGCCGTTCCTGTTTAGCCATTACAACAAAAATTAAAAAAATAGTGCTATTCGCGCAAACGCAGTGCTATGCTCGGGCAACACTGTTTAGTAAATTAAACAAAAATATGAAAACAACGCTAGAACTCTCCTGTGACGTACTGATCATTGGCAGCGGGGCCGCCGGTTTATCGCTGGCGCTGCGTCTCGCTGAACAGCGTTCAGTCATCGTATTAAGCAAAGGCCCGGTCAATGAAGGATCGACGCTGTATGCACAAGGCGGTATCGCCGCTGTGTTTGATGAAATGGACAGCATCGAATCGCATGTAGAAGATACTTTAGTTGCCGGAGCGGGACTTTGTGAGCGTCACGCGGTTTCTTTTGTCGCCAGCAATGCCCGGCACTGCGTACAGTGGCTGATTGACCAGGGCGTACTTTTCGATACCCAGATCCAGCCTGACGGCGCAGAGAGCTATCATCTGACCCGGGAAGGTGGCCACAGCCACCGCCGCATTCTGCACGCTGCCGACGCCACCGGTAAGGCCGTGGAAACCACGCTGGTCAGCCAGGCGCTGGCGCATCCCAATATCCGAATTCTGGAGCGCTATAACGCGGTGGATGTCATCGTTTCCGATAAAATCGGTTTGCCCGGTCCCCGCCGGGTGATGGGCGCGTGGGTGTGGAACCGTAATAAAGAGAGCGTTGAAACCTGCGCCGCCGCTTCGGTGGTGCTGGCAACCGGCGGCGCGTCGAAGGTATATCAGTATACCACCAACCCGGACATCGCTTCCGGCGACGGGATCGCCATGGCCTGGCGTGCCGGATGCCGGGTGGCAAATCTTGAATTTAACCAGTTTCACCCCACCGCGCTTTTTCATCCGCAGGCGCGCAACTTTTTGCTTACCGAAGCGCTGCGTGGTGAGGGAGCGCTGTTAAAACGTCCCGACGGCTCGCGTTTTATGCCTGATTTCGATCCGCGCGGCGAGCTGGCTCCGCGCGATATCGTGGCGCGGGCTATCGATCATGAAATGAAGCGCCTCGGCGTGGAATGCATGTATCTGGATATCAGCCATAAGCCTGAAGAGTTTGTCCGTCAGCATTTTCCGATGATTTATGAAAAACTGCTGGGCCTTGGGATCGACCTGACAAAAGAGCCGGTGCCAATTGTTCCCGCCGCGCATTATACCTGCGGCGGCGTGATGGTGAACGATCACGGTCGGACAGACGTTGACGGGCTGTATGCCATTGGTGAAGTGAGCTATACCGGGCTTCATGGCGCAAATCGCATGGCGTCTAACTCCCTGCTGGAGTGTCTGGTATACGGCTGGTCGGCGGCAGAGGATATCCAGCGTCGCCCGTCGGCCACTGCGCAAACCCACACGCTTCCCGGTTGGGATGAAAGCCGGGTGGATAATGCAGATGAGCGGGTGGTGATCCAGCATAACTGGCACGAACTGCGCCTGCTGATGTGGGATTACGTCGGTATTGTCCGCACGACCCGACGCCTGGAGCGCGCGCAGCGCCGCATTGCGATGCTGCAACAGGAAATCGACGAATATTACGCCCATTTCCGCGTCTCAAATAATTTACTGGAACTGCGTAATCTGGTGCAGGTGGCCGATCTTATCGTCCGCTGCGCCATGCAGCGTAAGGAAAGCCGGGGTCTGCATTATACTCTTGATTACCCGGCGTTACGGGCGGACGCAAGCCCTTCTGTGCTGACGCCACCTGGCTACATAAAGAGATAAAACATCCGGGTCAGCGCAGCGTAGCTTTCCGAATACTGCTGCTCTGGCCCACGGATCGTCAGCCGATCGCTGTAGCACTCTCCCGGCTGGGGCGAAAACGCCAGCAGCACACGATGCGACGGGCGGTTTTCTGTTTCCGCAATATCGGTTCGCAGGCGCAAATGCCAGCCGGTGGATGCCGCCAGCTCGCTAAATGCGACGCTGACATTTTCCGGCAGTACCACGCAAAAAAATCCCTCTTCAGTAATACAGTCGGTCGCACAGGCCAGCAGCGCAGCATGATCCAGCGTGGTGGTATAGCGCGCCTGTTCGCGTTGCGCGGTCCGGCACTCAACGCCTTTTTCAAAATAAGGTGGATTACTGACGATCAGTTCATAGCGCCCGTGCTGGGTGTTAACCCACTGCTGGATATCGGCGCTGTGTACCCGGACGCGGTGCGCCCACGGCGTCTGGTTGATGTTTTCCTGCGCCTGTAGCGCCGCGTCCTCATCAAGTTCTACTGCGTCAACGGTGACGTTATCAGCCGTTCGCTGTGCCAGCATCAGCGCCAGCAACCCGCTCCCGGTGCCAATATCCAGAATGCGCTGGACCTGCGCTACCGGAGCCCATGCGCCCAATAAAATACCATCGGTCGTGACTTTCATGGCACAGCGATCGTGAGCGACAAAAAATTGTTTAAATGTGAATCCATTCCGACGCAGCGCGGATTTTGACTGAGACATCGTAACGACACTTCCTGATAACGACTCAATAGCTTAAGGTTAGGCACAATACCGGATAACAGTTAACCACACAAACAGATGAACATTGCGGCCGTAACGTCTATAATCAGCGCCCCACACTGAGGTAGAACATGACTGTAACGACTTTTTCCGAACTCGAACTCGACGATAGCCTGCTGGATGCACTCCAGGAGAAAGGCTTCACACGCCCGACCGCCATCCAGGCTGCCGCAATTCCGCCTGCGCTTGATGGCCGTGATGTCCTCGGTTCCGCGCCGACAGGCACCGGTAAAACGGCGGCATATCTGTTGCCCGCGTTGCAGCATCTGCTCGACTTCCCGCGTAAAAAATCTGGCCCGCCGCGTATTTTGATCCTCACTCCGACCCGTGAGCTGGCGATGCAGGTGGCGGATCACGCTCGCGAACTGGCAAAAAACACCCATCTGGATATTGCCACCATCACCGGTGGCGTAGCGTACATGAACCACGCGGAAGTGTTCAGCGAAAACCAGGATATCGTGGTCGCCACCACCGGTCGCCTGATGCAGTATATTAAGGAAGAAAACTTTGACTGCCGTGCGGTTGAAACGCTGATCCTCGACGAAGCGGACCGTATGCTGGATATGGGCTTTGCGCAGGATATTGAACATATCGCCGGGGAAACCCGCTGGCGTAAGCAGACCATGCTGTTTTCCGCAACGCTGGAAGGCGACGCGATTAAAGATTTTGCCGAGCGTCTGCTGGAAGAGCCAGCCGAAGTTTCCGCCACGCCGTCGATTCGCGAACGCAAGAAAATTCATCAGTGGTACTACCGCGCCGATGATATTCAGCATAAAACGGCGCTGCTGGTACACCTGCTGAAGCAGCCTGAAGCCACGCGCACGATCGTTTTCGTGCGTAAACGTGAGCGCGTGCATGAACTGGCGGGCTGGCTGCGTGAAGCGGGGATCAACAACTGCTATCTCGAAGGTGAGATGGTACAGATTAAACGTAACGAGGCGATTAAGCGTCTGACCGACGGTCGCGTTAACGTGCTGGTGGCAACCGATGTCGCCGCACGCGGGATTGATATCCCGGACGTCAGTCACGTTATCAACTTCGATATGCCGCGCAGCGGCGACACCTACCTGCACCGTATCGGGCGTACCGCCCGCGCCGGACGCAAAGGCTGCGCAATTTCGCTCGTCGAAGCGCACGATCATCTGCTGCTGGGTAAAGTCGGTCGCTATATTGAAGAAACGCTGAAAGCCCGCGTCATCGACGAGCTGCGCCCTACCACGCGCGCGCCGAGTGAAAAATCGACCGGCAAGCCGTCGAAGAAAGTGCTGGCGAAACGCGCCGAGAAGAAGAAAGAAAAAGACAAAGAGAAGCCGCGCGTGAAGAAACGTCACCGCGACGCCAAAAACATCGGCAAACGCCGTAAGCCGAGCGGTGACAGCGCAGCACCGCAGTCAACGAAAGAATAAAAAAAACGCCGGGTAAAAACCCGGCGTTTTTATTTACCCGCAGCCTGAAATCAGAGGCTTTCGGTAAAAGTACGAGCAATAACGTCGCGCTGCTGTTCCGGGGTCAGCGAGTTAAAGCGCACAGCATAACCAGAAACACGGATAGTAAGCTGCGGATATTTTTCCGGGTGCTCTACCGCGTCCAGCAGCGTTTCACGGCGCAGGACGTTAACGTTCAGATGCTGACCACCTTCAACGCGCACTTCCGGCTGCACGTCCAGCGGCACTTCGCGGTATTCGATTTCGCCCAGTTTGTTCACCGGAACGATGTCATCTTCAGCATAACCCGCTTTTGCGCACACGCAGCGAGCTTCACCTTTTTCGTTATCCAGCAACCAGAATGAGTTCAGCAGGTCGTCGTTAGCGGCTTTTGTAATTTGGATACCTGTAATCATGTGATGCCTCCCTTGGGCTACATTTCATTTTGTCGGCCAGCGTTGGCCAATTGGTAAAACCATTGTTGCTTGAGTGTATATATAACAGTCAAGCCATCCGCATTCTTTGATTTAAATCAACAAAAACCACACATGAAAAATGGTGATACGGGAAATTATTGTTTTATATCAATTTTAACTGGCAGTAGTGACCAAAAAATTTCGTAAAGTTTAAACTTTTTTTATCCCTGTTCTGCCTGCGGGCATGAATGGCATTTTGTGAAGTAGTAAGAAGCAGTTAAGCTATCTCTATCAACCTTTGCAGGAGAGCAAAATGACCACACCATTAACCTGGCACGACGTCCTGGCGGAAGAGAAAGAGCAACCCTATTTTATCAATACGCTGAATACCGTTGCCGCAGAGCGTCAGTCGGGGGCAACTATCTATCCGCCGCAAAAAGATGTCTTCAACGCCTTTCGTTTTACGGAGCTGGGCGAGGTTAAAGTGGTAATTTTAGGACAGGATCCATATCACGGCCCGGGTCAGGCGCACGGATTGTCGTTTTCTGTGCGTCCGGGCGTCGCTATTCCACCCTCTCTGTTGAATATGTATAAAGAACTGGAAGCCACGGTGCCGGGCTTTGAACGTCCTGCGCATGGGTATCTGGAAAGCTGGGCGCGCCAGGGCGTGCTGCTGCTCAACACAGTGCTGACCGTACGTGCAGGCCAGGCGCATTCACATGCCAGCCTCGGCTGGGAGACGTTTACTGATAAAGTGATCAGCCTGATTAATGAGCATCGTGAAGGCGTGGTGTTTCTGCTCTGGGGGTCACATGCGCAGAAAAAAGGGGCGATTATTGACGGTAAGCGCCACCATGTGCTGAAAGCGCCGCACCCTTCCCCACTCTCTGCCCATCGCGGCTTTTTTGGCTGTAATCATTTTGTGCTGGCAAATCAGTGGCTCGAACAGCACGGCGAAAAACCTGTCGACTGGACGCCCGTCCTGCCTGCCGAATCTGAATAAATAAAAAAGTCCGGGCTGGATGGCAGCACCGGACTTTTTTTATCTCACCAGCGTATTAAAGCTTATTCTGACGCCACCACTCGGCGAGCATAATCCCCGTCGCGACCGATACGTTCAGGCTTTCAACATTGCCCGTGCCGTTGATACCAATGCTCATGTCCGCAGCGGCGTGCGCAGCATCAGATAAACCGTCGCGCTCCTGCCCCAACACCAGCACCATTTTAGGCGGCAGCGTGGCGTCAAAGAGCGGCGTGCCTTTATTGCCACAGGTACTGACAATGGTATAGCCCGCTTCGCGGAAGCGATCGAGTGCATCAAACAGGCTGTCACCGGTGATCGGCTGCACGTGTTCCGCCCCGCCTTCCGCCGTGCGAATAGCCGCGCCGGATTCCAGCACCGCCGCATCATGCACCACCACGCCTTTCACCCCGAAGTGAGCGCAGCTACGCACCATCGCGCCGAGGTTGTGCGGGTTAGAGATATCTTCCATTGCCAGCACGCAGTCGGTTTCACCAGCCTGCGCCACCCATTGTTCAACGGAAGTCCCGCTGCGTTTTTTGATCAGGAAGCACACGCCGCCGTGATGATCGGTGCCGGACGCTTTTGCCAGCTCCTCGTCATCAACCACGTGGTAAGCCTTGCGATTGGCAGCCATCCAGCGCAGCGCTTCTTTAAAGCGCGGCGTCACGCTCTGTACAAACCAGGCGCGTACAATCGAGTCGGGGCGGCTCTGAAACAGCGCCTGACAGGCGTTTTCGCCGTATACGCGGGTTTCTTCCGCACGCTGGCGGCGCAGCACTTCCGGGTCGATAAAACTTTTACCGCTGATGCCACCGTGATCGGCTTTTACCGGCGTCTCATCATTCGGTGCGCGGGAAACCGTGCGCCACGGAGAGGCGTCGCGATCGCGGTCGCGGCTGCGATCCTGCTGACCCCGATCCTCGCGGGAAGGACGACGACCACCATCGGCTCGGGACGCTCCCGGACGGCCACCGCCTTTTCCGGTACGTGGATTATGTGTACGTTTATCCGAGTCGTCGTCGCTACGGACATACATCACTTTAACCTTGCCGCTTTTACTCTTAAATTCGTCGTTCATGCTTTCCTCCACCAGCGCTGCGCGAAGCGCGCAGATTACCTGATGTGCCCCCGCTTAGCTATGATTTCGTTTAAAAGCCTGCGTCTATTGTACTCATTGAATAAATCATATTGTTGTTTAAAACAGACTCAACAATAATATGTAACATTAAAGAAACATTCCGGCGTTTTTTGCCTTTCTGTCACCCTCCTTACCCTGAGGTTAGTTATGAATACCGTTTGTGCCAGTTGCCAGGCGCTTAACCGCATTCCAGACGATCGTATGAATGATGTGGCGAAGTGTGGACGCTGTGGCCACGATCTCTTCGACGGCGATGTGATCAATGCGACCGGTGAGACGCTGGATAAACTGCTGAAGGACGATCTGCCAGTAGTGGTGGATTTCTGGGCTCCGTGGTGCGGCCCGTGCCGTAATTTTGCTCCGGTGTTTGAAGACGTTGCCGAAGAGCGCAGTGGCAAAGTCCGTTTTGTGAAGGTAAATACCGAAGCTGAACGCGAGCTGAGCGCCCGTTTTCGCATCCGCAGTATTCCAACCATTATGATTTTCAAAAAGGGCGAAGTCGTCGACATGCTGAATGGCGCGGTGCCGAAAGCGCCTTTCGAGAGTTGGCTGAACGAATCCCTGTGATCCGCACGGGGCACATCTTGTGCCCCGAATTAAGCTCTGCGACAATGGCGTTTTTTCTGCGCCCCCATCATGACTGTTAACGCTGTACTTCGTCTTCGCGCCGAGCGCCTTGCTCGCGCCACACGTCCTTTTCTTGCCAGAGGCAATCGCGTTCGTCGCTGCCAGAGTTGCCTTTTACCCCTCAAAAACTGTCTGTGTGCAACCATTACTCCGGCACAAGCAAAAAGTCAGTTTTGCCTGGTAATGTTCGACACCGAGCCGATGAAGCCCAGTAATACGGGGCGTCTGATAGCCGATATTCTGCCGGAAACGACCGCGTTTCAGTGGTCCCGCACCGAGCCGCCGCAGGCGCTGCTGGATCTGGTGGCTAACCCGGATTTTCAGCCGGTGGTTGTTTTTCCGGCTTCTGCCGCAGACAGCGAAAGAGAGGTGCTTTCTGCGCCGCCCCCCGGCAAACCACCGCTGTTTATCATGCTGGACGGCACCTGGAGCGAGGCGCGTAAAATGTTTCGCAAAAGCCCGTGGCTGGATGCGCTGCCGATCATTTCCGTCGATTTATCCCGAATTTCTGCTTATCGCCTGCGCGAACCACACGGTGACGGGCAATACTGCACCGCTGAAGTGGCGATTGCCCTGCTGGATCTGGCGGGTGATACCGACGCGGCGATAGCACTGGGCGCTCACTTTACCCGTTTTCGCGAGCGCTATCTGGCAGGAAAATCTGCACATCAGGGCAACATCACAGCAGCATTGCCGGAAAGCGTTTAAAATCATTCGGTCACTTCTGTATAAGGAAGACCGGTATGAGTCAGCGAGGACTGGAAGCGCTACTGCGACCAAAGTCGATAGCGGTAATTGGCGCGTCAATGAAACCACAGCGGGCCGGTTATCTGATGATGCGCAATCTGCTGGCGGGCGGCTTTAGTGGGCCAGTGCTGCCGGTGACGCCAGCCTGGAAAGCGGTGCTGGGCGTGCTGGCCTGGCCGGATATCGCCAGCCTGCCATTCACGCCTGACCTGGCGGTGCTTTGTACCCACGCGCGGCGTAATCTCGCGCTGCTGGAAGCACTGGGAGAAAAAGGCTGCAAAACCTGCATTATTCTTTCCTCGCCTCCCGAACAGTTTGCGGAACTTCTGGCCTGCGCCCGGCGCTGGCAGATACGTCTGCTCGGCCCGAATAGTCTGGGTCTGCTGGCTCCCTGGCAGGGGCTGAACGCCAGTTTCTCTCCGGTGCCTGGTACGCGTGGCAAGCTGGCGTTTATCTCCCAGTCGGCGGCGGTGTCTAATACGATCCTTGACTGGGCGCAGCAGCGGGAAATGGGCTTTTCCTATTTTATCGCGCTGGGCAACAGCCTGGATATTGACGTCGATGAACTGCTGGATTTTCTCGCTCGTGACAGTAAAACCAGCGCTATCCTGCTGTATCTTGAGCATTTAAGCGATGCCCGACGCTTTGTTTCCGCCGCCCGTAGCGCCTCGCGCAATAAGCCCATTCTGGTGATTAAGAGCGGTCGCAGCCCGGAAGCGCAGCGCCTGCTGCACGTGAATTCCGGGATGGACCTGGCCTGGGATGCTGCCATTCAACGTGCGGGCCTGCTGCGCGTCCAGGATACCCACGAGCTTTTTTCCGCCGTCGAAACGTTAAGCCATATGCGTCCGCTGCGCGGTGAGCGGCTGATGATTATCAGCAACGGTGCCGCGCCCGCCGCGCTGGCGCTGGATATGCTGTGGCTGCGCAACGGTAAACTTGCCTCGCTTAGCGAGGAAACGCGCGAGCAGCTGCGTCAGGCCTTGCCGGAACGCGTCGAGGCTGCAAATCCGCTCGACTTACGCGACGACGCCAGCAGTGAACATTACGTCAACGCGCTGAATATTTTACTCGCCAGCCAGGATTTTGACGCCCTGATGGTGATCCACGCCCCCAGCGCTGCCGCTCCCGGCACCGAAAGCGCGCTGGCGCTGATCGAAGCGCTGAAACGCCATCCGCGCGGAAAATACGTTACCGTGTTGACCAACTGGTGCGGCGAGTTTTCCTCGCAGGAAGCCCGGCGTTTATTTAGCGAGGCCGGGCTTCCCACCTACCGCACGCCCGAAGGTACGATCACCGCTTTTATGCATATGGTGGAATACCGGCGCAATCAGAAGCAGCTCCGCGAAACCCCTGCCCTGCCGGGCAATCTGGCCGCAAATACCGCCGAAGCCCACAGCCTGCTCCAGCAGGCGCTTAATGACGGCGCGACGTCGCTGGATACCCATGAAGTTCAGCCTATTTTGCAGGCCTATGGTCTGCATACTTTGCCGACCTGGATCGCCAGCGACAGCGCCGAGGCGGTGCATATTGCTGAACAGATCGGTTACCCGGTGGCGCTAAAGCTGCGCTCGCCGGATATCCCGCATAAATCAGAAGTTCAGGGCGTGATGCTGTACCTGCGCACCGCAACCGAAGTGCAGCTGGCGGCAGATGCAATCCTTGACCGGGTTAAAATGGCATGGCCCGGTGCGCGTATTCACGGTCTGCTGGTACAAAGTATGGCTAACCGCGCCGGAGCACAAGAGCTGCGCGTTGTCGTCGAGCACGATCCGGTATTCGGCCCGCTGATTATGCTGGGTGAAGGCAATGTGGAATGGCGCGCGGACGATCAGGCAGCGGTGGCGCTTCCGCCGCTAAATATGAATCTGGCGCGCTATCTGGTGATTCAGGCGATTAAAAGTAAAAAAATCCGCGGGCGGAGCGCGCTGCGGCCGCTGGATGTACCGGGCCTCAGCCAGTTACTGGTGCGCGTGTCGAACCTGATTGTCGATTGCCCGGAGATCCAGCGGCTGGATATTCATCCGCTGCTGGCCTCGGCGGATGAATTCACCGCGCTGGACGTTACGCTTGAGATCGCCCCGTTTGAGGGGGACAGAGAAAGCCGCCTGGCCGTGCGCTCGTATCCGCAGCAGTTGGAAGAATGGGTCGATCTCAAGAATGGCGAACGCTGTCTGTTTCGGCCGATCCTGCCGGAAGATGAGCCTGCACTACAACAATTTATTGCGAAGGTGACGAAAGAAGATCTCTATTATCGCTACTTCAGTGAGATCAATGAATTCACCCATGAAGATTTAGCGAATATGACGCAGATAGACTACGATCGGGAAATGGCATTTGTGGCGATTCGACAAACTAAAGATGGCGATGAGATCCTTGGCGTCACCAGGGCCATTTCCGACCCGGATAATATTGACGCAGAATTTGCGGTGCTGGTGCGCTCGGATCTAAAAGGGCTGGGACTGGGCCGACGGCTGCTGGAAAAACTCATTCAGTATACCCGCGATCACGGGCTGGAACGGCTTAACGGCATCACGATGCCGAACAATCGGGGCATGATTGCGCTGGCGCGCAAACTGGGGTTCAATGTCGATATTCAACTGGAAGACGGGATCGTTGGCCTGACACTTTTACTGGCGCGCGCCGGGGACGGATAAGTAAGCTGCTGGAAATGTTGATCACTTTGGCAGGCAACGGTGATATGATTGCTCGCTTAAGTCGTCTGCCTGGTACAGAGGACCCTTCAATAAACAGAGAAGACCGCACTGTGATGTTGTCAAAATTTAAGCGTAATAAACATCAACAACACCTTGCCCAACTACCCAAGCTTTCTCAGTCAGTTGATGATGTTAAGTTCTTTTATAGCCCCGCTGATTTTCGGGAAGCGCTGCTGGCTAAAATCGCCAGCGCCACGCGCCGGATTTGCGTTGTCGCTCTCTATCTGGAGCAGGACGATGGCGGCAAGGGTATTCTTTCAGCGCTGTATGAAGCGAAACGTCAGCGCCCGGAACTGGACGTGCGCGTGCTCGTTGACTGGCACCGCGCACAGCGTGGCCGCATCGGTGCCGCCGCTGCAAATACCAACGCCGACTGGTACTGCCGCACCGCCCAGGAAAATCCTGGTGTTGACGTGCCGGTATATGGCGTTCCGGTAAATACCCGGGAAGCGCTGGGCGTTCTGCATTTCAAAGGTTTTATCGTTGATGACGCTGTTTTATACAGCGGTGCCAGCCTGAACGACGTTTATCTGCATCAGCATGATAAATACCGCTACGATCGCTACCAGTGCATTCGCAATAGCCGGATGGCAGACATTATGTTCGACTGGGTCGATCAAAACCTGATTCAGGGTCGCGGCGTGAATCGTCTTGATAATGACGCCCGTCCCAAAAGCCCGGAAATCAAAAATGATGTCCGCCTGTATCGTCAGGAATTGCGCGATACCAGCTACCATTTCCAGGGCGATGCTGATAACGAGCAGCTGTCGGTGACTCCGCTGGTCGGGCTGGGAAAATCGAGCCTGCTGAATAAAACCATTTTCCATCTGATGCCCTGCGCCGAGAAAAAGCTGACGATCTGCACGCCGTACTTTAACCTCCCTGCGGTTCTGGTGCGTAATATCATCCATTTGTTGCGTGAAGGTAAACAAGTGGAAATTATTGTCGGCGATAAAACGGCCAACGATTTTTACATCCCTGAAGATCAGCCGTTTAAAATCATCGGCGCGCTGCCTTATCTGTACGAAATCAACCTGCGCCGCTTCCTGAGCCGTCTGCAATATTATGTGAATACTGATCAGCTGATCGTCCGGCTGTGGAAAGATGATGACAATACTTATCATCTGAAAGGCATGTGGGTGGATGACGAGTGGATGCTGCTGACGGGGAATAACCTTAACCCGCGCGCGTGGCGGCTGGATTTGGAAAATGCGATCCTCATCCACGATCCGCATCAGGAACTCAGCACCCAGCGGGATCGGGAACTGGAACTGATCCGCACCCATACGACCGTGGTTAAACATTACAGCGATCTGCAAAGTATCGCGGATTACCCGGTTAAAGTGCGTAAGCTGATCCGTCGTCTGCGCCGGATCCGTATTGACAGGCTTATCAGCCGCATTCTGTAATCTTAAAGCCCCGCGTTGCCGGGGCTTTTTTTATAAGGCCCACCATGCGCTATCTCCTGCTGTGCTGTATTTTACCTCTCACTGGCTGCTGTAGTCATATGGCGAACGATGGCTGGAGCGGGCAAGATAAGGCCCAGCATTTTATCGCCTCCGCTCTGCTTTCGGCTGCAGGGAACGAAGTGGCTCAACAGCAGGGCATCAGCCGCGATCGCAGCGCGGCTATCGGGGTCATGTTTTCTTTAAGCCTGGGAGCTTCAAAAGAGCTGTGGGACAGCCGCCCCGAAGGAAGCGGCTGGAGCTGGAAGGACTTTGCGTGGGACGTCGCTGGTGCCACCACCGGTTACAGCGTGTGGCAACTGGCGCAGCACTAGAGGCGCAGACCTTTTCCTTTTTTGTGTAGCATCAACGAAACCACAAAAGCGACGGCTCCCAGCGCCGTTACGTACCAGAAGAACGCGGTCTCAGCCCCAATAGATTTCAGCGATAGCGCGACGTATTCCGCCGATCCGCCAAACAGAGCGTTGGCGACAGCATAGGACAGCCCTACCCCCAGCGCACGCACCTGTGCCGGAAACATTTCGGCCTTCAGAATGCCGCTGATAGAGGTGTAAAAGCTGACGATAATTAACGCGCACATCACCATTGCAAAGGCAGTATAGGGCGACGTAACATTTTGCAGCGCGGTGAGTATCGGCACGGTCAGAAGAGTGGTCAAGCCGCCGAAACAGAGCATTGACGCCCGACGGCCAATTTTATCGGAAAGCGCACCGATTAGCGGCTGAAGGAGCATAAACACGAATAATGCGGCGGTCATAATGGCGCTGGATGTATTCGCATTCATACCTGCCGTATTGACCAGGTATTTCTGCATATAGGTCGTAAAGGTATAGAATGCCAGCGAGCCGCCCGCCGTAAAGCCCAGCACCATGATAAAGGCTCTGCGGTTGCGCCATAATCCTTTAAAAGAGCCGGCCTCTTTCAACGCCCGAACCTCCTGTTTCGAGGTTTCATCAAGCTGACGTCGCAACCAGAGCGCGACTACGGCCAGCACTGCACCGAGGGCAAATGGAATTCGCCAGCCCCAGGCGCGGAGTTCTGCGTCATCCAGCACCTGCTGCAAAATCACCACAACCAGCAGCGCCAGCAACTGCCCGCCGATGAGCGTGACATACTGAAAAGAGGCAAAGAACCCCTTACGTCCTTCAAGGGCGACCTCACTCATATAAGTCGCGCTGGTGCCATATTCTCCGCCAACCGACAGTCCCTGAAAAAGCCTGGCGATCAACAGCAGCGCGGGTGCCCAGGTGCCGATAGTATCGTAGCCCGGCAGACAGGCAATCACCAGTGAGCCAAAACACATCATACAGACGGAAATCAGCATCGATTTTTTGCGCCCGCGACGGTCAGCGATACGTCCGAATAACCAGCCGCCGATGGGACGCATTAAGAACCCGGCAGCAAATATGCCCGCCGTTTGTAGCAGCTGGGTCGTGGTATTGCCGGAAGGAAAGAAAATATGGGCAAAATAGAGCGAGCAGAAGGAGTAGACATAGAAATCAAACCATTCGACCAGATTACCGGACGATGCGCCAACAATTGCCCATACGCGGCGGCGTACTTCCGGGGCATCAGCGGCATTTTTTACGGGACGAGGGGCGGTTTCAGGCATGTTATTCCTCCTTGTTATTTGGCTGTTCAGCCTTTTCTTTCAGGCAGCCAGATTACGCGCGCTACAAAAGTAAATAAAGTGTTAATTATTCGTCGGCTAATGTTGTTATCCCCATTTAGCCTGATGGTGTCGTTTGCGTTGCAGGTAGTCATCATCCGCCCGGATTTTATCCCACCATCCTTTGAAGACGGTGGCAGCAGCCGCTTTGGTCGGATCGTTGCCGCGCGGGTTTAGATTGCCGTCCTGAGCGTATTTTTTACCGCCCTTGTAGTTGGCATAGCGACGAGCGCGGGTGTAACCCATCTGGATAAATTTGCGAGCCATATCCATGCCGACAAAATCATTCTGAGCACGATAGGCCTCGAACAGTTTGTAGATTTTTTCAGCCGATTTTGTTGCCGATTCGGCATCTTTATAGCGCCAGAAGGGGAGAATTTCGCTTTTATAGGGTTCGACCAGCAACACACCCTGTTCACCCCGCCCTACCTGATAGCGTTCAGGGTGCTGGCGAAAGTCGATGGTGGAAAAATCCTGCTGGTAATCAAAGGGTTTTATAGCCAATTTTTATCCTCCCTGCCGGAATAGCAGTTAAAGGATAGTTCATCGCGCAGGGTTCAGGTGGGGATTATCTGGGTTGTACTTATCAGACGGGCAGAAACGCAAAAAGCCCGTCCTTGCGGACGGGCTTCTGCTTTATCTGATGCCTGG
>NZ_DAMAPU010000027.1:0-7791 GCF_032071645.1 Superficieibacter sp.
TAAACGCCCTCTCCCTAACCCTCTCCCCCAGGAGAGGGAACTGTCCGCGCTCGTGATGACGTCCGGTTTTCTCCCTCTCCCCCATCCGCGCTCGTGGTGACGTCCAACAACAATCTCCCCTATCCAGGTCCGTGCTGACGTCCGACACCGCTTTCCTTCCTCACCCCACCAGCGTCTTCGTCACTTCCAGCAACTGGCGGACATCTTCCGGACGGGTGTCGCCACTCACCTTATCAATAATCGAACTATAAATGTGAGGAATGATTTTGCTCACGCCTGCGTCCAGCGCAATCTGCAAAATCTCGCCGAAGTTATCCAGATCGATGCCGCCGGTTGGCTCCAGCCAGAAATCGTGGCGGGCGCAGGCTTCCGCGACGGCGATGTACTCGTCACGGCATTGCAGGCCGCCCATCGGGAAGTATTTGACTGAGCTGCCGCCGAAATCTTTCAGCAGAGCAATGGCGGTGTCTACCGGCACGATGCCGTCCGGGGCGGTGCTGCTCAGCGGTCCGGTGGAGATTTTCACTAACCCCGGCGTGCCGGTCGGTGAGACCAGGCCGTTGACCACCGTGTCGTTCTGTCCCAGCAGCGCGCGGCTGGTGGCCACGCCGGTAAAGACCTGGTTAACGTGCTGCGGCTGAACGTCGCGGGAGATCGCGCTCACCATCGCCGACTGGTTCGGATCGCCCGCGCCCAACCCCACCGAAAGCGCGTTATCAATCAGCGCGGCATATTCGCGCATGTCCGCCACCGCACTTGCCACGTCCGGGTAATTTTTGGAGAGCACGCCGACCAGCACATGACCTTCCGCCGCCGCATAAATGGCGCTGGCGTTGGCTTTCGATCCGGCCAGCACGTTCAGGCATACGCGGTCGCGGTAAAAGTTAGGGGTCAGTTTCATGCGGTTTTCTCCTGATTAATCACTTCAGCAATGCGGCGCGCGACGATGTCGAGCTGCGCGCGGTCGACGCTGCGCACGTCGGCTTCGATAATGCCTTCGTTGGCTTTATAGCCACGGAAGTAGATGGCGTACTCGCCCTGTTTCAGCGCGGCGACCAGTTCGCCGGTGGCAACGCCGGTCGTCGCTTCGTCAAATTTTATCTCCGCGCGGGCGATGTCGCGCCCGGCGCTGTCCCACACCACGCGGGCGGTAACACCGTTAAGCGTATTCAGCGCATCAATGAACGGGGTCATTTTTTCGACCATCTCCGCCCCGCTCTCTTTCTCGGCGGTAAGGTAATGCTCAATGGCGCAGGTCAGGCCGAGGATGCCCTCTTTGCCGACTTTCATCGCCCGACCAATGCCCGCCGTCTGGCGCTTCACCCATTCGACGTACTGCGTTTTGCCGATCACCAGCCCGCTGGTCGGCCCTTCAATCGCTTTTGCGCCGCTGTAAATCACCAGGTCCGCGCCGGAGCGATAGTAAACGTGCAGATCTTCTTCCGCCGCTGCATCGACAATCAGCGGCACGTTATGCTTACGCGCGACCACCGCCGCCTGCTCCACGCTGAGCATACTTTTTTGCACGCAGTGGTGCGATTTGATGTACAGGATCGCGGCGGTGCGCGGGGTGATGGCGGCGGCCAGATGTTCAGCGGAGCATTCGTTGGCGTAGCCCGCCTCCACGACTTTGCCGCCACCCAGCGCGACCATCGTGCCGACCGGTGCGCCAAAGTTGACGTTGTGGCCCTTCGGCAGCACGATTTCATTGTTCTCAATCGGCGTAACGTGCAGGTTTTCCAGCAGCCAGTCGCTGTCCCGAACCAGCACGGCGGCGATGGATTGCGCAATCCCCGCCGAGGCGCAGGACACCACCGTTGCGCCTTCAACGTCGAGCAACCGGGCGATGTAATCGCCGGTTTTGTTGACCAGATCTTTCATTTCAAAATAGTGATCCATGCCGTCCATCGCCGCCTGCACCACTTCCGGGCGCGGGGTGGAGACACCGAGCGCGGTCATCCGCCCGGAGGTGTTAATCACCTGTTTTAAATTGTATTTTTCATAGATTGAAGGCATCTTCCGCACTCCCTTGTTCGGTCGGATAAAGCGTGCCCGCGCGCACGGCGGCGAGCGGAACCAGTAATCGGTCAGCCTGTAAGCTGTCGTTTTCGGCATCCACCAGCACGGTCGGCTGGCGGCGCAGGGTGAAAATAGTCAGGTCGGCATCGTAGCCGTTCGCCAGTCGCCCTTTGGTTTTCAGGCGCAGCCCTTCGGCGGCGTGGCTGGTGACGCATTCGATCACCTGCGGCAGCGACATGCCGAGGGCGAGAAATTTCGCCATCACGTTCGCCAGTGAATAGACCGGCCCGTTGATGCGGTTGCGGCAGTAAATATCAGAACTGATGGTGTGCGGCAGAATGCCCATGCGGATGGCGCGCTCCGCCACGGCAAAACTCAGGCTGGCGGTGCCGTGGCCGACGTCAAGCCGCACGCCACGCTGGATGGCGCGGGTGACGGACGCGCGTAGTTCCCCCGCAGGCGTCAGAATACGGTTCGGCTTGCCGTTGTAGCAGTGGGTGATGATGTCGCCTGCGGTCAGGCGTTCGGCAATGTCGTCAAGATCCGGCGGATTGTTGCCAATATGCACCATCAGCGGTAAATCGCCGTTCTCCCGCTGCATCGCTTTGGCGTGCTCAAGCGGCGCAATGCCGTTGTCGCCCACCACGCTGCTGCTCATCCGCGCTTTCAGGCCGACAATAAAATCCGGGTAGCGCTTCACCGCCGCACGCACCGCGTCATGGTCGATATTCGCCATGTTTGCCAGTTCGTTTTGCGCGATCAGGCCCACGCGGGAGATATTGAGCAGCGCATAGACTTCCGTCGTCGCCTGGCGGGTCAGGGTATAAAAATCGTCAACGTCGTCCGCGCCGGTGCTGCCCGCATCCACCACGGTGGTGACGCCGGTCGCAATACCGATGCTGTCCGGCTGGTCATGATAAATCGGTGATTTGGCGTAACAGTGAACGTGGGAGTCTATCCAGCCTGCGCTGACGTAATACTCCCCGTGGAGATCGACTTCGCGTTCCGCCGGACCCTGAATGTCGCCCAGCGCCGCAATTTTGCCGTCCCGCACGGCGATATCGGTTACGGTATCGTCAGCCAGACGCGCACGGCGCAGGAGTAAATCGAACATAGCTCTCTCCTGTAGAGGCGGGCGCAGCCGCGCCCGCATGGATTAACTGATAGCGACGGGGAAAATCGAACCGAGGATCATCGCGCCGAGGATCGCGCCGCCGGTGATCGGCTTCTGCCAGATGTAAAACAGCAGTGCGCCAACCAGTGAACCGATGCCGATAGGAATCGACGCGGCCATCGCGCTTAGGATGATCAGCGGGCCGAGGAAGCGCCCGGAGGCGTTGCCCGCGCCCATCATCACGTCCGCCCCGTAGGTGGAGTCGCTCTGATTGATGGTGAACTTACGCGCCAGAATGATGAGGTAGCCAATCGCCAGGCCAATCACCAGCCCGGTGATCAGCGAAGCAATAAAGTTCTCTACGGGAAACGCAAATCCCGCGCCGAGCAGCAGCGCCGGAACGCCCAGCCCGACGCCGGTCTGGATCGCCCCGCCGATATCGAGAATGCCGACCAGCGAGCCTTCAATGATGCGGGCAAACAGGAAGCTCGCGCCAAACGCCGCGACCGCGCCGTAAGCCCCGGTATCAATCCCCGCACGCAGCATGGAGACAAACGCCACTTCGTTAAACGCGCCGATGCCGTACAGATAGTACATGTGCGTCCCGGCAAACACGCCGGAAGAGAGCAGCCCGACAAAGATCGGGAACGACCAGTCGGCATACCAAAAACCTTTATTCTGTTCCATTGTGGCCTCCGTTATTTGCCGCTCAGCGAGTTGTGGATCAGATCGAGCCAGTTCGGCACGGTCAGGTGGAAGGATTCGATCATCTTCATGTCGAAGCCACGGAAGAAGGCGCTAAGAACGAACAGGGCAACAATCGCAACCATCATCACTTTCGTGACGCGGTTCCAGCCGCTCTCTTCCACGCCTTTACCGATCAGGATGCCCAGCACCAGACCCGGTACGGCGTTGCCCATGATCAACTGCGCCGCGCCGCCAAAAATGGTGGCCCAGAAGCCGGATTTTTTGCCCGCGTCGATCGCTGCCAGCCAGAAGATCACCGGCATCACGGTATTCACCAGCAGGTTCGCCGCCGGGACCAGCACCTTAACGGCAGTGACCTGGAGCGCTTCCGGCACGGAGGAGGCGGTGAGGTTAAGGAAGGTGACGACGATGGTGCCGATGATCCCGCAGGCAATCGCCATTTTTTTCGGATCGTGCAGCGTCTCGCCGACGTTGCGGTTTTTGATCATCAGCGCCGCCGCACCCCAGTTAGGGATAATGCGGTGATCGACGTCCTGGGTGAACGATCCCGCTGCCACCGACGAGGCCCAGGCGTTAAAGAAGAAGCCCAGCCCGAAGGAGAAATGCGATGCCGGATCGCCTTCACAGGAGTTCAGCTCGCCCAACGTACGAAACGCGCCCATCCCCTGAGTGGTCGGCGCGTGAAACATGCGTGCAGCCCCGGCTCCAACGCCGACGCCAACCAGGCCGCCGATGATGAGCGATTTTATTAATATTATCAGGAACATTGTTCCGCCCTTTTAGTGAGGATCAGCGTTGCGTGACGAAATCGACCTTATCAAGATCGATAGCGGTCACGTTGACGGTGACGTCCAGCTCCACGCTGTACGTGCGTCTTTCCCGGCGCAAAAAGAAGAACAAAAATGCTTCTTTGCGCACCGTTTCACGCGCATGAACGACCTGCACATCCTGTGGCTCAATACGCAGTAAAATATGCGGCGAGGCTTTCATGACCGTCGCCTGAACGTGGTTCAGGGCATCGGCAAAGGCGCGTGATTTGGCCTCACCTTTGCCCGACACTCTCACCGTGGTGGTGAATTGCTCTTTCATGTTTAAGCGCCGTGCTTCTTCTGCCACGCCAGTACCAGCCGCTCGCCCAGCTCTTCTTTATCCATAAAGCCGAAGCCCAGCACGTTGCAGCCTTCGTTGATGGCGGTGACGCCCTCGTCTACCGAGCGCATTCCGTATTTCGCTTTGTAACCGTACTTATTCTGCGCGGTAATGGCACCCGCACCGCCGCTGCCGCAGAATGAAATACCAAAGGTGGCGTTTTCGGCTTTCATGACGTCACCCAGCTTCATATCCGCTGCCACGCCCGGCACGACCACCGCGCGTCCGCCCGCTTTTTCAACGCCTGCCGCTACTTTCTGGCCTTTGCCCAGACGGTCGCCAATGACTACGGTAATCTGTTCCATCTTTTGCTCCTTACAGGTTTTCTTTTGCGACTTCGAAGTGAACCGACAGCAGCCAGGCCTCTTCTTCAGGCAGATTGCCAAACGCCGCGACCACTTCGCGGGCCAGCATCATTGATTCTTCTGAAATCTCTTCAAACAGACTGGCTTCCACGTCGGGCAGCGGCTCTCCGGTGATTGACCGGTGTGCCATCGCGCGGACATGTGACGTCAGCATTTGCTCCTGGACGGCGTTCGGGATGATGTCGTGACCTTTCAGCAGGCTGTACACCTGGTGCAACATGCGAGTTGCAAGTTCTTCGGTCTGACTCCCGACATCGGTAATGGCGACTCCGTTATTCACTCTTCTGACCCCGTTTGTTGCGTCTGGGTTAAAACTAACGTGCCATGTGAAAGGTTTGTAGCGAGTTGTTTTCCACTTCGAAGTGGAAAGGCGAGAGGCGGGAGTGATCTGTCGCACATAATTTCGCTGAATGCAGATGAAAAGCTAAATAAACGTGATGAATGTCAAAGGAAACGGCTACAAAAACGCCAGCTAAAAGTGGCAATACCTGGCAGGGCTTAAGGTAAAACGGAGAGAGTGATAAGGTTTTGTGATGACGCCTTCGATCCGGCTGACCAGCACGACAAAACCGTGGCAGAAATATTTGATCTTCGTACTCATCGCCGCTTTGCCTGACCTCGTCACGGCGGGAATCAGGTTTTACGGTATGCTAACGGCATCCCCTGACCCGGCGCGCGCCTTCATGAATAGCTTTGATTTGACCTTTCTCAAGTACCTTCAGGATCACAGCCCGCTGCCGGTGGACGAGGCGACGCGGCGCTTTGGCAAGACGCTTTCAACGCTGAAGCGCACCATGAAAGAGCTTAACGAGCTATTACCCGCAGACCTTCAGCTTCACCAGGATAACCATTTCCTGGTCACGCGCATGGGCTACGCTGATTACGTGAATTTTTTGCAGCAGGTGCGCTTCAATCGCTATCTGACCGCGCCGGATGAGCGGGTACGCGATTTGTTCGTCGCCCTGAGCCTGAACGATGTGGTTAACAAGAGCGAATATTACCGCAGGTTTTTCGTCAGTCCCGGCACGCTAAAAAATGACAACCCGGTAATGGCGCTTTTTTTACGCCAGCGCGGGCTGGCGCTGATCGGCGTGCCGCGCAGAGGTTCACAGCTCACGGGAGATGAGTTTCAGCTGCGCGTAGCGGCCTGTATGACCATTCTGAAAACGGTGGAGGTGGACGAAAATAATCGCCTGATTGCTCATCAGGCAAGCGAACCGGCCAACCGCTCTATTGCTGAACAGTTCTTAACCGCCTGCGCTACGCACACGGTGCAGGCGGCATGGCTGTATGAGACACGCATTTGCCCGGCGTTTGCGCTGAGCTATAACGGCAAAAAGTATTTTCTGGTGTATATGAGTCTGACACTACAGCGCATCGCGCGTGGCTGGCGCATTGAGAACACCACGGCGGCCGGATTTATCAGCACCTTTGCGCACAGGTTACTGGACGATCCGCAGGAGAACGCTTTTCTGGATCTGGTGCTGGCCTCGCTATCCTTTACCCGCCGTCCGGCCACGCTTTACGATCCGGCGCTGGCGCATGAGGTCAACGGTTTTTGCCAGCAGGTGGAGCAGCATCTGGCGGCGACTCTTCACGACCGCCAGCGCTGGTTTACTGAGGTTTACGCCTTTTTGCACGCCGCTATCGTGCAGAATAAATTTAACCTGTGGTTTGACGATAAAAAACTGCACGACGTGCAGGCGCACTATTCCACGCTCTGGCAGCATACGCAGCACGCGCTGGGCAGTATCGAACAGCGCTGGCAGATTCGGTTTTCCGCCGCGCATCTGGCAACGCTGGTGCTGATCGTTAAAAAATTTGAACTGCGAAACCGGGTATTGAGCGAACGAAGAAAGCGGGTGATCATCGTCACCAACTCTTCTGAAAGTAAGGTGGGTTATTTCAAAGAGGTGCTGCGCTCCTGGTTCCATATTGAGATCCCGGAGTGCGTGAATATTAATGAGATCGAACGGCTAAAACAGCAGCCTTTCGATCTGCTCATTACCTTTACCAATAAGATCTCCAGCTACCTTAAATATCACCATCTGGACTATGTGAAGGTGAATTTTCACCTGACGCAGGACGATATTACGCTGCTGCGCCAGTGCGGACTCTCCCGCGCGCGCAAGAAAATTCCCGTGGGGGCGTTTGTGGAGCAGATTCAGGGAATGGACGGAGAGAGATTGCGGGCGTTTCTGGAACAACACTATGCGGATCTTTTTATTTAGCATAGTGATTGTACGAGTTAGCAGACGTCACCACGAACGCGGGCTGTTCCCTCTCCTGGGGGAGAGGGCGTTAACGCGGAGGAAGGAGGATAAACGCTCCCCCTCACCCCGGCCCTCTCCCTCAAGGGAGAGGGAGAAAACCGTCACCGGACGTGACGACAGCCCCGGACGAGAAGAGGCGGAAATTGTTGTCGGACGTCACCAC
>NZ_DAMAPU010000028.1:0-3050 GCF_032071645.1 Superficieibacter sp.
GCGTATCCGGGATAACAGGCGTATCCGGGGTATCAGGCGTATCCGGGGTATCAGGTGTATCAGGCGTCTTCGGGGTGTGATCGCCGCCGCCGCCGCCACCACCGCCGCTGGCCGCAATAGCGATACCCGCCACGGCAGCGACGCCCGCGACGCTGCCCCATATCACTTTATTACTTAAACCATTGTCCGTCAGGCAACTGGCGGGCAGTTTCTTCTTCTGCTCGGGCGTTAGTTTGCTGATATCCTTCGGGCAGGTGGTGTTAATATTCAGTGGAGTCGCGGCATGTGCATAATTAGCTGAGAGCGCCATCGCTACGCCCATGCTTATTAATTTATACTTCATAAAAAATCCTTTTATCTTTAATTAGTCACCAGGTCTGCTTTATTCAGATGAATTAAAGCAGTTGGTTGGATATATATTATCCTGCGCATTTTTACTAACGTAACGGCTATACTTGCGTTTTGTTAACGTAACACGTTAGAGGCAGGGAAAACCCTGCCTTGTGTACGATGAGTTAAAGCGGATTATCAGAACTGATAGCCGTAATTAAACATCAGACCTTTGTCGCTGATACCGTCTTCACGCCAGCTGAAGGCTTCCGCGCGCAGCTGGCTGGTTTTCTGCATGTAGCTGACGCCGACGGAGGCAAGGCTGTTAATTCCGCCGCCCTGTTCACCGCTGTCAATATTAAAGCGCTGACCAGCCGCCCCCTGCAGTTCGCCGTTACGCTGGCTCTGGTTAAAGCTGAGATTCGGGCTGCCCTCGACCATCGCGTTAACCGCCCAGCCGTTGCTGCCTTTATAGTCCAGCTTCATACCAACGGTGGCATCCACTGCCGTTTTCGAACCGCTGCTCATCTGCAGGTTGAAATCACCGGCGCCGGTTTCGTTCATACCGTTGTCACTGCTGTGGCGGAATTTAACGCCTGCCAGCGGTGCGATGCTCAGTTCGTCGCTCAGGCTGAACGATTTGCTGAACTGAGAGCGCCACTCCAGATACTGCTGAACGGAGTCGGAGCTGCCGGCGGTATTGACCGCGCCGTAGTTGACCAGACGGTCGCTCTGCAGCTGCTGGAAGTCGTAACGCAGGCTGTTGCTCAGCACCACATCATCGGCAAACTGCATGTCATGCTGCATACCGAAGAACTGGCTGAAGCCGCCGGTCAGACCGTTGTCCCCTGCGTCTTTGGCCTTGCCGTTGGTGATACGCGCCATACCGTACTGCAGATTCAGGTTCTGTGCCGGGGTCAGGTCAAAGCGCTGGCTGAGCGAGAGCATGTCGAAGCGGGCGTCGTTGCCCAGTTCGGCGCGGCTGTCGTTCTGCGCGATGACGTTAAAGCCGAGGCCGCTTTCGGTTTTCACTTCGCTGTTGTGCAGCATGTTGAAGCGGTTGCTGAGCACGCGTGACTCACGGCCGGCCGTCACGGCTTTCATGCCGGAGAGCTGGCGCATGGCGTCAGTGACCTGCGCGGCGGTTTCCAGGTTGAGGCTGTTGTACAGCGCGTTGTTGGTGTAGCCCGCGTCAAGCGCCTGCGCCATGTCGCTGACCCCGCTGTCGGTGACGACGTCGGTGTAGGCGTTTTTGGTCATGGTCACATCCACATTGCCGCTGCTGTCCTTGCTGGCGCTGGCGTTCCACACGGCGCTGCTGGAGGTGATATTCTCTTCCCCCTGAATATCCTGGCCGGTGAAGACGTTATCCATCGTGACGCTTTGCGCGCTGGTGCCCAGCGCAAAGCCGGTATTGACCTTCGCCTCTTCAATGGTGTAGCTGTCGGCAGAGTAGGTGCCGTAGCTGCCGTTGGCGCGGGTGCCGACGGTGTAGCCCTGCACGGTGTTCTGCACCACGCTGTCATCTTCGCCGCGTACCAGACTGGAGCCGGTGACGCCTGGTGCAATATAGTATGTACCGTAGTTGATTAATGTGGTGGGGACGTTAATTGCGCCGCCAGAACGATCAAAGACGGCGGAGTCATTGGCATAGACGTTCACCACGCCCGTACTGCCGTTAATGGCAACACTGTTGGGGCCCGATACTTTAAAAGCGGTCATGCCTGTACCGTTCTTCGAGGCTTCCTGCTCCAGACCCAGATTAATGGTGCCGTTATTTACTGAAGTTGTGCCGGCATAGTCTTCAAATACCGTGGAGTTATTGCCGTTAATGGTGATGGTGCCATTATTGGTCAGAGTCCCCGGCGTATTACCGGAGTAGATGGCGTCTTCCCTGGCGATGGTGATGTTATCGCCGGTGGCGGTAATAATGCCGTCGTTGGTGAAATTCCCTGAACCCGAATAGAGATACACCGCATTTTTCTTATAGGCTTCGCTGGGACCGAGGGTATTGGTCAGGTTCACCGTCGCGCCGCTGTGGTTAGTAAAATCCAGTTGTCCGGCCTTTACTCTAGCGTTAATGGATCCATCAGTAAAATAGATAACATTATTGTTCATATCCTCAGTATAGTTACTGAACAGCATAGTGCCATAGTTATCAAAATAGCCCTGGCCGTTTTGCGTGTAGGCAACGTGTAAACCAGGTCTGGCTGTAATATCACCGTCAACATTGCTGAGGGTTAGCGTGCTGTTTTTACCCACCACCACGCGGGCATTTTCGCCATCAAGGTAAAAATTGCTGGCATCATAATCGTCATCGAAGGCCAGATTGGCGTCGCCGCTCATCAGGTAAGTGGTTTCCGCCTTAATCGTAATGAACATCTCCTCCAGGGACGTATTCGGAGCGTTTTGGATGTTGGTTTCACCGGTATTTTCATAGACCGCTGACGTTTTGCCTTTGTTGGCGAACTCTTTTACTTCGCCGCCGGACACGGTCAGGCCATCCATGGTTTCGTAAGTCGATAACTGGACCTTGTTGCCCTGCTCGTCAAATTGCCACTTACCACGGTAATCGATAGCGCCACTGGCATCTTTATGCGCGGCGATATAGCCGTCGGTTTTACCGGTGGTCTGATCCACTGCAGTGATGACATATTCATTGCCTGCAGCGTCAGCGACAAGCCAGGTACCGTCTGACTGCTCTGTGCCCTGCATTGGCG